>NZ_BPER01000010.1:0-101184 GCF_020521355.1 Leifsonia sp. LS1
CGTCGTTGCGCTCATTCGGGCGTCGAAGGCGCAACGACGTGAACCTCGAGGGGGTGGGCGGCGCGGGGGTGGGGGCGCGGGGGTGGGGGCGCGGGGGTGGGGGCGCTGGTAGGGTTTACTTGCTGAACGGTCGTTTGGTAATTCGCGATTCGAAGGAGAGACGCGATGGAGACGCTGCGTGTCGCCGAGCGCGCCGACCGCGTCGAGGTGACGCTCGACCGTCCCGAGCGGCGCAACGCGATCGACCAGCGGATGGTCGACGAGCTGCACGACGTCTGCGAGCGTCTCGAACGCGACCCGCGCATCCTCGTGCTCACCGGCGCCGACGGGGTGTTCGCATCCGGCGCGGACATCGCCGAGCTGCGCGACCGCACCGCCGTCGACGCCCGCCACGCCATCAACGCCACGATCTTCACCCGCATCGCCGAGCTCCCCCTGCCCGTCATCGCCGCCCTCGACGGCTACGCGTTGGGCGGCGGGGCCGAGCTGGCGTACGCGGCCGACTTCCGGCTCGGCACGCCGCGGCTGCGCATCGGCAACCCGGAGACGGGGCTGGGGATCATCGCCGCGGCGGGCGCGCTCTGGCGCCTGCCCCGGCTGGTGGGCGAACCGCTCGCGAAGGAGATCGTGCTCGCGGGCCGGGTGCTGACCGGCGAGGAGGCGCTCGCGGCCGGCCTGGTCTCCGCCCTCTTCGAGCCGGACGAGCTGCTCGCCGGGGCGCACGCGCTCGCCGACCGCATCGCGGCGAACGACCCCCTGGCGACCCGCTACACCAAGGAGGTGCTGGCGATGCCGGCGGAGGAGCATCCGCGGGCCGAGCGGGAGGCGCAGGCGGTCCTGTTCGAGTCCCCGGAGAAGCACCGGCGCATGACGGAGTTCCTCGAACGGGGGCGGCCGTGACGGCGGACGAGTCGATGACCGCGGAGCCGGCACCCGAGCGCGTCGGCGTGGTCGGCGGCGGCCGGATGGGCGCGGGCATCGCGCACGCCTTCCTCATGGCGGGTGCGCGGGTCGCGGTCGTCGAACGCGACGAGGCCGCCGCGGAGGCCGCCCGGGCCCGCATCCGGCGCTCGGTCACGGCGAGCCTGGAACGGGGCGAGCCCGCACCCGATCCGGACGCCCTGGTCATCGGGACCGTCTGGGAGAGCCTGGCCGGGTCGCAGCTCGTGGTCGAGGCCGTCCCGGAGCTGCCGGAGCTGAAGGCGGAGGCGCTACGGCGGGCGGAAGACCTGCTGACGGCCGACGCGGTGCTCGCGACCAACACCTCCTCCCTCTCCATCGATGCGCTCGCGACAGCGCTGCGCCGCCCGGGCGGCTTCGTGGGGATGCACTTCTTCAACCCGGTGCCGGCGTCGGCGCTGGTCGAGGTGGTGGCCGGGTCGGCGACCGCGCCGTCCGCCGTCGCCGCGGCGACAGGATGGGTGGCCGCGATCGGCAAGACCGCCGTCGTCGTGCGCGACTCCCCCGGCTTCGCCTCCTCGCGCCTCGGCGTGCTGCTCGGGCTCGAGGCGATCCGGATGCTCGAGGAGGGGGTCGGCTCGCCCGAGGACATCGATCGCGCGCTGGAGCTCGGCTACCGGCATCCCGTGGGCCCGCTGCGCCTGACGGATCTGGTCGGGCTCGACGTGCGCCTCGACATCGCCGAGTACCTCGCCCGCGAGCTCGGGCCGCGGTTCGAGCCGCCGGAGCTGCTGCGCCGGATGGTCGCGGACGGCCTGCTGGGTCGCAAGTCGGGGCGCGGGTTCTACGCCTGGCCCGACGCGACCGGAGACGGCTCCTCCGCTACGAGCGGCCCGGGGCGTCGATGATGAGATTCGTGATGCGGGCCGTGCAGAGCCGGTTCCCCTCGTCGTCGGTCACCACGATCTCGTGCGAGGCGATCGTGCGACCGAGCCGGATGGCGGTGGCGACCCCCGTCACGAGCCCGGAGCGCGCCGAGCGGTGGTGGGTCGCGTTGATGTCGACGCCGACCGCGCTGCGCCCGGGACCGGCATGGATGACCGCCGCCCAGGAGCCGAGCGCTTCCGCGAAGGCGACGGATGCCCCGCCGTGGAGCAGGCCGAACGACTGGCGGTTGCCCTCGACCGGCATCGTCGCGACCACCCGCTCCGCCGACTGCTCCAGGATGCGCACACCCATCTTCTCGTCGAGCTCGCCGAGCTCGATCGTCCATCCGCTGCCCGCGCCCTCGTCGACCATGCGGCCAGCATACGTCCCGTCGGGACACGCTCTCCGAGGAGGAAACCGATGACCGAGTCGCCCGCCGTCCTGCCGAGCTACGTCCGGGACGGGTGGTGGACACCCTCCGACGACACAGGCGCGACCGCGGTGCTCGACGCCTCCACCGGCGAGCCGGTCGCCCGGGTGAGCGCGACCGGCCTCGACCTCGCCGCCGCCCTCGACCACGCCCGGACCGTCGGGCAGACGTCTCTGGGCGCCCTGACGTTCCACCAGCGCGCGCTGCTGCTGAAGGCGTTCGCGCAGGCGCTCACCGCCCGCAAGCAGGAGCTGTACGACGCGTCGGCCTCCGCGGGCGCAACCCGGGCGGACGCGTGGATCGACGTGGACGGCGGCATCGGCGCGCTCTTCACCTACGGTTCGAAGGGGCGGCGCGAGCTGCCGAACGCGCAGGTCGTCGTCGACGGGCCGCCCGAGCCGCTCTCCACGGACGGCTCGTTCTCCGGGCAGCACGTCTACACCCGGCTGCCGGGCGTCGCCGTGCAGATCAACGCCTTCAACTTCCCGGTCTGGGGGCTGCTCGAGAAGCTGGCGCCCTCGTTCCTCGCCGGGATGCCGACACTGGTGAAGCCCGCGACGCCGACGGCCCAGGTCGCCGAGCGGATGGTGCGCATCCTGGTCGAGAGCGGCCTGCTGCCGGACGGGTCGCTGCAGGTGGTGTGCGGGGCGGTGCCGGGCCTCCTGGACCACCTGCGGCTGGGCGACCTGGTCGCGTTCACCGGCTCGGCCTCCACGGCGGAGCACCTGCGCTCGCACGCCTCCGTGCAGACCGGCGGCGTGCGGTTCACGAGCGAGACCGACTCGATCAACGCCTCCGTGCTCGGACCGGACGCCGGCCCCGGCTCGCCGGAGTTCGACGCCTACGTGAAGCAGCTGGTGGTGGAGCTGACGGCCAAGGCGGGCCAGAAGTGCACAGCCATCCGGCGCGTGATCGTGCCGGCGGGGAGCGAAGAGGCCCTGATCGACGCGGTGCGCGCCCGCATCGCCGAGCGCGTCGTCGTCGGCGACCCGCGGGCGGAGGGGGTGACCATGGGGCCGCTCGCCTCGCGAACCCAGCGCGACGAGGTGCTCCGGCAGGTCGGGAGGCTCGTGGAGGCCGGCGGAGAGGTCGTGGTCGGCGGGCTCGGCGATCCGGTCGTGCGGCGGGCCGACGGGTCGGAAGGGGTCGCGGCGGAGGGCGCGTTCGTCGCCCCACTGCTGCTGCGGTTCGCCGACGCGCACACGCCCGCGGCGCACACGGTGGAGGCGTTCGGGCCGGTCGCGAGCATCCTGTCGTACACGTCGCCCGCCGAGGCGGCCGAGCTCGTCGCGCGAGGAGGCGGCTCACTGGTGACCAGTGCGGCGACGCACGACACCGCGTTCGCGCGCGATCTCGTGCTCGCCTCCGCGGCGTACAACGGGCGCATCCTGCTGCTCGACCGCGACGACGCGCGCAGCTCGACCGGGCACGGCTCACCCGTCCCGCACCTCGTGCACGGCGGCCCCGGGCGGGCGGGCGGCGGGGAGGAGCTGGGCGGGATCCGCGCAGTCCTGCACCACATGCAGCGGACGGCGATCCAGGGCTCCCCGGACATGCTCACCGCGATCACGGGCGTGTGGCACGAGGGCGCCGCCGCGACAGCCGGGGGCGAGCATCCGTTCCGCAAGTCGCTCGCGACCCTGCGGATCGGCGACCAGGTCGCCTCCGCCTCCCGCCGCGTGACCCTGGACGACATCGAGGCGTTCGCGACGTTCACGGGCGACACGTTCTACGCCCACATGGACGAGGAGGCCGCCGCGGCGAACCCGTTCTTCCCGGGTCGCGTGGCGCACGGCTACCTTCTCGTGTCGTGGGCCGCCGGGCTGTTCGTGGACCCGGCGCCGGGTCCGGTGCTCGCGAACTACGGGCTGGAGGACCTGCGCTTCCTCACCCCGGTGTCGCCGGGCGACAGCATCCGGGTCACGCTCACGGCCAAGCAGATCACGCCGCGGGAGACCGACGAGTACGGCGAGGTGCGGTGGGACGCGCGCATCCGCAACCAGCACGACGAGCTCGTTGCGACCTACGACGTCCTCACCCTGGTCGCGAAGGAGTAGCCCCCGCCGCACATTTGGACCAAATGCCGCGAAAGCGCGCGCCGTACGGCACATTCGGTCCAAATGTGGGGGGTCAGAGGGCGAAGGCGAGGATGGTGTCGGCGACGGAATCCGGGGTGAGGGGGCCGTCGGGGTCGTACCACTCGGTGAGCGAGTTGATCGTGCCGAAGAGCAGCCGGGCGACGACGACCGGGTCGGCGTCGGTGCGCAGGGCGCCCTCCGCCTGCGCCTCGGCGACGAGGTCGGCCACCGCGCGGTCGAACGCGCGGCGACGTACGAGCGCGGCCCGCTCGACCTCGGTGTTCCCGCGCACGCGGAGCAGGAGGGTGACGTAGGGCTTCCGCTCGGCGAGCACGTGCACGGCGCCGCGCAGCACAGCGGCCAGGCGTGCCGCTGCCGGGCCGTCCGTCGCCTCCGGCGAGCGCAGCACGCCCTCGAGTCCGTCCAGCGCCACGTCGAGCGCGAGCGCCAGCAGCTCGTCCTTGGCGGAGACGTGATGGTAGATCGCCGACTTGGAGAGCCCGAGCCGGGTCGCGAGCATCCCGATGGAGGTCGCGTCGTAGCCGTGCTCGTTGAACGCGGCCACCGCCACCTCGAGGATGCCGCGCTGGTCGTAGCCGGGGCGGCCCCGGCGCAGGCCCTCGGCCGGCAGCGTCTCGGTCATGCGCCCCAGTGTGGCACGCTTCCCGCCCGGACGGATATACTAAACGAACGATCAGTCAGTTATTGAGCGTCGACGGAGACGGAGGGACTGATGACGAGCATCGACACGGTCGAGCAGGACGACGCGCAGGCGCGGTTCGACGACCTCATCGCGGCCGACTCCCGCGTGGAGCCGCGCGACTGGATGCCCGACGCCTACCGGCGCACCCTGATCCGGCAGATGTCGCAGCACGCGCACTCCGAGATCATCGGGATGCAGCCGGAGGCCAACTGGATCACCCGCGCGCCGAGCCTGAAGCGCAAGGCGATCCTCATGGCGAAGGTGCAGGACGAGGCCGGCCACGGGCTCTACCTCTACTCCGCGGCGCAGACGCTGGGCATCACGCGCGACGAGATGACGGAGCAGCTGATCGACGGCACGGCCAAGTACTCCTCCATCTTCAACTACCCCACCCTCAGCTGGGCCGACATCGGCGCGATCGGCTGGCTGGTCGACGGCGCGGCCATCTGCAACCAGGTGCCGCTGTGCCGCTGCTCCTATGCCCCCTACGGCCGCGCGATGGTCCGCATCTGCAAGGAGGAGTCGTTCCATCAACGGCAGGGGTTCGAGATCCTGCTGACGCTGATGCGCGGGACCGCGGAGCAGCGCAGGATGGCGCAGGACGCGGTCGACCGCTGGTACTGGCCGTCGCTCATGATGTTCGGGCCTCCCGACGCCGAGTCCCCCCACTCGGCGCGGTCGATGGCATGGAAGATCAAGCGCTTCTCGAACGACGAGCTGCGGCAGCGGTTCGTCGCGATGCTGGTGCCGCAGGCGGAAGCGCTGGGCGTGACGCTGCCCGACCCGGCCCTGCGCTGGGACGAGGAGACGCAGGCCTACGAGCTGGGGCCCATCGACTGGAGCGAGCTGCAGGAGGTCATCGCCGGGCGAGGGCCCTGCAACGCCCAGCGGTTGCAGCGCCGGCGGGAGGCCCGCGAGGACGGCGCATGGGTGCGGGAGGCCGCGGCCGCGTACGCCGAGAAGCGCGCCGCCGGCGCGGGGCACGTCGCCGGCCGGGAGGCCGCCGCATGACCGCCGAAGTGTGGCCGCTGTGGGAGGTGTTCGTCCGCGCCTCCCGCGGCCTGAGCCACGTGCACGTCGGGTCGCTGCACGCGCCGGACGAGGAGCTGGCGGTGCGCAACGCCCGCGACCTCTACACGCGCCGCGGCGAGGGGGTCTCGATCTGGGTGGTGCGCTCGGACGCGATCACCGCGAGCGACCCGGACGCCAAGGACGCCTTCTTCACCTCGCCGGAGGGCAAGAACTACCGGCACGCGACTTACTACACGGAGAGCGAGGGGGTGAAGCAGCTGTGAGCACCGGGCCCTCGTCCGAGGAAGGGCACGGCCACGTCGAGCTCAGCACGGTCACGCTGTCGGCCGAGTTCGTCGACCACGCTTCCCCGGCCTCCGCCGATGTCGCCGAGTACGCGCTGTGGCTCGGCGACGACGCCCTCGTGCTCGCGCAGCGGCTCGGGATGTGGATCTCACGCGCGCCCGAGCTGGAGGAGGACGTCGCCCTCGCCAACATCGCCCTCGATCTGCTCGGCCACGCCCGGTCGCTGCTGCGCTACGCGGGCACCGCGTCCGGCCGCACCGAGGACGATCTCGCCTACTGGCGCGACGAGCACGCGTTCCGCTCCGCACACCTGTTCGAACAGCCGAACGGCGACTTCGCGCACACGATCGTGCGGCAGTTCGCGGCCTCCCACTACTTCGCGGAACTGTACGAGCGGTTGCGTGCCTCCGGCGACCCGGTGCTCGCCGGCGTCGCCGCGAAGGCGGTCAAGGAGGTCGACTACCACCGCGACCACGCCGACCAGTGGATGCGGCGGCTCGCCCTCGGCACCGACGAGTCCCGTCGCCGGACGCTGACCGCGCTGGCGGATGTGTGGCCGGCGGTCGACGAGCTCTTCCGCGACGACCCGCTGATCGACCGCCTGGAGGGGATCGCGGTGCGCCCCTCCACCCTGCGCGCCGCGTTCGAGACGAGCCTGCGTCCCGTTCTCGACGAGACCGGCCTGGAGCCGCCCGCGACCTTCGCGTCGTCCGGCGGCGGCCGCCGCGGACGCCACTCCGAGCACCTCGGTCCGCTGCTGGCGGAGCTGCAAGTGCTCGCCCGGCAGCACCCGGGGGCGACATGGTGAGCCACTTCGCCGAGGCGGACCGGGCATGGGAGGCCGCGGCCGCGGTGCTCGACCCGGAGGTGCCGGTGCTGACCATCGACGACCTGGGCATCCTGCGCGCCGTCAGCGTGACCGACGACGGCGTCGAGGTGGTCATGACGCCGACCTACTCCGGCTGCCCGGCGATGGAGACGATCCGCGAGGACGTCGTGCGGGCGCTCGCCCGGGCCGGCTTCGACGCGGTGCGCGTGCGCCTCGAGCTCGCCCCCGCCTGGACGACCGACTGGATCAGCGCCGCGGGCAAGGCCGCGCTGGAGGAGTACGGGATCGCTCCCCCCACCGGTGCCGCCGCGCCCGGCGGCCCGGTGCGCCTCTCGCTCGGCGTGAAGTGCCCGCAGTGCGGCTCGCTGAGCACCCGGCAGCTGTCTCGGTTCGGCTCCACCTCGTGCAAGGCCCTCTATGTGTGCGAGGGATGCGGGGAGCCGTTCGACCACTTCAAGGCGCTGTGAGGGCGACGATGGCCCGCGCACGCTTCCACACGCTGTCCGTCGCCGAGGTGCGGCCGCTGACCGCCGCGAGCGTCGAGGTGACCTTCGCCGTCCCTCCTGAGCTGCGGGACGACTACGACTACCTGCCCGGCCAGCATGTGGCCTTGCGGGCCGAGGTCGGCGGTCGGGAGCTGCGGCGCAGCTACTCGATCTGCCGCCCGCCGCTGCCGCCCTCGCTGGACCGGGACGGCCGCATCAGCGTGGCGATCAAGCGCGATCTCGGCGGCGCGTTCTCGACCTGGGCGACGAGCGAGCTGCGGCCCGGCGACCGGATCGACGTCATGAGCCCGCAGGGCACCTTCACCGTCGACCTCGCCGCGCTCGACGGCCGGCACATCGCGGGGATCGCCGCCGGCTCCGGGATCACCCCGCTGATGGCGCTCGCGACGAGCGTGCTCAGCGCGAGCACGACCTCCCGCTTCACCCTCGTGTACACGAACAGGACCGCGATCGACGTGATGTTCCTGGAGGAGCTCGCCGACCTCAAGGACCGCTTCCCCGCCCGGCTCGCCCTGCACCACGTGCTCTCGCGCGAGCAGCGCTCGGCCCCGCTGCTCTCCGGCCGCATCGACGAGGAGCGGCTGCGCCGGATGCTCGGCACGCTCCTGCCGCCCGACACCGTCGACGAGTGGTTCCTGTGTGGACCGTTCGAGCTGGTGCAGCTGAGCCGCGACGTGCTGGAGGACTCCGGCGTGCCGCGTCCCTCCGTGCACTTCGAGCTGTTTATCACCGGCGACCCGGCCGAGGTGCGCGGCGATGCGGGCCGCCCGGTCGTCGTGCACGACGGCGAGCGCACGGCCGAGATCGAGTTCACGCTCGACGGGACCACCTCCACCGTCTCCACCCCGGTCGACGCCAACGAGTCGGTCCTCAACGCCGCCCTGCGCGTGCGCGCCGACGTGCCCTTCGCCTGCACGGGCGGTGTCTGCGGCACCTGCCGGGCCCGGCTGCTCGACGGCGAGGTGCGGATGACGGAGAACTACGCGCTCGAGCCCGAAGAGCTGGAGCGCGGCTACGTGCTGACCTGCCAGTCCCATCCCCTGACCGACCGGATCGTCGTCGACTACGACGGGTGAGGAGCGCCATGATCGAGCTGGCCATCGACGACGGCATCGCCCGCGTGACGCTGAACGCGCCCGCCCGGCTGAACGCCCTCGGGCCGGACGACCTCCGCGCCCTCGACGCGGCGTACGCGTCGGCGGAGGAGGCGCGCGTGCGAGCGCTCGTGCTGCGCGGAACAGGACGGGCGTTCTGCGCGGGCCGCGACATCTCCGGGGTCGATCCGGCCACCGACGACGTGAGCGGCTACCTCGACGGCCTCGTCGCCCCGCTGCTGCGCCGCATGAGTACCTTCCCTGCCCCGACCTTCGCCGCCGCACAGGGCGCCTGCCTGGGCGTGGGGCTCGGTCTCCTCGTCGCGACGGACGTCGTGCTCGTCGCGGACGATGCGAAAGTCGGCTCCCCGTTCGCCGCACTCGGCGCCGCCCTCGACTCCGGAGGCCACTGGCTGCTCGTCTCCCGCCTCGGCCCGCACCGCGCCCTCGACCTCGTCTACTCGGGCCGCCTGCTCTCCGGCACCGAGGCCGTGGCGGGCGGCCTGTTCAGTCGCGCCCTGCCCGCGGCCGAGCTCGGCGACGCAGTGGAGGCTGCGGCGAGCGCGGCCGCGACCGGTGCGACCCAGGCGTTCCTCGCGAGCAAGCGCATCGTCGCGGGCCTGCGCGACGGCGACCTGGACCTCTGGTCCTCCGTCGCCGCCGAGAACGCCGCACAAGCCGCCCTGCGCGACACCGCCGACTACCGCGAAGGCTTCGCCGCCTTCCAGCAGAAGCGGCGGCCCCGCTTCACCGGGCGTTGAGCACCAGCCCCGGTTACGTCGTGTGACGTGCCGGGTGCGCCGCGGCACGGCATCCCGCATCCTGGATCGCATGACCCGTCAGATCCGTTTCAACGCCTTCGACATGAACTGCGTCGCCCATCAGGCCTCGGGGATGTGGCGCCACCCCGACGACCAGGCGTGGCGGTACAAGGACCTCACCTACTGGACCGAGCTCGCGAAGCTGCTGGAGCGCGGGAAGTTCGACGGGATCTTCATCGCCGATGTGCTCGGCACGTACGACGTGTACGGCGGCGACAACGAGGCCGCGATCCGGCACGGCGCGCAGGTCCCGGTCAACGACCCGATCCTCCTGGTCTCGGCGATGGCGCTGGTGACGGAGAACCTGGGCTTCGGCATCACCGCGGGCACCGCCTACGAGCACCCGTACCCGTTCGCCCGCCGCATGTCGACGCTCGATCACCTGACCAACGGACGTGTCGGGTGGAACGTCGTCACCGGCTACCTGCCCTCGGCCGCGCGCAACATGGGGCACGACGACCAGCGGGAGCACGACGACCGCTACGACCACGCCGACGAGTACCTGGAGGTGCTCTACAAGCTGTGGGAGGGGTCGTGGGAGGACGACGCCGTCGTGCGCGACCGCGAGGCCGGCGTGTTCACCGACCCGGCGAAGGTGCACGAGATCGGCCACAGCGGCACGCACTTCACCGTGCCGGGCATCCATCTCTCCGAGCCGAGCCCGCAGCGCACGCCGGTGATCTACCAGGCCGGCGCGTCGAAGCGCGGCATCGGGTTCGCAGCCGAGAACGCGGAGGCCATCTTCGTCGCCGCCTCCACCAAGGACGGGCTGAAGGCGACCGTCGCGAAGCTCCGCGACGCCCTCGAGGCCGCCGGACGCGACCGCTACTCCGCCCGCATCTACACGCTGCTGACGATCATCACGGACGAGACGCCCGAGAAGGCGCAGGCGAAGTTCGAGGACTTCCTGCAGTACACCTCCGACGAGGGCGCGCTCGTGTTCATGTCGGGGTGGATGGGCGTCGACCTGTCGCAGTACGACCTCGACGAGCCGATCGGCAACGTGCAGAGCAACGCCATCCAGTCGGCCGTCGCCAACTTCCAGCGCCCGAACGAGGACGGCGGCGAGTGGACCGTGCGCGACATCGGCCGCAACGGGGCCATCGGCGGCCTCGGACCGTACATCGTCGGCTCGGGGGCGGAGATCGCCGACCAGCTGCAGGAGTGGGTGGAGGAGACCGACGTCGACGGCTTCAACCTCGCCTACGCGATCACCCCCGGCACGTTCGAGGACATCGTCGAGTTCGTCATCCCGGAGCTGCAGAAGCGCGGCGCCTACCCGACCGACTATGTGCCGGGCACGCTGCGCAACAAGCTGCACGGCGCGGGCGACCGGGTGGCGGAGACGCACCGGGCCGCCCGGTACCGGGTGAAGGCGGCAGCCCCGCAGGCTTGACCCGCGACCATCGCCACCTTGCACGCAACCTTGCATGCAAGGCGTAGACTGGACGCATGATCCCGGCCGCCGAGCACGCCTACGCCCACACCAAGCACCTCATCCTGTCGGGCGAGGCCCCGGGCGGGACGCTGCTCAGCGAGGCGCAGCTCGGCGCCGAGATCGGCGTCAGCCGCACGCCCGTGCACGAGGCGTTCCTGCGATTGGCGGCGGAGGGGCTGCTCACGCTCGAGCCGCGGCGCGGGGCGGTCGTGGTGCCGATGTCGCCGCGGGAGGCGCAGAACGTGCTCGATCTGCGGGAGGCGATCGAGGCCACCGCCGCCGCGCGAGTGGGCGAGGGAGGCGGGGCCGACGACGCCCTGCGCACCGCCCTCGAGGAGGCCCTGGCGGAGCAGCGCGCGGCCATCGCCGCCGGCGACGTCGAGCGCTTCGTCGAGGCGGACCAGTGGTTCCACGCGGCCGTCGTGGACGCGTCGGGGAACGATCTCGCCGGCCACTTCTACGGGCTCCTGCGCGACCGCCAGCAGCGCATCCGGCACCAGTTGTTCCGCGTGCGGCCGGAGACTCTGGGCGATTCGCTCGCCGACCACGAGGCCCTGCTCGACGCCCTGCGCAGCGGCGGCGACTACCCCGGTCTGCTGCGCACGCACATCGCACGCAACCAGGGCGCGCTGTGATGCGCGAGACCCGTGACGTCCGCGCGGCCCGGTCCTCTCGCGCACCGTGGCGACTGGTGTTCGCCGTCATGTTCGTCTGCTCCTGGTGCGGCAACCAGTTCAGTCCGCTCCTGCTCATGTACAAGGACGTCCAGCACTATTCGGAGCTGACCGTCAACATGTTCCTCGGCGTCTATGTGCTGGGCCTGGCGCCGGCGCTGCTGATCGCCGGAGCACTCTCGGACCGGCACGGCCGGCGGCCGCTGATGTTCGCGGGAGTGCTCTCGGCGATGCTCGCGAGCGGAGCGTTGGCCCTGGGCGAGCTGGGACCGGTGCCGATCTACGTCGGACGGCTGCTCTCCGGCATCACGGTCGGCATCGCGATGGCGGTGGGCACCAGCTGGATGAAGGAGGTCTCCTCGCCGCGCTTCGAGCCGGGCGTCGACCGGGCGGCCGGAGCACGTCGCGCCTCCCTCGCGTTCACGCTGGGCTCCGCCGCCGGTGCGCTCGTCGCGGGCGGGATCGCGCAGTTCACCGTGTTCGGCGAGGAGCTGCCGTTCGTCGTCCACATCGCACTGACGCTGCCGCTCGCGTGGGCGGTGCTGCGCATCCCCGAGACGGCGACCAGCGGAGGCGAGCGCGGTCCCCTGCTGGCCCAGCTGCGCATCCCGGCTGCGGGCCACAAGCGGTTCCGCCGGGTGGTGCTGGTCGCGGCGCCCTGGATCTTCGCCGCGGCGGCACTGGCCTACGGCTACCTTCCCGTGCTGCTCGGCGATCGGACCGGGGAGTGGGGGCTGGGCTACGCGACCGTCCTCACCGTCGTCGCGCTGGGTGTCGCCTCGCTGGTGCAGCCGATCGCCAAGCGGCTCCACTCCGTCTCGAGCGCGCGCGGGCTGGTGGCGGCGCTGATCACGATCGGCGCCGGGCTCGTCATCCTCACCGGGGCGGTCGTGACGCGGTCGCTGCTTCTCGGCCTCCTCGCGGCCGTCGTCCTGGGCGCCGGGATGGGCATCGCCCTCGTCTCCGGGCTGCTGGAGGTGCAGAGCATCGCGACGCCGCGCGACCTCGCCGGGCTGACCGGGATGTTCTACGCCGTGGCCTATGCAGGCTTCCTCGTGCCGACCATCATGGCCGCGCTCACGCCGCCTCTGTCGACGATCGGGCTGTTCCTCGCGCTGATCGCGCTGGCCGCACTGTCGTCGCTGGCCCTGCTCGCCTCGTACTCCAAGCACCTGCCCCGCACCGCGGAGGCGTGAGGCCCTGCGCGGCGTGACGACTCCGGAGATCTCGTCGCCGTTGGCGGACGTCGCCGTTCCTCCGGAACTCTGGACGGCGCGTCGGCGGAGAGATCCGTTCGAACGGAGATCGTGACCGACACGCGGAGCGCGGCGCCGTTCGAACGGAGTTCGCGGCCGAGTCGTCGCGAGAGCCCGTTCCCACTGAGGTCGCGGTGGCCGCAGCCTGTCCGGCCGACGTCCACCGCGGCCCGCTGTCAGACCCGTGTCGCCAGCAGCCGCTCCACCGCGCCCAGCGGGATGGGGATCCACGCCGGACGGTGCCGCGCCTCGTACACGATCTCGTACACCGCCTTGTCGAGCTCGAACGCGTCGAGCAGCGCGTGGTGCTCCTCCAGCTCGGCGCCGGCAACGGACGCGTAGCCCTCGAGGTACGCCTCCCGTGCCCGGGCGGACCAGGCGGCCGCGTCGATCGGCGGCTGCCGCTGCGCGAGCGACCCGGCGACGTAGTCGAACGAGCGGAGCATCCCGGCGACGTCGCGCATCGTGGAGTCCGGGAGGCTGCGCTCGGCGAGCGGGCGCAATGGCTCTCCCTCGAAGTCGATGAACTGCCAGCCGCGGTCGGGCGCGTGGAGCACCTGCCCGAGGTGCAGGTCTCCGTGGATGCGCTGCAGCACGGGCGCCGGAGCGGCCGCCGCGGCCTCGTAGACAGCGGCGATCCCCGGGCGCAGCCGCTCGACATCGGGCACCTCGGTCGTGGTCACGGTGAGGCGGCGGAACATCGCGTCGAGCGCGCGGGCGACATCCTCCCGATCCGCGGGCCGGGTCGGCAGAGCCAGCGCCAGCTGACGGTGCAGCTCGGCGGTGCCCCGCCCGAGGTCGAATGCCCGGTCGGCGAAGTCCTCACCGCGCTCGGCGGCCGAGACGGCGAGCTCCCAGCCGTCCTCCGCGCCCGGCACGAAGTCCTGGATGAGCGCCAGCTCGCCGGCGGCACGGCCTCCCGTCGCCGCAGGCCACTCGCCGGTCAGCCAGCCGATCAGAGCGGGCGTCCGACGCGATCCCTCGGCGGTCAGCGCCGCCAGGGTCGAGACGTCGGGGTTCTCGCCGTCCTGCACGACGCGGAACACCTTGACCAGCGCGAGCCGGTCGCCGGCGAGCTCGGCCACGATCGACGTGTTCGACTGCTCACCTGTGAGACGGCGCGACGAGACGACCTCGATCGGGCCGGCGAGCGTGTGCCCCTGTGCGTGCGCGTCGCGTCCCTCGGAGCGGTCCGCGCCGGTCATCAGCGCGATGAGGGAGGCGACGTAGGCCTCCTCGGTCGGGCCGTCGTAGAGGAAGCGTCCGCCGGCCTCGCCGATGAGGGCCGCCGCGTCGCCGCCCCGATCCGGCCGTGCCACGACCGGCACCTGGTACACCCGTGGGGTGCGTGGGGCGTCGTCGCAGAAGAAGTGGGTGACGATGCGGAGTTCGGGATCGGCGGGCTCGATCTCGAAGGAGGCGAGGAGTCGCAGTCTCGGCTCGACGCTCTTGGTCGAATACCACCGTTGGCGCCGCATCCATGACCCGACGAGCTCCGTGAGTTCGGTCATGCCAGCACGGTACGCCCAGATCGGAGACAGCGCGGAGAACAACCGGCGAACGTGCAGGATCGCGGGAGGAGGCCGCCGCTCAGCGCGTCCCGATCGTGACGCCGCGTGCCGCGAAGAACGGCATCGGGTCGATCTGCAGCCCGTTGACGCGCACCTCCAGGTGCAGGTGGCAGCCGGTGGACGCACCGGTCGAGCCGACCTGCGCGATCGCCTGTCCGGCCGCGACCCGCTGCCCGACCGCCACGCCGATCCCGCCGTCGCGGATGTGCCCGTATGCGGTCTGCACGCCGCCGCCGTGGTCGATCAGGATGAAGTTGCCGTAGGACCCGTTGGGCCCGGCGTCGACCACGGTGCCCGCCGCGGCCGCCACGATCGTGGTCCCGCAGGCCGCACCGATGTCGTCGCCCGGGTGGAAGAGCGCGGTGCCCGCGGGGCGGGAGGGCCGCGGCCCGAAGCCGTCGGTCAGCGGCCCGTGCACCGGGAGGGTCCAGCCGTCCGGGATGAGGGAGGGATCGACGGTGAGGGTGCTCCAGCCCGCGTCGGCGGACAGCACGGTCGGCACCTCGGCCAGCGCGGCGACGGCCAGGTCGACCCGGGTCTGCGCGTCGGCCACGGTCTGCTCGCTCGCCGCGACGTCGATGGCGGACACCGTCCGCGCGGCGGCGGCGGCCTTCTTCTTCGCGGCCGCCGCTGCCCGCGCGTCGGCGCTCGCGGCGCGGAGTGTCCGCTCGCCGTCCGCTGAGAGGGTCCTCAGGCGGTCGACGGCCCCGAGCCGCCCCAGGAGGTCGCCCCTGCCGCTGAGGACGGTGGCGAGCGGGTCTGCGGTGGGCCCGTGCGAGACGGCCGAGCGCACGAGCGCCGCCGCTGACGCGGCAGACCTCTGCGCCCGCTTCGCCGCCGCATCCGCCTGCGCCTGCAGCGCGTCGGCGAGGGTCTGCGCCTGCTCCCGCTCGCGCTGTGCGTCCCGCGCCTGCTCGGAGGCGGTGGCCAGGGCATCCTGCGCCGTGGCGAGGTCGCTCGCCAGCTGCGAGGCACGCGCGACGTCGGCCTCGTCGAGCGCCGGCCCCGGGCCGAGGTCGGGGATCGTGAGCGGGATGTCGTCGGTGGGTGCGGGAGCAGGGGTCGAGGTGGGGGACGGGGTCGGGGTGGGTGTGGGGGTCGGCGTCCCCGTCGGCGTCGGAGTGCCCGTGGGATCCGGAGTCGAGGTGGGCGTCGGCGTCCCGGTCGGATCGGGGGTCCCGGTCGGATCGGGGGTCCCGGTCGGGGTCGGCGTCTCGGTCGCGGACGCGGTCGGCGCGGGTGCCGGCATCGCGCATCCCGCCGCCGGACACTCCTGGGCCACGGCGGCCTGCGCCGGCGCCGCGAGCGTCCCGAAAGCCGCGAGAGCCAGCGCCGCGGCCGCCACCATCCCGGTCGCGGGCCGCGCTCCGCCCGCGCGGCGCGGTCCCCCGCGTCGTGACCCCACCCGCCGACCTCGCTGCGCGCTCTTCATGATCACGCGGGCCCACGCCGATCGCGTCGCGCGCCCGTGCTCCGATGCTCTCACCGCGACAGCCCGCGGACAAGCACCGGCCCCGATGTCGGATTCGGCTCACAGCGTCCCGGCGCGCACGACCACCAGGGGCTCCTCCCCCCGGATAGCCTGATCGGACGACGCGAAGGAGGATCATGCCGCATCCTCGCAGCCGCGACGTCTTCGGGATCCCGGGCTTTCCGGCGTACTGGGCGGCATACACGGTCTCCGGATTCGGCACCTACGTCACGACCATCGCGGTGCAGGTGCTCGTCCTCGTCGACCTCGGCGGAGACGCCGTCGATGTCGGCCTCCTCAACGCGGCTCGCTGGCTGCCCTACCTGCTGCTCGGGCTGGTCGCCGGCGCCCTGGTCGACCGGAGGCCCCGCAAGCCGGTGCTCGTGGGAGCCGATCTCGGGCGGGCCGTGCTGCTGCTCGTCATCCCGCTGCTCGCCGTCGCGGGGTGGCTCAGCCTCCCCGCCCTCCTCGTCGTCGTGATGGCGGTCGGGTCGCTGTCCCTGTTCGGCGATGCCGCCGCCCAATCGCTCGTGCCCCGGATCGTCCCCCGCGCCCAGCTGCTCGCCGCCCACGCGCGCACGGACCAGAGCGACGCCGTGGCCCAGACGGCGGGACCGGTCGTCGCCGGCGGGCTGGTGACCCTTGTCGGCGCGGCGTTCTCCATCGTCATCGACGCCGCGTCGTACCTGTTCTCCGCGATCGCGATCGGGCGGATCCGGGTGGAGGAGGCTCCCGCGGCACCCGCCGACCGGCGTCCGCTCCGGACGGAGATCGCCGAGGGGCTCCGCTGGGTCTACCGTCATCGCGTGCTCGCGCCGATGGCGATCGGCTCCCACGGCTGGTTCTTCTTCACCAGCATGCTCGGCACCGTCTTCACGCCGTTCGTCCTGATCGGCCTGCACCTGTCACCGTTCCAGCTGGGGGTCGCCCTCGCCGGAGCGGGAGTCGCCGCGCTCGTCGGCAGCACCCTCTCGCGCCGGGTCGGACTCCGTTGGGGTGCGGGACGCGCCGTCATCGTGAGCAATCTCGTCATGGTCCTCGCCTGGGCTGTCATCGCGACGGTGCCGGAGCCGGCCCCCGCCTGGTCCCTGGTCGCCCTGCTCACGATCGGGCAGGGCTTCTACGGATTCGGCCTCGGCCTGAGCAACGCGAACGAGATGGGCTATCGCCAGGCCGTCACCCCGGACCGTCTGCAGGCACGCACGAACACCACGTGGCGCTCGGCCAACCGCGGGATGATCGTCGTGGGGGCGCCCCTCGGCGGACTCCTCGCCGACGCGCTCGGGTTCCGGCCGACGCTCTGGATCGCGATCGGCGGTGTCGCCCTGGTGACCGGCTTCCTCGCGCTCAGCCCGTTCCGAACGGCACGGCATCAGCTGCCCGAGCCGGAAGCCGGAGCCTGACGTGCACCGCCCGCGATGTCGGATGCGGCTCACAGCCTCCGCACGGTACGGTGAGGCATTGTGACCGACAGCACTGCCACCACGCGCCCGCGCCGTTCCGCTCGCAAGTCGGGGTGGAAGTCGCTGCTGCGGGATGTCGTGGTCATCTTCGTTGTCGCGGTGCTCGTGTCGTTCCTGATCAAGACGTTCGTCGCGCGCTCGTTCTACATCCCGTCGGGGTCGATGGAGAACACCCTCCAGATCAATGACCGGATCATCGTCAACGAGCTGCAGCCGAAGCTGTTCCCGCTCCAGCGCGGCGACGTGGTCGTGTTCAAGGATCCGGGCGGGTGGCTTCCGGCGCCCGCACCCAGCACCGGCAATGCGCTGCAGCAGGGCGTCGGCGCGGTGCTCGACTTCGTGGGCCTGGGTGCCTCCGACAGCGACCAGCACCTCGTCAAGCGCCTCATCGGCCTCCCCGGCGACACGGTCAGCTGCTGCAACGCGCTCGGTCAGATGAGCGTGAACGGCGTGCCGCTCAAGGAGCCCTACGTGCTCCTCCCCGCCGGCGTCCAGCAGGTGTCGGGCAAGCCGTTCGAGGTCACCGTGCCGGAGGGCAAGGTGTGGGTGATGGGCGACAACCGCTACAACTCGGCCGACTCCCGGTACCACATGGACGACCCGGGCGGCGGGTTCGTCCCGCTGGACGACGTCGTCGGCAAGGCGTTCGTGATCAGCTGGCCGCTGAGCCACTGGACCTGGCTGAGCGACTACCCCGAGACCTTCGCCGGGGTCGAGGACGCCGAGAAGAAATGACCGCGGCCGGTCAGTTCTCGGCGCGGCCCCTCCGCCAGTAGCCCATGAAGGCGACGCGGTGGCGGTCGATTCCGTGGCCGCGCACCAGGAGGCGGCGCAGCGCCTTGACCGCGGCGGACTCGCCGGCGATCCAGGCGTAGAACCCTGCCTCGCCCTCCTCCGGCAGCTCCCACAGCACGTCGCGGTCGACGTCGACACGGTCGAGGCGCTGCCGCTCCGGTGCTGCCGCCCGGGCGACGACCTCGGGATGCTCGGCCAGCCAGCGCTCGATCGCGGGCACCAGGGCGGTGCCGGTCTCGGCGTCGCCGCGGGCCGACCAGGTGATCGTGACGCCAGGAGGTGCCAGAAGAGGCAGCGCGTCCTCGGGGGCGGGGACCTCGAGGAACACGTGGGCCGTGCAGTCCTCCGGCCGGGACTCCAGGATGGCCGCGACGGCGGGCACCGCCGTCTCGTCGCCCACGATGAGGAGGTCCTTGCAGCCGCCCGGGTGCCAGTCGATGCCCATCCCCGTCGTCGTGCTGCGGGCGTCCGGGCCGACGATCACGAGCTCGTCGCCGGGGGCCGCGGCCAGCAGCCAGCGGGCCGCGGGTCCGCCGTCGCCGTGGGACACGAAGTCGATGTCCACACGGCGATCCGCCGGGTCGGAGACGCGAACGGTGTAGGTGCGGAACGGGTTGCGCAGATGCTCGGGCAGGGCACGCCAGCGGTCGTACCAGTCGCCCGCGGCCAGCGACTCCTCGTCGTCGAAGCCGAGGTCGGAGATAGTGCCGTCGGCGAGCGGGAACAGGAGCTTGATGCGCTGGTCCAGGCCCTCGGTGCCGAAGTGCTCGAAATCGTCGCACGCGAAGCTGACGCGGGTGAAGTGCGGGCTGAGCGGCCGGACGGCGGACACGCGCGCCCGGTAGGGCCGGTAGGCGGGACGGTCGGTGCGGGCCGGGGCGGTGGTGGTCACGCGGGCGTGCGCTCCTCTCGGGCGTCGCCGATCCCGCGCGCGACGGGACGGGGGATCGGTACGGGAAGTAAGGCAAGGCTACACTAACCAGCTCCCCGCCCGGCTGGGAGTCCACGCCGTCCCGTCCTTCCGGCCGCGATCGCAGCGGTGCACAATGTCGACCGGGCCAACGGCAAGCCGGAGCTGCGCCCGTTCATGGTCTGGGAGTGACCCGGTAGCGGTGCTCCGGGCGGCCGGTCGCGCCGTACTGCAGGGCGACCTCGGCCAGCCCCCGAGCCGCGAGCGCCGCGAGGTATCGCTGCGCCGTGGCACGGGAGACCCCGACCGTCGCAGCCACGTCGGCGGCGGTCCGCTCCCCCGTGCGCAGCTCGTCGAGGACCCGCTGCTCGGTCGCAGACCGCGAACCGGCCGCGGACCCGTCTCCGGAGTGGAGGATCCGCAGCGCCCGCTCGACCGCCTCCTGGTCGGCTCCGCGATCGTCGGTCAGGATGTTGCGGTACCGCTGGTAGGCGTCGAGTCGCTCCTCGAGCATCCGCGCGTCGAAAGGCTTGATCAGGTAGGCGAGCGCCCCGCGTCGGAGCGCTCTGCGCACGGTCGCGCCGTCCGCGGCGGCACTGATGACGAAGGTGTCGACGTCGAGCTCGGCCAGCAGATCGAGGCCGTCGCCGTCGGGCAGGAAGACGTCGAGCAGGACGAGATCGGGAGCGTGGTCGCGGACCGCGGTCCGCGCCGCCCGCGCGGAGACGACCGGCTCCAGCGTCGTGAATCCGCGACGCCCGTCCACGAGGTCGCGGTGCAGCCCCGCGACGCGGAAGTCGTCGTCGACGACGAGCACCCGGATGTCGGTGCTCATAACGGACCACCCCTCTCCGCCGCGGCCGCCCGGGCCGTCGGAGTGTCGGCGACGACCGTGCCCGGCAGCCGCGCGCAGAACACCGCGCCGTGCCCGTCGCCGCCCGGGTCGACGAGCCACACGTCGCCCCCGCGGCGGCGTGCCAGATCCCGGCTCAATGGAAGGCCGAACCCACGACCGTGCACCGCGTCGTCGCCGAGGCCCTCGACGCCGGCGTCTCGGGCCGAGCTCTCCGCGACCCGTCCCACGCCGCGCCCGGAGTCGCTGACGGTCGCGAAGAGCGTGTCCCCGTCGTCGAGCAGTTCCACCTCCACCCAGCGCGGCTCCGCGCCGTCCACGGCCGCGTTGACCGCGTTGTCGACCAGGTTGCCGATCACGGCCGCGACGTCCTCCGCCTCGGCGACGGCGCCGACGACGAGCGTCTCGGGGCCGAGCGAGAGGAGCACCCCGCGCTCCGCAGCCTCCACCCCCTTCGCCCCCAGCAGCGCCTGGAGGTACGGCTCCTGGAGGCGGTCGGCGTGCTCGACCGGGAACTTCAACGGCCCGCGCGCGACAACATCGTCGAGGAACGCGCGCGCATCCTCGGTGCGACCGGAATCGATCAGACCGACGATGACGTGGAGGCGGTTCGCGAACTCGTGCCGCTGGGCGCGGAGCGCGTTCGTCATCGACGCCACGGCGTCGAGGCGTTCCGTGAGGGAGACGAGGTCGGTGCGGTCCCGGACGACCGCGACGGCGCCGAGGTCACGTCCGTCGCGTTCCACCCGCCGGAGGTCGACGTAGAGCACGCGGCCGCCGACGACGACGGCCTCGCCGACCACCGGCTCGCCCGCGACCACCAGCGCGACGACCCGGGGATGCACTCCCGTCTCGGCGATCGGCAGGCCGACCGATGCGGGTGCGGCGCCGAGCAGCTCGGCGGCCCGTCCGTTGCACACGCTGACGACGCCCTCCGGGGTGACCGCGAGGACACCCTCGCCGACCCCGTCGAGCACCGCGGCGCGATCCTGGACGAGCGCGGCGAACTCCTCCGGCTGGAGCCCGAGGGTCACCCGCGTCAGCCGGCGCCGGATCAGCCAGGAGGCGCCGGCCCCGATCGCGAGCGCGCCCGCGGACGCCGCCCCGATGGCCGTGAGGAGCCCGGGCAGGCCGCCGAAGACGCTCGCGCTCGCAAAGCCGACGCTCACCTCTCCGACCGGGAGCCCGTCGTCCGTCGCACGCACCGGCACCTTGGCGCGCGCCGATTCGCCCAGCGTGCCGGACTCCCACGCCACCGTCTCACGGCCGGCCATCGCGTCGGCGAAGCTCGTGCTGACCGGCTCGCCGAGCCGATCGGGGTCCGGGTGGGCGAGCCTGATGCCGTGGTCGTCGGTGATGACGACGAACAGCGCGCCCGTGCGGTTCCGCACATTCTCGGCGAGCGGCTGGAGCGGGCCGCCCACCAGTGCGGCGGCCTCCGGAGTGCCCGGGTCCTCGCTGTAGCTCGCGACCGCGGCGCGGATATCCGAGTCCTCGGCGACCGTGCGGGCGATCGCGAGCGCGGAGGCCTCGGCCTCCTGGCGCAGCTGGAGGACGCCCAGCCACGTGAACGCTCCCGCGCACACGGCGACGACAGCGGAGACGGTGGCGACCTGCAGGAGGAGGACCTGGCTGGCGAACCGCACGCGGCGCCTCCCTCCCGTCTCCGTCGTCCGGACCAGCGTAGGCGGAGACGGTGTCGCCCGGCGAATGCGCAGAATGCGCAGAATCTTCTGATCGCGCAGATCGCCGAGGAATGCGCGATACCGCGACGCGGGCTCTGGCCGTCCCTACGGTGTGGGGAAGTCCATCCCACTCGACGAAGGAGTCGACGTGCTCGTCATCCTCGGATTCGCCATGATCCTCGCTTTCATGGCCCTCATCATGACCAAACGGCTGACGCCGATGGTCGCCCTCATCATCGTCCCCACCGTCTTCGGCCTGTTCGCCGGAGCGGGCCTGGGTCTCGGCGACATGATCGTCGACGCGCTCAAGGACCTCGCGCCGACGGCCGCCCTGCTCATGTTCGCGATCATGTTCTTCGGCATCATGATCGACGTCGGGCTGTTCGACCCGCTGATCCGCTTCATCGTGCGCTTCCTCGGCGACGACCCGGCGAAAGTCGTCCTGGGCACGGCCCTCCTCGCGGGAGCCGTCTCCCTCGATGGGGACGGGTCGACGACCTTCATCATCACGACCTCCGCGATGCTCCCGATCTACCTCCGGCTGGGCATGAGCCCGGTGGTGCTCACCTGCGTCGCGGGGCTGGTCAACGGCACGCTGAACATCGTGCCCTGGGGCGGCCCGACGGCACGCGCCGCCGCCGCGCTCAAGGTCTCGCCCAGCGACATCTTCGTGCCCATGCTCCCGTCCCTCGCCGTCGGCCTGGTCGTGGCCTTCGCCCTCGTGTGGGTGCTCGGCGTCCGCGAGCGCAACCGCGTCGGCAGTCTGGCGCTCTCCGAGCCGTTCGCGACGGAGGGCGGCGGAGAGCCCCGGCGTCGACTCGGCGTCCTGCAGGGCGGCCGACTGATCCGCGGCGCCCAGGCGGCTCCGGGAGCGCGCGGCTCCGTGGACACCCGGGGCATCGTGACGGTCCGAGGAGGCGGCGCCGCCGCGACGGCCGACACGGCGACGGCGACGCTCGCGGGCACCGCGCTCGACCCGGGACGCCCCACACTGCGACCGCGCCTGATCTGGGTCAACCTCGCCCTGACGCTCGTCGTGATGGTGCTGCTGGTGATCGACGTGCTGCCGCTGGCCTACATCTTCATGGTCGGCTCCGCCCTCGCGCTGATCGTCAACTTCCCGAAGCTCCGCGCCCAGGCGGACGAGATCGTGGCGCACGCCCCCAGCATCGTCGGGGTCGTCTCGATGGTGCTCGCGGCGGGCGTGCTGGTCGGCGTCCTCAACGGGACGGGCATGGTCACCGCGATGGCCCAGTGGGTCGTCGACATCGTGCCCGCCTCGATGGGCCCCTTCCTGGCCGTCATCACCGGCCTGCTGTCGATCCCGATGACGTTCTTCATGTCGAACGACGCGTTCTACTACGGGATCCTGCCGATCCTGTCGGAGACCGCGGCGACATACGGGATCAGCCCGGTCGAGATGGCGCGGGCGTCGATCATCGGGCAGCCCGTCCACCTGCAGAGCCCGCTCGTGCCCGCCATTCTGCTGCTGGTCTCCCTCGCGGGCGTCAACCTCGGCGACCACCACAAGAAGGTGCTGTGGCGCGCGCTCCTGGTGTCCCTGGTCATGCTCGCGGTCGGCGTGCTGCTGGGAGCCGTGCCCTTCGGGTGAGACGACGGAGGGCCGGGCATCGATCGCGATGCCCGGCCCTCCGCCTGCTCCGTGCCGCGCGGTTGCGCTCAGCCGCAGTAGGAGTTCAGCGTGTCGAACTGGTCGCTGAGCGTGTTGACGTCGTCCTCGAGCTGCGTCGAGTCGCGCTGGTCGGCCGGGGTCGCGATGTACGCGTCCAGATCGGCCTTGAACGTGTCGATGTCGGCGTTGAACGCGTCGACCTCCGACGACAGGTCCGGGTCGCTCAGGCTCGAGGTCGCGAGTGTGAAGGCGTCGAACGCGCTCACCAGCGCCGCCTTCGCGGTCTCCGGGTCGTCCGCGAGGTTCGGGAGCTGCTCGTTGACCACCGGGAGGAGGCTGTCCGCCGCCGCCGTGAAGCGCGCGCAGTCCACCGTGAGGGCGATGTCGTCGGACGGCGCGCTCGGGATCGCCGTCGGCAGGTTGCGCACGGCGGTGGCCACGGCCAGACCGCTCATGACCGAGACGATGATGAGGATGGTCACGCCGACGATGGTCAGCGCGATGCTCACGTAACCGATGATGAGGCCCGCAAGGGCGAAGCCGCGACCCTTCTCGCCCGTGCGCTTGATCTGGCCGAGCGCGATGTGGCCGCAGATGATGCCGACCAGGCTGATGAAGAACGACCCGACGAACGACACGATCGCGAGCACGTTGGTGGTGCCGGAGGAGGGCGCGGGCGCCTGGTACGGCTGGTACGGCGGCACCGGGCCGCCCGCGGCGGGTGGCACGGGAGGGGCGGCGGCGTAGCCCGGCGCAGGCGCGGCGTACGCCGGGGCGTCCGGAGCGCCGGCGGCCGGAGCCGGGGTCGGAGTCGCAGGGCCGGCGGGCTGCTGCGGCTGGGTCTGGGAGCCTGCGGTGTCGCCCGGCAGTTGCGACGCGGGCGGCACGTCGGCGGAAGGCGGGGTCGGGTTCGAGGTGGGCTCGTCGGAGCCGGGAGGGGTCGTCGTCACGGGAGTCTCGCTTCTGGTGAATGGGGACGAAACGTACCGCCCGGGCGACGTGGCCCCCCGGCACGGCCTTCCGAGTCTACGAGGCGAGCGGGAACTCGGCACCCTCTCGGCGGCGAGCCTCGCCCGAACCGCTCTCAACCTGGGTGAATCGTGAGCGCTACCTGATGTTTGTGTCGTAGAAACCGTACAGGTGACCGACTGAGCCCGCCGATCCGGCTCAGAACGGCGCGCCCCTAGACTCGGGGCATGCTGCTGGTGTTCCTGGCCGTGCTCGTCATCATGGCGGTGACGCTGTTCGACATCCTGTCGCGGGACCCGGCGCTCGTGCGCCTGCCCAAACCGCTGTGGGCGATCCTCGTGATCCTGTTCCCGCTGATCGGCAGCGCGCTCTGGTTCCTGCTCGGCCGTCGTGCCGCCCCGGCGTCGCCAGGGGCGCGCACGATCGTGGTCCGGGAGGCGACGCGGTCGACGCCTGCGTCGGAGCAGCCCCTCAGCACGGAGGAGCAGCTCGCCGCTCTCGAACGCGAGATCGCGGAGGACCAGCGGTCGCGCCGCATCGCCGAGCTCGAGGCCGAGCTGCGCCGCCGCCGGGCGGAACCCGACGGCGACGCCGTGTGAGGACCGGCCGGCTCAGAAGTCGGTGTGGCCCAGCCGCGGCTCGGCCACGAACTCCGCGGTCGCGTCGGCGGCCGACTCCAGCTCGAGGATCACGAGTTCGTTGCGGCCGGCCTTCACAACCGGTCCGGGTACGTGCAGGGTCTCCTGCGGCCCGCGGGTCCAGTAGCGGCCGAGGGCGAACCCGTTGACCCAGGCGACGCCCTTGCCGAATCCGGTGGTGTCGAGGAACAGCGTCCCCGGTTCGTCGACCTCGAAGAAGGCGCGGGCGAACACCGGCCCGGCCAGCCGCTCGGGCGCGGGGTCTCCGGCCGCCACCGAGGCGTCGAGGGCGTCGCGCACGGCGGCGAGGGAGGGCAGGCGCAGCGGGAGCACGCTCCACCGCTGCAGCTCCTCGCCGTTGAGGTGGACCGGTCCGATGAGCCCCTTGGACTCGCCGATGCGGGGGCCGTAGTCGACGCGGCCCTGGTCCTCGACGAGCACCGTCAGGGTGCCGCGGCTCGGAGAGAGGGTGATCGCGCGGTCGTGGTGGTCGCGGGCGAGCACGCCGACCCGGGCCGTCCCGACGAAGACGTACGCACGGTCGCGCACCTCGCCGAACTCCAGCACGGCGGGCTCCTGGGTGTCGATCTCGGTGCGGTAGAGCCCGAAGCCGGTGTAGTGGCCGAGCTCGTCGAAGGTGGGCACCTCGTCGGTGTGCTCCCACTCCCCCAGCCGCTCGGCGACGGCGAACAGCGGGACGGACGACTCGAAGGTCTGCGTGAAGGCGGGGGCGGCGGCCGCGACCACCGGCTCCTCGGACGGCACGGCGGCGTGCTTCGCGATCACTTCGCGGAACGCCCAGAACTTCTCCGTCGGCTCGCCCGCCTCGTCGAGCGGGGCGTCGTAGTCGTAGCTCGTGATGATGGGCTGGTAGACGCCCTTGTCGTTCGCGCCGTTCGTGAAGCCGAAGTTCGTCCCGCCGTGGAACATGTAGATGTTGACGGAGGCGCCGAGCGCGAGCAGGTCGTCGAGGTCGGCGGCGGACTGCTCGACCGGCGTGGTGTGGTGGTGCGCACCCCAGTGGTCGAACCAGCCGTCCCAGAACTCGGAGCACATCAGCGGGCCGGTGGGCTGGTGCTCGCGCAACGTGGCGAGGCGCTCCTTCGAGCGCGAGCCGAACGAGGCGGTCTTGAGCAGTTCCGGCAGCGAGCCGTTCTCGAGCATGTCAGGCTGCGGCTGATCGACGGTCGTGAGCGGCACGGTGATCCCGGCCGTGCGGAAGACCTCGACGAGGTGGCGCAGGTAGTCCTTGTCGTCGCCGTACGCGCCGTATTCGTTCTCGACCTGCACGAGCAGCACGGGGCCGCCCTCGTGGATCTGGAACGGCTTGACGATCGCCAGCACGCGCTCCATGAACGCGGTGACGGCGGCGACGAACGTCGGCTCGGAGCGGCGGATGCCGACCGTCGGGTCGGTGAAGAGCCAGGCGGGGAGGCCGCCGTTGTCCCACTCCGCGCAGATGTAGGGGCCGGGGCGCACGATCGCGTGCATCCCCTCCTCCTGGATGGTGCGGAGGAAGCGCGCGAGGTCGAGACCGCCCTCGGTCGTCCACTCGCCCGGACGGGGTTCGTGGGCGTTCCACGGGACATAAGTCTCGATGGTGTTGAGCCCCATGAGCCGGGCCTTGCGGATGCGGTCCGCCCAGTCGTCCGGGTGCACGCGGAAGTAGTGGATCGCTCCCGAGAGGATGCGGTGCGGCTCTCCGTCGAGCACGAAGTCGTCGCCGACGATCTCGAACGTGGTCATGCTGTGGGTCTCTCCTGAAAGATGTGGTGCAGACGCGTGGCCGGCCGCGACGAGCGACCGGCCACGCGGGCCGTCACTCGCCGGTGACGGTGAATCCCTGCTGGTTGCCGTACTCGACGAGCTGCTTCTGCCAGGCCTCGAGGGCCGGGTTCAGGCTCGAGTTCGCGGTGTACGCCTGCCCGACCGTGTCGCCGTAGATGCTGTTCGCGTAGACCTGGAACGGCAGGTACTGCCAACCCGAGGAGACGTTCTTCGCACCGTCGACCAGGACCTCGTTGATCTTCTGGCCGCCGAAGTACTCCGGAGCCTGCGCCAGGAAGTCGGACGAGTTCAGGTCCTTGGTGGTGGACGGGAAGCCGCCGGACTCGAGGAACACCTTGATGCTGTCCTCGCTGTTGTTCAGCCACTTGAGGAAGCCCGCGGCGAGCGCCTGGTTCTTGCTCTGCTTCAGCACGACCTGGCCGCCGCCGCCGTTCTCGGCGTTGGCCGGCGTTCCGTCATAGGTCGGGATGGGCGCGACCCGCCACTGGCCGGAGCCGTCCTTGACGGAGGACTCGAGCACGCCCGGCATCCACGCGCCGGTGACCAGGGTCGCGATCGAGCCGTTGCCCAGGGCCTTGAACCAGTCGTCGCTCCAGCCGGGCACGCTGGAGAGCAGCTTGCCCTCGACCAGCTTGTCCCAGGTGGCGGTCCACTTCTTGGTCCCCTCGTCCTGGAGGTTGATCGAGACCTTGGTGCCGTCGACCTGGAACGGACGACCGCCCGCCTGCCAGATCATCGAGGTGGTGAAGCCGGAGTCGCCCGAGTCGCTGGTGATGTAGGCGTTCGGGTCGGCTGCGTGCAGCTTCTCCGCTGCGGCGGCGTACTCGTCCCACGTCTTCGGCACCTCGATGCCGTACTTGTCGAAGACGGTCTTGTTGTAGAACATCGCCATGGGGCCGGAGTCCTGCGGCAGTCCGACGAGCTTGCCACCGACGTTCACCGATCCCCAGGGGCCGGCCGTGTAGTCGCTCTTGAGCTTGTCGAACCCGTACTGCGTGAGATCGACGAGGGAGTCGGAGAGCGCGAACTGCGGGATCGCGTAGTACTCGACCTGCGCGACGTCCGGCGCACCAGAACCGGCCTTGATGGCGTTCTGGAGCTTGGTGTACTCGGTGGTGTTGGTGCCGGCGTTGACGAGCTTCACCTTCACCTTCGGGTATGCCTTCTCGAACGCGGCGACCTGGGCCTCGGCCGAGGGCGTCCACGACCAGTACGTGATCGTTCCGCCCTTCTGCAGAGCCGCCTCGACGTCGGAGGAGTTGCTGCCGCTGGACGAGGAGCCGGAGCCGGACGAGCACGCAGCGAGGGAGGCGCCGACGAGGGCGCTGGCGACGACGGCTGTTGCCACGCGCCGGAGCGTCCGCGAACGCAGGATGCGATTCATGGGTGTTCCTTTCACTTCATTGGGAGGTGTGGTGCAGGTGGTGCGGGTGATGGGTCACTGCTTCACGCTGCCGGCGGCCAGACCCGACTGCCAGTAGCGCTGGAGCACCAGGAACGCGGCCACGATCGGGATGATCGTGATGAGCGAGCCGGTGATCACGAGGTTGAAGATCGGTTGCGCGCCGACCCCGGTCGCCTGCGCGCTCCACTGGCTGAGGCCGACCGTGAGGGGGTACCAGGTCGGATCGCTCAGCATGATGAGCGGCAGGAAGAAGTTGTTCCAGGTCGCGACGATCGCGAACAGCGCGACCGTGACGATCCCTGGGGCGAGGAGCCGCAGCGAGACCGTGAAGAAGGTGCGGAACTCGCTCGCGCCGTCGATCCGCGCGGCCTCCAGCAGCTCGGCGGGGACGGCGTCCGTGGCGTACGTCCAGATCAAGTACATCCCGAACGGGCTGATCAGGGAGGGGAGGATGACCGCCCACGGGGTGTTGGTGATCCCCATCTGGCTGAACAGCAGGAAGGTCGGGACCGCGAGCGCGGTGCCCGGGACGGCGATCGCGCCGAGGACGACCGCGAACACCGCGCGCTTGCCGGGGAAGTTGTACTTCGCCAGGCCGTAGCCCGCCACTGTCGCCAGCAGCGTCGCCCCGCCCGCTCCGACGACGACGTAGAGCAGCGTGTTGCCGAGCCACTGCAGGAAGATCCCGTTGCGGTAGGTGAAGGTCTCCGCGATGTTCTGGAAGAGGTTGAAGTCTTTGCCGAACCACAGACCGAACGTCGAGTAGAGATCGGGCTGGCTCTTCGTGGCGTTGACGATGAGCCAGATCAGAGGCACGAGCGAGTAGATCGTGAGGACGACCATGACGATGGTGAGGACGGGCGACTTGCGGATGCGGCGGCCGGATTCGGGCGCTTTGCGGTTCGCCCGTGCCGCCGCACGCGACGGCGCCTTGCGAGTGTCGGTGACGGCGGCCATCAGCGCTGCTCCTTTCGCGATCCGCGGAGCTGGACCACGTAGGCGATCACCGCGGTGACCACGCCCATCACGATCGCGACCGTGGCGGCGTAGTTGAACTGCTGCCCGGCGAAGGACAGGTTGTAGGCGTACATGTTGGGCGTGAAGTAGCTGGTGATCGCGTTGGGTGCGAGCGCCTTCAGCAGCTGCGGCTCGTTGAAGAGCTGAAAGCTGCCGATGATCGAGAAGATCGTCGCGATCACGAGGGCGCCGCGGATGGCGGGGAGCTTGATGCTGAAGACGGTGCGGACGGCCCCCGCGCCGTCGATCTCGGCCGCCTCGTAGAGCTCACCCGGGATGACGCGCAGGGCCGCGTAGAAGATCAGCATGTTGTAGCCCATGAACTCCCAGGTCACGATGTTGCCGATCGATCCGAGGATCCACTGCGAGGTCAGCGGCGCGAACTGGGTGCCCAGAAGGTGGTTGATGCTGGCGGTGAGGCCGAACTGGTCGCCGTAGAGGAATCCCCAGATCAGGGCCGCGACCACGCCCGGCACCGCGTAGGGGAGGAAGAGGGCGATCCGGAAGAAGCTGGAGCCGTGCAGCCGGGCGCTGTCGAGCGCGAGCGCCGCGAGCAGCGAGAGCGCCAGCATGATCGGCACCTGCACCAGGAGGAACAGCGCGACCCGGCCGAACGACTCCCAGAACTTCGGGTCCTGGAACACGGCGACGTAGTTGTCGAGGCCCACGAAGGCGTTGCCGCCGATGAGCTGCTGGCGGAACAGGCTGAGGTAGATCGCGTAGACGACCGGCGCGACGATCATCGCGATGAAGACGACCATGAACGGGGCGACGAAGGCCCAGCCGCGCCAATCCCGTCGGGTGCGGCGCTTGCGGGGTCTCGGGGTGGCGGCCTGCCGGCTGGCCGGCGGCGTGAGGGACGTCGTTGTCATGGCCTTCCTTGGATGGTTCGGGGGCAACACGAAGATGTTTACGTCAACATCTGCTGGCATACCCTAACATGTTGACGTCAACATCGCGCAAGTCGAATTCAGAAGATCCCGCACGACGGGCGCAGAACTCAGCAGAATGAGGAGCTATGACCGAGTCGATCGCCGATCCCGCGCCCGTCGCCGCGCCGCGGGCCGGTCGCAAGCGGGGGCCCTCCCTCGGCGACGTCGCGGCACACGCCGGCGTCTCCACCCAGACCGTGTCGCGGGTGGCCAACGGCCTGACCAACGTGGAGGCCGCCACCCGCCAGCGGGTGCTGGCCTCCATGCATGCCCTCGGCTACCGTCCCAACCACGCGGCGCGCGCCCTCCGGTCCGGCCGATTCCGCAACCTCGGCGTCGTCATGTTCACCCTGTCCTCCTACGGCAACATGCGCACCCTCGACGCCATCGCCGTGAACGCGGCGACGGCCGGCTACTCGATCACGGTCGTGCCGGTCGAGCGCCCGACGCAGCAGGATGTCAGCGTCGCCTTGTCGCGGCTCCTGGAGCAGGCGGTCGACGGGATCGTGATCGTCATCGAGGCGCACATCGTCGACCGCGCCGACGTCGAGCTGCCCGAGGGCCTCTCCGTGGTGGTCATCGACTCCACTCAGCGCCCCGACTACCCGCAGGTCGACAACGATCAGGCCCTGGGCGCCCGCCTCGCCACCGAGCACCTCCTGTCGCTGGGCCACGAGACGGTGCTGCACATCTCGGGGCCGGCCGAGTCGTACTCCGCCACCCGCCGCGAGGCCGCGTGGCGCGAGACGCTGGAGGCCGCCGGTGCACCGGTCCCGGACGTCCTCCACGGTGACTGGTCCACCCAGGCCGGATACGAGCACGGCCTCGCCATCGCCGAGCGCCCCGACGTCACCGCCGTCTTCGCCGCCAACGATCGCATGGCGCTCGGTGTGCTGCGCGCCCTGCACGAGGCCGGCCGCCGCGTTCCCGAGGACGTCAGCGTCGTGGGCTTCGACGACATGGCGGAGTCCGACTCGTTCTGGCCGCCCCTCACGACCATCCACCAGGAGTTCGAGGCCACCGGCCGCCGCGCGGTCGAGCTGCTCATCGCCGAGATCGAGGGGCGCCCCGAGCCGATCACCTCGACCGTCGTCCCGACGCGTCTCGTGGTGCGCGCGAGCACCGGGCCCGCACCCGCCTGACACCGGTCGACCGCGACAATTCCGGAGACGAAGCCCGCACAGGGCCGAACCTCCGGAGTTCCGGAGGAAATTCCGGCGCGTCGACACGGAAGTCCGGAGTTCCGGAGGATCGACGACGTCGCCCGGCGACCCGGGTCTTCGTCGCGACCTCGGAGGCTCTCGGCCACGGGTTCGCCGCCGATCCGGCGAGCTGAGCCGGATATACTGCCTTCGTCCGGCGGGCCACCCGCCGATGCTCGCAAAAGGGGCACGAGGCGCGCGCGGGGATGCGCGCGCGAGACACATACGGAAGCTCGTATCCGTCCGTCTCGAAAGGCCCCGCCATGCCCTCCGTCTCCGCTCACGTCGCCGCCACCCTCGCCAGCCACGTCCAGCACGTCTTCGGGGTGATGGGCAACGGCAACGCCTACGTGCTCGACGCGCTCGAGAGGCAGGCGGTGGTCCCGTACACGGCCATGCGCCACGAGGGCGGAGCCGTGGTCGCGGCCGACGCCTTCCATCGCGCCTCGGGCGGGCTCGCCGCCGCGACGGCCACCTACGGCGCCGGTTTCACGAACACGTTGACTGCGCTGGCCGAGGCGGTGCAGGCGCGCATCCCCCTCATCCTGCTCGTGGGCGACGAGCCCACCTCGGGGCCGCGGCCGTGGGGCGTCGACCAGATCGCGCTGGCGTCCGCCGTGGGCGCGCGCACGTACACGGTGGGCAGGACGGACGCGGCGGCCACGACGATGATCGCCGTCGAACACGCCCTCACCTATCGTGTGCCGACCGTGCTGGCGATCCCCTACGACATCGCCACCCGCGAGGCCGGGCCCATCCCGCCCGCCCCGCAGCCCGTCCTCCCCTCGGCCCTCCGCCCGACCGGCCCGTTCGCGGCGGCGACGGTGTCGGCGGTGGCGGCCGCACTCGCGCAGGCGCAGCGCCCGGTGCTCCTCGCCGGACGCGGCGCGTGGATCGCCGGGGCCGGCGACGCCCTGGGCGACCTGGCCGAGGCGACCGGCGCTGCCACGGCGACCACCGCGCTCGGCCGCGGTGTGTTCCCCGACGAGCGATACGACCTCGGGGTGACGGGAGGATTCGGCGCGGAGGGCGCCATGGCGGCGATCAGGGAGGCCGACACGGCCGTCGTCTTCGGGGCCTCCCTCAACCAGTTCACGATGCGGTTCGGCGACCTGTTCGCACCGGGCACGCACGTCGTGCAGGTGGACGTCGCGGCAGCCGCCACCCACCCGCACGTGGGCGTCTACGTCCGCGGCGACGCGCGCGTCGTGGCGGAGGCGCTGGTCGCCGAGCTCCGCGACCGCGGCGCCCGCGCCTCGGGCTGGCGGGAGACCCTCGACCTGCCCGCGCTCCGCGAGCGCGAGCACGGATCCGCCGACGGCCTCGCCCCCGACGGCCTCCTCGACCCCCGGGCGGCCGCTGCCCGCATCGGCGAGCTGCTGCCGGAAGACCGTGTCGTGGTCTCCGACGGCGGCCACTTCATCGGCTGGGCGAACATGTACTGGCCGGTCGCCTCCCCCGACCGGATGATGATGGTCGGCACGGCGTACCAGTCGATCGGCCTGGGCTTCCCGAGCGTGGCCGGCGCGGCGGTCGCGCACCCCGCGTCGACGGTCGTGCTGACCACCGGCGACGGCGGCGGCCTGATGGCGCTGGCCGATCTGGAGTCGGCCGTTCGCGTCGCAGGCGGGCACGCCGTCGCCGTGGTGTGGAACGACGCGGCTTACGGTGCTGAAGTGCACGTGTATGGCCGCAAAGGCCTCGCGGAGGCTCCCATGCTCATCCCCACCGTCGACTTCGCCGGTCTCGCCCGTGCCGTCGGCGCCGAGGCGGCGGTCGTCCGCTCGCTCGACGACCTCGCCGTCCTCGCCGACTGGGTCGCACGGCCCGCGGACGAGCGGCCCTTCCTGCTCCTCGACCTGCGCGTCTCCCCCACCGTGGTCGCTCCCTACCAGGAGGAGATCGTCCGCATCAACGGCTAGCGGGCGCCGTAGATCGCGGAGCGCGCCTGCTCTGCCTCGTGGTCGGGGCCCAGCGGGATGCCGGTGCGGTCGCGCAGCAGGAGGGTCGCGATCAGCCCGATGACCGTCATCCCGGCCAGGTACAGGGTCACCGAGAACGTCGACCCGGTCGCCTGCACGAGGGCGGTGGCGATGGTGGGCGCGAATGCTCCGCCGAGGATGGCCCCGATCGCGTACGAGATCGACACCCCGGAGAAGCGCACCGACGCGGGGAAGAGCTCCGCGTAGTACGCCGCCTGCGGCCCGTAGGTGAAGCCGAGGCCGACGGTCAGCACGGCGACGCCGAGGAACAGCAGCCAGATGTTGCCGGTGTTCACCAGCGGGAACAGCGAGAAGACGCCGACGAGCTGCAGGATCCACCCGGCGATGTAGGTCGTGCGGCGGCCGATCGCGTCGCTCAGCCGACCCGCGTACCAGGTCGACAGCAGCCAGGTGACCGCCGAACCGGCGACCGCCCAGAGCACAGGGCCGCGGTCGAGCGCCAGCGGGCCGTCCGGGTTCGTGGCGTAGTTCTGGATGTAGCCGCCCGTGGTCATGTACCCGACCGCGTTGTTGCCCGCGAAGATCAGCGCGGCGATCACGACGAGGAGCGCGTGCTTGCGGAACAGCTGCACGATCGGGGTGCGAGTCCGCTCCTTGCGCTCCGCGATCTCGAGGAAGACGGGGCTCTCCTCGACGCGGCGGCGCACGTAGTAGCCGATCAGGATGAGCACGATCGACAGCAGGAACGGCACCCGCCAGCCCCAGACGAGGAAGGCGTCCCCGGGGGCGATCACCGCCATCAGGGCCATCGTGCCCGACGCCAGGAGCAGCCCGAGCGGCACTCCGATCTGCGGCGAGGCGCCGAACAGGCCGCGGCGGGCGGTCGGCGCGTGCTCCACGGCCATCAGCACCGCGCCTCCCCACTCGCCGCCGGCCGAGATGCCCTGCACGATGCGCAGCAGCACGAGCAGGATCGGCGCGGCGATGCCGATGGCCGCGTAGGTGGGAAGGAGCCCGACGAGCGCCGTCGCCGCACCCATGAGGATGAGCGTGACCATGAGCACGAGCCGACGGCCGTACTTGTCGCCCAGGTGCCCGGCGACGAACGCCCCGAGCGGCCGGAAGAGGAAGCTGACGCCCACGGTGAGGAACGACAGGATGGTCGCGAACTGCGGGCCGGCCGGTTCGAAGAACAGCTGGCCGAACACCAGGGCCGCCGCCGACGCGTAGATGAAGAAGTCGTACCACTCGACGGTCGTGCCCACGACAGTCGCGAACACCACCCTCCGCCGGTCCGTTCTGGCCGCGAAGCTCCCGGTCGGCGTGAACGCGGCGGACGGGGGCGGGGCCGGCTGGTTCGAGGACGGCTGTGTGCTCATTCGGGGTTACTCCTTCGATCGACGTCGTCGTCAGTGCCGAGCAGCGGGGGCTCGGGAGGGATGCGGATAGTATATGATACGATTTCGGATATTTCGACCCCTCGCCTGAGCCGGATATGATCGCCTTTCGATGGCGACCGACGAACGAACGCAGAGCAAGTCCCGCGCCGCCTACGACTGGGTCAAGGCGAGGATCGCGCGGCGCGAGTACACGCCCGGCTACCGGCTCGTCCTCGGCGCGATCGCGGCGGAGCTCGACATGAGCGTGGTCCCGGTGCGCGAAGCACTGCGCCAGCTGGAGGCGGAGGGCCTCGTCACCTTCGAGCGCAACGTCGGCGCGCGCGTCGCGATGGTCGACGAGTCGCAATACGCCTTCAGCATGCAGACGCTCGCCGTCCTCGAGGGCGTGGCGACCGCCCTCGCCTCCCGGTCGCTGACCTCCGGCGACCTGCGTCGTGCCCGCGACATCAACGACCGCATGGTCGCAAGCCTCGACCACTTCGACCCGGGCGCGTTCACCGCCCTCAACCACGAGTTCCACGCGACCCTGTACGCCCCGTGCCCGAACGGCCGGCTTCTCGATCTCGTGGAAGCCGAGTGGGGACGACTGGGCAACCTCCGCAACTCGACGTTCGCCTTCGTCCCGGGGCGCGCACAGGAGTCGGTGCGCGAGCACGAGACCATCGTCGCGCTCATCGAGGCCGGGGCGCCGGTCGACGAGATCGAATCCGCCGCACGCCGCCACCGCGCGACCACCCTCGACGCGTACCTCGCCCACGAGCACGCCGCGCGCTGACGCGCCGCGCCGCCCGGCGGGGCCTCACCCAGACGGCCCGAAGTACGCACGAAAGCGTCGAGACGGCCGATTCTCGGCCGCCTCGACGCCCGCGTCGGATCAGTCCCAGCCGGCGGCCGCGACGCCCATGCCGCTCGGGCCGGCGTCGAGACCGGCGCCATGACCGGCACCGGTCTCGCCGTTCATCACCGCCCATGTTCCGAACGCGACGAGCGCCACACCGACGAGCACGAGGATGACGACGATCAGGGCGGTGGCACGCCTGTGACTCACGGACCCTCCCCCGGGTGGACGACTCAGTCCACCATACGGGGATAACGGTACGTTTCAGAATCGAGGGGCAGTCAGACGGCCGCCGACTGCCGGACCGCCAGGATCGGCGCGAAGAATGCGGCGAGCTCGTCGACGCCCGTCAGGGGCAGCACGTGTGCCACGTACTGATCCGGGCGCACGACGACGATCGCGCCGCCTCGGTCGATCCCGCGCTCCTCGAACACGTCGGCGGCGGGGTCGGCCGCGTACACCTTCTCCTGGTCGATCAGGCCGAACGGCCCCACGCGCGGCCGGAACATCGCGGGCACGGCATTCAGATCGACCTCGGTGTGCGGCTGCTGATAGACGACCTTCACGTCGAAATGGGCGTCCCGATCGGCGCCATCGGGCGTCGAGACGACGACCGGTGAGGCGGGGTCGCCCTCGAGCCAGGCGGCGAGGTCGGCGACGGGCGACGGCTCCCCCGCACGGGCCGCGTCCGCGAACACGTAGATGCGCCAGCGCCCGTCCGCCTTCGCGTGGTGCCCGAGGTGGACCGGGTTTCCGTCGCAGACGCGCGTCGCGATGGGCGACTTGAACCGCTTGCCCAGCGGGAATCCGGAGGCCAGCTCCTGGTGGGTGGCCTCCCCGATGAGAAGGCTCGGCGGGTACTGCGTCATGAACCCGGCCGGGAACTCGGCGGTGCGCACGTAGAAGTCCTCGAGCTCGGTGGGGTCGCCGAGCTCCTCGGGCTTCGCCGCCATGAGGGACGACCATTCGCGGTCGAAGTCGATGAGGTTCTGGGCGATCACCTGCCGCTCGGCCGAGTAGGTCGCGAGCAGACTCTCCGGACTGCGGCCGTCGAGGACGTGCCCGAGCTTCCAGCCGAGGTTGAAGCCGTCCTGCATCGAGACGTTCATCCCCTGGCCCGCCTTCGCGCTGTGGGTGTGGCAGGCGTCCCCGGCGATGAACACCCGGGGGACGCGCGAGCCGCGCTGCGCGGGAAGCACGTCGTCGAACCGGTCGGTGAGGCGGTGGCCGACCTCGTAGACGCTGTGCCACGCGACGTTCTTCACGTCGAGCACGTACGGGTGGAGGATCTCGTTCGCGCGCGCGATGATCTGGTCGATCGTCGTCGCCCGCACGGCACCGTCGTCCCCCTCCTGCACCTCCCCCAGATCCACGTACATCCGGAACAAATGGCCGCCCTCGCGCGGGATCAGGAGGATATTGCCGGCCTCCGACTGGATGGAGCACTTCGTGCGGATGTCCGGGAAATCGGTGACCGCGAGCACATCCATGACGCCCCAGGCGTGGTTCGCCTGGTCGCCCGCGAGCGTGCAGCCGATGGACTCGCGCACCCTGCTCCGCGCACCGTCCGCACCCAGGACGTATTTGGCCCGCACGATCCGCTCCGCACCCGCCTGCTCGCCCGCCGTGTGCACGAGGCGCACGGTCACGGGATGCTCGCCTTCCTCGGCCACCGTCAGCCCCACGAACTCGTAGCCGTAGTCGGGGCGCATGCGCGTGGGGGCGTCGGCCATGAACTCGGCGAAGTAGTCGAGCACGCGCGCCTGGTTGACGATCAGGTGCGGCCATTCGCTGATGCCCGTCGGGTCGTCGACGGCACGGGCGGCGCGGTGGATGCGCGAGGGGTCCTCCGGGTCCGGCTTCCAGAACGCCATCTCGGTGATCCGGTACGCCTCGCCGATGATGCGCTCCGCGAAGCCGAAGGCGTCGAAGGTCTCCACGCTGCGTGCCTGGATGCCGTCGGCCTGACCGATCGCCAGCCGTCCCGGCCGCCGTTCGACGATGCGCGTCGTGACGCTCGGGAACTGCGACAGCTGCGCCGCGGCGATCATGCCGGCGGGTCCGGACCCGACGATGAGCACGTCGACTTCGTCGGGCAGCTCGTCGGGACGATCGATGCCGGTGCCTGCGACGGGCTGCACACGGGGATCTCCGGACACGTAGCCGTGGTGGTGGAACTGCACGGGCATTCCTCACTTCGCTGTGGGGCTTGTTCGATTATCGAACAGCGGGTTCTGATATCGCACACCGATCATAGGCATGCGACAGCAGCGCGACAAGAGCGCCGCACGAACCCGAGGAGGCGGGGAGGGAGGAGGAGACGAACGGAGCCGGCTGCGGGACTCGAACCCGCGACCGCTCGCTTACAAGGCGAGTGCTCTACCAACTGAGCTAAGCCGGCGACGACGGCTGGCCCGTCGCCCACCATCCTACGGGATGGGGTGGAACCGTTCCGAGAGGATCAGCCCGCGGCCGGTGTCGTCGTCGGCGTCGGCGTCGGCGTGGCGGTCGAGGAGTACTCGTCGCCCTGGGCCTGCAGGATGAACGCCTTGAAGTCGTCCGCGTCGGTGAGGGAGCCGGTGTACGGCTTGCCGTTGACGAGGACGAGGAGCGCGTTCGTCATCTTCTTGACATCGGAGTCGGGCAGCGGTCCGCTGAGGGCACGGTCGCTCGCCGACGTGACCCAGGACTTGAACCGGCCGTCGTCGATGCAGGAGTCGATGCTCGAGATGCTCGTGGCGCCCGCCGCGGCGACGCGCTTCTTGAGCTCCTGGTCGCTGAGACCGGGGCTGCCCTCCTTGGGCTGCTTCTCGAACAGCGACGCGTTGAACTTCCAGTATGCCGCCGGCGAATAGTTGGCCACGCAGGCGGCGGCGTTCGCGGCCCGGAGCGAGTACTTCGTCCCGGCAGAGTGGCTGGTGTAGATGGCGACCGGGTGCATCTCGACGATCACCGCACCGTCCTTCACGAGCGGCTCGAGCTGCTCGAGGTTGGTGCGCTGGAAGTCTCCGCAGAGGTCGCAGAGATAGTCGGCGTAGATACGGATGTCGACGGCGGCGGCATTGGGGTCCGGCGTGGTCGCGATGGGCTTCGAGTCGGCCGCGAGGGCCGGAGTCGTGGCGACCTTCAGGCCTGCGCCGATCACGACGCCGTCGCTGGCCATGTTCTTCGGGCCGGGGACCGTCGGGCGGATGGCGCCGACGATGACGACGGCGACGATGGCGATGACGGCCAGAACGCCGACCGCGATCCCACCGCCGATCAGCGCGCGGTTGCGGCGGTCTTTGCGCTGCTGAGATGTGCGGAGCTGGCGGGCTTTCTCCCGCGCGACTGCACGGACGTCGCCGTTCTCGTCGGGGTCGGTCATGGGGGAATCACACTCTCGGGGTCGATCGGGGCTGCGCAGGGGGACGCAGCGGCGGCGTCGCGCACCGGGGAACGCACGCAACCGGTCGATCGTATTCACCCAGTCTGGGAATAGACCAGACGGTCGCTGGACGCGCGGAGCACGACGGCGGCGCCTCGAACCGGGAGCGGTCGTCGACACCCTCGCCGATGCCATATTATGGGTGATTGCGGCGCTGATGCCCTACGGACGTCGACGCCACGTTCATCCATCACAACGGATCGTCCGGCACGTACCTGCCGGTGAAGGAGAAGAAGAGAAAATGGCGACTGTCACCTATGACAAGGCGACCCGGCTCTACCCGGGTTCCAACCGTCCCGCCGTGGACGCGCTCGACCTCGACATCGCGGACGGCGAGTTCCTCGTCCTCGTCGGCCCCTCGGGTTGCGGCAAGTCGACCTCCCTCCGCATGCTCGCGGGTCTGGAAGAGGTCAACGACGGCAACATCTTCATCGGCGAGCGCAACGTCACCGACGTCCCGCCGAAGGACCGCGACATCGCGATGGTGTTCCAGAACTATGCGCTCTACCCGCACATGACGGTCGCCGAGAACATGGGCTTCGCGCTCAAGATCGCCGGTGTCGGCAAGGAGGAGCGCGCCAGCCGGGTCCTCGAGGCCGCCAAGCTGCTCGACCTGGAGCCGTACCTCGGCCGCAAGCCGAAGGCGCTCTCGGGTGGTCAGCGTCAGCGCGTCGCCATGGGCCGCGCGATCGTCCGCTCCCCCCAGGTGTTCCTCATGGACGAGCCGCTGTCGAACCTCGACGCCAAGCTCCGCGTCCAGACCCGCACGCAGATCGCGTCGCTGACCCGCCGCCTGGGCGTCACGACCGTCTACGTCACCCACGACCAGACCGAGGCCCTCACCATGGGCGACCGTATCGCGGTCCTCAAGGACGGCGTCCTGCAGCAGGTCGGCACCCCGCGCGACCTGTACGCGCAGCCGAAGAACGTCTTCGTCGCCGGCTTCATCGGCAGCCCGGCCATGAACCTGTTCTCGGCCGACGTGACCGACGGCGGCATCAAGTTCGGCAACGCGATCGTCCCGGTCGAGCGCGACATCCTCGCGGCAGCCGGCTCCGCCGTCACCATCGGCGTCCGCCCGGAGGACGTCGTCGTGTCGTCCACCGAGGGCAGCGGCCTCAAGGTGACGGTCGACCTCGTCGAGGAGCTCGGCGCCGACGGCTACCTGTACGGCCACTCGGAGGTCGACGGCAAGCGCACCGACATCGTCGGTCGCGTCGACGGCCGCGTTCACCCGAACGCCGGCGACACCGTGTACATCACCCCGAAGCCGGGTCACGTGCACGCGTTCCACGCTGAGTCGGGCGAGCGCCTCGGCGGCGCCGTCGTCGACTGAGGTCGCGCACTAGGCTCCTCAGAAGGAATCACACTCTGCCGCAGTCCGGTTCCCGGGCTGCGGCAGAGTGCTTTCCCCGTCAGCACCGAACCCGGAAGGCATCCTCATGGCCGGCTCCGTCAACATCACCGCGGCGACCGTCGACCCCGCGCTGCTCGACCTCCCCTGGAACGTCCCGCTCGACCAGTGGTCCGCCGAGCACATCGCGCTCCTGCCGAAAGGCATCAGCCGGCACCTGGTCCGATTCGCGAACCTCTCCGGGTACGTCATCGCCATCAAGGAGACGACGGCCGAGATGGCACAGCGCGAATACGACATGCTGCGCACGCTGCAGCGCCTCGACGTGCCCTGCGTCGACCCGGTCGCCGTCATCAAGAACCGCACGGACGACGACGGCAACGAGCTGAACGCCGCCCTGGTCACCCGCCACCTCAAGTTCTCGCTCCCCTACCGCGCGCTGTTCTCGCAGACTCTGCGGCCCGACACGGCGACCCGTCTGGTCGACGCGCTCGCGGTGCTCTTGGTCCGGCTGCACATCGTCGGCTTCTTCTGGGGCGATGTCTCGCTCTCCAACACGCTCTTCCGCCGCGATGCCGGCGCATTCGCCGCCTACCTGGTGGATGCCGAGACGGGGCAGCTCTACGACGGGCTCTCCAACGGCCAGCGCGAGAACGACCTGGAGATCGCGCGCGTGAACATCGCCGGCGAGCTGATGGACCTCGAGGCCGGCGGCCGGATCGACGAGGACCTCGACCCGATCAAGGTCTCCAACGGCATCGTCGCCGCGTACCGTTCGCTCTGGAAGGAGCTGACGGGCAGCGAGTCCTTCTCGTCGTCCGAGCGCTGGCGCATCAGCCAGCGCGTCGAGCGCCTCAACGAGCTGGGCTTCGACATCGAGGAGCTGGCGATCAAGACCTCCGACGAGGGCACGACCGTCCGCATCCAGCCGAAGGTCGTCGACGCCGGGCACCACCAGCGGCGTCTGTTGCGGCTCACCGGTCTCGACACCGGCGAGAACCAGGCGCGCCGCCTGCTCAACGACCTCGACTCCTATGCCGCGACACTCGGCAAGGAGGGGCTGGACGAGGAAGCCATGGCCCACGAGTGGCTCATGCGTGTGTTCGAGCCCGTGATCCGCGCCATCCCGGCCGACCTCAAGGGCAAGCTCGAGCCGGCGGAGGTGTTCCACCAGTTGCTGGAGCACCGCTGGTTCATGTCGCAGCACGAGGGGCGCGACGTGCCGCTCGCCGAGGCCCTCACCTCGTACATCAACGACGTGCTCCGCCATCGCCGGGACGAGGCCACGGTGATCGCCCCGGCGACCGACACGATGAGCATCCCGACCATCCGTCGCGCCGCCGGCCTGGAGGATGACGACGACGATGCGGACGACTGGCGCTCGAAGGTCTGAGGCTCGGTGACGGAGGAGATTCGTCACGAAACGTCGCCCGCGTCCTCCGTTCCGCCGCTTGTGCCGCTCGGCGAGCGCCGATCGCCTCCGCTACCCGCGGTCCGGGCCCCTCATCCCGACTCGCGCACCCGCAACACGGCGTCGAGTCCGCGCCGGACGGTCTCGGCCGGGCGGTCGTCGTCCATCAGCTCGAGCAGCAGTTCGCCGCACGCTCGGCCGAAGGCGCGCGGCTGGAGGTCGACCGAAGTGATGGGCGGGGTGTGGAACTCCATGATCAGGCTGTCCACGCCCGAGACCAGCTTGATGTCGGCTCCCGGGCGCAGCCCGAGTGTGCGCAGGAGACCGGCGACGCGCACCGCCACCCCGTCGGCGCCGACCAGGACGGCGTCGACGCCCTCCGGGCCGGTCCACTCGGCGAGGCGACGCGCCAGGATCGCGTTCTCCTCGTGGATGGTGGTCAGCAGCACCCGCGGCTCCAGGCGGCGCTCGGCGCACCACGCGCGATAGGCGCCCTCGAGCTCCTGCGCCCAGGCGGAGACCTGCTCGACCAGCAGCAGGCCAGGCCGGGCCGCGCCGTGGGCGACGAACCGATCGAGCACGTCGCGGGTCGTGCGGGTGTTGGGCGACTCGACGATGCCCCACGGGTCGGGGAAGCCCGGAGGGGGCGCGTCCCCCGTGACGACGGGGAGTTCCTGCCCGAGGATCATCGCGGCGCCCTCGTCGTCGGAGTGCGGTTCGACCAGGATGAAGCCGTCCACGGGAGGGAAGGACTCGATGCGGGGGCTCGTCGGGGTGCTCGGGACGATGAGGAGGGACAGGTCGGCCTCGTGCAGACGCTCGGTCAGGCCGAGGGTCGTCTCCGTGTAGTAGCCGAAGTGCACGGCCGACTCCGGCAGGTAGAGGCCGACGGCTCCGGCACGCGACTGCCGCAGCGCGCGGCCCAGCCGGTTGATGCGGTAGCCGGACTCCTTCGCGATGGCGAGGACGCGCGCCCTGGTCTCCTCCGAGACGCCCTTCTTGCCGTTCAGAGCGAGCGAGACGGCGGCTGCTGAGATGCCGGCGCGCTCGGCGATGTCGGCCAGCGTCGTGCTCGCCATCGAACGCTCCTCTCCGCACCGGACGGCCCGCCGCGACGGGCTCGGGAGCCTCGATTGCATCGCGGCTCCCTCGCATTGTATAGTCCCAGATTAATCGATCAAGTTCTTAATCGATTCAGTTCGGATTTCCCGGACGTTTCCTCCTTCGCCGCGCGGGTGCGGCGACGAAGAGATGGGTGGCACGTGGCAGTGGAGCTCGACCTCGCGTTCGTCGACGGCATGGTCTTCGACGGCGTCTCGGACACACCCCGGCGCCTCGACGTCGGTGTGGCCGGCGGACGCATCGCCGTGCTCGGGGACGACGTCGCCGCGGGCATCGCTGCGGGCACGCGGGTCGTCGACCTCACCGGACGCCTCCTGCTCCCCGGCCTCATCGACTCCCACGTGCACCCGGTCGAGGCGGGCGTCGAGCGTCTCCACTGCGACCTCTCCTCCGGCTGGACGAAAGAGGACTACCTGCGCATCATCGCCGAGTACGCGGCAGCGAACCCCGAGCGCGGCTGGATCGTCGGCGGAGGCTGGCAGCAGGCCGCCTTCGCGGGCGGAGCGCCGCTCGCCGCCGACCTCGACGCGCTCGGCACGGGACGGCCGATGGTCATCTCCAACCGGGACCACCACAGCGCGTGGGTCAACTCGGAGGCCCTCCGTCGCGCCGGGATCGACCGCCACACCCCCGACCCCGTCGACGGGCGCATCGAGCGCGACGCCGCCGGCGAGCCGACCGGAACGCTCCACGAGGGCGCACGGATGCTCGTCCTGCGCCTCGCGCCCGCTGCCACCTCCGACGAGCAGTACGACGGGCTCCTGGAAGCCCAGCGCTACCTGCACTCGTTCGGGATCACCGGCTGGCAGGACGCACTCATCGGCGACTACGGCAACCACTCCGCGGGCATCGTGGACGCGTACCAGCGTGCGATGGACGAGGACCGGCTGAAGGCGCGCGTGAACGGCGCCATCTGGTGGGAACGCGAGCGCGGTCCGGAGCAGATCGCCCGCATCCTGGGCCTGCGGGAGCGCTTCCAGGACGAACGGTTCCGCATCACGACGGTGAAGGTCATGCAGGACGGCATCGTGGAGAACCGGACGGCCGCGATGATCGAGCCCTACGTGCACCAGTGCGGCCCCGGCGAGACCCACGACGACGGCCTCTCGTTCGTGGACCCGGCACTGCTGGCCGACTACGTCTCGCGCCTCGACGCGCTCGGCCTGCAGGTGCACTTCCATGCCATCGGCGACCGCGGCGTTCGCGAGTCCCTGGATGCCGTGGCCGCCGCCCGCGCCGCGAACGGCGACAGCGGCCTCCTGCACCACATCGCACACCTGCAGGTCGTCCATCCGGACGACCACGCACGGTTCGCCTCCCTCGGCGTCGCCGCCAACATCCAGCCGCTGTGGGCCTGCTACGACCCGCAGATGGTCGAGCTGAACGTCCCGTTGCTCGGAGCCGAGCGCACCACCACCCAGTACCCGTTCGGCTCCCTGCTCGGGGCCGGCGCGCACCTCTGCGCCGGCTCGGACTGGCCGGTCACGAGTCCGGACCCCTGGCTCGGTATCCACGTGGCGGTCAACCGCCGTCTGCCGGCCTGGCACCCCGATCACAACGCCGAGGCGTTCCTCCCGAGCGAGAGCCTGCCTCTGGCCGACGCCCTGCGCGCCTACACCAGCGGCGCCGCACGCATCAACGGCCGCGACGACTCCACCGGGTCGATCGCGGTGGGCTACTGGGCCGACCTGGCCGTCGTCGACCGCGATCCGTTCGCCCACCCCGCGGACACGATCGCCGACACCCGCACCATCGAGACCTTCGTCGCCGGGGAGTCCGTGTACGCGGCCCTCCCTGTCGCGAGCTGACGGTCCCGCCCCGCACAGCACACCCCCAAGGAGACAGCACCATGAGAAATCGCACCCTCACCGTCCTCGCCATGGCCGCCGTCGCCGCCGTGCTCACCGGCTGCTCCAGCGGCGCCGCGGGCAGCGCGGACCGGCAGACCGCACTGAAGGACCTCACGATCGAGAAGCTCGACGCGGCCGCCGCGCTGCTCCCGGCCGACATCCAGAAGGCCGGGAAGCTCGTCGTCGGCGTCGACCCGACCTACGCCCCCAATGAGTTCAAAGACAAGGACGGCGCCCCCATCGGCTGGGAGATCGACCTCATCGACGCCGTCGCGGCGAAGCTCGGAGTGAAGACCGACTACCGCGTCGCTAAGTTCGACAACATCGTCCCGAGCATCCTCGGTGAGAAGTACGACATGGGCCTCGGCGGCTACTACGACACCAAGAAGCGCGAGGAGACGCTCGACATGGTGGACTTCTTCACCGCGGGAAACCAGTTCGCCTCCCCCGCGGACAAGCCCATCACGGACGAGCTCGACGTGTGCGGCCTGAAGGTCGCCGTGCAGAACGGCGGATCGGCTCCGCTGGTCTACCTGCCCGAGATCGACAAGAAGTGCGAAGCCGCAGGCAAGGAGACGGTCACGCAGCTCGGGTACGACACGCAGGACGACGCCACCGCCGCGGTGACGTTGGGGCGCGCGGACGCGATGGTCGCCGACTCCCCCGTGATCGGCTACGCGGCCAAGCTCAGCAAGGGCAAGCTCGTCACCTCGCCGATCTACGACTCCCTCCTCTCCGGCACGCCGGTCAAGAAGGACCGCGGGCAGTTCGCCGACGCCATCCTCGCCGCGCTGCAGGACCTCCAGAAGGACGGCAGCTACACGAAGATCCTCACCTTCTGGGGCGTCGAGAACGGCGCGCTCGACACGATGCAGATCAATGGCGCGACCGAATAGCGCCCCCGAGGCCGGCACCGCCCCGCGCGGTGCCGGCCGTCGGCGCTCCACCGAACCGGGCCTCCACCCGGTGACCGGCGCCCCGGCCATCCGCTCGACACCCGTCCGGCACCCGTGGCGTGCCGTGGCCGCGGTCGTCATCCTCCTCGCGATCGTGCTCTTCGTGATCGACGCCGGCCGTCGCGAGGCCTACGACTGGCCGGCCTTCGCCGAGTACCTGTTCGACCCGCGCATCGTGCAGGCCGCGGGCGTGACCCTGCTGCTCACGGTGCTCTCCATGGTGATCGCGGTGCTGCTCGGTGTGCTGCTGGCCGTGATGCGGCAGAGTCCGAACTACATCGTGCGCTGGGCGTCCGGCGTCTTCATCTGGATCTTCCGCGGCACGCCGGTGTACGTCCAGCTGGTCTTCTGGGGCCTCCTCTCGACCATCTACAAGACCATCGAGATCGGCATCCCGTTCCAGCAGCCGTGGCTCGTGTTCGAGAGCATCGACCTGTTCGACGTGTTCTGGATCGCCGTCTTCGGACTCGCCCTCAACGAGGCGGCCTACATGGCCGAGATCGTGCGCGCCGGCCTGCTGTCGGTCGACACCGGGCAGAAGGAGGCGTCGACCGCGCTCGGCCTCACGCGGGCGCAGACGATGCGGAAGATCGTCCTCCCCCAGGCGATGCGCGTCATCATCCCGCCGACCGGCAACGAGGTCATCTCGATGCTGAAGACCACGTCGCTCGTCACGGCCGTTCCCTTCAGCCTCGACCTCTACACCCGCTCGCGCGACATCTCGGCCGAGACGCTCAACCCCATTCCCCTGCTGCTGGTCGCTTCGGTCTGGTACCTCGCGTTCACATCGATCATGATGGTCGGCCAGCTCTTCCTCGAACGGCGATTCGCGCGCGGCTTCGACCAGCGCGGCGGCGGCCACGTGCCGGAGCCGATGCCCGAGACGGAGGCCGTCGGTGCGACGGCGCCGGGAGGCACGGCGGCGATCGATACCGCCCCGGCCGCCCCGACCCACACGGAAGGAGCGGCCCGATGAGCGGCACCGCGACCGGCGCGCTCCCGATGGTGCGCGCAGAGGAGGTCCACAAGGCCTACGGCGACCACCATGTCCTCCGCGGCGTCTCTCTGGACGTGCATCAGGGCGAGGTCGTGTGCGTGATCGGCCCGTCCGGCTCCGGCAAGTCCACCTTCCTGCGCTGCATCAACCACCTCGAGGGCATCGACGGCGGGCGCATCCTCGTCGACGGCTCGCTCATCGGGTACCGGCAGGTGGGCGACCGCCTGCACGATCTCACGCCCACCCAGGCGGCGGCGCAGCGCCGGGACATCGGGATGGTGTTCCAGCGGTTCAACCTGTTCCCGCATCTCTCGGTGCTGGAGAACATCACGACCGCTCCGATCATGGTCGGCGGCCAGAAGCCCGCGCAGGCGGCCGCGCGCGCCCGCGAGCTCCTCGACCGCGTCGGGCTCGGTGCCAAAGCCAACGCCTACCCCGGCCAGCTGTCGGGCGGCCAGCAGCAGCGCGTGGCCATCGCTCGCGCCCTGGCGATGGACCCGAAGCTGATGCTCTTCGACGAGCCCACCTCGGCGCTCGACCCCGAGCTCGTCGGCGAGGTGCTCGACGTGATGAAGGGCCTGGCGCAGTCCGGCATGACGATGGTCGTCGTCACCCACGAGATCGGGTTCGCCCGCGAGGTCGGCGACACCCTCGTCTTCATGGACGGCGGCGTGGTCGTCGAGTCGGGCGACCCCCGCGCCATGATCGCCGACCCCCGACACCAGCGCACCCGCACGTTCCTCTCCCACGTGCTCTGACCGCCCGCGACACGAAACCGCCGCGGCCGCAGGTTCCCCTGCGGCCGCGGCGGTTCTCGGTGCCGTCGTCGCGGACGCGGCTACGCGGCGGAGCCGGAGGACTCGGCGCGGAGCTTGGCGATCTCGTACAGGGTGACGCTGACGGCGATGCCGGCGTTCAGCGACTCGGTCGCCGCGCTGATCGGGATGGAGACGACCGCGTCGCAGGTCTCGGTGACGAGACGCGAGAGTCCCTTGCCTTCGCTGCCGACCACGATCACGACGGGACGGTCGGCGAACGTGAGCCCGGGGAGCGACACATCGCCGCCGCCGTCGAGTCCGAGGACGAACACGCCCGCCTGCTTGAACGCCTTGAGCGTCTGGGTCAGGTTGGCCGCCATCGCGACCGGGGTGCGCGCCGCGGCACCGGCCGAGGTCTTCCACGCCGAGGCCGTCATGCCGACCGAGCGGCGCTGCGGGATGATGACGCCCTGGCCGCCGAACGCGGCGGTCGAGCGGATGATCGCGCCCAGGTTGCGCGGGTCGGTGATGCCGTCGAGCGCGACGAAGAGCGGGGTCTCGTTCTTGCGGATCGTGAGATCGAGCAGCTCCCCCGGGTGTGCGTACTCGTACGGCGGAACCTTGAGCGCCACGCCCTGGTGCACGGCGTCACGGCCCGCGAGCCGGTCCAGCTCGGGGCGCATGATCTCGAGCACCGGGATGGCGCGGCCGGTGGCGATCGAGAGGATCTCCTTCATCCGGTCGTCCATCTCCACGCGCGCGGCGATGTAGAGCGTCGTGGCCGGGATGCGCGCGCGCAGTGCCTCGAGGACCGAGTTGCGGCCGGTCACGATCTCGCTCTCGTCTCCGCTCTTCGCCCGGCGGGAGGCTCCCGACGCGCCACGCGGGGCGGCGTCGCGCCCGCCGCGGCCCGCCTGCTTGGCGGCCGCGCGCTCGCGCAGCACCTTGTTCTTGTGCGCGACGTGGTACTCGCGGTCCTCGGCCTTCGGCGTCGGCCCCTTGCCTTCGAGCGCGCGGCGCCCGTTGCCGCCGCTGCCGACCTGGGCGCCCTTGCGCCCCTTCCTCACGGCGCCGCCGCGCGGCTTGCCACCCGAACTCTTCATGCTTCGATACTCCAATGCGACCCCGTCGGGGTGTCTTCGATGGTGATGCCCGCGCCGATCAGTTCGTCGCGGATGCGGTCGGCGGCCGTGAAGTCGCGGGCCTGCCGGGCGGCCTGTCGGTCGTCGAGCAGTCGGGAGACCAGCTGGCCGAGCGCCGCGTCGGCGGCGGACGATCCAGCACGGCTCCACTGCGGGGACAGCGGGTTGATGCCCAGCACCTCGGTCATCGCGAGGGCCTGGCCGCGCGCGATGGCGGCGGCCTCCAAGTCTTCCGCATCCAGCGCCGCGTTTCCTGAACGCACGGTGTCGTGCAGCACGGCGAGCGCCTGCGGCACGGCGAGGTCGTCGTCCATCGCCTCCGCGAAGGCGTCGGGGACGACCTCCGCGCCCGTGCCGGCGAAGCGGGTGCCGGTGAGCCGTCGGTCGACGCGCTCGAAGAACCCGGCGATGCGATCGAGGGCCGCCTCCGCCTCGGCGAGGGAGCCGTCGTGGAAGTCGATGGTCGAGCGGTAGTGCGCCGAGCCGAGGTAGTAGCGGACGACGAGCGGACGCGCGGCGGCGAGCAGGTCGGCCGCGTAGACCGAGTTGCCGAGCGACTTGCTCATCTTCTGTCCGTTGACGTGCACGAGCCCGTTGTGCACCCAGTAGTTCGCGAAGGCATCCCCGGCCGCCGTCGACTGCGCGAGCTCGTTCTCGTGATGCGGGAAGCGGAGGTCGAGGCCGCCGCCGTGGATGTCGAACTGCGGCCCGAGATAGCGGCGGGACATCGCGGAGCACTCGATGTGCCAGCCGGGCCGTCCCTCTCCCCAGGGGGACGGGAACGACGCGGACTCGGGCTCGTCGGCCTTGCGGCCCTTCCAGAGCGCGAAGTCGCGCGGGTCGCGCTTGTCGCGCGGGTCGGCGTCCGCCGCCGCCTCCATGTTGTCGATGCTCTGCCGTGTCAGCTCGCCGTAGGCGGGCCAGCTCTTCACGTCGAAGTACACGTCGCCCGAGCCGTCTGCGGCCGGGTAGGCGTGCCCGTTGTCGATCAGGCGCTCGATGATCCGCTGCATCTGCGGGATGCTGGCCGTCGCCCGCGGCTCGTAGGTCGGCGGCTGCACGCCGAGCGCGGTGTACCCCGCGGTGAACTCGAGCTCGAACCGGTAGGCGAGCGCCCACCACTCCTCGCTGCTGCCCTCGGCGCGGGCGGCCTCCGCGTTCAGGAGGATCTTGTCGTCGATGTCGGTGACGTTGCGCACCAGCGTGACGTCGAGCCCGCGGTAGGTGAACCAGCGACGGAGCTGGTCGTAGACGAGGGCGGAGCGCAGATGTCCGATGTGCGGCGACGACTGGACGGTCGGTCCGCACACGTACATCCCCACGGCGCCGGGGCGGAGGGGGACGAAGTCGCGCAGGGCGCCGGCCTTCGTGTCGTAGAGTCGCAGAGTCACGGCATACAGCCTACGGGCCGCGCGCTGCCGGCGCTCAGCGCGGCAGCAACAACGCCGTGGCGAGCGCGGCGACGCCTTCCCCTCGGCCGGTGAAGCCGAGGCCGTCCGTGGTGGTCGCCGAGAGCGAGACCGGGGCGCCGAGCACGGCGGCCAGGGCCTCCTGGGCCTCCGCCCGGCGGGGTGAGAACTTCGGCCTGTTGCCGACGATCTGAGCGGTCACGTTGCCGATCCGGTAGCCCGCCTCTTCGACCAGGCGGCGCGCTTCGGCGAGGAAGACGACGCCGCGGGCGTCCGCGAGCCGGGGGTCGTCGGTGCCGAAGACGGTGCCGATGTCGCCGAGCGCGGCCGCCGAGAGCAGGGCGTCGACGATGGCGTGCGCGACCGCGTCCCCGTCGCTGTGCCCGGCGAGCCCGTCCTCCCCCGGCCAGTGCAGGCCTGCAAGCCAGAGCTCGGCGGCGGGATCGAACCCGTGCGTGTCGCTTCCGAAGCCGATCCGCGGCGTGGGGGGCTCGGCCCGGCCTCCGTTCAGGAGTACCTCGGCCCGCCGCAGGTCCCACGGCGTCGTGATCTTGAAGGCGTGCGCGTCGCCGGGGACGACCGACACGGGATGCCCGCCTGCGGCGACCAGGCCGGCGTCATCGGTCTCGTCGCTCGTCGCCGCAGCGTAGGCGGCGAGCAGCTGGTCGCGCGGGAACCCCTGCGGGGTCTGGATGGCGGAGAGCGCCGACCGGTCGACCGTCTCGTGCACCTCCCCGTCGGGAGAAACGCGCTTGATTGTGTCGCTCACCGGCAGGCCCGGGATGATGCCGTGACCGGCGTGCCGGACGGCGGCGACCACGGCGTCGAACAGCGAGGGCGGGGTCAACGCGCGGGCGGCGTCGTGCACGAGCACGACCTCGACGTCGGGGGCCAGCGCCGCGAGCCCGGCGGCCACCGACCGCTGGCGCGTCTCCCCTCCGGCGACCACCGCCGACGGGGCGAGGGAGCCGAGCGCGCCGGCGACGATCGTCCGCGCCTCCTCCAGCCGCTCGGACGGGGCGACGACGATCGTCTGCGCTGGTTCGGCCATCCCGCGTACGGAGCCGAGCGAGCGCTCGAGCAGGGTACGGCCGCCGAGGGCGACGAACGCCTTCGGAAGTCCGGCGCCCAGACGGGTGCCGCTCCCGGCGGCGACGACGACGACGGCCACGCGCGGGGCCGGGATGCTGCTGTCCACCCCACGAGACTAGTCCGCCCCAGCCCCCCCGCCGCGGGGGCCGGGGGCCCCGGGGGGGGTGGTCAGACCTCCCGACGCCGGCGTGCGCGCAGCAGCAGTGCGGCGGCGCCTCCCACGATCAGCAGGAGGGCGAGCGCGCCACCCGCGAGCGGGAGGCTGCTGCCGGTGTCGGCCAGGCCGGAGACCGGGCCGGCGCCCGCTCCCCCGGACGCTCCGCCGACCGCCGCGACCGTGACGCCGATGCTCCAGAGCTCGCCGGCCGCGGTGCGAACGACGAGGCGGTGGGCCCCGGCGGTCGCGTCGACGGGGATGGTCCCCTGCAGTGTGATCGCCGACCCGTCGCCGATCGCCTGGGCGATCGTGACCGGCGTCGAGTGGAACTCGAGCGCGTAGTCCGTGCCGACGACGGTCGGGGCGACCGTGACGGTCACCGCGTCTCCCGGCGTCAGCACGGCACCCTCCGCGATCGGTCGTCCCGCGGCGTCGACCACGCCCGTGACGGCCGGAGCCGGTTCGGGGGCCTTCGCGCCGACCACGACTGTGTTCGAGACCGCCGCGGCAGAGGTGTAGCCCTCCGCCGTGGCGCTCACCGACACGCTGAGCGGCAGCCCTTCGTCGGCGGCCTGCGGCGTGTAGGAGGCGTCGGCTGTGTCCGTCACGACGGCGACGCCGTCGACGAGCCAGGTGTATCGCAGGGCCGCGTCCGCCGGATCCGCCGTGGCCGATGCCGCCACCGGCTCGGCGACGCGAGCACCGCCCAGGTCGGCGACCGTGAGGGCGATCTCGCGGGCGAGGGCGACCGTGTAGGTCTCCGTCGCCGTGCCGTCCTCGCTCGTCACGACCACGGTGCCGACGTGACCGTTTGCGGCCGAGGGCTGAGTGATGGAGACCCCGGCCTTCCCGTCCACCGCGACCGCCGCGAGCTCCGGCACGGCCGCGCCACGGGTCGGGACGGAGTACTCGGTGGTCCCGGTCGCGAAGCCGGCCACCGGCTCACCGCCGACGGTGAGCGCGGCGAGGCCCGCGACCGCTCCCGCACCGGCAGTGCGCGCGTAGATCTGCACTTCGGCGATCGTCAGGTGCGTGTTCGCGTACGCGGTCATGACCACGCGCACCTTCGAGGTGCTGACCCCGCCGATGGGCACATCGACGATCGGCGCGCTGCCGTCCGTCGGGACGGGGACGACAGTGGGCGAATCGGGCGCGTCGATCCACGTGCCGGACGCGTCCGCGTACTGCACGGTCAGCCGACTCGGCCAGCTGGTGGTCGAGCCGTCTTTGTAGGCGTAGATCGTCACGTGGTTCACCGTCTGCGTGCCACCGAGGTCGTAGGTCAGCGTGCTGGAGGTCGGCTTGTTCGTCGACACCCAGTTCGACCACCCCTTGTCGGTCGTGACGCCGTTCCGGGTGCTGTCGGCGGAGTAGCCGCTCTCGGTCGAGGTCGCCGTGGCCTTCACCGCCGTGTCCGTCGCGACGTTCCGCTCCGACGGGGTGGTGACGATCAGGGACAGCGTCGCCGGGAGGGATGCCGCGGCCGGATCGTTCGACACGGCGGTGCCGCGCACCATGACCACGCCGGGGTTCGCCAGCGCAGCGTCGGTGACAGTGGTCCAGTCCCAGGTCACGGCGGCGTCGTGGGTCGCACCGCTCGTGCCCACGTGGGCGGGGACGGTGGCGGGGGCCGCGGCGCGCACCGCGGCGGCGGAGACGCCCGCGAAGGTCGTCAGCGAGACCGGATCGGTGCGGCTGTAGCCGCCCACGTCCACCGTCGCGACGGCGGAGTCGAAGGCGTGCCCGAACAGATCCGTGCCGGAGCCGCGGAGGGTGACCGTTCCCGGCACGCTCCAGTCGGCACCCGCAGTGTCCCAGGTCACGGCCACCAGCGAGCCCGCGCCGGACCGGTAGACCGGCACGACGGTGGCGGGCAGGGAGGGAGCGCTTCCGGCGAGGGTCGCGATCGCGACGGGCTGGATCGACACGAGCTGCGTGTCCTGGATGGTCCACAGCTGGTTGGCGCCGGTGTTCGAGCCGTAGACGCCGACGGGCGCGTTCTCGGCCGTCGACTGGCCGCCCACGTCGAGCACCGAGCCGGCGGCCACGCTCAGGAGGCTGTAGCGGGCGCCGTCGACCGTCGAGAGCATCCATTGCGCCGACGGGTCGGAGGCGGCGGCCCCGTCCGCGAGGGACCTCACCGCTGTGCCTGCGGACGTCGCCGTCAGGTAACGGCCGGAGCCGTCCTGCAGCGTGTAGCGCTCGATGTTCGCAGCGCCCGAGGTGAGCTTGCGGACCGTCCAGGCCTGCGTGGAGGCCGCAGCCGCGGTCGTCGCCGACGAGGTGATCGTCGCCGCGCCGGTCGCGCTCCCGGTCAGGTTCTTGCCGCTCTGCACGCCGCGCAGCTGGTACGTGTGGCCGTCCTGGAGCGGGACGGCGGTCTCGGCGACACCGTGCACCCCGGTCACGACGAGCGTCGTGACCGACTTCGCCGGTACGGTCACGCGCGCGGTCTTGGCCGCCGCATCCACGGGGAGGGCGGCCTTCTGCACCAGGGCGTTGGCCGTCGGGTCGCTCGCGGGCGACTCGGTGGTGACGATCGGGGTGACCGTCGCGCCCGCGTCGATCGCCCCGAACTTCGACAGGTCGAGGGTGAGGTCCTCCGGCGCGGTGCCCGCGTTCGTGTGCACCAGCGTGACCGCGCCGCCGTCGGCGCCGAGGGCCGCGGTGGTCGCCGCGTTCGTCGACGGGATGATGTGGTCGCCCGGGCGGATGTAGTGCGTGAAGTTGCGCACCGTGTTGTACTTCGCGTTGGTCACGACCCTGCACGACGGGTCGGCGTCACCGTCCGCCAGGCGCCGCACGGAATTCCCGTCGGCATTGCAGTCGAAGTCGATGTCGATGCTGCCCCAGTTGAGCTTCTCGACCTTCTGCATGTTGTAGTAGTCCTCGACCGGCTGCCAGAAGATCCACGCGCTCGGCTCGAGCTCGCGCAGGTCGTCCGTGATGCGCGTGGCCATGCCGATGCCGTTGTTGATGTTCGTCTGGTTGTTGACGCCCGTGCCGTCCCAGTCGCCCTCGACCTCGCTCATCCAGAGGTCCTTGCCGTTGGCCTTCGCGACATCGCGCACCTGGGTGCGGCCGCTCGTGCCGTAGGTGTGCACGTTGAGCTGGTCGACGGCGGCCTTCGCCTGCTGCGACCAGCCGTTCCAGTCGGTCATGAAGATCGACGGGTTGGTCTCGTCCATCGCGGAGATGTGCGCGCCGGTCGTGGTTCCGGGCTGCGCGAGCTCGCTCTGCAGCGCCTTGATCACCGTGTCCTGCAACGCGGGACCCATGTGCGCGCCCTCCTGACCGCCCTTCTTGGGCCAGCCGGTGCTGGAGTCGATGTTCGTTCCCCAGTAGTTCGTGTTGGGCTCGTTGAACGGGTCGATGCTGTCGAAGGTGATCCCGCTGGTCTGCTCGATGTGCTGGACGACGGTCTTCAGGTAGGTGACGTAGTCCGCGATGCTCGAGGTCTTCAGCTGGTCGCTGGAGGCGCTGAAGTTGCCTGAGACGTACCCGCTGTTGGTCATGAAGTAGGGCGGGGAGTTGCTGAACGCCTCCCACTTCGTGATCTTCTCCTTCAGCGCGTCGACCCACCAGCGCTGGGTGGCGTCCGCCGAGAAGTCGTAGGAGGCCGGGTCGTCCGCATCCCACGCCGCCGCGAGTCGATCGCGGTCGGCGTAGGTGCTCGTGATCGCGCCCTGGGCATCCGTCGCCGTGACGTCCGGGTTCCACCAGCCGTCGACGGCGCCGCCGGCCCGCAGGTACGGCGGCACGTCGGTCGCGTTGCCTCCGCCGATGTTGTAGCGGGCGATGTTGAGGTTGAGGCCGTCGCTGCCGAAGACCTTGTCGAACAGGTCCTGGCGCACTGCCTCAGGGTATCCGCCGGTCGCGTTCGCGAACCAGGCGAGGCTCGTGCCCCATCCTTCGAACGCGGCGTTCTGGTAGGCGGGGTTCGGGGTGATGGTGACCGCGGAAGCGGTGGCTGCTGCGGCGGTTTCCTGGCTGCCGGGGATGCTCGTGATGCTTCCGGCCGCGGCGAGGGAGCCGACGGCGAAAGAGGCGAGCAGCAGCCGTCGAAGACGTGACGACACTGTCAGGTGACCTTTCGATTCTGGTGATGTTGACGTCAACATGTTTACGTCAACATTGCAGAGTCTGGCCTAACCCTCCCGCGGAAGTCAACGGCTGCCCGCGTCGCGTTACGGCCGGGCCGCCCTCGAATGAGAAGTGGATCCGAGCCCGCCGCCGCGCATACCGGGGAACGTATACGGCCCCGTGACCGGAGGGTCACGGGGCCGTAGCGGAATGCAGAGTGGGCTCCTAGGAGGCGAGCACCTCGTCGAGGAGGCTCGACGCCTTCTCGTCGTCGGTCTTCTCCGCCAGCGCCAGTTCGGAGATGAGGATCTGCCGCGCCTTGGCGAGCATGCGCTTCTCGCCCGCGGACAGCCCGCGATCCTGATCGCGACGCCACAGGTCGCGGACGACCTCGGAGACCTTGATGACGTCGCCGGACGCCAGCTTCTCCAGGTTGGCCTTGTACCGGCGCGACCAGTTGGTGGGCTCCTCCGTGAACGGGGCTCGGAGCACCTCGAAGACGCGGTCCAGACCCTCCTTGCCGATGACGTCGCGCACTCCCACGAGGTCGACGTTCTCGGCGGGGACCTCGATGGTCAGGTCGCCCTGCGTCACGTTGAGCTTGAGGTACAGCTTCTCTTCACCCTTGATGATTCTTTTCTTGACCTCGGTGATCGTTGCAGCACCGTGATGGGGGTAAACGACGGTTTCGCCAACCTCGAAAAGCATAGATATGTTGTCCCTTCAGCAAAGAATAGGATACCACACGAGGCACATGCTAAGGTTCGCCCTCGCACCTGCGGGCGGCCCCGAGAGGCCCTCGCGCATAGGCTAAACTCGACTCGAATCTCCGCTTCCTGACAGGGCTGCACCGCGCCGTCGAGCGGAACGATCGGGAGGGTCATCCAGTGAAAGCTCGAGTCGCGGCGTCCGTCGTCCTCGCCCTGACGGTTGCGTTCGGCACCGCGGGATGCGGGCTCATCGCCCCGCAGGCCACCACGAAGCACTACGACGCGAGCGACGGCGTCAGCGGCAACGTCGGCACCGTCGACGTGCGCAACGCGATCATCGTCACGGACGCCTCCGGCGGCACCGTGGGCAGCCTCGTGGTGACGCTCGTCAACACCGGCTCGACCGCCCAGCGCGTGGCCGTCACGGCCGGCGACAAGAGCAGCGACCCCGCCTACGTCACGGTCGACGCCGGCCAGACCAAGAAGATCGGCACCGACCCGGAGTCCACGTCGGGCAACGTCTTCTTCACCCCGTTCTCCGCGCTGCCGGGCAGCCTCTACCCCGTCTACTTCCAGTACGGCGACCAGACCGGCATGCAGCTGCAGGTCCCCGTGCTCGACGGCGGCCTCGCCGAGTACAAGGACCTCGTGCCGCCGACGGTGCTCCCGACCCCGACGCACACCGCGACGGCGACGAGCACCCCGGAGCCGACGGAGACCGCCGCTCCGTAATCCGCACGCCGCATACGACGAAGCCGCCCCTCGAGAACGAGGAGCGGCTTCGTCGTATGCGGTCGAACGCGGGTCAGGCGTTGAAGCGGTAGCCGAGTCCCCGCACGGTCACCAGCATCTGCGGCTCGGACGGGCTCTCCTCGATCCGCGAGCGGATGCGCTTGATGTGCACATCGAGCGTCTTCGTGTCGCCGAAGTAGTCGCTCCCCCACACCCGGTCGATCAGCTGGCCGCGCGTGAGCACGCGGCCGGCGTTGCGCAGCAGCAGTTCGAGCAGCTCGAATTCCTTCAGCGGCATGGAGATCTCCGAGCCGTTCACGGCCACGGTGTGGCGGTCCACATCCATCCGCACCGTGCCGGCTTCGAGGATGCCGTCGTCCTCGACCTCCTCGGCCTCGACCCGCCGGCGCAGCACGGCGCGGATCCGCGCCAGAAGCTCCCGGGAGGAGTACGGCTTGGTCACGTAGTCGTCCGCGCCGAGCTCGAGGCCGACCACGATGTCCACCTCGGAGTCCTTGGCGGTCAGCATGATGATCGGCACGGTCGAGCGCGACCGGATCTCGCGGCACACCTCGGTGCCGGGGATGCCCGGCAACATGAGGTCGAGCAGCACCAGATCGGCGCCCTCCTTGTCGAACTCGGCGAGCGCGGTCGGGCCGTCCTCGGCCACGGTCACCTCATAGCCCTCGCGGCCGAGCAGGTACGCGAGCGGCTCGCTGAGCGCGCCCTCATCCTCGACGAGCAGGATGGATGTCACAGGTTCTCTCCTATCGGGGGACGGACGGTGGAGGCTTCGGGCAGCCGGATCGTGAAGGTGGATCCGCGCCCCGGCTGCGACCAGACGCGCACCTCGCCGCCGTGGTTCTGCACGGCGTGCTTGACGATGGACAGCCCGAGCCCCGTCCCGCCGGTGTTGCGCGAGCGCGCCTGATCGACGCGGAAGAAGCGCTCGAAGACGCGATCCAGGTCTTCCTCGGGGATTCCCTCGCCCTGGTCGGTGACCGCGATCTCGACGACGCCGTCGAGCGTGCGGACGCCGATCCCGATGCGGGAGTCGTCCGGCGAGTACTGGATGGCGTTCGAGATGAGGTTGTCGACGGCGGTGACCAGGAGGCTCTCGTTGCCGAGCACCTCCGCCGTCTTCTCACCGCGCATGGCGATCTCGATTCCGCGCGACTCGGCGGCCACGCGGTTCTGGTCGATGGCGGCCTTCACGATCTTCGCGGCCGACAGCGTGCGCGCGTCTCCGAGCGCATCGGTGGCCTGGAGGCGGCTGAGCTCGATGATGTCGCGGGTGATCCGGGCGAGACGCGAGGCCTCGTCGCTCAGCCGCGCCGCGAACCGGCGCACCTGCACCGGGTCGTCCGACGCGTCGTCGAGCGCCTCGGCGAGCAGGCCCACCGCCCCGATCGGCGTCTTCAGCTCGTGACTGATGTTCGCCACGAAGTCCCGTCGGACCGAGTCCAGGCGGTACGACTCCGTGCGGTCCTCCGCCAGCAGCAGGATGTACCGGGAGCCCAGACGGGCCACGCGCACGCTCAGGTGGATGTTCGCGTCGCCGAACGGTCCACGTGCGAGTTCGCAGTCCTCGGTCACCGGCTCGCCCGACCGGCGGACCCGGTTCACGAGTTCGACCAGGTGCGGGTGGACGAGCGCGCCGCTCCAGACCAGACCGATCGCGTGCGCGCCCGGCGAGGCCTTGATCACGTTGTTCGACGGGTCGAGCACGACACCGGCGGACTCCATCGCGTCGAGCACCTGATCGACGCCGTCGGGGACCGCCGGGTTGACGACGGCCGCGGCGTGATCGCCGCGCCGCGCCGCGATGTGCAGGATCCACACGAATCCGGCGCCGACGGCGAGGCCCAGGCCCAGCGAGAGCAGCACCAACCAGGCGGAGTCCATGCCGCAAGCGTATGGGATCGTGGAACGCGCCGGAGGTCGCTCGCCCCGTTCCGCCGCGTGTTTTCGCGGGTATGTTGGACGATGTTCAGCCTCAGGGCACCGATTGTTAACCTGATGCGGCGAACATGCTGAACGGGGTCAGACGACCCCGACATCCCGCGTGCCCGCGCACGCCAGGAAGGATCCCACCCCATGCGCGAAGTGTTCCAGCAGGAGCTGGCCGAAGTCCAGGACCGACTGGTCGAGATCGCCGAGCTCGTCGTCCGCTCCATCCAGCACGCGACGCGGGCGTTCAACGAGTCCGACGTGTCGCTGGCCGAGGACGTCATCGAGAACGACCACCGCATCGACGAGCTCACCGTCATCCTCGACGAGCTCTCCATCCAGATCCTCGCCCGCCAGCAGCCGGTCGCCCGCGACCTGCGCATCGTGGTGAGCGCGCTGCGCATCAGCGCCTCCCTGGAGCGGATGGGCGACATGGCCGAGCACATCGCCCAGCTCGCCCGCTACCGCTTCCCGGACAAGGTGGTGCCGAAGGGCCTCCGCTCGACCTTCGCCGAGATGGGCCGTCTCGACGTCGCCATCGCCGAGAAGCTCGCCGAACTGCTCCGCACCCAGGACATCCGCCTCGCGGACGAGATCCGCAACGACGACGACGACGTCGACGAGCTGCACGCCAGCGTGTTCGACAAGGTCCTCGGCGAGACCTGGAAGGGCCAGGCCGTCGACACCGTCGACGCCACCCTCGCCTCGCGCTACCACGAGCGGTTCGCCGACCACGCGGTGTCGATCGCCAAGAAGGTGCAGTACCTCGCGACCGGCGACTGGGCTCCGGAGCTCGCCTCCTGAGCCCCGCTCGCACGCAAGAGAAAACCGCCGAGCGGGCGAATACTCTGCCCGCTCGGCGGTTTTTCGCGTACGTCGTGCCGTCTCGCGGCTACTTCTTGCCCTGGGCGGCGACGGCGGCGGCACCGGCGGCGGCGGCCTCGGGGTCGAGGTAGTACGCGGGCTCCGTCGGGCGGAAGTCGGCGTCGAGCGTGTAGACGAGCGGGATGCCGGTCGGGATGTTGAGCTCCGCGATGTCGTCGTCCGAGATGCCGTCGAGGTGCTTCACCAGCGCGCGCAGCGAGTTGCCGTGCGCCGTGACGAGCACCGTCTTCCCCTCGGCCAGGCTGACCGTGATGTCGGACTCCCAGTAGGGCAGCATGCGGTCGATGACGTCCTTGAGGCACTCGGTGCGCGGCAGGTCGTCGCCGAGGCCGGCGTAACGCGGATCGTGCGCCTGAGAGAACTCGCTGTCGTCATCGAGCGGCGGCGGCGGCACGTCGAACGAACGGCGCCAGAGCTGGAACTGCTCCGGACCGAATTTCTCGAGCGTCTCCGCCTTGTCGAGGCCCTGCAGGGCGCCGTAGTGGCGCTCGTTCAGACGCCACGTGCGCTTCACGTCGATCCACAGCCGGTCGGAGACGTCGAGCGCGTAGTTCGCGGTCTGGATCGCGCGCGTGAGGACGGACGTGTAGAGGATGTCGGGCTGGAGGCCGGACTCGGCGAGCAGCTCGCCGGCGCGCTTGGCCTCGGTGACGCCCTGCTCGCTGAGCCGGACGTCGACCCAGCCGGTGAACAGATTCTTCTGGTTCCACTCGCTGTTGCCGTGGCGGAGGAGGATCAAAGTGTAGGGGGCGGACATGGTCCTAATCTACCGTCCGGGAGCCCGGCGCCGCAGGCCCGGTCGCCCGGGCGGCCGACCGTGCCCGGCTGCGGCAGACTGTGCCCGGCTGCGGCAGACTGGGGTAATGGCTTCCGGTGCGATCGGCACGGTGACCCGTGGCACGACCAACACCAACCGGCTGCGTCGCGTCGACCGTTGGGTCGCCGCCCAGCCGGTGCTCCGCCGCACCCCCGACCCGCTCGTCGTCGACCTCGGCTACGGCGCGAGCGGTGTCACCGCCCTCGAGCTGCACCAGCGCCTCGCGAAGGCGCGACCGGACGTCGAGGTCGTCGGCCTCGAGATCGAGCCGGGGAGGGTGCGGACCGCCGACGCGCAGCTGGCCGCCGTGCGGGAGGGACGCACCGGCTTCGACCCCGGTGCGCGCATCCGCTTCGCGCTGGGCGGCTTCGAGGTGCCGCTCCCCGGCGGGCGGCGGGCTGCCGTGATCCGCGCGTTCAACGTCCTGAGGCAGTACGACGAGTCGGAGGTGGCGGCCGCGTGGGATCGCATGCTCGCCCGCCTCCAGCCCTGCGGCCTGCTCGTCGAGGGGACCTGCGACGAGATCGGCCGCGTCGCGAGCTGGGTCGCGCTCGACCAGGCAGGACCGGCGTCACTCACGGTGTCCCTCCGGCTGCGCGAGCTGGACGCCCCCTCGATCGTCGCCGAGCGGCTCCCGAAGGCGCTCATCCACCGCAATGTGCCGGGCGAGCGGGTGCACACGTTCCTGTCGGAGCTCGACCGGCTGTGGCGCATCCACTCGCCCCTCGCCGCGTACGGCCCCTCGCAGCGCTGGATCGCCGTGGCGCAGGGGATGCGCGACGCCGGCTGGCCCGTGCTCGGCGGCCGTGCCCGCTGGCGCCTCGGCGAGCTCACTGTCGCCTGGCCCGCCGTCTCCCCCGCCTGAGCCCTGCCCACATTCGTGACGAATGCGGCGAAAGCGCGCGCTCGTCGCGACATTCGTGACGAATGTCGGACGCGTCAGGTGCGCGGGCGGCGGGTGACGGCGCCGAGGCGCGGGAGGTGCGGGACCTGCGCTTCCGCGCCGGCCCCGGGCGGGACGACGACCTCCTGCGAGGCGGCGAGCGAGGTGCCGTCCGCGTCGACCGTGAGCGTTCCAGCGGAGTCCGTGCCGCGCTTGACCACGGCGAGCGCGATCGGCCCGAGTTCGTAGTGGAGTGCGGCGGAGGTGACGGTGCCGACCTCCTTGTCGCCGAACGACACGGCCGCGCCGCGTGCGGCGTGGACGCCCTCGGACCCGTCGAGGTGCAGCATCACGAGACGGCGCGGAGGATGCCCCAGGTTGTGGACCTTGGCCACCGTCTCCTGCCCGCGGTAGCAGCCCTTGTCGAGATGGACGGCGCTGCGCAGCCAGTCGAGCTCGTGCGGGATGGTGCGCTCGTCGACCTCGGTCGCGAACCGCGGCCGCCACGCGGCGATGCGGAGCGCGTCGGCGGCGGAGGCGCCCGCCACGGTGAGCTCACCGTTCTCGACGCGCGACACGATGGAGGCGAGGGCGTCCCTCGGGACGAGCCGCTCGCTCCACGTCCACCCTGCGCCCGGGTGCTCGCCCTGCGCGTACTGGTGGCCTCCGACGGCGACAGCGCGCCACGGGTCGTGCCAGATCAGCGGGACGCCGTTCGGTGCGGCGACCGGGAGGGGCGGGTCGCCGAGGGTCCCGATGGTCGCGAAATCGTCGCTGCGGTCCGCGAGCTCCACGCGCAGCATGAAGCGCATGCGGTCGAGCCAGGACAGCAGACCGTCCGCCTCGGGGCGGTCGACCAGCAGCCACAGCGTCTCGCCATCCTCGACGAGGCGTACGGCGTGCTCCACACGTCCCGTGACGTCGAGCAGCAGGGTCTCGGACGACTCGCCGGGCTGCAGCCGGGTGAGCGCCTGGCTGGTCAGGGAGTTCAGCCAGCTCAGCCGGTCGGGACCGGTGATCGTGAGCACGGCGCGGTCGGAGAGGTCGACGATGGCGCGGCCCTCGGCCAGCGCGCGCTGCTCCTTCAGCGGGTTGCCGTAGTGCGCGGCGACGCCGGGCTCGGCGGGAGCGCCCGCGACGGACCCCGCATCGACGGCGCCGGGGAGCCGCAGGAACGGCGAGACCGTCATCACTCCACCTTGGCGAGGCGGGCGGAGGCGTGCGTGCGCAGCTCCTGCCCGAGGGCGGCGATGTCCCACGCCCAGAGGAGGTGGTTCTCGACCAGGCCGTAGAGGCGGGTCGCCGCGGTGTACTCCTTGGCGCCGGCGGTGCGCACCACGGCGTCGGTCGCCAGGTCGATGCGCGGGCCGTTCACCTGTCCGAGGTACAGCTCGCTCACACCGTCCGGGTGGATGACGGAGACGTCGATGTCGAAGGCCCCGTTGGAGTTGCGGAGGGTCTCGACGGACTGCGCGGTGTTGAACGGCCGCGGACCGCTGCCCGGCAGCATCGCCGGCCCCTGGTCGCCCTCGATCAGCTTGCGGCTGAGACGCCAGTATCCGGTCTCGGCCGCGAGCGGGGTCTTCTCCTCGTCGAGGATCCATGTGGTCGAGGAGTAGTTGAGATAGGCCTGGCCGTCGTGACTGAAGCTGACGCGCTGGCCGAACTCGAGCTCGGTGTGCTCGTTCTCGATGGCGTAGTCGAGCACGCCGGTGCCCTCCCAGACGCCGATGAGCCAGGAGAGCGGGACGAGCTCGGAGGGGAGGTCGGTCGGGATCTCGATCATGGCGTGACCGCTCCCCCGTCTAGCGCTGGCCGCGGAAGAGGTTGTAGACGACGACCCCGGACACGCCGAGGATCGCGAGGGTGGCCAGGCCCAGCAGGCCGACGAAGAAGAGTTCGAGAGCGACGAGCATGAGAAGAGTCTATGTCAGCTCGCGGCCGGAAGGAGGGCCAGGATCGCCCCCGTGACGCCCAGGATGAGGAAGCTGCCCGTCAAGGTGGCCGCGAGACGGTTCACGAAGCCGTCTTTCCGCTGCGTCGCGAGCTGGGCTGCGAAGGCGAGGAGCACGCTCACGCCCAGCGCGAGCGACAGCCAGGAGCCGTACCCGGAGCGCGGGGAGAGGAAGCCGATGAGGAACGCGAGCACGACCGAGACGGCCCACACCGCGCCGATGCTGCCGTAGAGCGCCGGCTTCGGCAGGGGCGGCGCGGGATCCGCGGCGGCCGCCGGACCCTGCGGATGCGGTCCGGGACCGGGCAGATCGGGGCCGGGTGCGCCGTGCGCGATGTCGCTCATGCTCCCATTGTGCCCCGGCGGCGGCGGCCGCGGACGGCCACCGCACGCATTTCGGGTAGCATTGCGGCACCGAGAGGGTGGAGGACCTGGGTGGCGCAGCTGTTGATCCTCACCTCTGCGCCCGACGCGGAGGTGCTCCCGTCGCTCGCCCTCCTCAGCCACCGCACCCGCCAGATCCCGGCCGAGCCGGCGGCGCTTGTGAACGCGCCGAGCTGCGATCTGATCTTCGTGGACGCCCGCCGCGACCTGGCCAGTGCGAAGTCGCTGTGCAAGATCCTGACGACGACCGGTGTGACCGTGCCGCTTCTGCTCGTCCTCACCGAAGGCGGCCTCACCGCCGTGAGCGCCGACTGGGGGGCGAGCGACGTCGTGCTCGACACCGCGGGGCCCGCCGAGATCGACGCGCGCATCCGGCTCGCGATCGGCCGGCAGACGCAGGAGCACTCCCAGAGCAAGATCCAGGCGTCCGGCATCACCATCGACGAGGCCAGCTACTCGGCCAAGGCGCACGGACGCCAGCTCGACCTCACGTTCAAGGAGTTCGAACTCCTGCGCTTCTTCGCCACGCATCCGTCGCGTGTGTTCACCCGCGAGCAGCTGCTGAGCGAGGTGTGGGGCTACGACTACTTCGGCGGCACGCGCACGGTCGACGTCCACGTGCGGCGCCTGCGGGCGAAGCTCGGCGATCTGGAGTCGCTCATCGGCACGGTGCGCAATGTCGGTTACCGCTTCAACGTGTACGACGACGACAACGACCGCATCCCGTCCGGCACGCACAGCTGAGCTGTGGACGGCTCGTTCGTCCACCGTTAACGGCAGTCCGTCCCGCACTCCGTGGTCGAGTGCCAAGATGGGGGGATGGACGCGGACGACATCCTTCTCGACAGCGGGCTGACCGGAAGCCTGGGCAGCGACTTCGACGACGACTTCGCGCCGTTCATCTACGAACCCGACCCCGACCTCCCGGGCGACCGCTACCTCGATCGAGAGCTCAGCTGGCTCGCCTTCAACCAGCGCGTGCTCGAACTCGCGGAGGACCCGCTGCTCCCGGTCCTCGAGCGCGCCAACTTCCTGGCGATCTTCGCGAGCAATCTCGACGAGTTCTTCATGGTGCGCGTCGCCGGCCTCAAGCGTCGGATCGCGACCGGTCTCGCGGTGCCGACCAACGTCGGCCGCGCGCCGCAGGACGTCCTGGCCGACATCTCCCTGAAGGCGCACGAACTGCAGGAGCGGCACGCGCGCGCCTACAACGAGCTCGTCGAGCCCGCGCTCGACGCGGCGGGCATCTCCGTCGCCACCTGGGACCAGCTCGACGAGGCCGACAAGGTGCAGATGAGGGAGGTGTTCTCGCAGCAGATCTTCCCCGTGCTGATGCCGCTCGCCGTCGACCCGGCGCATCCGTTCCCCTACATCTCCGGCCTCTCGCTCAACCTCTCGGTGCGGGTGCGCAACTCGCGCACGGGCAAGGAGCAGTTCGCCCGCCTCAAGGTGCCGCAGATGCTGCCGCGCTTCGTGCGCATCGACCAGCGCGAGGGCCTCGGCGAGGTGCGCTTCATCCCGCTCGAAGACCTCATCGCCAACCACCTCGGCGACCTCTTCCCCGGCATGGAGATCCTCGACCACCACGTCTTCCGGGTCACCCGCAACGAGGACGTCGAGATCGACGAGGACGAGACGGAGAACCTCATCCAGGCGCTCGAGCGCGAACTGCTGCGCCGGCGGTTCGGGCCGCCGATCCGCCTCGAGGTCACGGACGACATGGACGACGTGACGCTCGGACTGCTCGTGCGCGAGCTCGACGTCACCGAGCAGGAGGTCTACCGCCTCCCCGCGCCGCTCGACCTCGGCGGCCTCTTCGATCTGGCCCGCATCGACCGGCCCGACCTGCACTACCCGAACCACGTGCCCACCACCGCGGCACAGCTCATGCCGAGCGAGCCGAACGCCAAGCCGAACATCTTCGCCGCGGTGTCGCGGCAGGACATCCTGCTGCACCACCCGTACGAGTCGTTCGCGACCAGCGTGCAGGCGTTCCTGGAGCAGGCCGCGGCGGACCCGCACGTGCTCGCCATCAAGCAGACCCTCTACCGCACGTCGGGCGACAGCCCGATCGTGGAGGCGCTCATCGACGCCGCGGAGGCCGGCAAGCAGGTGCTCGCACTCGTCGAGATCAAGGCCCGCTTCGACGAGCAGAACAACATCTCCTGGGCCCGCAAGCTCGAGAAGGCGGGGGTTCACGTCGTCTACGGCCTCGTCGGGCTCAAGACGCACTGCAAGCTCGCGCTCGTGATCCGTGAGGAGAAGGGCGTCCTCAAGCACTACAGCCACATCGGGACGGGCAACTACAACCCGAAGACCTCCCGCATCTACGAGGATCTCGGACTGCTGACGGCCGACGATCAGGTCGGCAAAGACCTGACCCGCCTCTTCAACGAGCTCTCGGGCTACGCGATCGAGAAGAAGTTCAAGCGCCTGCTGGTCGCCCCGCTGCACCTGCGCAAGGGGCTGCTCAAACGCATCGACACCGAGCGGGCGAACGCGGCCGCGGGCAAGCCGTCCGGCATCCGCATCAAGCTCAACTCCATCGTCGACGAGGCCATCATCGACGCTCTCTACCGTGCCAGCCAGGCGGGCGTCCCGATCGACCTGTGGGTGCGCGGCATCTGCGGGCTCGTCCCCGGGCGCGAGGGGCTCTCCGAGAACATCCGCGTGCGCTCGGTGCTCGGCCGGTACCTGGAGCACTCGCGCGTCTTCTCGTTCGTCAACGGCGGCGACCCACAGGTCTACATCGGCAGCGCCGACATGATGCACCGCAACCTCGACCGCCGCGTCGAGGCCCTGGTTCGACTCACCTCCCCGGAGCACCTCGCCGAGCTCGACGAGCTGTTCGACCTCGCGTTCGACGACCGCACCGCGTCCTGGTCGCTCGCGGAGGACGGCGTCTGGACCCGCCATCACCTCGACCCGGAAGGCAAACCGCTCATCGACCTGCAGAACAAGCTCATGCAGCAGATCAGTCACCGGCCCCGCAGCCAGCGCACGGGAACCAGGCGGTGAGTCAGGCCATCTACGCCGCGGGCGCCCTCTGCTGGCGTGTCGTGGACGACAAGATCGTCGTGCTCGTCGTGCACCGCACCAAGTACGGCGACGTCACCATCCCCAAGGGCAAGGTCGATCCCGGAGAGACGCTCCCCCAGACGGCGGTGCGCGAGATCCACGAGGAGACCGGTCTGAAGGTGGCGCTCGGCCTGCCGCTGGGCGTCTCGTCGTATCCGCTCAGCAGCGGCCGCGAGAAGATCGTCCACTACTGGGCGGCGGAGGTCTCCCCCCGCGCGATCGAGCAGTCGACCTTCGTGCCGAACGGCGAGATCGCGGCCGTCGAGTGGGTGACCGTCAAGAAGGCCCGCGGCTACCTGACGTACGAGCGTGACGTCGAGATCCTGGATGCCTTCGAGGGCTTCGTCAAGCAGGGCATCACCTCGACGTTCTCGCTGATCGCGCTGCGCCACGGCAAGGCCGAGCCCCGTGGAGGCTGGGACGGCTCCGACGCCTCCCGGCCGCTCACCGACCGCGGCGTGAAGCAGGCCGCCGGCGACGTCCCCACCCTGCTCGCGTGGCGTCCCAAGCGCATCGTGACGAGCGACGCCGTGCGCTGCGTCGCCACTGTCGCGCCGCTCGCCGCCGCCACCGGCATCCAGCCGCAGCGCACCCACGCCATCAGCCAGGACGCCTACGAGGAGGGCCGCGGCGACGTCCGCGGCGTGATCGGCAAGCGCGTACGCGCCGGCAAGACCGCCGTGCTCTGCAGCCACGGTCCCGTGCTGCCCGAGATCCTGCGCGAGATCGCACTGGCGACGGGGACGATGCCGGGCGGCTACCTCACCGACGCGGCCGACCTCGACACCGGCGGCTTCTCAGTCGTGCACCTCTCGGCGACCAACCCCGCCTCCGGGATCATCTCGATCGAGACCTACGCGCCCGCGGTGGCGTGACGGCGGTCCTCTCGGTGTCGCAGGTCCGTGGGAGCGTGACGCGGTGACCTCCCCCGATCCTGCTCCGCGCCCGGCCTGGCGGGAGGCGCTCGCCCACCTGTCGCGCCCGGTCACGGAGGATGCCGTGGGCACCGCGAGAGCCGCGCTCCACTTCGAGGCGCGGCAGCTGGTCCGGCGCCCCACCGATCGCTGGCAGCGCCCGACCTCGCGCACGATCCCCGCCGAGCCGGGCACGGACGCACCCGTCGTGCTGGCCGTGCGCCCCGCGGTGCTCGGACCGTCCGGGCGCTGGAAGACCTCCGGGATCAGTTGGAGCACCGTCCAGCACCACGTGCACCGGCTGTCGCTCTCGCGCGCGCAGACCCGGTGGTTCCACCAGGTGTCGGCGCTGCAGCGCTCGACCCCCGTCGTGCTCGGCGACGACCCTGACCGCATCATCCTCGACGACTACGAGAGCCCCCTGCTGTGGGAACTGCTCGCCGGGGCGGGCGCCGCCGGTATCGAGCTCGTGACCGGCACGGCGGCCGGGACCGTGCACCTCGGCGGGGCGGCCGAGGTGCTGCTCGACGCCCGCGCGGACTCCGACGGGTTGACGCTGGAGACCGTCGTGCTCTTCGACGGCGAGCGCCACCCTCCGGAGTCGGTCGGCCGCATCGGCGACCACGGCCTGTACGCGGTGCACTGGTCCCCAGCGCCCCGGATCCTGCTCGCCCCGACCGCCACGCCGCTGACGCCCGAACAGCGGTCGGTCCTGGAGCATCCACTCCCTCCCGTGCCCGCCGCCGATGTCCGCGAGTTCCTCCACGAGGCCTACCCGTCGCTGAGGCAGGCCATCTCCGTCGTGAGCGGGGACGAGAGCGTGGACTTCCCGCAGATCGCACCGCCCGTGCTGTCCCTCGTGGTCGAGCACCGGCCGAGCGCCTCCGTCGAGCTGCACTGGGAGTGGCTCTACCAGGTCGGCCCGACCCGCACGCGACGCGCGACGGACCTCGAGCCGAAACCGGGCGAGTTCAGCGACCTGGACGCCGAGGCGCAACGCCTGGCACTGCTCGGCCGCGACCCGCTCCCGGGCGGTCTCGTCGCCGGTGTGCCCACCGTGCTCCGCGGCGTGGACGCGCTGGAGTTCGTGGTGGAGACGCTCCCGCTGCTGGCGGGCCGCGGCGATCTCCGCATCCGGGAGGTGGGCACTCGCCCGGCCTTCCGGGCGATCACCGACACCCCGGAGCTGACGATCACCGCCGTGCCCGGCGAGGGATCCGACTGGTTCGACCTGGGCGTCCTCGTGCGCGTCGACGGCCGCGACATCCCGTTCACCCCGCTCTTCGCCGCCCTGACGCGCGGGGCGAAGAAGCTGCTGCTCGTCGATCGCACCTACCTGCCCCTCGACCAGCCGGTGTTCGACCGGCTGCGCGAGCTCATCCAGGACGCCTCGACCTTCCCCGAATGGGAGGCCGGCGTCCTGCGGCTCAACCGTTACCAGGCCGCGGTCTGGGACGAGCTCGACGAACTCGCGGACCACACCGAACTGGACGATGCCTGGCGCGAGACCGTCGGCGGCCTGCTCGCCCTGACCCGCGGCGGCGACCCGATGGGCGACGCGCCGCCGCACGCGGCCTCCACCACTGCCACGCTGCGGCCGTACCAGGAGCACGGCCGCCGCTGGCTGCACTTCCTCTGGCGGCACCGCCTGGGCGGCGTGCTCGCCGACGACATGGGCCTGGGCAAGACCGTGCAGACGTTGAGCTTCATCGCCGACGCGAAGGCCGCCCGCGACGACTCCGACTCCGCTCTTCCCTTCCTCGTCGTGGCGCCCGCCTCCGTGGTGTCGAACTGGGCCGCCGAAGCCGCGCGGTTCACCCCCGGGCTGACGGTCTTGGTGCTCGACGCGGGGGTCCGGAGCGCGGCCCGCCTGCGGGACGCCGTCGCCGGCGCCGACCTCGTCGTCACCTCCTACGCCCTCTTCCGCCTCGACGCCGACCACTTCGCGACGCTGGACTGGGCGGGCCTGGTGCTCGACGAGGCACAGGTCGTCAAGAACAGGCAGTCGCAGGTGCACCGCCGCGCGCGCGACTTCCCCGCACCCTTCAAGCTGGCCATCACCGGCACTCCGCTCGAGAACGATCTCCTGGAACTGTGGGCGCTCTTCGCGATCGTCGCTCCGGGGCTGCTGCCGCCCGCCCACCGGTTCACGCAGCACTTCGCACGCCCGATCGCCGCCGGGGAGGATGTCGCGGGCGTCCGGCTCGAGACGTTGCGCCGCCGCATCCGCCCGCTGCTCCTCCGCCGGACGAAGGAGCAAGTCGCCCCCGAGCTGCCCGCGCGCCAGGATCAGGTCCTGACCGTCGAGCTCTCGCCCAGCCACCGGCGCGTGTACGACGCCTATCTGCAGCGCGAGCGCCAGAAGGTCCTGGCCCTGGTCGACGACCTCGACCGCCAACGGTTCAACGTGCTCCGGTCACTGACCCTGCTGCGGCGGCTCAGCCTCGACGCCGCGCTGATCGACACCTCCGACGACCCGCACGGCGAGTTCGACGGCATCCCGTCGAGCAAACTGGACGCGTTGCTGGAGCAGCTCGCCGACGTGATCGCCGAGGGGCATCGCGCCCTGGTCTTCAGCCAGTTCACCGGCTACCTCGCCAAAGCGGCGGCCCGGCTGACCGCCGCCGGCATCCCCCACGCGATGCTCGACGGGACGACGCGCCGGCGAGCCGAGGTCATCGACGGCTTCCGCACCGGATCCGCCCCCGTCTTCCTCATCAGCCTCCGCGCGGGAGGCGTCGGCCTCAACCTGACCGAGGCCGACTACGTCTTCCTCCTCGATCCGTGGTGGAACCCCGCGGTCGAGCAGCAGGCCGTCGACCGCGCCCACCGCATCGGCCAGACCGCGCCGGTGATGGTCTACCGGCTCGTCTCCGCCGGCACCATCGAGGAGAAGGTGATGGCGCTCAAAGCCGAGAAGGCACGGCTGTTCGACGCGGTGCTCGACGGCGGGGCCGGTTTCGACGCGGCCCTGACCGCGGACGACATCCGCGGACTCCTCGCCTGACCGTCGCGCGCACGACCCAAGACAACACCCCTCGTTCACCTTCCGTTTACCACTGCGGGGGACGCTGGTCAGACACCGGCGTTAGCGTCTCACGCGGGTCGCACCGGCCCCGTCCTGTTGTTACTGATCCCCGGAAGGGACAACTGTGAAACTGAAGCGTCTTGGCGCTCCTCTGGCCGTTCTGGCCGCTGCCGCCATCTCTCTGACCGCGTGCGCGTCGAACGAGGGCAGCACCCCGTCGACCACGTCGGCCGCTCCGTCGAACCTCTCCGGCACGCTGAACGGCATCGGTTCGTCCGCCCAGGGCGCTGCTCAGACCGTCTGGGCCGCCGGCTTCCAGCAGGCCAACCCCAAGGTCACCGTCAACTACGACCCGCAGGGCTCCGGCGCGGGCCGCAAGTCCTTCATCTCGGGCGCCGCCGACTTCGCCGGCTCCGACGCCGCGCTGAAGACCGAGGAGCTCTCCGGTACGTTCGCCGGCTGCGCCGCGGGCACCAAGGGCATCGACCTCCCCGTCTACATCTCTCCGATCGCGATCGCGTACAACGTCGACGGCGTGAAGGACCTCAAGCTGGACGCCGACACCATCGCCGGCATCTTCTCGGGCAAGATCACCACCTGGGACGACGCGAAGATCAAGGACCAGAACTCGGGCGCCACGCTCCCGTCCGCTCCGATCACCGTCGTGCACCGCTCCGACGACTCGGGCACCACGCAGAACTTCACCGAGTACCTCGCGGCGAACGCGGCCGACGTCTGGACCGCTCCGGCGTCGCAGACGTTCCCCTTCCAGGTCGGTGACGCCGCCAAGGGCACCTCCGGTGTCGCGGACGCCACCAAGAACGCCAAGAACTCGATCACCTACATCGACGAGTCGGGCTCGGCCGGTCTCTCCATCGCGCAGCTGAAGGTCGGCGACACCTACACGAAGCTCAGCGCCGACGGTGCTGCCGCTGTCGTGGCCGCCTCCCCGATCGCCGACGGCCGCGAGGCCAACGACCTGGCCATCGCGATCGACCGCAAGGCCGACAAGAAGGGCGACTGGCCCCTCGTGCTCGTCTCCTACATCATCGCGTGCCAGCAGTACAGCGACTCCGCCAAGGCGGACCTCGTCAAGGGCTACGTCGACTACATCGTCAGCGACGCCGCTCAGAAGGCCGCTGCCGAGCAGGCCGGCTCCGCCCCGCTCGCGTCCGACCTCGCCGCCAAGGTGAGCAAGGCCGTCGCGACCATCAAGTAACACACCGGCCGCTCGGCCCGGGCTGCACACGCGGCCCGGGTCGAGCGGTACGTCTCCCTCACCCGCGGCCGCGCGGGACCCCCGATGAGAGAAAGCCAGGAATGACCGCCGGAACCGCAGGAGCAATCAGGCCCAGGGCAAAGGTCCGCCTCGGCGACCGCGTCTTCTCCACGAGCACCATCGTCGCGGGATCGCTCATCCTCGCCACGCTCGCCGCTGTGGCGCTCTTCCTCGTCATCCAGAGCGTCCCGGCCCTCTTCGCCGGCGCCGGCGAGCTCCCCAACAACGCCTCGAACTTCTGGGCGTGGGTCTGGCCGCTCGTCTTCGGCACCATCTGGGCCGCCGTGATCGCGCTGCTCATCGCCACGCCGCTGTCGATCGGCATCGCCCTCTTCATCTCGCACTACGCGCCTCGCCGCGTCGCGCAGACCCTGGGCTACATCATCGACCTGCTCGCCGCGGTGCCGTCTGTCGTCTTCGGTCTCTGGGGCATCGCGACGCTGGCCTCCTTCGTCCAGCCCTTCTACGCCTGGCTGGGCGACAACCTCGGCTGGATCCCCTTCTTCGCCCCGCCGGTCTCCGGAACGGGCCGCACCATCCTCACCGCCGCCCTGGTGCTCGCCGTCATGGTCATCCCGATCATGACCGCCATCTGCCGCGAGATCTTCCTGCAGACCCCGCGCCTGCACGAGGAGGCGGCCCTCGCTCTCGGCGCGACCAAGTGGGAGATGGTCCGCATGGCCGTCCTGCCCTTCGCCCGCAGCGGCATCATCTCGGCGATCATGCTCGGCCTGGGACGCGCGCTCGGCGAGACCCTCGCGATCGCGATGGTGCTCTCGCCCGCCCTGGTCGTGAAGTTCGCGGTGCTGCAGGCGCAGAGCCCGAACACGATCGCCGCGAACATCGCGCTGCAGTTCCCCGAAGCCACCGGCGTCGGCGTGAACGCGCTCGTCGCGTCTGGTCTCGTCCTCTTCGTCGTGACCCTCCTGATCAACATGCTCGCCCGCTACATCGTCAACCGCCGCAAGGCCTTCTCGGGAGCGAACTGATGGCCGCCACCACCGCCACCGCCGCAGGTCCCCGCCCGCTGGCCAACAGCTACACGGCCGGCAAGCTGCCCGGCTGGGCCCCCTGGACGATGCTCGTCGGCTCCTGGGCCGTCTTCATCGCCGTCTTCGCCATCCTCGCCGCGAGCGGCGCGGCGAAGGACTTCAACATCGTCGGCGCCATCTTCTTCGGCACGGTGCTGTTCGACGTCGCGATCTACCTCACGTCGCTCTTGGTCGAAGGCAACCGCAAGGCGAAGGACCGCCTGGTCACCTCGCTCGTGGCCACGGCCTTCATCATCGCGCTGCTCCCCCTGATCTCGCTCGGCTGGACCGTGATCGCGCAGGGGCTCGCCCGGTTCGACATCCAGTTCTTCTCGGAGTCGATGCGCAATGTCATCGGTGCCGGGGGCGGCGCACTGCACGCGATCGTCGGCACACTGCTCATCACGGCGATGGCCGCGCTCATCTCGGTGCCCATCGGCTTGCTCACCTCGATCTACCTGGTCGAGTACGGCCGGGGGATGCTCGCCCGCGGCATCACCTTCTTTGTCGACGTGATGACCGGCATCCCGTCGATCGTGGCCGGCCTGTTCGCGTACGCCCTCTTCGCGCTGATCTTCGGTCCGGCTGTGCGCAACGGCTTCATGGGGTCGATCGCCCTCTCGGTGCTGATGATCCCCGTGGTCGTCCGCTCGAGCGAGGAGATCCTGCGGATCGTGCCGAACGAGCTGCGCGAGGCCTCGCTCGCCCTGGGCGTGCCGAAGTGGCTCACCGTGCTCAAGGTGGTGCTGCCGACCTCCCTCGCCGGGCTGGTGACGGGCGTCATGCTCGCCATCGCCCGCGTCATCGGCGAGACGGCGCCGCTGCTGATCGTCGCCGGCTTCACGACCAGCATGAACTACGACCTCTTCAGCGACCGGATGATGACCCTTCCGGTGTTCGTCTACACCCAGTACACCCAGGCGGCGGGCCTGCACGCGCAGGACTCGATCGACCGGGCCTGGACGGGCGCCCTCGCCCTCATCATCATCGTGATGCTGCTGAACCTCGTCGGCCGCATCATCGCCAAGGTCTTCGCCCCCAAGTACGGCCGCTGATCCGGTCACCCGAGACAAGGAATCCACACGTGTCCAAGCGCATCGAAGTCAACGACCTCAACGTCTACTACGGCAAGTTCCACGCCGTGGAGGATGTCTCCCTCACGATCGAGCCCCGCACGGTGACGGCCTTCATCGGCCCGTCCGGCTGCGGCAAGTCGACCTTCCTCCGCACGCTCAACCGCATGCACGAGGTCATTCCCGGCGCGTACGTGGAAGGGGACGTGCTGATCGACGGCAACAACCTCTACGGCGCGGGCGTCGATCCCGTGCTGGTCCGCCGCCAGGTGGGCATGGTGTTCCAGCGCCCGAACCCGTTCCCGACCATGAGCATCCGCGAGAACGTGCTCGCCGGCGTCAAGCTGAACAACCGGCGCATGTCGAAGTCGGAGGCGGACGACCTGGTGGAGAAGTCCCTGCAGGGCGCGAATCTGTGGAACGAGGTCAAGGACCGCCTCAACCTCCCGGGCTCGGGCCTCTCGGGCGGCCAGCAGCAGCGTCTCTGCATCGCCCGCGCGATCGCGGTCTCTCCCGACGTGCTCCTGATGGACGAGCCCTGCTCGGCCCTCGACCCGATCTCGACGCTCGCCATCGAGGACCTCATCGAGGAGCTCAAGAACGAGTACACGATCGTGATCGTGACCCACAACATGCAGCAGGCCTCGCGCGTCTCCGACCGCACCGCGTTCTTCAACATCGCGGGCACCGGCAAGCCCGGCAAGCTCATCGAATACAACGACACCAACCAGATCTTCTCGAACCCCACCGTCCAGGCCACCGAGGACTACGTCTCCGGCCGGTTCGGTTGACTTGAGCTGAGCTTCGCGCGCCCTAACGGCCGCGAGTACGCAGAAAGTGCGCCGATTCACGACGAATCGGCGCACTTTCTGCGTACTCGGCGGGTGCCCCGGTCAGGAGGGGATGGCGACGATGGGGGTGGTGGTGGGGCGAGGCGAGCCTCCGCTCGGCTCGACCGTGACTCCGACGGTGTCGCCGGCGCGCATCGTCCCGGCCAGGACCTTCCACGTCGAGCCCGCGGCGGCCGCGTCCATGGTGCCGGCCGGCGTCGCCTCGCCGTCGCGGATGTACCAGAGCTCGTAGGTCTTGTCCTTCGGCAGGCTCGGCAGGTCGTTCGCGATGAGGGCGGAGGTGCCGAGCTTCGCGGACCACACCAGGGTCGCCGTCCCTCCCCCGGTCACCGCAGCCGTCGCCCGCTGGGCGTCGGGAGCCGCGTTGATGGACGCGAGGGCGGAGGCCTGCTGCTGCTGGGTGGAGTCGGTGCCGGAGAGGACGCCGCCGACGACCGTTCCGCCGACGAACAGCACGACGGCGGCCGCTGCGGCGGCGGCGATGGCCATCGGCCGCGAGAACCAGCGGCGCTGGGCGGCACGCTCGGCGGGGCCGGGGGTTGCGGGGGCGGCGGCTGCGGGAGACGCGGTGGCGACGGGCGCAGGTGCGACGGACGGGGGCGCTGGTGCGACGGACGGGGGCGCTGGTGCGACAGGCGCCTGCGGCGCAGCCGTGGCATCGGTCGTCTCGGCGGGCAGCTGCGGCGTCGTCTGGAGGGCGGCGAACAGCGCCGTCTTCAATTCCGGTCGCGGAGTGACGGGCTCGGCAGCGAGGCCGAGCTGTGCCGCGACGGCTTCGAAGTCGCGGGCCTCCTGCTCGTTCTCGGCGCCCAGCTCGGTGCCGAGACGTGCGGGGGTGCGGCGGGTCTCGTCGGTCATCGTGTCACCCCCAGTTCCTCTCGCAGCCGTATCATCGCATCCCGTAGCCGTGTCTTCGCTGTGCCGAGAGGGATCCCCAGCTCGGCGGCGACTTCGCTCTGGCTGAGGCCGCCGTAGTAGGCGAGTGTGATCGCCGCGCGTTGCGCTTCGCTCAGCGTCGCCAAGGCCACCTCCACTCGTTCGTGCTCCACTCGGATCTCGACCGTCTCTGCCACCTGGTCGTACGCCGTGGGGAGGTCGCGGATACCCACAGCGGTGTCGCGGTCGCGGGACGCCTGGGACGCCCGGATCCGGTCGATCGCTCGACGATGGGCCATGGTCATGATCCACGTCATCGCTCGACCTTTGTTCGGATCGAAACGCGAAGCGGATTGCCATGCCTCGAGGAACACCTCCTGGGCGACCTCCTCCGACTGTGCGGCGTCGATCAGGACGCGGCGGATGAGGCCGAGCACGCGTGGAGCGGTCTGATCGTAGAAGGCGGAGAACGCCTGCTGATCGCCCGTCGCGGTCCGGACCACGAGCGCATCGAGGTCCGAGGCTACGGCGTCGTCCACGTCGTCTCCGCTCTGTCGCTGCCGGTCGGGGCATCATGCTTCATCGAGGCACACAAAAACCGGGCCGCAGAACGCCTCTCGGCGCGAGGCCGCTCGGAGCGGCAAGTTTTGGAGCCCGGGGTTACTGCGGCCCGGCTCCATCAATAGTACACATCCCCCGCCGGACGTCGACGGCGTGCCGTTCGCCGCCCGAGAACGGGGAATCCGCTGAGAGCCCGATCCCGCGCGCGTCAGTCGAGGGAGTCCGACCGCCAGAGGCGCGCGCACGCCGTGAGCTCCTCCGCCGTCGTCGTGAAGCGGAGGGCGCGCGTGGTGAGCTCGGCGGCGCGTTCCGTGTCGAGGACGACGTCCCGGTCGTCCGCGACCGCCGCGGCTCCGGCGGCGACCACCCGGCAGAACGCGGCGGCACGGTCGAGCGCGCCGGCGAAGTCTCCCTCGAACAGCCCGCGCAGGATGCGGTCGGCGAGCTCCGTGATCTCCGCCGGGCCTGCCGGCGTCGGCGCTCCCGCCACCACGGGGTCGATCGAGGTGAGCACCTCGGTGCCGCGCTGGTAGAGCAGGGCCGTCCCGTCCGCGTCCTGCCGGATCAGCAGCCGCAGCAGGTAGATTCGCCACAGCGCCCCCGGCAGGCTCTTCGCGTTCGACCGCGACCAGAGCTCGGCGAGCGCGTCGATCCCGTGCGCGTCGGTGTACGCGACCAACCGGTCGACGATCTCCGGATCCGGGTTCTCGCGCACCCGCGCGAGCAGCGCCCGCGCCGTCTCGTGGGCGACCCGGCTGATCTGCGCCGGATCCTCCCCGCCCAGGAACGCCTCGAACATCCCACCGGGGAAGGTCACCGGCTTGTGGTGTCGTTCAACCATTGCCCCATTCTCCCCCTGGTACGAGCCGAGAACGATCCACGGTAGATTAGTCAGCGATCGGGCCTGTAGCTCAGTTGGCAGAGCATCGGACTTTTAATCCGCGGGTCGTGGGTTCGAGCCCCACCGGGCCCACCTCTCTTCCCCGCAATCCCTCGCGACGTTCGTGCCGAATCGTGAGTCCCGGGCGTTCTTTCGCGACATTCGTGCCGATTCCGCGCTCACGCTCCCGGTGCTGAAGGCGCGGTTCGTCGATGGACGAGGGCGGGATGTTAAGGATAGGCTAACCTCACTTAGGTAACCCTAAGTTTCACCAGCCCGGCCGCTCGGCCGCCTCCCGAAGCGAGAGCCCTCTATCCCCATGTCACGATCCATCCGCCTGTGGAGCGCCGCCGTCGCGGCGTTCGGAATCGCCGCCGTCGGCACGTTCGCCGGCACCCCCAGCGCGGCGACGGCCGCCCCCGCCGACCCCGGCGCCTACACCCTCGAGTCCACGGTGGCCGTCGGCGCCACGACGCGCAGTCTCGCGGTCGACGACGCGCGCGGCCGTGTATACGTGCCCGTCTCGAGCGACCCGGGCGCCGTCACCTGGCTCGACACCGCCACGCGGACGCCCAGTCCCGACGCGTATCCGCTCGGCACCGCCGCACCCGAGAACGTCGTGCTCAGCGCCGACCGCTCGACGCTCTACGTCCTGCACTACGGGAAGGGCGTCCTCTCGGTGGTCGACACGGCGACGGGCGCCGTCACCCGCACGGTCACGGGCCTGCCCACCTACGCGGGCGGGCTGGTGCAGGACACCGACAGCGGGATGCTCTATGTGCTCGACGACGGTCTCACGCCGGTCGACCCCGCCACCGGCACCGTCGGCTCGGAGATACCGATCTCCACGCAGGCCTACCCGCTGCTGAAGGACGCGGTGTACGACTCGACGAACCGCATGATTTGGATCGCGGAGGGTCGCGCGAAGGTCGTGACCGGCTTCAGCACGGTGTCGGGTCGCTGGATCGACAGCCTGAACATCCCGATCAGCTCGTTCGCCTACGACGGCACGGCGCTCGGCGGGCGCCCGGCGCGCCTCGCCGTGGACGAGCAGCTCGCGAAGCTCTACGTCGTCGTCCAGTCCACCCTCGCCGACAGCTGGGACGAGGACCGCGTCGTCGCGATCGACACCACCACCACGAAGCGACTCGGCTCGCCGATCGTCGTCGGCGAGACGGCCCGGGCGATCGAGGTGAATCCGGCCACCCACGAGGTCTACACGCTCAACGGGTTCTCGAACTCGCTCTCGGTGATCAGCCCGGACACCTGGTCCGTGTCGCACACGCTCGACTTCACCGCGCTCGGCGTCACCGCGGGCACCGGCGCCGGGAACGCGGACGTCTGGGCGCTGGGAGTGAGCGGCGACGGCGCGACGCTCTATGTCACCCACCCGTACGGACAGGCGCGGATGAGCGTGATCTCGCGCTCGGGCGCCGCACCGGCAATCACCGCGCAGCCGGTGACGCCCGGACAGGACGACACGACACCGCCCGAGACCCCGGAGAACGAGCCGTGGGCGGGGCCCGCCGCCGGGTCGGCGTCGACCTCCCCGGCGGGAGCAGCAGCCGTCGCGAACGCCCGCCTGAGCTGGTCGTTCAACGAGTACGCGAAGGCCTGGACGCGCGAGGCGCTCGGAGCCGTCGACCTGGCCGGCGACGACTTCGTGTTCACCGGAGGGACCGGGTGGACGGACCCCGCGACCGGAGCCACCTCGATCGCGTGGACCGACGGCTTCCGATTCCGCCACTACGCAGCGCTCGCCCCCGAGGTCGTCTCGACGCTCGGAAACCCGATCCTGACGGTCGCTGCCGACGGGTCCGGCAGCCTCAGCATGGACGTAGCGTGGTCGGTCGCTGCCGACACGACGAGCGACGGCTACCGCCGCGTGGTGGTCGCGACCTTCGGCGCAACCGCGGCGCAGCGCGCGGGAGACGACGTGACACTGACCGCGACGCCCGACTACGCGGGACGCACCTACGGCGCCAGCGCCTCGTCGTACCCGGCCGAGTTCATCGACTGGTTCGACCCCTCGATGCGATCGTGGTGGTACTCCACCGGAGCGAGCATGGACGCCAAGAAGGCGCCGAACCCGTTCGGCGTCTCCTTCACCGCGGCCGTGGCCAACCAGCCGGGCACCGGAGGAGGCGACGACGGCAGCGCGCCGGGAACGGGAGACCCGACAGGATCGGGAACCTCCGGGAGGGGCACGACAGGCGCGTCGACCGTGTCGGGATCGGCGGACGCGCTCGCACGCACCGGGTCGGACCTGGCCCTGCCGTTCGTCAGCGCCGGTGCGCTCCTCCTGAGCGGAATCGCCGTCACGACCGTCGGCCTGCTCCGCCGACGGCAGCGCACAGCGGCCTCGGACGGCTCGCGGACCAGCTGAGCGACACCTCAGCAGAGGAGGGGCGGCCCGGCATGCACCAGCACGCCGGGCCGCCCGTTCGTCATCGCTAGGCGACGCCGGTGACGCGCCCGCGCTCGACGAGGTAGCCCACCGCCACGGCTCCCGCGATGCAGAGCATGATGGGCGCGAGGAGCTGGAGGCCCTGGTTCGTGAACTCCATCACGAGCACCAGCGCGGTGAACGGCGCCCGCATGGTCACCGCGAGGAAGGCCGCCGCGCCGATCAAGGCGAAACCCGCCAGGGGGGCGCCGGGCCACGCGAGGTTCCAGACCGCTCCGATCGTGAGCCCCAGACCGGCCCCGATGGCGAGCGACGGCGTCAGCGTCCCGCCCGCCGCGCCCGCGCCGATCGTTCCGACGGTCGCCGCCGTCTTGACAACGGTGGTCGCGAAGACGAGCAGCACGGGCAGCGTCGCCGTGAAAGCCAGCTGGCCGAGCGAGCGCCCGTTGCCCAGGACGGCGGGCAGCCACAGCGAGACCACGCCGACCGCAGCGAACACGAGCGGCATCACGATCAGGATGCCCCAGGACGTCGGGCGGTGCCGCTGCGCGAACCCGGCGAGCTTGACGAAGCCGACCGCCGCGAAGCCGAGCACGGGACCGGCCAGCACCGACCAGGCCACGATCGTCGGCGTGAGCGGCACCTGTTCCACCGCGTAGAGCGGATTCGCCGGCACCACGACGCGCGCGACCAGCGCCGCGATCGCCGACGTCGCGAGCGCCGGCAGCACCGTGGCGAAGCTCACCTCGGCGAGGAGGATCTCGACGGCGAAGACGGCCCCGCCGAGCGGCACGTTGTAGACGGCGGCGAGGCCGGCGCCGGCGCCGCACGCCACGAGGATGCGGCGCTCCCGGGCCGAGACCCCCGCGCGCTCCGCGAGCCAGCCGGCCCAGAGCGCCGCCACCTCGCGCGGTGCCACCTCCCGGCCGATCGAGGCACCGAGCCCGACGATGACGATCTGCAGGCCCGCGTTGATCAGCGTCACGACGACGGGCATGCGCCGGCCCCCGACCGACGCCTCCACGGAGACGACCGCGTGGTCGGGGCGCCGGCTCCCCCACCGGCGCAGCAGCCACCAGCCGACACCGCCGATGACACCCGCCACGACCAGGGCGACGACGCGGCTGACCGGCGGCGCCTCGAGCAGCCCTTCCAGGAACGAGCCTTCCGAGTACCCGAAGGCGAGGTGCTGGATGCCGTGCAGCGCGAGGTAGACCAGGCCGCCGCCGATGCCCCCACCGACTCCGACGAGCGCGGTGACGACGACGAGGCGGATCAGCCAGGACGGGGTGCCGGGACGGCGCGCTGCTGCGGCGGGATGCACCGCACCAGCGTATCCGAGCGGGTCAGGCTCCCGGGACGAGGGCTCCCACGGTGAGCAGCGACATCGAGTTCGACTGGCACGCCGTCACGTCGGCGTCCTTCACGAACAGCGATGCGGTGGATCCCGGCGGGTAGACGCGGAATCCATCGGCCTGCTTGGGGTTGCAGTCGGAGGCGGAGTAGTTGAGCGCCTGCACGATCTTGAGCGGCGCCTGCGCGGTTCCTCCCGGCTGCAGCGTCACGGTCGGGTGGGGCGTGCTCCGGTCGAAGTCCGCTGCGGCACCGAGCTGGGTGCCGTTGCCGTCGCCCACGAAGGACACGCCGGGCCACCCCTGCAACGCGCACTCGGTGGCGCCGTTGTTGGTGAGCACGAGCGTCACCTCCACGCTGCCCGCCGCTCCTCCTCCCCCGGGCTGGATGCTGCCCGAGAGGGACGCCGTGTCGCACTGCCCGTCGACGGGTGCGGACGTGCTGGTGCCGGTGGGGCGCGGGGTGGAGGTACCCGTCGGCGTGGACGTCGACGTCGACGCCGCCGGTGTCGACGTGGGAGACGCCGAGGGCGAGCAGCCGGCGATCGTGAGGACGAGCGCTCCCGCGGCCAGCGCAGCGGCGGCCAGGCGGGAGGCGGGACGGGACGAGCTGATCCGGTAACGGGCCATTGGCCCATCCCACCAGCAGTGGCGGCGCTCGGCCGGACAGCACGCCGTGCAGGCCGGGATTCGCGGGTTCGATGCCTGCTCGCCCCTGCGCCGTGGAGGTGCACCCTGGCAGGATGGACCCATGAAAGCGACGTTGTCCTGGCTCATCCGCTACTGGGCGGTCGTCGTCCCGATCATCGGCGTGGTGGTGCTCGCCCTGTTCTGGACCGTGGAGCTGCAGCCGTGGGCGGTCGTCCTCATCGCCTTCGTGCTGGGCGGCACGGTCCTCGCCGCGGTGCAGCACGCGGAGGTGGTGGCCCACCGCGTGGGCGAGCCGTTCGGCTCCTTGGTGCTGGCGGTCGCCGTGACCGTGATCGAGGTCGCGTTGATCGTCACCCTGATGACGACCGGCAAAGACTCGGAGTCCCTCGCCCGCGACACCGTCTTCTCGGCCGTGATGATCACGATGAACGGCATCGTGGGCCTCTCGCTGCTGCTCAGCTCGAGCCGCGGGACGATGTCCTCGTTCAACGCCAAGGGCAGCAGCGCGGCGCTCGCCACCGTCACCGCCATGGCGACGCTGACGATGGTGGTGCCGACCTTCACCGAGACCCCCGGTCCGCAGTTCTCACCCAGCCAGCTCGTGTTCGCGGCGCTCGCCTCCATCGCCCTCTACGGCATGTTCGTCTTCACCCAGACCTTGGCGCATCGCGACTTCTTCCTGCCGGTCACTCACACGGACGACGGGACCGACGACGAGGACAGCCACGCTGAGCCCCCTTCCACCCGGACCGCGCTGATCAGCGTCGCGCTGCTCCTGGTCGCCCTGGTCGCGGTGGTCGGGCTCGCCAAGCTCGAGTCGACGCCGATCGAACGCGCCGTGACCGGGATCGGCCTGCCGCAGTCGTTCGTGGGTGTCATCATCGCGCTCCTGGTGCTGCTCCCGGAGGGCATCGCCGCCGCCAAGGCCGCACAGCGCAACCGCATGCAGACCAGCCTCAACCTGGCGCTCGGCTCCGCCATCGCGAGCATCGGACTCACGATCCCCGCGATCGCAGTCGCTTCGATCTGGCTGCCCGGCGCGCTGCATCTCGGGCTCGGTGCCAGCCAGATCGTGCTGCTGGCTCTGACGGTCGCGGTGAGCATCCTCACACTCATGCCCGGCCGCGCGGTCCGGATGCAGGGCGGCATCCACCTGATCCTGTTCGCGGCCTTCATCTTCCTGTCGATCGCGCCGTAGCCCGACCGCGCGGTATCACGTTCTCCGTCGGCCGATCGCGAGCCAAGCGCGGGCGGCCGTCAGCGCCTGAGGGCGGCTCGGCTCCGACGCCACGCGACCGCGCCGAGAGCCAGGACGCCACCGGCGAGCATTGCACCCGTGAGAGGGTCGATCAACGGCGTGGACTCCTCGCCGTCGGCGATGAGGACGCCCGCCTCGATCGTCTTGCGACCCTGAGTGAGGGTGATCGTCGACGGGCCCTGGGCGGCGCCGTCGAGCGTCAGCCTCCACGTGCCGTCCTCGCCGACGATGGCGCTACCGAGTGCGGTGCCGTCGGCGGAGGTCGCCTCCACGGTGGACCCGGGGCTGCCGACGCCGCTCAGCACCGGCGCGTCCACCGGGAGCGCTTCGCTCGGGGCGGGCGAGCGAAGCTCGAAAGGGTTGTCCATCGTGTAAAGGCCACCGAAGCTGACGCGCGCGTGGCAGACATGGATCAGCGACAGTCCGTCGGGTAGCGTCCCGGTCGCCGCGATAGCGAACGAACCGCCCACGCCGACCGTTCCGGCGCCCAGGGCGACTCCCTGGTCGCACGCGCTCTGCGCGCCGCCCTCGATCGGTGTTCCGGCGAGCCGGATACTGTCGCCTTCGGTCACGCCCGCATAGACGATCGTGCCGGAGTACACCTGGCCGGGAGCCACCGTCGAACCGAATGGCGGGGTCGAGAGGGTCACCTCTTCTGCGGCGGCCGGGACGATGGGGGCTGCGGAGGCGACGGCAGGGACGCAGACGATGGCGCCGACGGCGACCGCCGCGCCGATGACGAGCGTGCGGAGGGAACGACTCATGGTGGTCTCAATCTGTTCGGGTTGGGTGCGGGAGGTCGGGGACGGGCATCGGAACCCGCTTTGACCCGAAACAGTGCAACCCCCGCAGAACGGCGTCTCCGAAATATCCTCAGAGATCTCAGTAGGCGACCGTCGAGAGAGGGCAGTCGTCGCTTCACGCCCCCGGAACACCGAACGGTGAATTCAGGGCTCGTCTGTCGCCGACCGCGTAGGCGACGCCGGACGCCTCAGCGGCGGGCGCCCACCGCGGCGTCGAAGAGCTGCTCCGCCGCGCGGCGGGCGGCGAGCGGGGTTCCACCGCAGAGCGCGGCGCTCGCGGAGGCGCCGTCGAAGAGCAGCGTGAGCTGGACGGCGAGCACGTGCGGATCTGCGGCGCCCGCCGCCTCGGCCTGCCGCTGGAAGAAGTCCGTGAGCCGGCCCTTGAAGTGGCGCGCCACGTGGGCGGCCGGGTGCTCGCGATCGCGGAGCTCGGTGGCCACGTTGACGAACGGGCAGCCGTAGAAATCGCTGGAGCGCGCAGCTTCGTGCAGGGCGTCGAAGACGTGGAGGACGCGGTCGCGCGGGGAGCGCCGGTCGTCCTCCGTGAAGTAGCTGGCGACCACCCGCGGACCGTACTCCTGCAGCATCTCGGCGACGATCGCGTCCTTGCCGTCGAAGTGCTGGTAGATCGAGCGCTTGGAGACCGCAGCCTCCTGCGCGATGCGGTCCACTCCGACGGCGCCGACTCCCTCCCCGATGAACAGGCGGGCGGCGGCGGCGAGCACCCGCTCGCGCGGCTTGGGCCGGGGCGCGGGCGGCGTGACGGGCGCGGCATCGGCTGTGGAGGTCATCCAGCGATTCTAGAGGCCCGCTTGCGCAAAGTAAACCGATCTGTTTACATTGCCGAGTACACCGATCAGTTTACTTTTGGAGGACCGACTCATGACCGACCTGAACGGACGCATCGCCCTCGTCACGGGCGCCAACCGCGGACTCGGCGCCGCCTTCGTCACCGGTCTGCTCGACCACGGGGCCACGAAGGTCTACGCCGCCGCCCGCCGGCCCGAGACCGTGGCCGTCCGCGACCCGCGCGTCGTCCCGCTCGCCCTCGACGTGACCGACCCGGAGAGCATCCGCCGCGCCGCCGAAACCGCATCCGACATCAGCGTGCTCGTCAACAACGCCGGCATCGCCGTCAACCAGTCGCTCGTCTCGGGCGACCTGCAGGAGATCCGCCGCGAGTTCGACACGAACTTCTGGGGTCCGGTGCTCGTCACCCGCGCGCTCGCGCCGGCGATCGAGCGCAACGGCGGCGGCGCGATCGTGAACATGCACTCCGCGCTCAGCTGGCTGGCGCTCGGCTCCTACAGCGCGACCAAGGCGGCCCTGTGGTCCGCCAGCAACTCGGCGCGCGTCGAGCTGGCACCCGCGGGCATCCAGGTCGTCGGGGTGCACGTCGGCTACGTCGACACCGAGATGGCGGCGGGGGCGGAGGGCGTGAAGGTACCGCCGGCGCAGGTCGTCGACGAGGCGCTCGAGGCCGTGCGGGCCGGAGAGGCGGAGGCGATCGTCGGCGATGTCGCCCGGCACGTGAAGTCCAAGCTCCACGAGGACGTGCGCGCGCTCTACCCCCAGCTGGCCAGATAGGACGACCCGGCGAAGCCCTCCGGCCGGATCCCCCAGCGCACCGTCCACTCCTCGCCCGGCTCGAGCCAGCGCAGCCCCTCTCCCGAGTTCAGCGCGTTCGCGGGCGCGGTCATCGGCTCCACGGCGAGCGCCACGTCGCCCGGCTCCTTCGTGGCGAACGAGCGGTGGGTGAAGACCTGCACGTAGGCGAACGCGGGGTCGCTCCAGAGCACGACCCGGCGGCCGTCGTCGGCGGCGAGGGCGTGCTCCGGCCGCTCGGCGAGGCCGCCGAACCCGTCGTTGACGTCGAGGTCGCTCACGCGCACGCCGGCGGAGAGGTCGAAACGGGTTCCGGCGACCGGGGCCGTCCCCGTCACGTTCAGGCGGTCGTCGGTCTCGTAGCGTGTGGCGGCCGCGACGGTGAGCGTGAGCTGGTCGGCGGGCACGTCTCCGATGCGCAGGTAGGGGTGTGCGCCGATCGCGACCGGCGCACGCCGCTCACCGGCGTTCGCGACGGTGTGGGTGACGGTGAGGCCTTCCGTGTCGAGTTCGTGCTCGACCACGGTGTCGAGCAGGAACGGGTACCCCGCCTGCGGGTAGATCGTCGCCGCCTGCGTGACGGAGGAATCGGTGCGGGCGACCAGGGTGTATGGCGAGAAGCGCAGGAGGCCGTGACTCGCGTTGCCGAGCGCGGGCTCCGTGAGCGCGAGCTGCTGAGCCGTTGCGTCGAGCTCCCAGCGGCCGTCCTTCACACGATTGGGCCACGGCACGAGGACGATCCCGTCGGCGGACGGCGGCGTCGCCCCCTCCGCGAACGGCTCCGTCAGGTCGACGCCGGCATAGCGGAGGGTGCGGATGCCCGCCGCGACCTGTGTGATGGTCGCGGTGAGGTCGCCGAACTCGAGGTCGTACTGATCGCCGGTGGGTGCTCGCATGGGCTCAGCCTAGGCCCGCGGCGACGGTCACGGGCAGCCCGGCCCCGCGCAGGGCGGCGAGCTGAGGGGAGAGCGCGGAGGCACCGGTGATGAGGGCGGCGACCTCATCCACCCCCGCGATGCGTCCGAGATGCGTCCGGCCGAGCTTGGAGCCGTCCGCGACCACGACCGCCCGCTCTGCGGTGGTCACCATCGCCCGCTTGAGGTCGGCCTCCGGCAGGTTCACGTTGGTGATCCCGCCGCTCGGGTGGACTCCGGTGCAGCCGATGAACGCGAGGTCCGCGTGCACACGCTCGAGCAGGCTGGAGGCGAGCGGTTCGACGAGCGAGTGCTGCAGCGGCCGCAGGGTGCCGCCGGTGACGACGACCTGGAAGCGCGGGATGGCGCGCTCCAGCTCGAGCGCGATCGTCAGGCCGTTGGTGATCACGGTCACGTCGGTCAGTTCCTCCCGGTCGACGAGGGCGCGCGCGATGGCCGCGGTGGTCGTGCCGACGTCGAGGAGCACACTGCTGCCGGACGTCACGAGCGACGCCGCAGCGAGGCCGATCGCGCGCTTCTCGTCGGCGGAGGCTTCCAGAGCCTCCTCGAAGCTCGCTTCGCGCATCCCGGCGCCGCGCAGCACCGCGCCACCGTGGACTCGCCGGATGCTCTGCTGCTCGTCCAGAGCGTCGAGGTCGCTGCGCACCGTGACGTCGGAGACCTGGAACGCCTCGCTCAGCTCGCTGACCCTCACGAAGCCGGCACGTCCGATCAGGTCGAGCATCCGCTCACGGCGGAGGGCGGCGGGCAGCGGGTCGCGCGGCGATTCGCTCATACGCCTTATGCTGTTCGGCTTGCGTTTGGTTGTCAATACGAAAGCCAATCGGTACATTTGCTTTCGGAATCGAAAGGCTGGCATGGCTTCCATCACCAAGCGCCCGCACGTCCTCTCCGACGGCCGGGACCTCATCTACTACGACGACGCGGACTCGACGCTGGCTCCCGACCGCGCGCCCGACCTGCGCGAGCCCGCACCCCGTCCCGCGACGGCGACGATGCGCCAGGATCCGCTCACCGGCGAGTGGGTGTCGATCGCGGCCGCCCGCCAGAACCGCGTCATGCTGCCGCCGGCCGAACTCGACCCGCTCGCCCCGGCCACCCCGAGCAACCCGTCGGAGATCCCGAGCGTCTACGACGTCGCCGTCTTCGAGAACAAGTCGCCATCCTTCGGTCCGCTGCTGGAGGACGCCGACGCCCCGCTCGGTCTCGACGACCTGGCCGAGGTCGGTCTCGGCCGCACGCGCACCTCCGTCGGCCGCTGCGAGGTCGTCTGCTTCAGCCCGGCGACCAGCGGTTCGTTCGGGAGTCTCACGCCGTCCCGCGCCCGCACCGTGATCGAGGCCTGGGCCGACCGCACCGCGGTGCTGTCCGCGCTGCCGGGCGTCCGCCAGGTGTTCCCCTTCGAGAACCGCGGGGAGGCGATCGGCGTCACCCTGCACCACCCGCACGGGCAGATCTACTCGTACCCGTACATCACCCCGCGGACGAGCGCGCTGATCCGCTCGCTCGACGCGTACGGCCCCACGCTCTTCGCCGACATCCTCGAACGCGAGCGCGCCTCCGAGCGGGTCGTGCTCGCCGGGGAGCACTGGACGGCGTTCGTGCCGTTCGCCGCCCGCTGGCCCATCGAGGTCCACGTACTCCCCCACCGCCACGTCGCGGATTTCGCGGAGACGAACGACGCCGAGCGCGACGAACTGGCGACGCTCTACCTGCGCGTGCTGCGCGGCGTCGACGCCCTCTACGACTCCCCCACGCCGTACATCGCGGCCTGGCACCAGGCTCCGGTCGACGTGCGTCGCGACGAGATCCGTCTCATGCTGCAGATCACCTCGCCCCGCCGTGCCGCGGATAAGCTGAAGTTCCTGGCCGGCTCCGAAGCCGCGATGGGCGCCTGGATCGGCGACGTCCCGCCGGAGAAGTCCGCTGAGGCGCTCCGCGAGGCGGTCGCGCGGGCCGACCGCGAGAACCCGGTCGGCGCGCTGCCCTCGGGCATCTCCGGCCTGGTCACCGTCACCCCCGCCACCACCTCCGACCGAAAGGCCGACCGATGACCGATCTGCGCTCCGGCGTCCGCGACGACTTCGCCGAGGTGTTCGGCCGCCGGCCCGACGGCGTGTGGTCCTCCCCCGGCCGGGTGAACCTCATCGGCGAGCACACCGACTACAACGACGGCTTCGTGCTCCCGTTCGCGATCAACCGGCGCACCGTCGCCGCGCTCGGACTCCGGGAGGACCGCACCGTGCGCGTCGGCAGCACCTTCGCCGACGAGCTGGTCGAGATCGACCTCGACGCGCTCACGCCCGACGCCCTCGCGGGCTGGTCCGCCTACCCGCTCGGCGTCACCTGGGCGCTCGGCGAGTTCGGCGCCGACCTGGCCGCCGTGCCCGGCTTCGACCTGCTGATCGATTCGAACGTCCCTGTCGGCGCCGGCCTGTCGTCGTCGGCCGCCATCGAGGGCGCCGTCGCACTCGCGCTCAACGACGTCTGGCGGGTCGGCCTCGACCGCAAGACCCTCGCCCGCGTCGGGCAGCGTTCCGAGAACGTGGCCGTGGGCGCCCCGACCGGGATCATGGACCAGTCCGCCTCCCTGCTCGGCGAGCCCGACTCGGCCGTGTTCCTCGATTGCCGCACCCTCCACTCGGAGATCGTCCCGCTGGGTCTTGCCGAGGCCGGACTCGAGATCGTCGTCATCGACACCCAGGTGGAGCACGCCCACGCGACCGGCGGCTACGCCGAGCGCCGGGCCTCCTGCGAAGCCGGTGCGGCCGCGCTCGGAGTCCCCTCGCTGCGCGACGTCTCGGTCGCGGACCTCGATCGGGCGCGCGCGATCCTCGACGACGTGACCTTCCGCCGTGTCCGCCACGTCGTCACCGAGGACCAGCGGGTGCTCGACACCGTCCGGACCCTGCGTGAGCAGGGGCCCACCGCCATCGGCGACCTGCTCGACGCCTCCCACGCCTCGATGCGCGACGACTTCGAGATCTCCGTCCCCGAGCTCGACCTCGCGGTCGAGACGGCGCAGGCGAACGGCGCGATCGGCGCGCGCATGACAGGCGGCGGCTTCGGCGGCTCCGCCATCGCGCTGGTCCCGGCCGACACCGTCAGCCGGGTCCTGGTCGCGCTCGACGGTGCGTTCGCCGAGCACGGCTTCGGCCAGCCGAACCTCTTCACCGTCGTCCCGTCGGAGGGCTCGCGTCGCGAGAGCTGACGACCGGCCTCACCCGGCGTTAACCTCCCGGCAACCGGCCGGGAGGAACATGGACGGGATGACGGATCCCGAGATCACCTGGCTCGACGCCGACACGGTGCAGCTGCGACAGCCCAAGTCGTCGCACTGGGAGGCGCCGTTCCTGTTCCTGCTGTTCGGGCGCCGTCGCGCGCTCCTGCTGGACACCGGCGCGACCGGCGACGAGTCGGTGTTCCCGCTGCGCACGACGATCGACCGGCTCACCGACACCTGGCTGCGCCGCAACCCCGCCGTGTTCCTGCGGCCGTACCCGCTCGTCGTCGCCCACACGCACGCCCACCGGGATCACATCGCCGGAGACCTGCTGCTCGCCGCACGGCCCGCGACGACGGTCGTCGGCACGACGCCGGCGCAGGTCATCTCCTTCTTCGGCTTCCGCGCCTGGCCGGACGAGATCGTCGAATACGACCTCGGCCAGCGCCCGATCGACGTCATCGGCGGCCCCGGCCACGAACCGTCCGCCGTCGTGTTCTTCGACCGTCGGACCGGGATCCTGCTCACCGGCGACACCGTGCTTCCCGCGCACCTCTACATCCGCGATCCCGGGCAGTACCGGGCCACCATCGACCGCCTGATCCGGTTCCGCGACGCGGCGCCGGTGCGCGTGCGCGAGCTGAGAGGCGCCCACATCGAGATGTCGCGGGAGCCGGGCGTCGTCTACCCGCCCGGGACCATCGATCAGCCCGACGAACCGCCCCTGGAGCTCCCGCCGCGCATCCTGAACCGGGTGCGGGATGCGCTCGACGAACTGCCGGGCTCCCCCGACGGGCGCGTCGTGCGCAAGCGCTTCATCGTGGTCGACGAGAGCAGGGAGCGGCCCGCCGAGGCTGGCTAAGCTGACGGGATGACCATCGTCACCCTGTCCGACGGCTCGATCCCCCGCGTCGCCGCGGACGCCTTCGTCGCCTCCGGCGCCGTCCTCGCGGGGCGCGTTCGACTGCTGTCCGGCTCGAGCGTCTGGTACAACGCCGTGCTGCGCGCCGAGGCGGAGGACATCACGCTCGGCGAACGCAGCAACATCCAGGACAACGTCTCCTGCCATGTGGACGCGGGCTTCCCGTTGACGATCGGCGCGGACGTCTCCGTCGGCCACAACGCGGTGCTGCACGGCTGCACGGTCGAGGACGGCGCCCTGATCGGGATGCACGCCACCGTGCTCAACGGCGCGGTGATCGGCGCCGGATCCCTCGTGGCGGCGGGCGCGGTGGTGCTGGAAGGCACGATCGTCCCGCCCGGATCGCTCGTCGCCGGCGTGCCCGGCAAGGTGCGCCGTGCGCTGACGCCGGAGGAACGGGAGGGACTACTGCAGAATGCGCAGTCCTACGTCCACCACACGCGCGAGCATCCCCGCCCCGCGGCCGCCGCGACGCTGCACGTCACGCCTCCGGATGCAGCCAACGGCGGGCCGACGGCCACGCCGTGACCAGAGCGAGCGCTCCCACGACGACCCAGAGCGCGTAGCTGCTCGCGAGGACGAACGCCCCGGCGCCCAGGAACGCTCCCGTGGCGATCGCGGCCCAGAGCACGAGATGCCGCACCCACCCCGTGCGGTGACCGCCCCGCCACGCCGCCACCAGGCCCTGGCCGACCTTGACCAATGCGCCGGTCATGTAGGTGATACCGAAGGAGACTTCGCCGCCGCGGGAGAAGACGGTGTTGGCGGCTCCCATCCCCACGGCCAGCAGGGCGCCGACGATCGGGCGGAGATCGGCTGTGCCGGACAGTGCCGCCGCCGAGGCGACGGCGGCCGCCGCGGCGAGAGCGAGAGCGATGAGCACCAGTACACGGGTCGAACCGTGCCGTGCGGCCCCGAGCACCGTGCCCGCCATCGCACCGCCCACGAAGCACACCACGAGGAGGCCGCAGAGCGCGAAAGCAGGCCAGGCGCCGTGCACCAGGTCGACGCTCAGCCGCGTGGTGTTGCCGCTCATGAACGAGACGAAGAACCCGCCGAGATAGCTGAACCCGAAACCGTCCACGAAACCGGCGAACCCGGAGAGCACCGCCGCCGCCGCGAAGTTGCGGCGACTGAGAGAGCGGACCATGTGCGGGATCAGGCCTCGTGCGCCGAGGAGCCGGGCTCGACCGGGCCGGGCTCTCCGCCGGTGATGCGCACGAGCTCGGCGAACGTCGTCGGGAACACGGTGTGCGGGTGGCCCGCGGCCGCCCAGACCTCCGGGTAGCCCGCGAGCTCGGCATCCACGACCGTGCGCAGCGGCGCGGGATGCCCGACCGGCGCGACTCCACCGATCGTCTGACCGGTCGCCGCTTTGACGGTCTCGGGGTCGGCGCGGCGGATGCGACCACCCAGCCGCTCGCCGAGGAATGCTGTGTCGACGCGGTGGGCGCCGGAGGTCATCACGAGCAACGGCTCGCCGTCGATCGTGAAGACCAGCGAGTTCGCGATCGCGCCGATCTCGACGCCCAGCTCCGCGGCCGCGGACACGGCTGTCGGCGTCGCCGCCTCGAACCAGCGCACCCGCGGCTCCACGCCGGCGGCGAGCAGCGCCGCCTCCACCTTCTCGACGGCCGGGTGCGTGCGGTCGGCGCCCTCCGCGCTCATGCCAGGGACCGCTCCGCCGACTCGACCACGTTCTGCAGCAGCAGCGCACGCGTCATCGGGCCGACCCCGCCGGGGTTCGGCGAGACCCACGCGGCGACCCCGGCCACATCGGCGGCCACGTCACCGGCGACGACGCTCTTGCCGGTGACCGGGTCCTCCACGCGGCTCACTCCGACGTCGAGGACGATCGCGCCGGGCTTGACGTTCTCCGCCGAGACCAGGCCGGCGACGCCCGCCGCGGCGACGATCACGTCGGCGCGCTTCAGGTGCTCGTCCAGGTCGACGGTCCCGGTGTGGGTGAGCGTCACCGTCGCGTTGTACTCGCGACGGGTCAGCAGCGAGCCGATGGGGCGCCCGACGGTGACACCGCGGCCCACGACGACGACGTGCTTGCCGTTCAGCTCGATGCCGTGGCGCTCCATCAGCTCGATGACGCCCCGCGGGGTGCACGGCAGAGGTGTGGTGATCGGCCGGTTGACGTTGAGCACCAGGCGGCCGAGATTGGTCGGGTGCAGGCCGTCCGCGTCCTTGGCGGGGTCGACCAGCTCGAGGATCGCATCGGTGTCGAGGTGCGCGGGCAGCGGAAGCTGGACGATGAACCCGGTGCAGTCGGGGTCGGCGTTCAGCTCTTCGATCACGGCCTCCAGCTCGGCCTGGGAGATGTCGGCCGGGAGGTCGCGGCGGATGGAGGCGATGCCCACCTCCGCGCAGTCGCGGTGCTTGCCCGCCACGTACCACTGCGAACCCGGGTCGTCGCCGACCAGGATGGTGCCGAGCCCGGGCACCACGCCCTGCTCGCGCAGCCGCGCCACGCGCTCCGTCAGCTCGCTCTTGATCGCGGCCGCCGTCGCCTTGCCGTCCAGAATCTTCGCGCTCATGTTCCCTGCTCCTTCACGATCGGCCGTCGAGTACGCGGATCGTCCGCGTACTCGACGGTCTCCCGCCGACTTTGTGTGTACTCGAGTGGTGGGGCCGGGTCAGATGGAGGACGGGAGCTCGACCGGGAAGGCATCCTGTCCGGAGGGGGTCAGGCCCGGGTAGAGCGGGAAGGCCGCGGTGAGTGCGTCGACGCGCGAGCGCAGCGCCGCGGTGTCGGCGCCCGGTACGAGCGCGGCGGCGATGATGTCGGCGACCTCGGTGAACTCGGTGTCGCCGAAGCCGCGGGTCGCGAGCGCCGGGGTGCCGATGCGGAGGCCGGAGGTGACCATCGGCGGGCGCGGGTCGAACGGGACCGCGTTCCGGTTCACCGTGATGCCGACCTCGTGCAGCACGTCCTCCGCCTGCTGGCCGTCGAGCTCCGAGGTGCGGAGGTCGGCGAGCACCAGGTGCACGTCGGTACCGCCCGTGAGCACGTCGACGCCGGCCGCGCGGGAGTCGTCGGCGGTGAGGCGGGAGGCGAGGATCTGGGCGCCGCGGATGGTGCGCGCCTGGCGGTCCTTGAACTCCTCGGTCGCGGCCAGCTTGAACGCCGTCGCCTTGGCGGCGATGACATGCATGAGCGGGCCGCCCTGCTGGCCGGGGAACACGTTGGAGTTGAGCTTCTTGGCGAGCTCGGTGTCGCGGCTCACGATGAAGCCGGAGCGCGGGCCGCCGATGGTCTTGTGCACCGTGGAGCTGACGACATCCGCGTAGGGCACGGGCGACGGGTGCAGACCCGCGGCGACGAGTCCGGCGAAATGCGCCATGTCCACCCAGAGCTTGGCGCCCACCTCGTCGGCGATGTCGCGGAAGGCCGCGAAGTCGAGGTGCCGGGGGTAGGCCGACCAGCCTGCGATGATGACCTGCGGCTTGTGCTCGCGCGCCTTGTCGCGCACGACGTCCATGTCGACCAGGAAGGTCTCCGGGTCGACGCCGTACGAGACGGCGTTGTAGAGCTTGCCGGAGAAGTTGAGCTTCATGCCGTGGGTGAGGTGGCCGCCGTGCGACAGCTCGAGACCCAGGATGGTGTCGCCGGGGGTCGCGATCGCAGAGAGGACCGCGGCGTTGGCGGAGGCGCCGGAATGCGGCTGGACGTTCGCGTACTCGGCACCGAACAGGCTCTTCGCCCGGTCGATCGCCAGCTGCTCGGCGATGTCGACGTATTCGCAGCCGCCGTAGTAGCGGCGGCCCGGGTAGCCCTCGGCGTACTTGTTGGTCAGCACGGAGCCGACGGACTCGAGTACGGCGCGCGGAACGAAGTTCTCGGAGGCGATCATCTCGAGGTAGTCGCGCTGGCGGCCGAGCTCGAGCTGCAGCACCTCCGCGATCTCGGGGTCGACCTCCGCGAGGGGGGCGGTGAAGGTCGAGGGCAGGGTGTCGGTCACAACGGGCTCCTTCGGACAGGGATGGACATTCGTACGTATCGACCCAGGCGCGCGGCCGAATCCACCCATGCTTTCGAGGTACCGTCGTCGCTCCCCGATGGTGACCATCTGAGCGCCAGTCGCGACGTGGGCAAGCATAGCAAAGGCGGGTGCGCGCCGTGCCCTTGCCCCTGGGTCGGGAGGGCTGCGATACTCGCTGGTGGCCGCCCGGCGGGGTGGACGGAGGCGGCCGACACCCGAGCAGTCCCCAGCCGCGTTAGGAGCCTCCGTGGTCGTACCCCGCCCTGTCGAGCTCGAGAGCACGACCGATGCGCCTTTCGTCCTCGGGCCCACCGCCCGGATCAGCGTCGCGGGGGCGGGAGCGGAGAGCGTTGCCGCCCTGCTGCGCGACGCGCTCCGCAGCGACTGCCGCCGCGAACTCGTCGTCGTGATCGAGCCGCCGGAGTACGGCGACATCGCCATCGTCGTCGCCGACCACGAAGGTCCGGAGGGGCACCGCGAAGAAGGGTACTCGCTCGACGTCGCCGCCGAGGGCGTGCGCATCGGCGCAGCGACCGCGGCCGGCGCGTTCCACGGCGTGCAGACCCTGCGCCAGCTCGTTCCGGCGTCGTGCTCCGACGATCCCCTGACGATCGACGCTGTGCGGGTACGGGACTACCCGCGCTACGCCTACCGGGGCGCGATGCTCGATGTGGCCAGGCACTTCTTCCCGGTGCGCGACGTCGAACGGTTCATCGACGCGATCGCCCTCCTGAAGGTCAACCACCTCCACCTGCACCTCACGGACGACCAGGGCTGGCGGCTGGAGATCCTGTCGCGTCCCGAGCTCACGCGCATCGGCGGGTCGACGGCGGTGGGCGGAGGCGCGGGCGGCTTCTACACGCAGGACGAGTACCGCGGCCTGGTCGCCTATGCCGCCGAGCGGCACATCGCGATCGTGCCCGAGATCGACATGCCCGGCCACACCAACGCGGCGCTGGCCTCGTATCCCGAACTGAACCCGGACGGCGACGCGCCCGAGCTCTACACCGGCACGACGGTCGGCTTCAGCACTCTGCTCACGGGTGACGAGGCGACCGAGCGGTTCCTCGCCGACGTCATCGGGGAGGTCGCCGCGCTCACACCCGGGCGGCTGCTCCACATCGGCGGCGACGAGTGCCTCAGCACCTCGCGGGGGGACTTCGTGCGCTTCATCGAGCACGCCGCGGCGCTCGTCGCGGCCGCGGGCAAGACGCCGGTCGGCTGGCACGAGATGGGCGCGTGCGACGCGCTGCCCGCGGGGACGGTCGGCCAGTACTGGGACTTCCGCACGCCCCGCGGGAACGCGGCGGAGGACATCCTGTCGTTCGTCCGACAGGGCGGCGCGGCGATCATGTCGCCGGCCGACGTCGCCTACCTCGACATCGTGTACGCGGAGGGTGATGCGATCGGTCAGGACTGGGCCGACGGTCCGACCAGCCTGTCCGCAGCGCTGCAGTGGGACCCGGCGCGTATCGTGCCGGGACTCGGGGACGCCCACATCCTGGGCGTCGAGGCGCCGCTGTGGACCGAGACGGTCGAGACGATCGAGCAGGCCGAGGAGATGACCTTCCCGCGGCTGGCCGCCGTCGCCGAGATCGGCTGGTCCCCGGCCCCCGCCGACACCGAGCAGGTGGAGGCCGCGCGCGACTTCCCCGCGTTCGCCCGGCGGCTCGCGGCGGTGGCGGAGCACTGGGATGCCTCCGGCACCTCGTACCGTCGCGTCGCCGAGGTGCCGTGGCCGGAGGGCGCTCGCCCCTGATCCCGCGCCGGGCTCCGCAGCAGCCGTCGCGGGCTCGGAACCGAGGAAGCCAGGGGTAGCCGCGGAGGCTCAGGGATAGCCGAGGAACCAGAGCAGGATCAACGCCACCGGCTGCAAGGCCACGCCGACCGCGAGCCCGATCGTCCGCGCGCGGGGGCTGTGGGTCAGGCCGCGCGCCCCACCGAGCGGAGCGAGCGGCAGCAGGAGCCGGAAGAGGCTCTGCTGCGGCAGGAACACCGCCACCAGGTAGAGGCCGTAGCTCGCGGCGTAGGCGACGACCTCTGTGCCGAGCGCGCGCACGCCGCGGCGGGTCAGCACCCACACGAACCCGGCGAGAGCGGCGATCACCAGCAGCACACCGGCCACGCCCGCGTACTTCCAGGTGAACAGGAACCACGGCGTCAACGGCACGAAGGAGACGTGCCCGATGAATCCCGTCCACCAGGAGAGCTCGGTCGAGACGTACGCGTCGGGCGCCCCCGTCGCTGCGGAGGCGATCAGGGGCCAGGCCAGCCCGGCCGACGCGGTGACGGCGCCGGCGACCAGCACGGCGATGCGTTCGCGCCGGGGGAACTCCTCCCGTCCCCGTCGGTCCGCGAGCAGACGCACCACGAACACGACGGCCAGCGCCAGCGGGATGGCCAGCGCGCCCGGCTTGGCGAAGGCCGCAGCGACCGTGAGCGGGATCACGAGCCAGTACCGGCGGCGGATCATGGCCAAGAGCCCACCGAACATGAGCAGGAAGAACATGCTCTCCGCGTAGGTGATCTGCAGCACGAACGAGAGCGGCCCGAAGCAGAAGAAGATCGTCGCCCACAGCGCGGACACCGTGCCGCCGCGCGCCAGTACGACGCGATACAGCACGAGGGCGGCGCCGGCGCCGCAGAGCACCGCGTTCAGCACGCCCGCCGGGGCGAACGACAGCCCGGTCATCGCCATGAGGGCGCGTACCACGAGCGGGTAGAGCGGGAGGAACGCCCACGCGTTCTGCTCGACGTCGCCCGATCCGTCGACAGGCAGGGTGGTGGGATAGCCGCCGGTTGCGATCCGCTGGTAGAACGAGCCGTCCCACGAGCTGGAGAAGGTGAAGAACGTCGGGTCGTGCCGCGAGCTGGCGAAATGCCAGTCGCCGACGGTCGCCGCGACGTAGAGGGAGAGCATGAAGACGGTGGTCAGCAGCCGCGACGACGCGTAGACGATGAGGATCGCGCCCCACCACGGCAGATCGCGGCCGAACAGGCGCACCCGTCCCCCGCGTGTGCGCGTACCGGCTCCCGGCCCGGGCGCTGTGCTCGTGATTCCCGCTGACATGCTCAGGGGGATGGTACTCCGGCGCACCGTGAGTGGCGACCGGGATGGGATCCTGTACATGTGAACGTACTCACCGATCCGTCTCCAGCCTCGCGGCACCCCGCCCTCCTCGGCCCCGGGCTCCCCGTCCTCGCGATCGACGTGGGAGGGACGGACATGAAGGCCGCCCTCGTCGACGCGGACGGCCGGATCGTCGAGATCCTGCGTCGGCCCACGCCGCACGAGGGCGCACGCACCGGGGAGGCCGTGGTGGAGGCGGTCGTCGCGATCGCCGGCGAGCTCCGGCTCGCCCACCCCGGGCTCGCCCCGGCGGCCCTCGGGCTGCTGGTGCCCGGGCACGTCGACGACGCGCGCGGCGTGGGCGTCTTCGCCGAGAATCTGGGCTGGACCGAGTTCCCCTTCCGCGCGGCGGCCTCGCAGGCCCTGGGCATCCCGGTGTCGTTCAGCCATGACGTGCGCGGCGCCGGCGAGGCCGAGCAGCGTCTCGGAGCAGCGGCCCCGTATCGCGATGTCGTGGTGATGGCCATCGGCACCGGCATCGCCGGCGCGCTCTTCCTCGACGGCCGGCTGATCACCGGCGGTGGGCTGGTCGGCGAGATGGGGCATTCGAAGGTCGCCGACGGCCCGGTCTGCGCCTGCGGCGGCATCGGCTGCCTGGAGGCGGTGGCGTCGGCGGCCGCGATCGCCCGCCGGTACAACGCGGCGACCGGTGCGTCCGTGCCCGGAGCCCGCGAGGTGCTGGAGCGCGCCCGAACCGGCGACCAGCACGCCGTCGCCGTCTGGGAGAGCGCCCTCGACGCCCTCGCGCTCGACCTCTCGCACACCGTCGCCCTGCTCTCCCCGGAAGCGGTCGTCATCGGCGGAGGCCTCTCGCAGGCCGGCGATGCGCTGTTCGGCCCGCTCGCCGACCGGCTCGACCGCATCCTCACCTTCCAGCGGCGCCCTGTGCTGCTGCGCGCCAGCATCGGCGAGAACGCCGGTGTGATCGGGGCTGCGCTGCGCGCACGCGACCTGCTCGACGGCCCGGTACCGCACCCGGAACGGTGAGCGCGGGGCGAGCGACGGTATCGTCGGTGCAATGACCGCGCATGTGATCCATTCCGCCCGCCTCGTCAGCGAGGGCCGCGTCGTCCACAACGGGTGGGTGCGCTTCGCGGGCGGCACCATCGTCGCGACCGGCGCGGGCGACGACTGGCGCGCGGCCGTCGCGGGCGAGGAGGCGGTCGTCACGGACGCCGACGGGGCCTGGGTCACACCCGGGTTCGTCGACATCCACGGGCACGGCGGCGCCACCGCCAGCTTCGACGACGGCCCCGAGAGCATCCTCCGCGCGCTCGACCTGCACCAGCGCCACGGAACGACACGCGCCGTCGTCTCCCTCGTGACGGCGCCCGTCTCGAATCTCGCCCGGAGCCTCCGGGAGATCGCGGCGCTGACCCGGTCGGACGCGCGGGTGCTCGGCTCCCACCTCGAAGGCCCGTTCCTCGATGTCGGCCACAAGGGCGCGCACGAGCCGAGTCTGCTGCGGGCGGCGACATCGTCCGACATCGACCTGCTGGTCGACGCCGCCGATGGCACCCTGCGCCAGATCACCCTCGCCCCGGAGCTGCCGGGCGGGCTGGACGCGGTCCGGGCCTTCCGCGACGCAGGTACGGCCGTCGCCGTCGGGCACACGGCCGCCGACTACGCGCAGACCCTCGCCGCCTTCGAGGCGGGCGCGAGCATCCTCACCCACGCGTACAACGGGATGGACGGCGTGCATCACCGGGCACCGGGCCCGGTGGCGGCCGCGACCCGCACACCCGGCGTGACCCTCGAGGTCATCAACGACGGCGTGCACGTGCACCCCGAGGTCGTCCGCATGCTGTTCGCCGCCGCTCCCGGGCGCGTGGCGCTCATCACGGACGCGATGGCGGCCGCGGGCGCGGACGACGGCGACTACCTGCTCGGTTCGCTGGCGGTCGAGGTGCGCGACGGCGTCGCCCGGCTGGCGGAGGGCGGTTCCATCGCCGGGTCGACTCTGACGCTCGACGACGCGCTGCGCCGCGCCGTCCTGGAGGTCGGCATCCCGGTCGAGGAAGCGGTGCTCGCGCTGACGCAGACCCCGGCGACGGCGATCGGCCGCGGCGACGACCTGGGCCGCCTCGCCCCCGGATACGCCGCGGACGCCGTAGTGCTCGATGACGACTTCCGGGTGTTGCAGGTCTTCGCGGAGGGCGCGCCGGTCGCGCGCTGACGGTGACCCGGGGCCGGACCCTGTTTCCGGGTCCGGCCCTCGAGGCTCCCCTTCGTCGAGGGCGATCGGCGTTCGGGTCGCCGGTCATCCTCGAGCTCGTGCCGGTTCGGGTCCGGCACGTGCGGTGGTCTTTCCGCCCCCTGTGCGGTGGCCACGTCTGAAGAGACCGGGTCTTCCGCATTCCATGACGCCGGTTCCCGAAGTTTTTTCCCGAGGTCCCACGGCCTGGATCGCACAGCCACTTCGCGGCCAGGATGCGCGACAATCGTGGGATGCGCGCCGTCCACGATCTCTCCGACCTCGAGCTCGTCGAGGCGACCCGTGGCGGCGACCGCGAGGCGTTCGCCGAACTCTGGCGGCGCCACGCGCGGGCGGGTCTCACGGTCGCGCGGGCGCACAGCGACCTCGACGCCGACGACCTGGTGGCCGAGGCGTACGCCAAGATCTACCAGGCCATCGCCAACGGCCACGGCCCGACCTCCGGCTTCCGGGCCTACCTGTTCACGACCGTGCGCAGCGTGGCCGCCACCTGGGGGCGCCGCGCGCGCGAGACACCCATCCACGACGCCGAGACCATCGAGGACCCGGCCTCGACCGAGGCCGCCGGGCTCGAAGCCCTCGACCGCTCCCTCACGGCGACCGCCTTCCGCACCCTCCCCACGCGCTGGCAGGAGGTGCTCTGGTACGGCGAGGTCGAGGGCATGAAACCCGCCGAGATCGCCCCGCTGCTCGGGATGTCGGCGAACGCCGTCGCCGCTCTCGCCTACCGTGCCCGCGAGGGTCTCCGGCAGGCCTGGATCCAGGCGCACATCGCCGCCGTGCCCGAGGGGTCGGAGTGCCGGTGGACGACCGAGCGGCTGGGCGCGTACGCCCGGCACGGTCTCGGCAAGCGGGAGACCGCCAAGGTCGAGGCGCACCTGATCGACTGCGCGCGCTGCACGATCGTCGCTGCGGAGGCGAAGGATGTCGGATCCCGGATCGCCCTCGTTCTGCTCCCGCTCGCAGCGGGCGTCGGGGGCGCGACCGCGTACACGGCGTGGATGCAGACAGGAGCGCACACCGCGTCGTACGCGCTCGGCGCCGCCGGGGCCGCGATGCCGGCGGCCGCCACGGGCGGGACAGGATCGGCCCTCGCGGGTGCAGGCGCAGCGGGAGGCTCGTCCGCGGGTGCCGCGGGCGGCTCGTCGACGTCGGCCGGAGGTGCCGCCGGCGCCGGCGCCGTGACCATCACGTCGTTCGCCGTCGGCGGGGTGCTCGTAGCGGCCGCCGTGGCTGCGGCCGCCGTTCTCGGCCCGTCGCTCTTAGCCCCCACGCCCGCCCCCACCAGCGCCGCGGTCGCCGGGCCCGCACAGCCCACCGCCCCGGCGCCCGCCGACGGTTCTGCGACGGCCGCGCCGACCGATCCTGCACCGGCCGCCCCCGCGCCGACCAGCCCCGCGCCGGTCGCCCCGTCCCCCGCCCTTCCAGCCCCGATCGACGCGCCGTCCACCCCCGCCGCTCCGCCTGCGCCCGCGCTGCCGGGAGGCGCGACGCCGACCACCCCCACCACCCCCACCACACCGACCACCCCGACCGGTCCCTCGGGGACCCGGCCGCAACC
>NZ_BPER01000011.1:0-96579 GCF_020521355.1 Leifsonia sp. LS1
GTGAGGCGTCCCGGGAGGGCTCCTCCCGGGACGCCGTCGTCCGCTTCACACACCCATATCAGCGCCGTCCGGCGCCCATCAAGTAACTGGAGACATCTGTGTCCGTAAAGATCGGAATCAACGGGTTCGGTCGCATTGGTCGCAACTACCTGCGCGCGGCCCTCGCGAAGGGCAGCGACCTCGAGATCGTCGCGGTGAACGACCTCACCGACAACAAGACGCTCGCACACCTGCTCAAGTACGACTCGATCACGGGCCGCCTGGACGCCACGGTGGAGCTGGACGGCGACAACATCGTCGTGAACGGCAAGCCGATCAAGGTCCTCGCGGAGCGCGACCCCGCCAACCTCGGCTGGGGCGACCTGGGCGTCGACATCGTCATCGAGTCGACCGGCCGCTTCACCAAGGCGGCCGACGCCAAGAAGCACATCGAGGCCGGCGCCAAGAAGGTCATCATCTCGGCCCCCGCGACCGATGAGGACGCCACGTTCGTCATGGGTGTGAACGAGCACCTCTACGACCCCGCCGCGCACAACATCATCTCCAACGCGTCGTGCACCACGAACTGCCTCGCCCCGCTGGCGAAGGTGTTCAACGACAAGTTCGGCATCGAGCGCGGTCTCATGACCACGGTCCACGCGTACACCGCCGACCAGAACCTCCAGGACGGCCCGCACAGCGACCTGCGCCGTGCCCGCGCCGCCGCCATCAACATCGTCCCGACCTCGACCGGCGCCGCGAAGGCGATCGGCCTGGTCCTCCCCGAGCTCAAGGGTAAGCTCGACGGCTTCGCGCTCCGCGTCCCGGTCCCCACCGGCTCGATCACCGACCTGACCGTCACCGCCTCGCGCCCGGTCACCGTCGACGAGATCAAGGCCGCGTACAAGGAGGCCGCCGAGGGCGAGCTCAAGGGAATCCTCAAGTACACCGAGGACGAGATCGTCTCCAGCGACATCGTCTCCGACCCGCACTCGTCGATCTTCGACGCGGGCCTGCTGCGCGTCCTGGGCGACCAGGTCAAGCTCTCGAGCTGGTACGACAACGAGTGGGGCTACTCCAACCGCCTGGTCGACCTGACCGAGTACGTGGCCGAGCGCCTCTAACGACAGGGAACCGACGTGACGCTCCGCACCCTTGACTCACTCGGTTCGCTCGCCGGCAAGCGTGTCGTCGTCCGCTGTGATCTGAACGTCCCCCTGAAGGACGGCCAGATCACGGACGACGGCCGTGTGCGAGCGTCGATTCCCACCCTGAACGCCCTGATCAACCAGGGCGCGAAGGTGGTCGTCATCTCCCACCTGGGTCGCCCCGAGGGCGCACCCGATGCGAAGTACAGCCTGGCGCCGGTCGCCCAGCGGCTCTCCGAGCTGCTGGGCAAGCCGGTGACCTTCGCGCAGGACACGGTCGGCCAGGGCGCCGCAGACGCTGTCGCCGGCCTCCAGGACGGCGATGTCGCCCTGCTCGAGAACCTCCGCTTCAACCCGGGGGAGACCAGCAAGGACGACGCCGAGCGCGCCGCGTTCGCCGCGAAGCTCGCGGCCTTCGGTGACGCCTTCGTCTCCGACGGCTTCGGAGTCGTGCACCGCAAGCAGGCCAGCGTGTACGAGCTGGCGCAGGCGCTTCCGAGTGCCGCGGGAACGCTCATCGCGACCGAGCTGGACGTGCTCGATCGGCTCACCGAGAACCCCGAGCGGCCGTATGTGGTCGTCCTCGGCGGCTCGAAGGTCTCGGACAAGCTCGGCGTGATCGGCCACCTGCTGCCGCGCGTCGATTCGCTGCTCATCGGCGGCGGGATGCTCTTCACCTTCCTCGCCGCGCTCGGCCATCCGGTCGGGTCGAGCCTGCTCGAGGCCGACCAGATCGACACCGTGAAGGGCTACCTCGCTCAGGCGAGGGAGCGCGGCGTCGAGATCGTGCTGCCGCGCGACGTGGTCGTCGCCTCGAAGTTCGGCGCCGACGCGGAGCACGTGGTGCGCCCGGTCGACGCCATCGAGGACACCGACTGGGGCGCCTCCGGTCTCGGGCTCGACATCGGCCCGGAGACCGCGCAGCTCTTCTCGGAATACGTCCGTGGTGCACGCACCGTCTTCTGGAACGGCCCCATGGGCGTGTTCGAGTTGACCCCGTTCGCGGCCGGCACCAAGGCCGTCGCGCAGGCGCTGACCGAGGTCGACGGTCTCGGCGTCGTCGGCGGCGGCGACTCGGCCGCTGCGGTCCGCGCGCTCGGTTTCTCGGACGATCAGTTCGGTCACATCTCGACGGGCGGTGGAGCGAGCCTCGAATTCCTCGAGGGCAAGCGCCTCCCGGGTCTGGAGGTCCTCGGATGGCAGCAGTGAGCCCCTCGGTGCGGCGTGTTCCGCTCATCGCCGGCAACTGGAAGATGAACCTGGACCACCTCCAGGCCATCGCGGTCGTGCAGAAGCTCGCGTGGACGCTCAAAGACGCGGGCCACGATTTCTCTGCGGTCGAGGCGGCCGTCTTCCCGCCGTTCACCGATCTGCGCAGCGTGCAGACGCTGGTGTCGGCCGACAAGCTCCCGATCGCCTTCGGCGGTCAGGATGTCTCCGAGCACGTCTCGGGCGCCTACACGGGCGAGATCTCGGCGGCGTTCCTCGCCGCCCTCGAATGCCGCTACGTGATCATCGGCCACTCCGAGCGTCGCACCCTCCACGGTGAGACCGACGAGCAGGTGGCCGCGAAGACGGCCCAGGCGATCGCGCACAACATCGCTCCGATCATCTGTGTGGGCGAGACCGCGGAGGACCTCGAGGTGCACGGCGCCAGCGCCGTGCCGGTCGCGCAGCTGCGCGCCGCGCTCGCGCAGGTCGACTCGGCCGCCGATTTCGTGGTCGCGTACGAGCCGGTCTGGGCCATCGGGTCCGGCCAGGCGGCGACGCCGGAGCAGGCCGAGCAGGTCGCGGCCGCCCTGCGCGCCGTCATCGTCGAGCTGCTCGGCGCGGACGTCGCCGCGAAGACGCGCATCCTTTACGGTGGTTCGGTGAAGTCCGGCAACATCGCCGCGTTCATGCGCGAGCCGAACGTCGACGGTGCGCTCGTCGGCGGCGCGAGCCTCGACGTGGCCGAGTTCGCGAGCATCATCCGCTACCAGAAGCACGTCGGTCTCTGACGGAGACGGTCGTTCTCGACCCGGCCGGTTATACTGGTCGTTGGCTTTCCCCGGGCGCGGCCCGGGTGTCGTTACGCGAAAGGTAACTCGTGCAGATTCTCCAGGTCGTCCTGCAGGTGCTGCTGGGCATCACCAGCCTCCTGCTGACGCTGCTCATCCTCTTGCACAAGGGGCGCGGCGGTGGACTCTCCGACATGTTCGGGGGCGGCGTCACCTCCAACCTCGGCGCGTCGGGCGTCGCTGAGCGCAACCTCAACCGCATCACGGTCGTTCTGGGCATCATCTGGATCGTCTGCATCGTCGTGCTCGGGCTGATCACCAAGTTCAGCGCTTAGTCAGCGCCTTTCACCAGAGGAGAACAATGGCTTCCGGAGGAAGTGCAATCCGTGGTTCGCGCGTCGGCGCGGGCCCGATGGGCGAGCAGGACCGCGGGTTCCACGCGGACCGCATCGCCGTGTCGTACTGGGATGCGCTCGGCAACGAGACCGTCCGCTACTTCGCGGCCAATCTGCCCGAGGAGGAGATCCCCGAGACCATCGATTCGCCGTCCAGCGGCCTGCCTGCCGGACGCGATCGGGAGAACCCGCCGTCGGTCGCGAAGGCCGAGCCGTACAAGACGCACCTCGCCTACGTGAAGGAGCGCCGTTCGGAGGAGGAAGCGGAGCAGCTGCTCGAGGACGCCCTCAACCAGCTCCGCGCCCGCCGCGGCAAGCCCACCACCACCTGACGCCCAGCGCGTCGCTGAAAGGGCCGCCCACGATCTCGTGAGCGGCCCTTTCTGCGTGTGGTCGACGCTGCACGTCGTCGGCCCGTCCGCAGCGCACACGACGACGCCCCGCCGGTCGATGACCGGCGGGGCGTCAGGCGTATCGCGTCAGTAGCTCGGCGCGATCAGATTCTCCGGCACGTCGACCGCCGCATCCTTGTCCACGAAGAACACGGTGCGCTTGCGGCCCTTGGCGCCGGCGACCGGCACCTCGGTGTAGCTCGCCCCGGCCAGGGCGAGGCCCAGAGCGCTTGCCTTGTCCGTGCCCGCCAGCACCAGCCAGATGCGGTCGGACGCGTTCAGCACGGGGCGGGTGAGGCTGAGCCGCGCGGGCGGCGGCTTGGGCGACTCGCGCTCGGCGATCACCGTCGCCTCCGTCTCCCGGATGCCCGGCCGGTCGGGGAAGAGGGACGCGATGTGGCCGTCCGGCCCGACCCCGAGGAAGGTGATGTCGAACCGCGGGAAGTCGAGTCCCTCCGACGCATACGCCGCGAGCTCGGCAGCGTAGACCCGCGCGGCCTCGTCGATGTCGGCGATCTCGTCGGTGGCAGGGAACGGGTGGACGTTCTCCGGGGGGACCGCGATGTGGTCGAGCAGGGCCTCGCGGGCCTGACGCTCGTTGCGGTCGGGGCTCGACTTCTCGACGAACCGCTCGTCGCCCCACCAGAAGTGCACCTTGGACCAGTCGATGGTGTCGCGAGCGGGGGAGGCGTTGATCGCCTCCAGCACCGCGATCCCCATCGTCCCGCCGGTGAGTGCGATGTGCGCCCCGTCGAGGTCGTCGAGGATGTCGATGGTCTTGGTCAGGAACCGTGCGGCCACCGAAGCCGTCACGGCCTCCTTGTCGGGGTGCACGAGCACCCGCCGTTCGTTCGTCATGCGCGCGCGCCCGCTCCTTCGTCGGCGGTCTCGAGGAGTCCGAGGCCGTGGGTGATCACCTCGCCGTAGAGGTCGTCCGGGTCCAGCCTACGCAATTCCTCCGCGAGGCAATCACGGAGGCTGCGGCGAGGGAGGGCCAGATCGTGCGACGGCTGGCCGGGCTGCGAGAGGCGGGCCACGTTCGGGACCTCGCGCTCGAGCTCGATGGTGCCGGACGCGCGCTCCATGCGGACGCCGTGGATGCCCCCCGAGCCGACCGCGCGCGAGGCGAGGTCGTACTGCACGGGGACCTGCAGCTGCAGGCGCAGCCAGGCGGCGAGGAGGAGGGTGCTGGGGGAGTCCGCCGCGCCGGCGACCTCCACCGCGGTGATCGGCTCGTACGGCGGCTGGTCGAGCACCGCCGCGAGCTGGGCGCGCCACAGGGTGAGGCGCGTCCAGGCGAAGTCGGTGTCGCCCGGCGCGTAGGTCTCGGCCAGGTGGTAAAGCGCCTCCTGCGGGTTCGGCTGCGCCGACGCGTCGGTGATCCGGCGGGTCGCGATGCGGCCGAGCGGGGAGTGCGAGACCTTCGCCGGGGCGATGCCCGGCCACCAGACCACGACCGGCGCGTCGGGCAGGAGCAGGCCGGTGACCAGCCCCTCCTCGTCGCTCGCGGTCTCGCCGTAGGCGCGGAGCACGATGACCTCGCTGGCGCCCGCGTCGCCGCCGACGCGGATCTGGGCGTCGAGACGGCCCTCCCCGTCGTTGGCGTCGGCCTTGTGGCTGCGCTCCTCCTCGGTGGAGACCACGATGACGCGCATCGGGTGCTCACGGGAGGCGTCGTTCGCGGCCTCGATGGCCTCCTCCTCCTGGCCCAGGTGGGTCGCGATGATGAGGGTCAGCACGCGGCCGAGGGCGACCGCACCACCCTCCTCGCGGATCTTCACCAGGGTCTTGGAGATGTTGCTGACGGTGGTGTCGGGCAGATCGACGATCATGGGCGCCTCCAGACGCGGCCGTCGCGGGCGAGGAGCTCGTCGGCGGACTTCGGGCCCCAGGTGCCGGGGCGGTACTGTTCGGGCTGGCCCTGGGTCTCCCAGAACTGCTCGATCGGGTCGAGGATCTTCCACGAGAGCTCGACCTCCTCGTGGCGCGGGAACAGCGGCGGGTCGCCGAGGAGCACATCCAGGATGAGCCGCTCGTACGCCTCCGGGCTCGCCTCGGTGAAGGCGTGCCCGTAGCCGAAGTCCATGCTCACGTCGCGCACCTGCATGCCGGCGCCCGGAACCTTCGAGCCGAAGCGGATCGTCACACCCTCGTCCGGCTGGACGCGGATGACCAGCGCGTTCTGCCCCAGAGCCGACGTCTGCGACTCCGCGAAGAGCTGTTGCGGGGCGCGCTTGAAGACGACGGCGATCTCGGTGACGCGGCGGCCGAGGCGCTTGCCCGCGCGGAGGTAGAACGGCACGCCCGCCCAGCGGCGGGTGCCGATGCCGAGCTTGATGGCCGCATAGGTCTCCGTGGTGGATTCGGGGTTCATCCCGTCCTCCTCCAGGAAGCCGACGACCTTCTCGCCGCCCTGCCAGCCGCTCGAGTACTGCCCGCGGGCCGTCGCCGTGGCGAGGTCCTTGGGCAGGCGCACCGCGGCGAGGACCTTCTCCTTCTCGGCGCGGAGGTCCGCGGCGTCGAACGAGATGGGCTCCTCCATCGCCGTGAGGGCGAGGAGCTGGAGCAGGTGGTTCTGGATGACGTCGCGCGCGGCGCCGATCCCGTCGTAGTATCCGGCACGTCCGCCGACGCCGATGTCCTCGGCCATCGTGATCTGCACGTGGTCCACGTAGTTCGCGTTCCAGATCGGCTCGTACAGCTCGTTCGCGAAGCGCAGCGCCAGGATGTTCTGGACTGTCTCCTTGCCGAGGTAGTGGTCGATGCGGAACACCGAGTCGGCCGGGAAGACCGTCTCGACCACCGCGTTGAGCTCGCGGGCCGACTGGAGGTCGTGCCCGAACGGCTTCTCGATGACGACGCGGCGCCAGCCCTCGCCGGACTGGTCGGCCAGGCCGGAACGGCGCAGCTGCTCCGTCACGATGGGGAACGCCTTCGGCGGGATCGAGAGGTAGAACGCATGGTTGCCCATGGTCCCGCGCTCACGGTCCAGCTCCTCGACGGTCTCCTTGAGGCGCTCGAACGCCGCATCGTCGTCGAACTCGCCGGGGACGAAGCGGATGCCCTGTGCGAGCTGCTTCCAGACGTCCTCGTCGAACGGGGTGCGTGCGTACTGCATGACCGCGTCGTGGACGACCTTCTCGAAGTCCTGGTCCTCCCAGTCGCGCCGGGCGAACCCGACGAGCGAGAACCCGGGCGGCAGGAGGCCGCGGTTGGCGAGGTCGTACACGGCCGGCATCAGCTTCTTGCGGGAGAGGTCTCCCGTCACACCGAAGATGATGAGACTGCTGGGTCCGGCGATGCGGTTGAGGCGTCGATCGGAGGCCAACCGCAGCGGGTTGAACTCCGGGGTGATTTCCACCGGGGACATCGATCTCCTTGGTCGGCGCGGGGCGCCGCTGGTCAGTTGACGGCCTCGAACAGCGAGACGACGTCCGCCTCGGGGTTCGTGAGGGTGAGGGTGAGCACCGGACGGCCGTGCGCGCCGAGCACGCTGGCGTCACCGGCGGCCTGGGCTTGGATGAGCTGGCCGAAGGTGAACGGTCGGTCCGGGATCTCGAGGTCCTCCGGAGCGGCCGCCGTGATCTGCAGGAAGACGCCGACGGCCGGGCCGCCCTTGTGGAACTGCCCGGTGGAGTGCAGGAACCGCGGTCCCCAGCCGAAGGTGACGGGACGCTTCGCCTTGGCGGCGAGCAGGTCGCGCACACCCTCGAGCTGGGGGAGCGCGAGGCGGTTCACGTAGGCCTGCACCGACACGTAGCCGTCCGGGCCGAGCTGCGCGAGCAGGGCGTCCACGGCGGCGTCGAGGGTGGTCGCGTCGCCCAGGAAGGTGCCCGTCTCGCGGACCTCGATACCGCCCGCGGTGAACGCCGGGGCCGCGGCCTCGGGGCGGTCGTCCAGCAGCGCGCGGGCGGCGGCCTTGGCCGCCTCCACGTCCGGCTGGTCGAACGGGTTGATGCCCAGCAGGCGACCCGCGACGGCGACCGCGTACTCCCACACGAGGAGCTGAGCGCCGAGGCTGCCCGAGACGAGGATCTCGCCCTCGTGACGGTCGGCCGGGAACAAGTGGTGCGCCTCCGCGTTCGCGACGAGGCGGACGACCTGCAGGTCGGCGGGCTTCAGCTCGAGCTCGGGGGCCAGCGTGTCGAGGACGACCGGGAGGAGCCCGGTGCCCTCCTTGCCGGTGGACTCGGCGATCAGCTGCTCCGCCCAGTCGGCGAAGCCCACGATGTGGGTGCCGTCGGAGACGATGCCGAGCTTGTCCTTGAGCGGGTTCGTCCCGGCGATGGCCGCGCCGAGCACCAGACCCGGGTTGTCCTCGCGGTCGACGGCGAGTTCGAGCGATGTGGCTTCCGCCTCGTCGAGCAGCTCGGCGATGTCGACGCCGGCGAGGCCGGACGGCACGAGGCCGAACGCGGTCAGCGCCGAGTAGCGTCCGCCGACGTTGGGGTCGGCGTTGAATACGCGGTAGCCGGCGGCGCGCGCCGACTCGTCCAGCGGGGAGCCCGGGTCGGTCACGACGATGATGCGCTCCGTCGGGTCGATGCCGGCCTCGCGGAACCACTTCTCGTAGATGCGCTTCTGACTGTCGGTCTCGAGGGTCGAACCCGACTTCGACGAGATCACGACGGCGGTGCGGTCGAGGCGGTCGCGGAGAGCCGCGAGCACCTGCCCGGGGTCGGTCGAGTCGAGCACGGTGAGCTCGGCCTCGGCCGTCCGCGTGATGACCTCGGGGGCGAGCGACGAGCCGCCCATTCCGCCGAGCACGATGTGGTCGACGCCGCGGGCGTGCAGCTGCTCGCGGAGGGCGACGATCTCGGCGACGAGGGGCCGGGAGATCGCGACGGCCTCCGTCCAGCCGAGGCGCTTGGACGCCTCGGGCTCGGCGTCGGGACCCCAGAGGGCCGGGTCGAGCGCGGTGATGCCGGACGCGACCTTGTCGGCCACGAGCTGCGGGACGACCGAGGCGACCGCGTCCGCGGCCGGCCCGGTGACATGGATGCGGAAGGTCACTTGGCGCCCTCCAGTGCGGTCTTCACGGTCTCGACCAGCTCGGCCCACGAGACGTTGAACTTGTCCACGCCCTCGCGCTCGAGGGTGGCGGTCACGTCGTCGTAGTCGACGCCGAGGGCGGCGAGCGCGTCGAGCACGCCCTTCGCGTCGGCGTAGTTGCCGGTGACGGTGTCGCCGGTGATGACGCCGTGGTCGAACGTCGCGTCGAGCGTCTTCTCCGGCATGGTGTTGACGGTGTTCGGTGCGACGAGCTCGGTCACGTAGAGCGTGTCGGGCAGGCTCGGGTCCTTGACGCCGGTGGAAGCCCAGAGCGGACGCTGCTCGTTGGCGCCGGCGGCCACGAGGGCCTTGGCGCGGTCGGAGGCGAACGCCTGCTCGTACACCTCGTAGGCGAGGCGGGCGTTGGCGACGCCGGCCTTGCTCTTGAGGGCGTCGGCCTCGTCGGTGCCGATGGCGGCCAGGCGCTTGTCGATCTCGGTGTCGACGCGCGAGACGAAGAACGAGGCGACCGACTGGATGCCGGAGAGGTCGATGCCCGCGGCCTTGGCCTTCTCGAGCCCGGTGAGGTACGCGTCGATGACGCCGCGGTAACGGTCGAGGCTGAAGATCAGGGTCACGTTGACGCTGATCCCGGCCGCGATCGTCTCGGTGATGGCCTCGAGGCCCTCGACCGTCGCGGGGATCTTGATGAGCACATTGGGCTTGTCGACCTTGGCGGCGAGCTTCTTGGCCTGTTCGATGGTTCCGGCGGCGTCGTGCGCGAGGCCCGGCTCGACCTCGATCGAGACGCGCCCGTCGGTGCCCTCGGTCTGCTCGTAGACCTCGTGGAAGATGTCGCTCGCGGCGGCGACGTCGTCGGTCGTGATCTCGAAGATCGCGTCCTCGACGCTGGTGCCGGCCGCGGCCAGGCTCTTCACCTGGTCGGCGTACGCCTCGCCCTTGCTGAGCGCGGCGGCGAAGATCGTCGGGTTGGTGGTCACACCGACCACGTTCTTCTCGGCGATGAGCTTCTGCAGGCCGCCGGTGGCGATCCGCTCGCGGGACAGGTCGTCGAGCCAGATGCTGACGCCCGCGGCGGAGAGCTGTGCGGTGGGAGTGGTGTCGGTCATTTCTCTTCTATCTCCTCGTGCCCGCGCTCAGAGCGACGCGAGCGATTCCTTCGCGGCGGCGACGGCGTGCTCGGTGGTCATGCCGAACTCGCGGAACAGGGTCTTGTAGTCGGCCGAGGCACCGAAGTGCTCGATCGAGACGCTGCGGCCGTGGTCGCCGACGATCTTGTCCCAGCTGAGGGAGAGGCCGGCCTCGATCGAGACGCGGGCCTTCACCGACGCGGGGAGGACGTGCTCCTGGTACTCGGCGGGCTGCTCGTGGAACCACTCGAGCGACGGGGCCGAGACGACGCGGGCGTTGATGCCCTCGCCGCGCAGCACCTCGCGGGCCTCGAGCGCGATCTGCACCTCGGAGCCGGTGGCGATGAACAGGACGTCCGGGGTGCCGCCTGGCGCCTCGGCCAGGACGTAGGCGCCCTTCGCGACGTTCTTCGCGGACGCGAGGGTGTCGCCGCTGGCGTCGCCGTCCCCACGCTCGAACACCGGGATGTTCTGGCGGGTCAGCGCGATGCCGGCCGGGCCCTTGCGGCGCTCGAGGATCGTCTTCCAGGCGTACGCGACCTCGTTGGCGTCGCCGGGGCGCACGACGTCGAGGTGCGGGATCGCGCGGAGCGTCGACAGCTGCTCGATCGGCTGGTGCGTCGGGCCGTCCTCGCCGAGGGCGACGGAGTCGTGCGTCCAGACGAAGATCGACGGGACCTGCATCAGCGCGGCCAGGCGAACGGCCGGGCGCATGTAGTCGCTGAAGATCAGGAACGTGCCGCCGAACGGCCGGGTCGGGCCGTGCAGCACGATGCCGTTGAGGATCGCGGCCATCGCGTGCTCGCGGATGCCGAAGTGCAGGACGCGCCCGTACGGGTTGCCGGTCCACTCGTGGGTCGAGTGCTCGGTCGGCACGAACGACGCGCCGCCCTCGATGGTGGTGTTGTTCGACTCCGCGAGGTCGGCGGAGCCGCCCCAGAGCTCGGGCATGATCGGCGCGATGGCGTTGAGCACCTTGCCGCTCGCGGCGCGGGTGGAGACGTCCTTGCCCGCCTCGAAGACGGGGAGCGCCTCTTCGACGCCCTCGGGCAGCTCACCGGTGAGCAGGCGGTCGAGGAGCTGCTTGCGCTCGGGATTGGCGGCGGCCCAGGCGTCGAAGCCCTTCTGCCACTCGGCGCGCTGCTCGGCGCCGCGCTCGACGGCCTTGCGGGTGTGCTCGATGACCTCGTCGGCGACCTCGAAGGTCTTCTCGGGGTCGAAGCCGAGCACCTCCTTGACCGCGCGCAGCTCGTCGGCGCCCAGGGCGGAGCCGTGGATCTTGCCGGTGTTCTGCTTCTTCGGCGACGGCCAGCCGATGATGGTCTTGAGGATGATGAGGGACGGCTTGTCGGTCACGCCCTGCGCGGCGACGATCGCGTCGTTGAGCGCCTGGACGTCCTCCGTGTAGACGCCGGTCTTCTTCCAGTCGACCACCTGCACATGCCAGTGATAGGCCTCGTAGCGGGCCTTGACATCCTCGGTGAAGGCGATGTTGGTGTCGTCCTCGATCGAGATCTGGTTGCTGTCGTAGATGGCGATCAGGTTGCCGAGCTGCTGGTGGCCGGCGAGGCTCGAGGCCTCGGAGCTCACACCCTCCTGCAGGTCGCCGTCACCGGCGATCACGTAGACGAAGTGGTCGAACGGGCTGGTGCCCGGCTCGGCCTCCGGGTCGAACAGGCCGCGCTCGTAGCGGGCGGCGTAGGCGAAGCCCACCGAGGAGGAGATGCCCTGGCCGAGCGGGCCGGTGGTGATCTCCACGCCATCGGTGTGGCCGTACTCCGGGTGTCCGGGGGTCAGGGAGCCCCAGGTGCGGAGCGCCTTGAGGTCGTCGAGCTCGAGGCCGTAACCGCCGAGGTAGAGCTGCACGTACTGGGTGAGCGAGCTGTGACCCGCCGAGAGGATGAAGCGGTCGCGGCCCAGCCAGTGCTGGTCGTGGGGGTCGCGGCGCATGACCTTCTGGAACAGGAGGTACGCGGCCGGGGCCAGGCTCATCGCCGTACCGGGATGACCGTTGCCCACCTTCTCCACCGCATCGGCCGCGAGGACGCGCGCCGTGTCTACCGCCTTGTTGTCAATGGGATCCCACTGCAGAGCTGCCACGTGAAAACTGACCCTTCGTAGATGTGGTGAGGGTCGTCGTGAAACCCGCACCGGTTGAGGTAGTGCGCGCCGTGGACGTCATCGGCGCCAGGCCCCCGTCTGCGTGATGACACCTACAAACGGCCGTACGGGAAACGGGCTCCGGCTGGCGAGCACCTCCAAGTATAGGTAACACGCACGAAACGTGCCCTCTTCCCTCAGCGGGTTGTGAAGCGGCTCGGAGCGGGGTACCGGCGCGGAGGTGTCGTAGACTTGCTCATGACTGCGATCAGCAGGACTTCGACCACGACGGCGGTCGCCCGAACGGCGCCGCCCCGGTCGCACGAGCGAACATCACGAGGAGCAATGGACGTCGCTGTAGAGAGCCGTGTCGATCCGGGCCGAATCGGCCTCGCGCGCAAGGTCAAGGCGTACATCTCGCTGACCAAGCCGCGTGTCGTCGAGCTGCTGCTCGTCACGACGGTCCCGACGATGATCCTCGCCGCGAACGGCATCCCGAACCTCTGGCTCGTGCTGGCCACGGTGGTCGGCGGCTACATGTCGGCGGGCTCCGCCGGCGCGTTCAACTGCTATATCGACCGCGACATCGACCGCGTGATGCGGCGCACGAAGAACCGGCCGCTCGTCACCGGCGAGCTGAGCGACCGCGAGGCGCTCGTGTTCTCGTGGGTGCTGGGAATCGCCTCGGTCGTCGTGCTGGCCGTCTTCACGAACTGGCTCGCCGCTGCGCTCTCGGTCGTCGCGATCCTCCTGTACGTCGTCTTCTACACGCTCATCCTCAAGCGCCGCACCCCGCAGAACATCGTGTGGGGCGGGGTCGCGGGCTGCATGCCCGTGCTCATCGGCTGGGCGGCCGTCACGGGATCCCTCGACTGGACGCCGTTCATCCTTTTCGGCATCATCTTCCTCTGGACGCCGCCGCACTACTGGCCGCTGTCGATGAAGTACCGCACCGACTACAAGGACGCGGGCGTTCCCATGCTCGCGGTCGTCCGCGGCCGCGCCGTCGTCGGACTGCAGGTCATCCTCTACGCATGGGCGATGGTGGCGTGCTCGCTGCTGCTCATCCCCGTCGCGCACATGGGCCTCTTCTACATCGCGATCTCGGTCGTGGTGGGCGGCTGGTTCCTCTACGAGTCGCACCGCCTCTACAACCTCGCCATCCGGCACGAATCGGTGTCGCCGATGCGCGTCTTCCACGGCTCCATCGCCTACCTGACCCTGATCTTCCTCGCCGTCGCGATCGACCCGCTGCTGCCGTTCTGAGCCGTCGGCAGCGGGGTACGGCCTGCCCGACCCGCTCTGGCCCGGCCTCCGGCGCCGCTGCTAGCGTCGGAGGGTGCTGACCCTCAGGACGCCGCGGCTCGTGCTCGACGCCCCTCGCGAGAGCGACATCCCCGCCGTCCTGGCCGCGTGCCAGGACGAGGACACCTCGCGGTGGGTCCCGCTCCCGCAGCCGTACACCCGCGCGAGCGCGGAGTTCTTCGTCCGCAGCTACTGCCCGCACGGCCTGGCGAGCGGGCAGTACACGGTGTGGGCGATCCGGCCGGGGGAGACCGCCCCGCTGCTCGGCGTCGTCGAGGTGCGGCGTGACGAGAAGGCGGGTTCGGCGTCGCTCGGCTGCTGGCTCGAGCCGGGATCGCGCGGCCGCGGGGTGATGCGGGAAGCCCTCACGGCGGTCTGCGCGTATGCGCTCGCCACCGACGGCCTGGGGTTCGAGCGACTGCGGTGGGAGTGCCTGGTCGGCAACGAGGTCAGCCGCCGGCTGGCCTCGTCGGTGGGGTTCCGCTTCGACGAGGGCGCCGTGCACCGGGTGCGGTTCCACGACGAGGATCGCGACGCCCTCGTCGGTGAGCTGCTACGCGGCGACGGCTCCGCTGACCGCTGACCCCTCGTGCGCGTCGTCGGCTGCGACGGGCGCCTTCAGCGACATGACGACGGCAGTCATCGCCGCCGCGAGCAGCGCAGCGAGCATCATGTGGATGCCGACCAGGATCCCCGGCAGTCCGGTGTTCGCCTGGATGAGGCCCACGGCGATCTGGAGCACCTCCACCGCCAGCAGGTACATCGCGTAGCGGTGCACCGGGGTCGTCCGGATGCGGAGCGACGCGATGACGAGCACCAGCGTGAGCCCGAAGGTCACGTAGGCCGGGATCGCGTGCACGTGCTCCAGGATCTCGGGGTTCAGCCCGTTGCGGCTCGCCTTGGTGTCACCCGAGTGCGGCCCGGAGCCGGTCGTCAGGATGCCGACGACGATGGTGACAGCGACGACGAAGCTGGTGAGGTGCGCCAGGCCGGCGAACCAGGCGGGAACGGCGCGCACCCGGGGGCCGGGCACGGCGTAGAGACGCAGGAGGAAGGCCGCGCACAGCGCGACGAGGACCGTCGAGATCACGAAGTGCAGTCCCACCACGTACGGGTTGAGGTCCGTGAGCACGCTGAGGCCGCCGATCACGGCCTGTGCGGGGATGCCGAGCCCGGCGAGAAGCGTGAGCCAGAAGAGCTCCGGACGTGACCGGCGCAACTTGAGCACCATCAGGAAGGCGACGATGGCGATGATGCCGAGCACGACGCCCAGCAGGCGGTTGCCGAACTCGATCACCCCGTGGATGCCCATCTCGGGCGTGTTGACCAAGGAGTCGTCCGTGCACTTCGGCCAGGTCGGGCAGCCGAGGCCGCTCGAGGTCAGCCGGACGAGGCCCCCGGTGCCCACCAGCACGATCTGGCCGACCAGGTAGACCCAGCCGATCACCTTCAGCCGGGTGTCGACGCGGTCGGGCAGCCAGGCGATGATGCGCTTCATGTCTTCCTAGGGGCTTTCTCGGTGTGGTTCGGATACTCGGCCAACGCGCAGGGCGCGCCTCTACATTTACCGGCCCGCACCTGTAGAATCGATGGGTTCGAGAACGCGCTCCTGCGCGTGCCCGCCCGCGCCCCTGCCGAGAACGGCAGTCCGACGCGAAGCGGCCAGGGCACAGTCGCCCGTCGTCTTCGATCATTTTAGGTTCGCACACCAGCCACCCGCACAATCAGGACGCCCGATCGGCAGGCCAGCGCTTGCCGCCCGAGAGGAATGAGCCGGACTGATATCCGGTTACGAGTGGAAGGAAAGAGGTAGACATGTCAGACATCCTGATCGACCGGCCAGAACTCAACAGCCTCGGGCAGTACGAGTTCGGCTGGGCCGACTCCGACGCGGCGGGCGCCTCCGCGCGTCGCGGCCTCTCGCCGGAGGTGGTCACCGACATCTCCGCGCTGAAGGACGAACCGGACTGGATGCTGCAACGGCGTCTCAAGGCGCTCCAGCTCTTCGAGCGCAAGCCGATGCCCACCTGGGGCGCGGACCTGTCGGAGATCGACTTCGACAACATCAAGTACTTCGTGCGATCCACGGAGAAGCAGGCCCAGACCTGGGAGGACCTGCCCGAGGACATCAAGAACACGTACGAGAAGCTGGGCATCCCCGAGGCGGAGCGCCAGCGCCTCGTCGCCGGCGTCGCCGCGCAGTACGAGTCCGAGGTCGTCTACCACCAGATCAACGAGGAGCTCGAGGCCCAGGGCGTGATCTTCATGGACACGGACACGGCGCTCAAGGAGCACCCCGAGTTCTTCGAAGAGTACTTCGGAACGGTCATCCCCTCCGGCGACAACAAGTTCGCCGCACTGAACACCGCCGTGTGGTCGGGCGGCTCGTTCGTCTACGTTCCGAAGGGCGTCCACGTCGAGATCCCGCTCCAGGCCTACTTCCGCATCAACACGGAGAACATGGGCCAGTTCGAGCGCACGCTGATCATCGCCGACGAGGGCAGCTACGTCCACTACATCGAGGGCTGCACCGCCCCGATCTACAAGTCGGACTCGCTGCACTCGGCGGTCGTCGAGATCATCGTGAAGAAGAACGCGCGCGTGCGCTACACGACCATCCAGAACTGGTCCAACAACGTCTACAACCTCGTGACCAAGCGGGCCACCGCGGCCGAGGGCGCGACCATGGAGTGGATCGACGGCAACATCGGTTCCAAGGTGACGATGAAGTACCCGTCGATCTACCTGATGGGCGAGCACGCCAAGGGGGAGACCCTCTCGGTCGCCTTCGCGGGCCCGGGCCAGCACCAGGACGCCGGAGCGAAGATGATCCACATGGCGCCCTACACGCAGTCGTCGATCGTCTCGAAGTCGATCGCGCGCGGCGGCGGCCGTGCCGGCTATCGCGGCGAGGTGCGGGTGGATGCGAACGCGCACCACGCCGCCAACACGGTGCGCTGCGACGCCCTGCTGGTCGACACGATCTCGCGCTCCGACACCTACCCGGCGATCGACATCCGGGTGGACGACGTGCAGCTCGGCCACGAGGCGACCGTCTCGCGGGTGAGCGAGGAGCAGCTCTTCTACCTGATGTCCCGGGGCATGCCGGAGGACGAGGCGATGGCCATGATCGTCCGCGGCTTCATCGAGCCGATCGCTCGCGAGCTCCCGATGGAATACGCACTCGAACTCAACAAGCTCATCGAGATGGGCATGGAAGGCTCTGTCGGCTGAAATGACGTCCACGACCCCCACGATCGACCCGGCGGCCGTCGCTCCGTCCCACATGCGCGCGCCCGTCCCCGTCCAGACCCGTTCCGAGCGCTTCACCTCGACCGACGTCGCCGACTTCCCGGCGGTCACCGGCCGCGAGGTCATGTGGAAGTACACGCCCGTCGCGCGGCTCACCGAGCTCCTCACCGGTGAGCTCGACGGCTCCCCATACACCGTCGATGTCGTCGACGCCCCCGGCGTGACCACCTCGTGGATCGCTCGCGACGACGTCCGCATCGGTGCCGCCGGCCTCCCGGAGGACCGCGTCTCCGCCAACGCGTGGACCGCGTTCGAGCAGGCACTGCTGATCGGCTTCTCCGGCGACGACGCGAAGGAGGCGACGGTGACCCGCGCGTCCCTCGGCGCCACCGCGCGCGCCGCGCACACGGTCGTCGAGATCGCACCGGGCGCCCGCGGCACGCTCATCCTGCAGAACAGCGGCGCCGCGCACCTCGCCGAGAACGTCGAGTTCCTCGTCGGGGCCGACGCGGACGTGACCGTCGTCACCGTTCAGGAGTGGGACGACGAGGCCGTCCACGTGGCCGCGCACTTCGCGGAGCTGGCCGAGGGCGCGCGCCTCAAGCACGTCGCCATCACGCTCGGCGGCTCGATCGTCCGCCTGAACCCGTCGGCCCACCTGGCCGGCGCCCGCTCGGACGCGGAGCTCCTCGGCGCGTACTTCGCCGACGCGAGCCAGCACCTCGAGCAGCAGGTGTACGTGCATCACGACGGCCCCGAGACCCGCAGCCGCGTCACCTACAAGGGCGCGCTGCAGGGCGAGGGCGCACGCACGGTCTGGATCGGCGACGTGCTGATCGGGCCGAAGGCCGTCGGCACCGACACCTACGAGCAGAACCGCAACCTGGTCCTCACCGACGGCGCCCGCGCCGACTCTGTGCCGAACCTGGAGATCGAGACCGGCGACATCGTCGGCGCCGGTCACGCCAGTGCCACCGGGCGGTTCGACGACGAGCAGCTGTTCTATCTGCAGTCGCGCGGCATCCCGGAGGAGGAGGCGCGCCGACTCGTCGTGCGCGGCTTCCTCTTCGAGATCGTCCAGCAGATCGGCTCGCCCGCCCTGCAGGAGCGCCTCCAGGCCGCCATCGAGGCGGAGCTGGCGGCCTCCGTCGTGGCGGCCGGCTGATGGGCGCCACGCGCGTGCTCGCCGTCGCGGAGCTGGTGGAGAACCAGGCCACCCGTGTCGTCGTGGACGGCGTCGCGATCGCGGTCGTCAAAGACTCCGCGGGCGACGTCCACGCGATCGGCGACACCTGCACCCACGGCGAGATCTCGCTGTCCGAGGGCTTCGTCGAAGGCGAGACCCTCGAGTGCTGGGCGCACGGCTCCCAGTTCTCCCTGCTCACCGGCAAGCCCCTCAACCTCCCGGCGTACGAGCCCGTCCCCGTCTACGCGGTCGAGCTGATCGACGGCGACGTCTACATCGACCCGAACGTTACGAAAGAGATTTGAACACCATGTCTGTCCTCGAGATCCGCGACCTGCACGTCACCGTCGAAACGGACCAGGGCACCAAGCCCATCCTGAACGGCGTCGACCTGACCATCCGCGAAGGCGAGATCCACGCCATCATGGGCCCGAACGGTTCGGGCAAGTCGACCCTGGCGTACACGATCGCCGGCCACCCGAAGTACACCGTCACGGGCGGCACCATCACACTCGACGGCGAGGACGTCCTCGCGATGAGCGTCGACGAGCGTGCCCGCGCCGGCCTGTTCCTCGCCATGCAGTACCCGGTCGAGATCCCCGGCGTCACCAACACGAACTTCCTGCGCACCGCCAAGACCGCCATCGACGGTCAGGCGCCCGCGATCCGCAGCTGGGTCAAGGACGTCCGCGAGAGCATGGCCGCGCTGCGCATGGACTCGTCGTTCGCCGAGCGCAACGTCAACGAAGGCTTCTCCGGCGGCGAGAAGAAGCGCAACGAGATCCTCCAGCTCGAGCTGCTCAAGCCGAAGTTCGCCGTGCTCGACGAGACCGACTCCGGCCTCGACGTCGACGCGCTGAAGATCGTGTCGGAGGGCGTCAACCGCGCCAAGGCCAACACCGGTCTCGGCATCCTCCTGATCACCCACTACACGCGCATCCTCCGCTACATCAAGCCGGACTTCGTGCACGTGTTCGTCGCCGGCAAGGTGGCGGAGCAGGGCGGCCCCGAACTGGCCGACCGCCTGGAGGAGGAGGGCTACGACCGCTACGTCGACGCACCCGAGTCCGCCAGCGCCTCCGCCGGCGAGCTGGCCGGGGCGTAGGCTCGTCCCATGGTCGCCACGCTGAGTCCGGCGCTCTTCGACCAGGTCGAAGAGGCGCTGAAGAACGTCATGGATCCCGAGCTCGGGATCAACGTCGTCGACCTCGGCCTGATCTACGATCTGGGCTGGGACGACGAGAACAACGCTCTCATCATCTCGATGACGTTGACGAGCGCGGGCTGCCCCCTCACAGATGTGCTGGAGGAGCAGACCGCCGAGTCGCTCGACGGCATCGTCGAGGCGTTCCGGATCAACTGGGTGTGGATGCCGCCGTGGGGCCCGGAGCGGATCACGGACGACGGGCGTGACATGATGCGCGCGCTCGGCTTCGCCATCTGACCCGCACCCTCATCATCACCTCCATCCGCCCCGGACCTCGGTCCGGGGCGGATGACCTCTGAAAGACAAGGATTCATCGTGCTCAGCGTCCAGGGCCTCGAACTGCGCGTCGGCGCCCGCCTCCTGATGGAGGACGTCAGCTTCCGCGTCGCCGACGGCGACAAGATCGGCCTCGTCGGCCGCAACGGCGCCGGCAAGACCACGCTCACCAAGGTGCTCGCGGGAGACCTGCTTCCGACCGCCGGCAAGGTCGAGCGCAGCGGGGAGCTCGGCTACCTGCCGCAGGACCCGCGCTCGGGCAACCTCGACGACCTGGCGCGCACCCGCATCCTGGACGCGCGCGGGCTCGGGTCCATCGTGCTCGGAATGCAGCAGGCGACGCTCGACATGGCGAGCGACGACGCCGCGGTGTCGGCGGCGGCCATGAAGAAGTACGGCCGGCTGGAGGAGCAGTTCCGCATGCTCGGCGGGTATGCCGCGGAGGCGGAGGCCGCCTCCATCGCGAGCAACCTGAACCTGCCCGACCGCATCCTGGACCAGCCGCTCAAGACCCTCTCGGGCGGCCAGCGACGTCGCATCGAGCTGGCCCGCATCCTGTTCTCGGACGCGCGCACGATGATCCTCGACGAGCCCACCAACCACCTCGACGCCGACTCGGTCGTGTGGCTGCGCGAGTTCCTCAAGGGCTACACGGGCGGCTTCATCGTGATCTCGCACGATGTCGACCTCGTGGGCGAGACGGTCAACCGCGTCTTCTACCTGGACGCCAACCGGCAGGTCATCGACGTCTACAATATGGGCTGGAAGAACTACCAGCGTCAGCGGGCCGCGGACGAGGAGCGTCGCAAGAAGGAGCGCGCCAACGCCGAGAAGAAGGCCGGTGCCCTCCAGTTGCAGGCCGCGAAGTTCGGTGCGAAGGCGACGAAGGCCGCGGCCGCGCACCAGATGGTGGCGCGAGCGGAGAAGCTGCTCGCCGGCCTGGACGAGGTGCGCCAGGTCGACCGCGTGGCGAAGCTACGCTTCCCGACCCCGGCCCCCTGCGGACGCACGCCGCTGCAGGCCTCGGACCTCTCGAAGAGCTACGGCTCGCTCGAGATCTTCACGGCCGTCGACCTCGCGATCGACCGCGGCTCGAAGGTCGTCGTGCTCGGTCTCAACGGTGCGGGCAAGACCACGCTGCTGCGGATGCTCGCGGGTGTCGACAGACCCGACACCGGTCAGATCGAGCCCGGTCACGGCCTCCGCATCGGCTACTACGCGCAGGAGCACGAGACGATCGACGTCGAGCGCTCGGTGCTGCAGAACATGGTGTCGTCGTCGCCCAGCCTGACCGAGACGGAGGCCCGCAGAGTGCTGGGCTCCTTCCTGTTCACGGGCGACGACGCGCACAAGCCGGCGGGTGTGCTCTCCGGTGGCGAGAAGACCCGACTGGCGCTCGCGATGATCGTCGTGTCCGGCGCCAACGTGCTGCTGCTCGACGAGCCGACGAACAACCTCGACCCGGCGAGCCGTGACGAGATCCTCGACGCGCTGGCGCACTACGAGGGGGCCGTCGTGCTCGTCAGCCACGACGAGGGCGCGGTGGAGGCGCTCAACCCCGAGCGCGTCCTCATCCTGCCCGACGGCGTCGAAGACCACTGGAACAAGGACTACCTGGAACTCATCTCGCTCGCCTGACCTCCGCCATTTGGACCACATGTCGACTCTGAGGGTCTCAGAGTGCACATTTGGTCCAAATGTGCGGGAGGTCAGCGGGAGGAGGCGTCGAGGAGCTCGTCCTCCACGTCGGCGTCGGTGCGCTTGAGGGCGCGCTTGCGCTCGCGTTCGGCCGCACGCGCCTTCTCGGCGGGGTCGTCCTCGTTGCGTTTGCGGTACTCGGTTCGCAGCGCGTAGCCGAGGCCGAAGAAGCCGATGATCGCGAAGATGATCCACTGGATCATGTACGACCAGTGGAGGCCCTCGTCCTGCGTGGGCGGTGTCGTCACCGTCGGGGTCGGTGCGGTGGCGGGAGCGGGGTCCTCGGTGTCCAGGAGGCCGTAGGCGCCCGTGTAGACGTCGGCTCCGCCGAGCTTCTCCTTGACCACCGAGAGCTGGATCGTGCCCACCTGGTCACCCGACGCGGTGCGGCCGGATATCGCCGGCTCGCTGGCCTTGAGGCGCGCCACGACGGTGACGGTACCGGTCGGCGGCGCCGGCACCGTGTCGGGGTCGTCGGAGTCGTTCCCGGTCGGCACCCAGCCGCGGTCGACGATGAAGAGCGCGCCGTCGGCCGTGCGCAGCGGGGTGAGGACCTCGAAGCCCGGGTTGCCGTTGAACGGCCGGTTCCGCGCCAGCAGCTGGCGGTCGGGTTCGTAGGTGCCCGTGACGGTGACGCGCGTCCATTCCTGATTCTTCGCGTACGCCGTCAGAGAGGGGAGCTCCTCGGTCAAGGGCACGGGCTTCGAGTCGAAGTTCTGCGCGATGAGAGCGTTCGCAGCCGCCGCCTCCTTGCTGCGCGCCAACTGCCAGTTGGAGAGGAACCCGCAGGCGATCGCGAACGCCACGGCGAACGCCAGGTAACCGAGCCAGCGTTTGGAGAAGGCGAACCGCCAGCCCCCACCCGCGCTCACGCGCCGGTCCGCTCGTCGGCCGCCACCGGCTCCGCGTCCGACGCCGCCGCAACAACCGGCTTCACCGCGAGCGGGAAGTCGCGCGCGGCCAGGAACTCCCGCAGGAACTCCACGTGCTCCGCGCAGGCCAGCCACACCTTGACCCGGTCGGCGGTGTGGATCCGGGGGTTGCGCCACTCGATCCGCCACGTCGCCGTCTCGCGGCACCCGGCACGCGAGCACGTCAGAGGCTCGGGCTCCCCGAATCCGATCACTGGCCCTCCTGCTTCTCGTGGCCGCCACCCGGCGGCGGAGGCGTCATGGGAAGGATATTGCCCGGACGCTGGGCTTCTCCTCGACGCGGGTCCCCGTGCACGTTCGCGAGCACGACGGCGACGTAGGGGAGGAACACCGCCGCGACGATCGGGACGGCCGCCCACCAGCCCGGGACCAGCACCGCCACGATGAGGCAGACGACGCGGATGCCCATCGCCACCGAGTACCGGATCATCCGGTGGTGGCGTTCCTCGTCGGGCGAGGTCGGCAAGTTCGTGAGCGTGGGGCGCGTGGTCTTCATGAGGATTCCCCTCAAGCGTACGTCCATAGACTGGTACCCGTTCTATTCGAAGGGAAATCACCACATGACCACGCAGCGCACCGTGCTCGTCACCGGCGGCAACCGCGGGATCGGCTACGCGATCGCCGAGGAGTTCGTGGCCCAGGGCCACCGCGTCGCCGTCACCGCCCGCTCGGGCGAGGGGCCGGAGGGGGCGCTGACGGTGCGCGCCGACGTGACCGACACCGCGTCGATCGACGCGGCGTTCACCGAGATCGAGGAGAAGCTCGGCCCGGTGGAGATCGTGGTCGCCAACGCCGGTATCACGAAGGACACGCTGCTCATGCGCATGACCGACGACGAGTTCGACAGCGTCATCGAGACCAACCTCGGCGGCGCCTTCCGCGTCGTCAAGCGCGCCAACAAGGGCATGCTGAAGGCCCGCTTCGGCCGCATCGTCCTCATCTCGAGCGTGGTGGGCCTGTTCGGCGGCGCCGGTCAGGTCAACTACGCCTCCTCGAAGGCCGGCCTCGTCGGAATGGCGCGCTCGATCACGCGCGAGCTCGGCGCCCGCGGCATCACAGCCAACGTCGTCGCACCCGGATTCATCGAGACGGACATGACGGCCGCCCTGCCCGAGACGCAGCAGGCCGAATACAAGAAGAGCATCCCGGCCGGCCGGTTCGCGTCGCCGAACGAGGTGGCGAAGGTCGTCACCTGGATCGCGGGCGACGACGCCGGGTACATCTCCGGAGCGGTCATCCCGGTCGACGGCGGTCTCGGGATGGGGCACTAGGCGCCGCAGGGAACGGAGGATGGGCGACGTGACACGCCCGGGTATGGCGGGTTGCGGAGGAGATTCGTAGCGGAGCCGGCGGGAAATCCTCCGGAGGCCGCGAGGTGCGCGGGGATCGGCGCAGCGACAGAAGCGGGGAGCCCTTCCCGGGCCCTCTCAGCCGCGGAGGCCGAGAAGGGGGAGCACCTGGGCGAGGTCCTGGCGGTCGATCACGAGATCGGCCTCGGCCCGCACCCGCGGCTTGGCGTTGAACGCGATCGAGAGCCCGGCCTGCGCCATCATGCGCAGATCGTTGGCTCCGTCGCCGATCGCGAGCGTCCGCCGGAGCGGAACGCCCGCCGCGTCGGCCCACTCGCGCAGCGCGTGCGCCTTGGCCTCGGCGTCGACGATCGGTCCCTCGACCTCGCCCGTCAGCTCCCCGTCGCGCACGGCGAGGCGGTTGGCGCGCCAGCGGTCGAGTCCGAGCCGGGCGCCGAGCGGGTCGAGCAGCTCGTGGAAACCGCCGGAGACGACGCCGACGAGCCCGCCGGCGGCCTGAACGCCGGCGATGAGCTCCGGGACGCCGTCCGTGACGCGGATGCGCTCACCGACGCGTTCGAAGACCGAGACGGGGAGGCCGGCCAGGGCGCGCACGCGCTCACGCAGGCTCTGCGCGAAGTCGAGCTCCCCGCGCATGGCGCGCTCGGTGATCTCGGCGACCTCGGAACGCGCGCCCGCCTCCTCGGCGAGCAGCTCGATCACCTCGTCGTGGATGAGGGTCGAGTCGGCGTCGAGGACGACGAGGAACGAGGCCGGGGACTGCGGGTGCTGCTGCGGGTGCTGCTGGTGCGTGTGTGCGGACGTCATGGAACGACGTGAACTCCCTTGCCGACGACGGTGATGCCGGACTCCGTGACGGTGAAACCGCGCGCGCGGTCCCGTGCCGGATCCACGCCGATACGGGCGCCCTCGGCCACCACGACGTCCTTGTCCAGGATGGCACGGCCGACGAACGCGTTCGGCTCGATGACGGCGCGCTCGAACACGACGGAGTCCACGACCTTCGCGCCGGAGTCGACCTTCGCCCACGGACCCAGCACGCTGCGCTCCAGGTGCGCGCCCGAGATCACCGAGCCGAGCGACACGATGGAGTCGATGGTGGTGCCGAGCGCACCGCGGCCGTCGCGGACGATCTTGGCCGGCGGGGAGTTGAGCACCTGGCTGAAGATCGGCCACTCGCGGTTGTACAGGTTGAAGACCGGCAGCGCCGAGATCAGATCCTGGTGGGCCTCGAAGAACGAGTCGATCGTCCCCACGTCGCGCCAGTAGTAGCGGTCGCGGTCGGTCGAGCCGGGGAGGTCGTTGTTGTTGAAGTCGTAGACGCCGGCCTCGCCCCGCGAGACGAAGTCCGGGATGATGTCGCCGCCCATGTCGTGGTTGGAGTCGGGGCGGTCGCCGTCGCGGATGACGGCGTCGATCAGGGCGTCCGCGTCGAAGACGTAGTTGCCCATCGAGGCGAGCACCTCGTCCGGGGAGTCGGGCAGGCCCACCGGGTCGCTCGGCTTCTCGCGGAAGGCGGCGATGCGGTCCGGGTGCGCGGCGTCGACCTCGATGACGCCGAACTGGTCGGCGAGCGAGATGGGCTGCCGGATCGCCGCGACGGTCGCCGCCGCTCCCGAGTCGATGTGGGCCTGGATCATCTGCGCGAAGTCCATGCGGTAGACGTGGTCGGCGCCCACCACCACGACGATGTCGGGCTTCTCGTCGCGGAGCAGGTTGAGGCTCTGCAGGATCGCGTCGGCCGATCCACTGAACCAGCGCTTGCCGAGGCGCTGCTGGGCCGGGACGGACGCGATGTAGGAGTTCAGCATCCCGTCGAGGCGCCAGGTCTGCGAGACGTGGCGGTCGAGGCTGTGCGACTTGTACTGCGTGAGCACGACCATCTGGCGCAGCTGGGAGTTGATGAGGTTCGAGAGCGCGAAGTCGATGAGCCGGTACTGACCGCCGAACGGGACGGCGGGCTTGGCGCGATCGGCCGTCAACGGCATCAGCCGCTTCCCTTCTCCACCCGCGAGTACGATGCCGAAGATCTTCCTGCCTGCTGCCATGCCACCACAGTAGAGGCAACTGGAGGGCTGTACTAGCGTTCTGGACATGCGCGTTGATCTTCTGACCAGGGAGTACCCGCCGGACATCTACGGCGGCGCCGGGGTGCACGTCACCGAGCTCGTGCGCGCGCTGCGCGCCGACATCGAGGTGATCGTCCGCTGCTTCGGCGAGCCGCGGGACGCCGCCGACACGGTGGCGTACCCGGTGCCCGCGGAGCTGCGGGAGGCGAACGGAGCCCTGGCGACCCTGGGGGTCGATCTCCAGATGGCGCAGGACTGCGGGGGAGCGGACGTCGTCCACTCGCACACGTGGTACGCCAACGCCGGCGGCCACCTGGCGAAGCTGCTGCACGACGTGCCCCACGTGGTCACCGCGCACAGTCTCGAGCCGCTGCGGCCGTGGAAGGCCGAGCAGCTCGGCGGCGGCTACCGCGTGTCGAGCTGGGTCGAGAAGACCGCCTTCGAAGCCGCCGACCGCGTCATCGCGGTGAGCGACGGGATGCGCCGCGACATCCTGAACTCGTACCCGTCGCTGGAACCGGAGCGCGTGTCCGTCGTCTACAACGGCATCGACCTCGAGCGCTGGACGCCGCTGACGGACGACGAGCGGGCGCGGGCGCTCGGGATCGACCCGACGCGACCGGCCGTCGTTTTCGTCGGGCGGATCACCCGCCAGAAGGGCCTGCCCTATCTGCTGCGGGCCGCGCGGATGCTCCCGTCCGACGTGCAGCTCGTGCTGTGCGCCGGCGCGCCCGACACCCCGGAGATCCTGGCCGAGGTGAGCGGCCTCGTCGAGCAGCTGCAGGCCGAACGCGACGGCGTCGTGTGGATCGACCGGCTCCTGACCAACGAGGAGCTGCGGATCGCCCTCACGGCCTCCACCGTCTTCGTGTGCCCGTCGATCTACGAGCCGCTGGGGATCGTCAACCTCGAGGCGATGGCGTGCGGCCTCCCGGTCGTCGGGACCGCGACCGGAGGCATCCCCGAGGTCATCGTCGACGGCGTCACCGGCCGGCTCGTGCCGATCGATCAGCTCCAGGACGGCACCGGGACGCCGACCGACCCCGACGGGTTCGTCCGCGACCTCGCGGCGGCCCTGACGGAGGTCGTGAGCGACCCGGAGCGGGCCGCTCGGATGGGTCAGGCCGGCCGCGAGCGCGCCGAGACGTCGTTCAGCTGGGCCGCGATCGCGGAGCAGACACGTGACATCTACCGATCGGTGAGCCGGTAGCGCTCCGGGGGGCCTGTCACGGTCGGTTCCGACCTCCTCGCATGGGTAGGCTAGAGGGCATGGCCAGCAGCGTTCTCCAGCTCTCAGACGTGTCCGTGACCCGGGACGGCAACGCCGTCCTCCAAGGCGTCGACTGGGCCGTTCAGCCGGACGAGCGCTGGGTCGTGCTCGGCCCCAACGGCGCGGGCAAGACCACGCTGCTGCAGATCGCGGCGGCGGCTCTCCATCCCTCCGGAGGCGAGGCCGTCGTCCTCGGCGAGACGCTCGGCCAGAGCGACCTCGCGGAGCTGCGCCCGCTGATCGGGTTCGCGTCGAGCGCCCTCGCCCGCCGCATCCCGCGCAAGGAGACCGTGCTCGACGTCGTCATGACGGCCGCGTACGCCGTGACCGGCCGCTGGAACGAGCTCTACGAGGAGATCGACGAGCGTCGCGCCCTGCGCGTGCTCGGCGAGTGGCACCTGGAGCACCTCGCGCAGCGCACCTTCGGCAGCCTGAGCGACGGCGAGCAGAAGCGCGTCCAGATCGCGCGCTCGGTGATGACCGACCCCGAGATCCTCCTCCTCGACGAGCCCGCGGCCAGCCTCGACCTGGGCGGCCGCGAGGAGCTCGTCCAGCTGCTCGGCGGCTACGCCAGCGACGCGAAGTCGCCCGCGATCGTCATGGTCACGCACCACGTGGAAGAGATCCCGCTCGGTTTCAACCGCGCCCTCCTGCTCAAGGACGGCCAGGTCTCGGCGCAGGGCCCGATCGGGGAGGTGCTCACGAGCGAGAGCCTCAGCGACACCTTCGGCGTCGACGTCGAGCTCGTCGAGACCGACGGCCGCTACACCGCGCGGGCGCGTCAGACCACCGCCGGCTGAGTCATCTGCTAAACTCGATAGCTGGCTCCCGAGTCATTCTGCCTCGTGGCGGCCGAGAGCTTTCCGCTCGCGCTTCTGTAACGCGGGCCCGACCGACCGAAACCAACGCAACAAGGAAGTCCTGATGAAGACTGGCATCCACCCCGACTACGCTCCGGTTGTTTTCCGCGACCTGGCCTCGGGTGCGACGTTCCTCACCCGCTCCACCGTCTCCAGCGAGAAGACCATCGAGTGGGAGGACGGCAACACCTACCCGGTGATCGACGTCGAGATCTCCTCCGAGTCGCACCCCTTCTACACCGGCAAGCAGCGCATCCTCGACTCGGCCGGCCGTGTCGAGAAGTTCAACTCGCGCTACAAGAACTTCGGCAAGTAAGACGCAGCGGCTCGGCCGCAGCGCACGAAGAGGCCCCCGTCGATACGACGGGGGCCTCTTCGTGCGCTGCGCCGCGTGCTCAGTAGCTGTTGTAGTTGGCGGCCGCGACGCCGATCGAGGCGATGATGATGATCGTGAAGATGATGCCGAGGAGGATCTCCGCGAAGCCGATGATGATGGCGGCGATCGCGAGACCGCGGCCCTGCTCACCGGTGCGCTTGATCTGCGAGAGGGCGACGAAGCCCAGGATGACTCCCACGACGTTGACGAAGAAGGCCAGGATGAAGCCCACGATCGCCAGGGTGTTGTAGCCGGGCTGCGCGGGCGGGGCGGCAGCGTACTGCGGCTGCTGCTGCGGCGGGAGGGGCTGAGGGTTCAGGTTGTGATCGCTCATGCCGACGACACTAGCGTTCAGCGAGTTGGGGGAGAACCCCCAGCCCGGGAGGCGGAGAGCCGCGTCCGCGCGGCGACTGCTCTGTCAGGGGACGTTTGCTGCGCGGCGCCGCACCGCGGTCGTCCCGAACCGCAGCAGACGTGGTGGCAGTCGTCCTGTACCGGAGCTGCGCCGCCGTGCTCGGCGGTCGCTGCCGGCGCTGCCGCGTCCGGTGACCGCTGTGTTACGGGACATCTGCGGGCCGGCGCCGCACCGCGGTCGTCCCGAACGGCAGCAGACGTGGCGACGGTCGTCCTGAATCGGGGTGGCGGAGGCGGTGGAGTGCGCGGCTCTGCTCAGCGCAGGGGCCAGTCGCCGGAGGCGGTGAACTCCGGATCGCGCACGCGGCGCATGTAGTCCTGGAAATCGGCGGCCTGCTCGCGGCACCAGTCGATCTGCTTGAGGTGCAGCTCCGCGGCGTCGATCGAGAGGTGCTCGGCGTGACGGAGCGCCATGGCCTGGGCGACGCGGCCCGCGGCGATCGCGTCGGCCCCGGCGTCGTGCGCGTCGGTCAGGGAGACGCCGTAATGATCGGCCGCGACAGTGAGGGTGCGCTTGCCGGGACGGAACTTGTCCACGGCGCGGTCGATGACCAGCGGGTCGACGATGGGCCCGGGGGAGTCGAGGGGCTCCACGCCGTGGCGGCGTGCCTCCCGGTCGAGCAGGGTGAAGTCGTAGGGGGCGTTGTATGCGACGACGGGGATGGCGCGGGCGAACAGCCGACGGAGCTGGTCGACGATCGCCGCGACGCCTGCGCCGGCGTCCATTCCCTTCTCCCGCGCCAGCGCGGTGGTGATGCCGTGCACCGCCGTCGCCTCGGCGGGGATCTCCACCTCCGGGTCGAGCAGCCAGTAGCGGCCGTGCACGACCTCGCCCTGCTCGTTCAGCAGACCGACGTGCGCGGTGACGATGCGGGCGGTCTCGACATCGACTCCGGTGGTCTCCAGATCGAAGACTCCGAGCTCATGGTGCCAACCCATACCGTCAGGGTACGGGGAGCGGACGACACCGCCCGGCCGCCACACCGGGCGGGTCGGCGAACCGTGGTCGCTCAGTCGCGCCGCGGCTCGATGTGCAGCCAGTAGAAGTTCTGGGTGCCGAGCGTGAGCGTGAACCGGCCGTCCTCTGCGACGGTGGGGAACTCGGCCCCGCCGAACATGTCGTAGAGAGTGCGTCCGGCGAGCTCGGGGGCGTCCAGCGTGACCGAGATGGGGTTGTGCGCGAAGGAGAACACGCACAGCACATCCTCCGGCTGGTCTCCGAAGTGGGTGCCGCTGCCCTCGTACGACCGCACGAACGCCAGCACCGACTCGTGATCCGTCTCCAGCACGCGCATGGAGCCGAGACCGAACACGGGATGGGCCTTGCGCACGTGGATGACGTTGCGCACCCAGTGCAGCAGGGAGCGTGACTGCGCGAGCTGCGCCTCCACGTTCACCTGGTTGTAGTGGTACACGAGCGACTGCACGACCGGCAGGAACAGCTTGCCCGGGTCGGCGGTGGAGAAGCCGCCGTTGCGGTCGGGCGTCCACTGCATGGGCGTGCGCGAGCTGTCGCGGTCGGGCAGCCAGATGTTGTCGCCCATCCCGATCTCGTCGCCGTAGTAGAGGAACGGGCTGCCGGCGAGCGAGAAGAGCAGAGCGTGCGCGAGCTCGAGCTCGGCGCGCGAGTTGTCGAGCAGCGGGGCCAGCCGGCGCCGGATGCCGATGTTGGCGCGCATACGCGGGTCGTACGCGTACCAGCCGTACATCGCCTGCCGGTACTCCTCGCTCACCATCTCGAGGGTGAGCTCGTCGTGATTGCGCAGGAACACGCCCCACGCCGCCCCCTCGGGGGTGTCAGTGGTCTCGGAGAGCACGCGGACCAGCTCGGTCGCCTGCTGCGAGCGGAGCGCGTAGAAGATGCGCGGCATCACGGGGAAGTCGAACGCCATGTGGCACTCGGGCTCCTCGTCGCTGCCGAAGAACGCGGCGACCTCGCGCGGCCACTGGTTGGCCTCGGCGATCATCATGCGGCCCGGGTACTCGCGGTCGACCATCTCGCGGAGCCGCTTGATGAACTCGTGCGTCGGCGGCTCGCCCTCGCCGTTGCCCTCGTCGGACTCGTAGAGGTAGGGGATGGCGTCGAGGCGGAACCCGTCGACCCCGAGGTCGAGCCAGAACCGGACGATGTCGTACATCGCGTCGTGCACGGCAGGGTTCTCGAAGTTGAGGTCGGGCTGGTGCGAGAAGAACCGGTGGAAGTAGTACTGGCGGCGCGCCTCGTCGAAGGCCCAGTTGGAATCCTCGGTGTCGACGAAGATGATGCGGATGTCCGGGTACTTGTCGTCGGTCTCGTTCCAGACGTAGAAGTCGCCGTACGGCCCCTCGGGGTCGGAGCGCGATTGCTGGAACCACTCGTGCTGGTCGGAGGTGTGGTTCATCGGCAGGTCGATGATGATGCGCATGTTGCGCTCGTGCGCCTTGGTGACCAGGTCGCGGAACTCGTCGATGGTGCCGAACTCCGGCAGGATCGCCTTGAAGTCCGACACGTCGTACCCGCCGTCGCGCAGGGGCGACTGGAAGAACGGCGGCAGCCACAGCGCGTCGATGCCCAGCCACTGGAGGTAGTCCAGTTTGGAGGTCAGGCCCGCGAGGTCGCCGGAGCCGTCTCCGTTGCTGTCGACGAACGAGCGCACCATGACCTCGTAGAAGACCGCTCGGCGGTACCACTGGGGGTCGAGGGTGAGCCCGGGCAGCGTGATGGGCGCGGTGAAACTCACGGTTCTCCTTCTGGCACGGGGCCGGATGCAAGCGGTTACAACCAGGAAAGTCTAGGGGGTGTGCGCAGTGCCCTGTCCAGTCCTCCTCGCACATTCACGGGGTGGGCGCGCGCGGCTTGCCTAGACTTGTGTGCGATGACCACCTCGACGAGGAACACAGCCTCACCATACGCCGACGCGCTCGGCCGACTACCCGTCCGTCGCGGCGAGATGGAGCTGCTGGGCGGGACGACCCGCTATTGGGACTACGGCGACCCCGAGGCAGGCGTGACGGTCGTCGTCGTGCACGGGTTCCGGGGGGACCATCACGGATTGGAGCCGGTGGTGGCGCAGCTCCCGCAGCTGCGGATGGTCTCGCCCGATCTGCCCGGTTTCGGGGAGTCGACGCCGCTGGTCGGGGCCGCCCACGACATCGAGGGCTACTCGGAGTGGCTGCGCGCCTTCGTGGCCGGGCTGGACGTGCGGGGCACCCTCGTGCTGCTCGGGCACTCGTTCGGCTCGATCGTCGTCTCCGGCGCGCTCGCCGCCCGCGGTGCCGGCGACCCGCCGCATCCTGCCTCCGTGATCCTGGTCAACCCGATCGGCCAGCCCGCGCTGAAGGGGCCGCGCGGCGTGCTCACCCGCCTGGCGATCTTCTACTACTGGCTCGCCGCTGTGCTGCCCGAGCGCCTGGGTTTCGCGCTGCTGCGCAACCGCGTGATCGTGCGCGTCATGAGCGAGGCGATGGCCAAGACCAGGGAGCCGGGCCTGCGCGCCTGGATCCACGATCAGCACCACCGGTACTTCTCCGCCTTCAGCGACCGCCGGGTCGTGCTCGAGGCGTTCCGCGCGTCGGTGTCGCACGACGTCAGCGAGTACGCCGCGCGCATCCCGGAGCCGACGCTCCTGGTCGCCGCCGTCGACGACGACATCACTCCGATCGCGGCCGAACGGCGGCTGTGCGAAGTCTTTCCCGATGCGCGGCTTGTGGAGATCGCCGGGGTCGGCCATCTCATCCACTACGAGAAGCCGGTCGAGGCGGCCGCGGCCATCCGCTCGTTCCTCACCACCGAGGAGACCGTGTGAAGATCCTGTTCGACTGCCGGTACACCCGCATCGGCCGCCACGACGGGATCAGCCGTTTCACGGCCGGGCTCGTCGCCGCCCTGGCCGAGCGCCACGCCGTCACCATGCTGATCAGCGACCATCGCCAGCTCGAGATGCTGCCGGATCTGCCGTGGGAGCTCATCGGCTCGCCGACCGCTGTCGGCGAGCCGTGGGTCGCCCGCCAGGTCAATCGGCTCTCCCCGGACATCGTGTTCACGCCCATGCAGACGATGGGCGGCTTCGGGAGGCGGTACCGCCTGGTGCTGACCGTGCACGACCTGATCTACTACCGCCACCCGACGCCGCCGCGCGACCTCCCGGCCTTCGTGCGCGGTCTGTGGCGGCTCTACCACCTCGCCTGGTGGCCGCAGCGGCTGCTGCTCAACCGGTCGGATGCGGTGGTCACCGTCTCGAAGACGACCAAGGACCTCATCGCCGAGCACCGGCTCACCCGCCGTCCGGTCTTCGTGGTGCCGAACGCGGCCGACATGCCGGCGATCGCGGACGAGCGCGCCGCGCGCCCCGCCCCGGAGTCGAAGAGCCTGGTCTACATGGGCTCGTTCATGCCGTACAAGAACGTCGACACGCTCGTGCGCGCGGTCGCCCTGCTGCCGGACTACGAGCTCCACCTGATGAGCCGGGTGGGGGAGGAGGAGAAGCAGCGGCTCGCGGCCCTCGCGCCCGGTGCCCGCCTGGTCTTCCACGACGGGGCCAGCGACGAGGAGTACGCGGAGACGCTGGCCGCCGCCACGGCGCTGGTCACCGCGTCGCGCGACGAGGGCTTCGGCATCCCGCTCGTGGAGTCGATGACGCTCGGAACGCCGGTGGTCGTCAGCGACATTCCGATCTTCCGCGAGATCGGGGGTGAAGCGGCGCTGTTCTTCGACGCCGACGCTCCCGATCAGCTCGCGGACCGGGTGCGGCACCTCGAAGAGGAGGGTGTGTGGGCGGCGCGCGCCGCGGCCTCTCGCGCGGAGGCGGCCCGCTACACCTGGGAAGCGTCCGCGGCGCACCTGCTCACGGTCCTCACGGCGACGGCGTCCCGGGCGGAGCGCCGGACGGGCGGCCGCACCCGCTGATCGAGGTCGTCGGCGGCGGCAGACGCCGCCTCCGGTCACATGACGGAGGCGGTGAGCAGGTCGCGGTCCTCCGGACCGAGGTTGAAGCGGTCGAGCCGGAGCGCTCCGTCGACATACACGAAACGGTGCACCGAGCCGTTCGGGATGACCTCGCCCGGCCCGGGGAGCGCGTGGTCCGTCACCTGCCGCACCAGTGACCCGATGACGCCGCCGTGGCTGACCACCAGGATGCTCTCGCCGGGGTGACTCTCGCCCAGTTCGACGAGGGCGGGAAGCGCGCGCTCGACGACCTGCTCGCGGGTCTCGCGCCCGGGCACGGGCGTCCCCTCGGGCCAGCGTTCGAGGATCTCGGCGCCGGTGAGACCCTCCGCCTCGCCGTAGTGCCGCTCGACCAGAGCGGGAAGCGGCGTCGGCTCCCCGAGGCCGAGGTGCGACGAGATGATGCTCGCGGTCTCGAAGGCGCGGCCCAGCGGGCTGGCGTAGATCGCGTCGAAACGTCCGCCCGCCAGGGCGCGACCGGTGGCCTCCGCCTGGGCGCGGCCGGTGTCGTTCAGCGGGATGTCGCTCGAGCCCTGGATGCGGCGGGCGAGGTTCCAGTCGGTCTGACCATGGCGAACCAGGGAGATGAGGGTCACGCGCGTCCTTTCGCAGCAGGACGCGCCGTGGCCGCGGCGACGAACGCTAGGCCAGCCGGCGGGAGAGCTCGACGAGCGTCTCCGTCGTCCCGCCCTCCAGCTTAATGGTCGCCCTCAGGTCGCCCTTGGTCTCCCCGCGGTTGACGATGACGATCGGCAGCTTGCGGCGGCGCGCCTCTTCGAGGAGGCGGATCCCCGAGTTGACGACGAGGGAGGAGCCGGCGATGAGGAGTGCGTCGGACGAGCGCACGAGCGCGCTGGCCTCCCGGTACTTCTCCGCCGGGATGAACTCGCCGAAGAAGACCACGTCGGGCTTGAGACGCCCGCCGCAGACCGTGCAGTCGGGCACCTCGAACGCGTCGACGTCGGTGACGATGGCGTCGCCGTCCGGCGCGATCTCGACCGCACCCTCCGTGTCGAGCCACGGATTGGCCGCGTCGATGCGCGCGGTGATCGCCTCGCGCGCGAAGACCTGGCCGCACACGAGGCACAGCACGCGGTCCATCGAGCCGTGCAGGTCCACGACCCGCTGCGAGCCGGCCTGCTTGTGGAGCCCGTCGACGTTCTGCGTGATGACGCCGTTGGCGACGCCGGCGGACTCGAGGGCCGCGAGCGCACGGTGGCCGTCGTTGGGGTGCGCCGCCGCGAAGCGCCGATAGCCCAGGTGGCTGCCGGCCCAGTAGCGCTTGCGGTACCGGTCGTCGGCGAGGAACTGCTGGAAGGTCATCGGGGTGCGCGTGGGGGCGCCTTCGCCGCGGTAGTCCGGGATGCCGGAGTCCGTCGACACGCCCGCGCCGGTGAGCACGGCGAAGCGGCGTCCGGCGAGCAGGGCCACGGTGTCGTCGATCCCCCGTGCGAGCTCGGGCGTCAGCTCCGTCGTCAGCGTGTTCACGGGCACCTCCAGATCGTCCCCCATCGTGAGTCTAAACACCCCAGTTTTCCGAATTGTTTCCGGGGCCTGGCAATGTGGACGCGTGCAGATCCAGCGAATCACCGACCTGAGCGCCGACGGCCTCGCCGACTACTCCCGCCTGACCGACGTCGCCTTGCGACGGATCAGCGAACCGGAGGGCGGTCTCTACATCGCCGAGTCGACCAAGGTCATCACCCGCGCCCTCGCCGCCGGGCACCGCCCGCGCTCGGTGCTGCTGCAGGAGCAGTGGCTGCCCGACGTCGAACCGCTGCTGGTGGAGCACCCGGACGTCTCGGTGTTCGTGGGCGACGCCGGCGTCCTCGAGCAGCTCACCGGCTACCACCTGCACCGTGGGGCGCTGGCGGCGATGCACCGTCCGGAGCTGCCGGACCCGCGCGACCTGCTGAAGGCCGCACGCCGAGTCGTCGTGCTGGAGGACATCGTCGACCACACCAACGTCGGGGCGATCTTCCGTTCCGTCGCCGGGCTCGGCGCGGATGCGGTGCTGGTGAGCCCGCGCTGCGCCGATCCGCTGTACCGCCGCAGCGTGCGGGTCAGCATGGGCACGGTGCTCCAGGTGCCGTGGACGCGCATCCCGGAGTGGGACGAGGCCGCGGCCATCCTGCACGACGCGGGCTTCGCCATCGCCGCCCTCGCGCTGGCCGACGACGCGGTGTCGCTCGACGACTACGCGGCCGAGGCGCCGGAGCGCGTCGCGATGGTCCTCGGGTCGGAGGGTGACGGCCTGAGCCGGCGGGCGCTGGCCGCGGCGGACACGGTGGTCACCATCCCGATGCTGCACGGTGTCGACTCCCTCAACGTCGCCTCCGCGAGCGCGGTGGCGCTCTGGGCGCTGCGGGCGCGTTCTCAGCCGTCGCCTCGATAGGGCCGCTTAGACTTCGAGGGTGTCCCCGCAAGTCCCCGTCGATCCTCCGCGCCGTCTCTCCCGCACGGTGTACCGTCGCCGCCGGTTCGTGGTGTTCGGTCTCGGCGGAGCGATCCTGCTGGCCTTCCTGTACGTCGCCGGCTCGCTGCTGACCCCGGTCCCGGCCACGGCCGCCGTCGTGTCCCATGAGAAGTCCATCGTTCAGCCTGCCGCGCAGCTCGCCTGGCCCGGGTACGGCTCGTCCGCTGTGACCGCGCCCGATTACGAGGGCGCCACCGAGTACCACGGCAGCGATGCGAGCGTGCCGATCGCGAGCGTGACGAAGGTCGTGACCGCCCTGGTCGTCCTCGACGCGAAGCCGCTGACCGGAGGCGAGCAGGGGCCGTCGATCCCGTTCACGCAGAAGGACGTCGACATCTGGAACGAGGTCATCGCGGAGGGAGGGTCGTGGGCGCCGGTGCAGGCGGGGACGACCCTCACCGAGAAGGAGGCGCTCACGGCGATGCTCCTGCCCTCGGCCAACAACTACGCGATCTCGCTCGCGAACTGGGCGTACGGCTCCCAGTCCGCCTACGTCGACGCGGCGAACACGTGGCTCGCGGCGAAGGGGTTCACCGGCACGAAGATCGTGAGTGCCGACGGCCTCGACCCGGGCAACGTGAGCTCGACGAAGGACCTCCTCGGGCTCGGGAAGCTGGTGCTCGACTCGCCCGCGCTCTCGTCGATCGTGTCGCAGAAGACGGCGACGCTCCCCGGCGCCGGCGCGCAGGACAACACCAACACCCTCCTCGGCTGGGAAGGCATCGACGGGCTGAAGACGGGCAACACCGACGAGGCGGGCAACTGCCTCCTGTTCTCGGCGGAGCTCGCGGTGGGCAACGCGAAGGTGCGCGTGCTCGGCGTCGTGCTCGGCGCGCCGACCCACGACGACCTCTGGGCCGGCGTGAAGGCGCTGCTCACGAGCGTGAAAGCCGGCTTCCACGAGGTGTCCGCCTCGACGAAGGGTCAGGTCTTCGGGTCGTACAGCACGCCGTGGAAGGCGAGCTCCGACCTGGTCGCCACGACGGCGACGACGTTCGTCGTCTGGTCCGACCGGCCGATCGAGGTCGCCGTCGAGACGCGCCGGGTGCAGTCCGGCTTCGCCGGCGACGTCATCGGGCGCGTGACCTTCACCTCGAACGGCAAGACCCAGACGGCCGAGCTCGCGCTCGCGAAGGACATCCCCGACCCGGGCTTCGGCTGGCGCCTCGCGCATCCGGGCGGCCTGGGGCTCTGAACTCGGTCAGTCCTCCGTGCGGATCAGGAACGGCCCGGCCTCCGGGCGCTTGGGCAGCACATGGTCGCCCGAGGACTGGTGGCGGATGCGCCGGACGACCCACGGCACGAGGTACTCGCGAGCCCAGGAGAGGTCCTCCGCACGGGCCTGACGCCAGGTGCGCACGGGAAGCGGCTCGGGTTCGAGGGGCTGCAGGTCGTTGGGCACGTTGAGGGCGGCCAGCACCATCCGCGCGACGGTGTGGTGGCCGAGCGGCGCGAGGTGGAGACGGTCGGGTGCCCACATGCGCTGATCCTGGATCTCGGTGAGCGCCCACTGGTCGGCCACGATGCAATCGTGCCGGGCGGCGATGGCGCGCACGTTCTCGTTGTAGATCGCGACCTTGCCGCGGATGCCGCGGAAGACGGGGGAGAAGCCGACGTCGACGCCCGTGAAGACCACGATCGTGGCTCCGTCGCGGCTGAGCCGGGTCACGGCCTCGTCGAACAGCACGGCGATCTGATCGGGGTCGGTGCCGGGACGGATCACGTCGTTGCCGCCCGCCGAGATGGTGATGAGATCGGGTCGGAGCGCCAGGGCGGGCGCGACCTGCTCGTCCAGGATCTGCTTGATCAGCTTGCCGCGCACTGCGAGGTTGGCGTACGCGAAGTCGTCCGTCTGGCTGCTCAGCACTTCCGCCACGCGGTCGGCCCAGCCGCGGTGGCCGCCGGGGCTGGCGGGCTCGGGGTCGCCGATGCCCTCCGTGAAGGAGTCGCCGAGGGCGACATAGCGGGACCAGGGGTGCTGCGCTTCGACCATTCCTCCATTCTGCATCCGACCGGTCCCGCGACGCGGATGTCGGGGCCAGCGGGTAGATTTGATCCACGTGGAAACGACAGCTGCCTCCCTCCCCGGGTTCGAGCCGGGCCCTGAATCGGGCGCCGATGCGTCGGCTGTGGGAGTGCATGCCGGAAGCTTCGCCGCCGAGCATCTGTCGCCCTCGTTCCCGGAGCGCGCCGCGTGGGGAACCGCGGGCAAGCTGCGTGCCTGGCAGGCCGAGGCGCTCGACGCGTACTTCCAGAACGAGCCCCGCGACTTCCTCGCGGCGGCGACGCCGGGCGCGGGCAAGACCACGTTTGCACTGCGTCTCGCGACCGAGCTGCTGGCCCGCCGCACGATCGAGCGCGTCACCGTCGTCGCTCCCACCGAGCACCTCAAGCGGCAGTGGGCGGAGGCCGCCTCGCGCGTCGGGCTCAACCTCGACCCGGACTTCCGGAACGCCGACGGCCGCTACGCCCGACACTACAAAGGTGTCGCCGTCACCTACGCGCAGGTCGCCATGCGGCCGAGCCTCCACAAGGACATCACCGAGGCGAGCCGGACCCTCGTCATCCTCGACGAAGTGCACCACGGCGGCGACGCACTCAGCTGGGGCGACGGCATCCGCGACGCGTTCGAGCGGGCGACCCGTCGGCTGTCGCTGACGGGGACGCCGTTCCGCTCCGACACGGCACCCATCCCGTTCGTCACCTACCTGCCCGACAAGCAGGGCATCCGCACGTCGCTCACCGACTACAACTACGGCTACGGGCGCGCTCTCGCCGACGGCGTCGTGCGGCCCGTCATCTTCATGGTCTACGCCGGCCACATGCGCTGGCGCACGAAGACCGGCGACGAGATGGAGGCGCGGCTCGGCGAGGGCAACACCAAAGACATCACGTCGCAGGCGTGGCGCACCGCGCTCGATCCGCGCGGCGAATGGATCCCCGCCGTGCTCAGCGCAGCCGACCGCCGCCTGACCGAGGTGCGCGGCGCCATCCCGGACGCGGGCGGGTTGGTCATCGCGACCGACCACTACGCGGCGCGGGCGTACGCCGACATCCTGCAGCGGATCACCGGGGAGCCCGTGACGGTCGTCCTCTCGGACGAGAAGGAGGCGAGCGACCGGATCGAGGAGTTCTCGAAGGGCGCCTCGCGCTGGATGGTCGCCGTGCGGATGGTGTCGGAGGGCGTCGACGTCCCGCGGCTCGCCGTCGGCGTGTACGCGACGAGCGCCTCCACCCCGCTGTTCTTCGCCCAGGCGATCGGCCGCTTCGTGCGCGCCCGTCGTCGCGGGGAGACGGCCTCGGTCTTCCTGCCGAACGTGCCGGCGCTGATGTCGCTCGCGAGCGCGCTGGAGCTGGAGCGGGACCACGCTCTCGACCGGATCACCGACGAGAACGCCGAGGGCGACCTGTGGAACCCCGAGGACGCGATGGTCGCCGACGCCAACCGCGAGGAGCGGGCGTCGGAGGCGCTGACAGAGGAGTTCGCGTTCGAGGCGCTCGGGTCGGAGGCCAACTTCGACAGGGTGGTGTTCGACGGCCGGGAGTTCGGCAGCTTCGCCGTCCCCGGCACCGACGAGGAGCACGACTTCATCGGGCTCCCCGGCATCCTGGAACCCGACCAGGTGCACGAACTGCTCATGCAGCGGCAGCAGCGCCAGGCCCGGCGTGCCTCCTCGCGGCCGGCCGACGCCGACGGGCACGCCCCGGCGCCGCTCCATCGCACGCTCAAGGAGCAACGGCAGCTGCTCAACAGCCTCGTCGGCCTCTACTCGAAGAACGCGGGCGAGCCGCACGGCCTCATCCACGCGGAGCTGCGACGCGTGTGCGGCGGCCCCGCCGTCGCCCAGGCGAGTGTGTCGCAGCTTCAGGCCCGGATCGAGTACCTGCGCAAACGGCTCGGCCGGCACTGAGCCGACCGAGCCGCGCGCGGGTGACGGGCGCTCAGATGACGCCGAGGGCGAGCATCGCGTCGGCGACCCGCACGAAGCCCGCGACATTGGCCCCCAGGACGTAGTCGCCCGGCTCACCGTACTCGGCGGCCGTCTCGGCGCAGCTGTCGTGGATGTTGGCCATGATTTCGGCGAGGCGCTGCTCGGCGTAGTCGAACGACCACGCGTCGCGCGACGCATTCTGCTGCATCTCTAGCGCGGACGTCGCGACGCCTCCGGCGTTCGCCGCCTTGCCCGGCGCGAACAGCACGCCCGCGGCACGGAGCACGTTCACCGCATCCGGCGTGCACGGCATGTTGGCACCTTCGACGACCGCGGCGACACCGTGGGCCGCGAGAGTGGTCGCGGCCGTGGCGTCGAGCTCGTTCTGGGTGGCGCACGGCATCGCGACGTCGACCCTGGTCGAGGCCGCGAGCGCCCAGATGTCGCCGTTGGCGTGGTACTCGGCCGCCCCTCCGCGGCGTGCCGCGTACTCGCTGAGTCGGCCGCGCTCGACCTCCTTGATCTGCCGCAGCAGAGGGAGGTCGATCCCGGCCGGGTCGTGCACCACGCCGGAGGAGTCGGAGCAGGCGATCACGGTGCCACCGAGCTGGTGCACCTTCTCGATCGCGTAGATCGCCACATTGCCCGAACCCGAGACCAGCACGCGGGCGCCGTCGAGGTCGCGGCCGCGCGTGGCCAGCATCCGCTGAGCGAAGAACACCGCGCCGTAGCCCGTCGCCTCGGTGCGGACGAGGGAGCCGCCCCAGCCGATGCCCTTGCCGGTCAGCACGCCCGACTCGTACCGGTTGGTGATGCGCTTGTACTGCCCGAACAGGTAGCCGATCTCGCGACCACCCACACCGATGTCACCGGCGGGGACGTCGGTGTGCTCGCCCAGGTGCCGGTACAGCTCCGTCATGAAGGACTGGCAGAACCGCATGATCTCAGCGTCGGACTTGCCCTTGGGGTCGAAGTCGCTGCCGCCCTTGCCGCCGCCGATGGGGAGCCCGGTCAGTGCGTTCTTGAAGATCTGCTCGAAACCGAGGAACTTCACCGTGCCCAGCGTGACGCTCGGGTGGAACCGCAGCCCGCCCTTGTACGGACCGAGCGCCGAGTTGAACTCGACCCGGAATCCGCGGTTCACGCGGACGCGCCCGTCGTCGTCGGTCCACGGCACCCGGAAGATCAGCTGCCGTTCCGGCTCGGTGAGCCGTTCCAGCACCGCCGCCTCGGCGTACCGGGGGTGACGGTCGATGACCGGCCCGAGCGAACCGAACACCTCCCGCGTCGCCTGATGGAATTCGGGTTCCCCGGCGTTGCGCCGGAGGACGTCGTCGAGCAGGGAGGAGAGAGCCGTCGTCAAGCGGAAACCTTCTTTCGCACAAGATTTCTGAGTCTACTCTCATGTTTCCGGGAGGTTACGGCGGGGTGCGGGTCGGCGGGGAATCTCTCTAGGCTGGACCTCATGGCGGAGACCACGACCCCTCGACAGCACCCGGGCGAGCCCCACCGTGAAGGTCTGGCCCAGCGTCTCAACTGGCTGCGCGCGGGCGTGCTCGGGGCGAACGACGGGATCGTCTCCGTCGCGGCGGTGGTGGTCGGTGTCGCGGGGGCGACACCCGCGACACCCGCGATCCTGACGGCGGGGCTCGCGGCGCTCGTCGGAGGGGCGATCTCGATGGCCCTGGGGGAGTACGTGTCGGTGAGCAGCCAGCGCGACAGCGAGCACGCGTTGATCGCGAAGGAGCGGCGCGAACTGGCGGAGATGCCGGAGGAGGAGTTCGAGGAGCTCGTCGGCCTGTGGGAGGCGAAGGGACTCCAGCCGCAGACGGCTCGGCAGGTCGCCACGGAGCTGACCGAGCGGGACGCGCTGTCGGCGCACCTCTCGGTGGAGCTGGGGATCGACCAGGACGACGTGGTGAGTCCGTGGCACGCGGCGCTGGCCTCGGCGGTCGCCTTCACGATCGGCGGCATCCTGCCGCTGCTGACCATCCTGCTGCCGGAGGCGCTGCGCATCCCGGTCACCTTCGTAGTGGTGCTGGTGGCGCTGGCGATCACCGGCTACGTCGCCGCCTGGATCGGCGGCAGCCCGCGCGGGCGGGCGATGCTGCGCGTCGTGATCGGCGGGGCGCTCGCACTGGCGGCGACGTTCGCGATCGGGGCGATGCTGGGCACGACGGGCGTGGTCTAGCCACACGGTTCAGCCCCACGCCCGCGTCACCGGAAGTCGCGGGAGGCCGTGCGCATGCCCGTCTGCAGTGGCTCCAGCCGGTCGGCGATCACGTTGACCACCCCTTCCTCACTGCGCTCCAGGATGCCGCGCACGATCATCGCGGGCGCCTGACGCGCCACCCGGCGGTACCGGTTCCACACCCCGACCGGGCAGACCACGTTGACCAGACCGGTCTCGTCCTCCAGGTTGAGGAAGGTGACCCCGGCCGCCGTGGCCGGCCGCTGCCGGTGGGTGACGACGCCGCCGACCTCGATGCGGCGGCCGGACTCCGAGGTGGCGAGCATCGCGGCGGTGCGCACCCCGCGGGAGGCCAGGGCCGGGCGCAGGAAGCGGATCGGATGGTCGTCGGTCGAGATACCCGTCGCCCACAGATCGCTCGCGAGCTGTTCCGCCGGGCTCAGCAGGGGGAGCAGTGGCGGCTGCACGGTGATCGCCGTGCCGGGCAGATACTCCGCCTTCTCCTGGGCGGCGCTGCCCGCCTCCCAGATCGCCTGCCGCCGGTCGAGCCCGAAGCCCCCGAACGCGCCCGCCGCGGCGAGCGCCTCCAGCTGCGCGGTCGTCAGCCCGACCCGCCGGGAGAGGTCGGCGAGGTCGCGGTACGGGCCGTGCTCCTCGCGCTCGGCGACGATCCGCTCGGCCAGCTTCTCGCCGATGGAGGTGACCCCGGCGAGGCCGAGCCGCACGGCGTGTCCCGCGTCGCGGCGATGGGCGGAGTGGTCGAGCGGCTCGGCCGGGTCGAACGGGGCGATCGGCGGCTGCTCGGTCACGAGGCACGGGTCCGTGCCGGTCGGGCCGGGGTGCGCGGCGTCGAGCGGTTCGAGCAGCGGGAAGACGCCGGAGCGGTGGATGTCCGGCCGGTGCACGACGACGCCGTGCCGCCGGGCGTCGGCCGTGAGGGTGCGCGGCGAGTAGAAGCCCATCGGCTGTGCGCGCAGCAACGCGGCGAGGAACGCGCCCGGGTAGTGCAGCTTCATCCACGAGCTCACGTAGACCAGCAGGGCGAAGCTGATCGCGTGGCTCTCGGCGAAGCCGAAGTTGGCGAACGCCTCGATCTTGGCGTAGATCGCGTCGGCGTCGGCGCCGGTGATGCCGTTGTGCTCCATGCCCGCGTAGAGCTTCGAGCGCAGCCGGTCGATCTTCTCCACGCCGCGCTTGGAGCCCATCGCGCGGCGCAGCAGGTCGGCGTCCTCCGCGGTGCAGTCGCCGACCGCGACCGCCATCTGCATCAGCTGCTCCTGGAACAGCGGAACCCCCAGTGTGCGCTTCAGCACGGGCTCGAGCGCGGGATGCAGGTAGGTCACCTCCTCCTGGCCGAGCTTGCGGCGGATGTACGGATGCACGGCGCCGCCCTGGATGGGGCCGGGGCGGATGAGCGCGATCTCGATCACGAGGTCGTAGAACGAGCGCGGCCGCAGCCGGGGGAGTGTGCCGATCTGCGCTCGGCTCTCCACCTGGAACACGCCGATGGAGTCGGCACGGCAGAGCATGTCGTAGACGCCCTGCTCCTCTTTCGGGATGCTCTCCAGCGTCCACTGCTCGCCCAGCGCCGATGCGATGGTGCGCATGCCGTAGTCGAGCGCGCTCAGCATCCCGAGCCCGAGCAGGTCGAACTTGACCAGGCCCATCCAGGCGCAGTCGTCCTTGTCCCACTGCAGTACGGTTCGGCCCTGCATGCGGGCGTGCTCGATCGGGCACACCTCGCCGACGGGACGGTCGGTGAGCACCATGCCGCCCGAGTGGATGCCGAGGTGCCGGGGGAACTTCAGCACCTGCTGCGCCAGCTCCACCACCGGCTCCGGGATGTCGTGGTCGTCGGTGGCTTCGACGTGCGACCAGGAATCGATCTGCTTGCTCCAGGCGTCCTGCTGGCCGGTGGAGTGGCCGAGCGCCTTCGCCATGTCGCGCACCGCGTTCTTGGGGCGGTAGGTGATCACGTTCGCGACCTGGGCGGCGTTGTGCCGGCCGTACTTCGCGTAGACGTACTGGATGACCTCCTCCCGCCGGTCGGAGTCGAAGTCGACGTCGATGTCGGGCTCCTCCTCGCGCATGCTGGAGAGGAACCGCTCGAACGGCAGGTCGTACTTGATCGAGTCGACCGCGGTGATCCCGAGCAGGTACACGACCGCCGAGTTGGCCGCCGAGCCGCGGCCCTGGCAGAGGATCCCCTGACTGCGGGCGAACCGCACGATGTCGTAGACGATCAGGAAGTAGCCGGGGAAGTCTTTGGCCTCGATGACGTCGAGCTCGCGTTCGATGCGCTCCCGCCACCGGGGGTGGGCGTCGAGGTCGGGGTAGCGTTCGGCGGCGCCGCGCCAGGTCAGCTCGCGCAGCCAGCTCATCGGGGTGTGCCCCTCCGGAACCTCCTGCTGGGGCAGTCGGGGCCGGGCGCTGCGCAGCCGGAAGGAGAGGTCGTCCGCCACCTCCACGGTGCGCTCCACCGCGCCGGGGTAGCGGGAGAACCGGGCTGCCATCTCGCGCCCGCTGCGCAGGTGGGCGGCGGCCGAGGCGGGCAGCCAGCCGTCCATCTCGTCCAGGCTGCGCCGCGCGCGCACCGCCGAGATCGCGGTAGCCAGCGGGTACTGCGCGGGGGAGGCGTAGTGGACGTTGTTGGTGGCCACCACCGGCAGCCCGAGGCGGTCGGCGATGCGGGCGAGGGCATCGTTGTCGGTGGTGTCGTGCGGGTTGCCCTGGTCGATCAGCTCGACCAGCACGTTGTCCCGGCCGAACAGCTCCGCCAGCCGGGCCGCCTCGTGCTCGGCCGCGCGCTCGCCCCGCTCCGCCAGCGCGAGGCGCACGTCGCCTTTGCGGCAACCGGTCAGCACCATCCAGTCGCCCGCGGCCTGCTCGGCCAGTTCGGGCAGCCGGTAGACCGGGCGGCCCTTCTCGCCGCCCGCGAGCTGGCCGGCGGTGATCGCCGCCGCGAGGCGGTGGTAGCCCTCCTGGCGGCGGGCGAGCACCACGAGGTGGCTGCCCTCGGGGTCGGCCTCGCCGTTCTGCGGGCGGCTGAGCGCGAGCGACAGCTCGGCGCCGTACACCGTCTTCACCCGCTCGTAGGCTTCGGCGGCCTCGGCCAGGTGGACCGCGCCGTAGAAGCCGTCGTGGTCGGTGAGCGCGAGCCCGTGCAGCCGCAGCCGGGTCGCCTCCTCCAGCAGCTCCTCGGGCGAACTCGCCCCGTCGAGGAAGCTGAAGTTGCTGTGCGCGTGCAGCTCGGCGTAGGGGACGTGGCCGATCTCCGGCTCCTCCGGCATGGGCTGCGGCACGTACGTCTGCCGCTTGCGCGAGGAGGGGCGCTCGACCGGCTGCTCCCCGGTGCGGCGCCCGGAGAGCCGGCGCTCGAACTCGGCCCACGGGATCGGCGGGTTGTTCCAGCCCATCAGCGCCGCCCCTCCCGTGCGCGTGCGGGCACCGCCGCCGCGGGGACGCATTCCGCCGCTTCGAGCGCCGGATACCGGCGATTCGCGACCCCGCTGTCGACGACCATGGGGAACACGCGGCTAGTCATAGCGCGCCTCCGCGAACCAGCCTCCGGAGGCGAGGCGGAGGAGCCACGCGGTGCCGTCGGCGTCGACCAGCTGGAACCGGTGCATGGCGCGGGCGAGGGTGGCGTCCCACCAGCGCTCCCGCACCGGCCAGGGGCCGGCCCACGACGCGACCTCCCGGGCGTCGCGCAGGGCCCCGGTGGGGGAGAAGAGGACGATCGGTGCGGTGAGGTCGCCGCGGTCGCTCACGTCGACCGTCGCGCCCTCCTCGGTCAGGACCGCGACCGGCCGCGGCACCTCGAACACGGTGGACGGCGCGGGGGCGGGCAGCGACCCCGGCCAGGGCTGCTCGGCCCGGGAGGCGCCCACCGGCCGGTCGCCCCACGGCACCAGCACCTGCCGCTCCGTGAGCCCGCGCCCGCCGCCGATCGTCGCCGTGAGCACGGCCTCGTGCCCCAGCATGCTCTGCACCCGGGTGAGGCCGTGGTGGATGCGCTCGTCGGCGCCGCCGCCCCACAGGCCGTCCTCGTGGTGGCCGATGTCGTCCACCGCTTCCGGTACGAGCCCCACCCGCACGATCGGCGAGGCGAGGCCGGGCTCCGCGCCGCCGGAGCCCTGCAGCTGCCAGCGCACCCGGTCGACGACGTCGCCCGGCGAGAACAGGCGCGGGTGCAGCCAGCTGCGCTCGCTGATGCGCCCGGACTCGTCGGCGACCTCCACCCGCAGCGTCGTGCAGACGAGCCCGGCCTTGGTCAGGGCGGCGACGAACTGCTCGGCGGTCCCGCGCACGGCGAAGGCGACCTGGTCGACCCGGTCGAGGGGAGGCTCGAACTCGATGGTGCGGTCCAGCTGCGCCGGCGGTGTGCGCGGCACGACCGCGGCGCCGTCGAATCCGCCGGCGAGGTCGTGCGCATGCTCGCCGCGCTCCCCGAACCGCTCGCGCACGTCGACCCGGTCGAGGGCGGCGAGGTCGCCGAGGGTGTGCAGGCCGAGCCGGCGCAGCAGCGGGGTCAGCTCCGTCAGACCGAGCTGGGCGACCGGCAGCGGGGCGAGGAAGGCGGGGGAGCCGCCGGGCGCGATCACCCGCACCCGGGAGGTGCCGGTGGAGCGTGCGGCCTGCCCGGCGGCGAACGGACCGTCGGCGATGCCGGCGCGGGCGTCCGGCAGTCCCAGCCCTTCCAGGCAGCGCAGCAGCTCGGCGGCGGCGGCCTCCTCGCCGCCGTAGTAGCGGGCCGGGCCGCGCGCCCGTAGCACGCAGGTGCCGGGTCGGACCGGCTGCACGCCGGGCGCGATCTCCTCGATCGCCGCCAGCACCGGCTCGAAGGCGCGCTCGTCGAGCACGGGGTCGTAGGGCAGCACCTCCAGCTGCGGGCAGCGCGACTGCGCCTCGCGCATGCGGAGGCCGCGCCGCACGCCGTCGGCGCGGGCTGCGGCGGAGCAGGCGAAGACGACGCCCTTGTGCATCAGGGCGACCGGGGCGTCGTCGGCCAGCTCCGCGTCGGCACGCAGCGCGGCGAGCACGGGCCAGTCCGGGCACCAGAGCACGATCGCGCGGGTGACCTCGCGCATCTAGCCCACCGCCTCCAGCCGGGTCGGACCCGACGGACGGAAGCTCTCGTCGGGTGCGGGCAGCCACAGCTCAGCCCGGCGGCGCGGCCCCGACCCGCCGCGCGGCGCCGACTCGACGGTCACCCGCCGCGACGAGAGATAGCCCGCCCCGGCGCCGAGGCCGTCCCATCCGCTGCGCGCGACGGAGAGCGTCGCCTCGGCCTGCGGCCAGTCACCCGCGACGATCAGCGTCGCCTCCCGCTGCCGCAGACGGGCGCTCAGCCGGGCGACGTCCCCGTCCTTCGCGCGGGCGGGAGGGGCGATCGCCACGACCGAGAGCACGTCGACGACGGCCGCCGTGACCGTGAGCCACTGGTCGCCCGGATGCGGCACGAGCACGAGCCGCTCCAGGTCGATCCCGAACCGTCCGGCCGCTTCCGCGCCGAAGTCGGGCATCCCCACGACCCCGCACCACGCGCCCGCGGCGCTGGGTCCGGCGAGCAGCGCCATCAGCAGGGTGGTCGAGCCGTGGACCGCGTACGCGGCTCCCGCCTTGAGCGCCCCGCCGGGCAGCAGCGGCCCGAGCGCGGGGTGCGTCTCGAACGTGCGGCTCTCCAGCTTCGTCGCCTGCATCTGCCGGATGCGCGACTGCAGCTCGTGCACCTGCGCCCGGTCGACGACCGGATCGGCGAAGGCGGGAGCGGAGGCCGGGGACATGGCTCTATTTTCGAACATATGTTCGAACAGCGCAAATGCATTTTGGGGTGCGAACGCTGTGCGCAGCGGGACTCGTCCGCCCGGCGGGCGGGAGGGGCGACGGCGCAGCCGCCCGGCGTCGCCGACCCTACGCCGGCTCGGTGACGAAGTCGATCAGCTGCTCGACCCGGCCGAGCAGTTCGGGCTCCAGGTCGGCGAAAGTGCGCACCTGGCCCAGGATGCGCTTCCATGCGCGCGCGATGTCCGCCTGGCTCTCGTGGGGCAGGCCGAGTGCGGCGCAGATGCCGCGCTTCCACTCGATCGAGCGCGGGATGGTCGGCCACGCCTCCAGCCCGACCCGAGAGGGCTTCACCGCCTGCCAAATGTCGACGAACGGGTGCCCGACCACGAGCACGTGCTCGCCGTACGGCCCGCGGGCGACCTTCTCGGCGATCCGGCTCTCCTTCGATCCGGCGACCAGGTGGTCGACCAGCACGCCGATGCGGCGGCCGCGGGTGGGGGCGAACTCGCGCACGATCGCGTCGAGGTCGTCGACGCCCTCCAGGTATTCGACCACGACACCCTCGACGCGCAGGTCGTCGCCCCACACGCGTTCGACGAGCTCGGCGTCGTGCCGGCCCTCCACGAAGATGCGGCTCGCGCGGGCGACGCGTGCCTTCTGCTCGCCGACCGAGAAGGAGCCGGACGCGGTGCGGCCACGTCCGTCGGCCGTGCGCTTCGGGACCACCAGCCGCACGGGCTCCCCGTCGATCAGGAACGCCGAGCCGAGGGGGAACACCCGCTTCGTCCCGAAGTAGTCCTCCAGTTCGACGGTCTGCGCCTCCAGCCGGGTGACGGCGCCGCAGAAACCGGTCGCCGCCTCCTCGACCACGAGATCACGCACCGCCTCCACATCGGGAACGGGCTTCTTGCCGGCCGTTCTCCATCCGGGGGCCAGCACATCGGATCCGTAGCGATCGTCCATCACCCCAGGAGGCTATGCGACGTGGCTGGGCGACGGGGGGAGCCACGCCCTCAGTCGAAGACGCGCACCAGGCGCCAGGTGCGGTCGGCGGCGTCGTGGCGCACGTCGAAGACGTGGGCGTCCCCGGCGTCGCTGGTCGCCTGAAACCGCCAGCCGCCGATCTCGCGCGGCAGCGCTCCCACGTCGTAGCGGTGCTCGCCGAACGGCCGCCACCACGCGGGCGCCTCCGCCCACACGGTCGGCATGTCGCTCACGCGGTAGCGCGTCGCCCGCCAGATCAGCCGCAACGGGATGCCGTCGTCGGTCGTCCACACGGCGACCGCTTCGTCGACATCGGTCATCGCAGCCACCTCCTCCATTCGAACGGATGTTCGAATGCGAGTGTAGACCGGACTGCGGACACGCGCATCCTGGACCGGTCGTCCTGCCCCCGAGACCGCCGCCCTGGCATACTGGGCCGCATGACCGACCTCACCGACCCGTCCGGCGCGTCGCTGCGCCTCAGCAACGACGAGCGCGAACGCGCGGTCGCCGCCCTCCAGTCCCACGCGGCCGCGGGGCGGCTCGACGACGCCGAGCTGCAGTCCCGCGTCGCGTCCGCGCGCGCGGCGGTCACCCGGGGCGACCTCGCTCCGCTTTTCGCAGACCTGCCGGGGACCCTGCACCTCGACGACCACGCGACGACCTCACCGTCTCCCGCGAGCGCCCAGCCCGGCGCTTCCACGCCGCCGTCCGCATCGGCCGCCTCGTTCGCCCCGGCATCCCCGGCCGCGCCGGCCGACCCGTACGGCGACGACCGCTACCGCCCGAACAACCGCTGGGGCCTGCTGGTCGTCTCCGTGATGCCGTTCATCGCGGTCATCCTCTTCTTCGTCACCAGCGGCATCTGGGGCTACCAGTACAGCTGGTTGTGGTTCCTGCTCATCCCGCTCGCCGGCGCGCTCGTGTACGGCGTCGACGGGCCGCGGCGGCGCTAGCGCGACGCTATCCCAGCGCCGTCCCGAACAGGAGGCCCAGCACGTAGGTCGCCGCCGCTGCGCCGTACCCGATGGCGAGCTGGCGCAGCGCGCGCTTGAGCGGGGACGCGCCCGACAGCAGCCCGACGATCGCGCCCGTGGCGAGCAGGACGATGCCGACGAGAGCCGCCGAGACGAGGACGGCGGTCGTGCCGCCCAGGCCGAAGAGGTAGGGGAGGATCGGGATGAGCGCTCCGGAGGCGAAGAAGCAGAAGCTCGAGAGGGCGGCGCTCCAGCCGTTGCCGATCGCCTCGTGCTCGTCCTCGACCGGTGCGCCCGCACCGGCGCCGACGGGGGCCTCGGCGGTGTAGGCCTCGAGCGTCCGCAGCGTCTCGCCGGCGCGCTCCTCGGCCTCCGCGGGGGTCATGCCGCGCGCCCGGTAGACCAGCGTCAGCTCGTTCGCGTCCACATCGAGGTGGGGGAGGGCGGAGCGGGTCGCCGGGTTGGGGCTCGAGGCCTCCAGGAGCTCGCGCTGGGACCGCACGGAGACGTACTCGCCCGCACCCATCGAGAGCGCGCCGGCGAGGAGGCCGGAGATGCCGGTCAGGAGGACGACGTGGGTCGCGACGCCGCTCGCGCTGACGCCGAGCACGAGGGCGAGGTTGCTCACCAGTCCGTCGTTGGCGCCGAAGACCGCGGCGCGGAAGGTGCCGGAGAGCCGCTGGCGGCCACGGGCGGCGAGGGCGCGGACGACCTCCTCGTGCACCTGCTCGTCGGCGGCCATCTGCGGGGTCGCGTCGGCATCGGTGGCGTAGGGGGAGCGGGCCTCGGCGCGCTGCGCCAGCGCGAGCACGAACACCGAGCCGAAGCGCCGGGCCAGCCAGCCGAGCATCCGGGTGCGCGCGTCGCCGCGCAGCGGCCTGCCGACCTGATCGCCCAGCAGATCGAGCCAGTGCTGCTCGTGGCGTCCCTCGGCGTCGGCGAGGGCCAGCAGGATCTCGCGCTCCTCGCCGCTGCGCCGCTGGGCGAGGTCGCGGTAGACCGCCGCCTCGGCGCGTTCGTCGGCCAGGTAGCGGCGCCACCGGCGGATGTCGGCGGGACTGGGGATGCGCTCGGCGGTGGTCATCGGTGCGAGTCTAGGCGACCCCGGCCGAGGCCTCCCGGAACCGGGTCGCCCAGTCGGCCGCGAGCACGCGCACGGTCTCTGGGCCTTCGATGACGAACGGGGCGCCGACGGCCGCCAGCCCGAACAGCGCCCACTCCGGGCTCTCCACCGCCATCCGCACCCGCGCTGTGGTGTCGTCGACGGGGGAGACCGTCGCCCAGCGGCCGATCGCCTCCTCGACACGCGCCGCCGACGCTCGGACGAGCGCGTCGATGACGACCTGCTCGGCCGGAGCGGAGAGGGAGGCGCGGACGTACTCGGCGGCGTCCTCCGCGGGCAGCGCGCGCGGGCGGAAGCGCGCCCCGGTGACACGCGGGTCGGTGAGGCGGTCGAGCCGGAAGCTGCGCCAGTCGAACCGGGTCAGGTCGTACGCGACGAGATACCAGCGCCGCCCGACCGACACCAGGCGATGGGGTTCGACCGTTCGGACGGACTCCTCGCCGCCGCGGGCGACGTAGGCGAACTGCAGCCGCTCCTCGTCGCGGCAGGCCTGGGCGACGGTGGTCAGCGTCTCGGCGTCGGCGACCGGGCCGCCCCGGAGCGCGGTCGCCAGGGTCGCGACGCGGAGGGCGTCGACGCGACGCTTGAGTCGAGGTGGCATTACCTGGACGACTTTGGCGAGCGCCCGCACCGACGCCTCCTCGACACCCGCGATTCCGCTCTGTGCCGCGGTGCGCAGCCCCACGGCGAGTGCGACGGCCTCCTCGTCGTCCACCACCAGCGGCGGGAGGGAGGCTCCCGCCGCGAGCTGGTAGCCGCCGGCGACGCCGCGGGTCGCGTCCACGGGATAGCCCAGGTCGCGCAGGCGGTCGACGTCGCGCCGGAGGGTGCGCGGCGAGACGCCGAGCCGATCGGCCAGCTCGCTGCCGGGCCAGTAGCGATGGGTCTGCAGCAGCGAGAGCAGCTGCAGCGTGCGCGATCCGGTGCTTGCCATGCGTCCAGTGTGCACCGGCAAGCGGCCGGATCGTGACCGCTATTCGGGCGTGCGCGGAGAGAGCGCGGGAGCTCCCGGGCGGGAGAGCGTGAGCACGGCCTCGGTGATGTGCGGGTCGCGCTCGAGGTCGTCCTCCACGAGGGCGAGGTCCGAGGCGACGTCCGATTCGCGGTCGTTGCCGACGAGGTCGACGGCGGCGACGAGGAAGAGCCGCTCGGGGCCGACGAACTCGAGATGAAGGTAGGTGACCTTCTCGACCTCCGGATGGCGGAGGAGACCGGCGAGCACGGCGCGGTGGGCGCGGTCGGGCGCCGGCTCGCCGAGCAGGAACCGGCGGTTGCGGTCGATCAGCACCACCGCCACGATCGCCAGCAGCACGCCGACCAGGATCGAGCCGAGGGCGTCGTACACGGCCTGCCCGGTGAGCTGGTGCAGGAGGATCCCCGCGAACGCGATCACCAGCCCGATCAGAGCTGCAGAGTCCTCCGCGAACACGGCACGCAGCGTCGGGTTCGAGGTCATCAGCACCTGCTCGACGGTCCCGGTCCCGCGCTCGTCGGCCAGGATGCGCGCTTGGCGGTACGACTGGAGGAACGAGATCCCCTCGAACACGAACGACACCGCCAGCACGAGGTAGGCGATCAGGTAGTCCGCCTCGGGTTCGTTCGCGCCCAGCTCCGAGACTCCGTGCATGATCGACACCACCGCGCCCGCGGTGAACAGCCCGACCGCGGCGAACAGGCTCCACACGTACGATTCGCGGCCGTAGCCTCCCGGATGCGCGTCGTCGCGGGGGCGGGCGGCCGAACGCTCGGCTTGCAGCAGGAAGACCTCGTTGCCGGAGTCTGCCCACGAGTGCGCGGCCTCCGCCACCATGGAGGCGGACCCGGTCAGCACCGCCGCGACGGTCTTCGCGATCGCGACGAGCACGTTCGCGCCGAGGGCGAGCAGCACGGTGAAGACGCTCGACGCCGTGCGTTTCGTGGCCATGCCGGTCACCCTAGTCCCGCCCGCCGCTCGGATTCGGACCAAAAGCCGTGAAAGAGTGCGGGATACCCGCGACTCGGTCCAGATCTGCAGATGTCGGTACGGCGTCGACGGCCGCAACGAGAAAAAGGTCCCGGTCGTGAGACCGGGACCTTCGCTGTGTCCGAGGGGGGACTTGAACCCCCACGCCCTATACGGGCACTAGCACCTCAAGCTAGCGCGTCTGCCATTTCCGCCACCCGGACGGGTGTTTTCGGCCTCCGGTCGAACCGGCTGCCGAAGAAAGACATTAGCACGGATCACGACCCCCGCTTCACATCGGCGGTGCATCCCGGGCGTGGCGCGTCACTCGCCGTCGCAGCGCGGACATCGCGCGCCCGCGGCCGGGTAGCGTGGGGGCCATGACCGACGACTCCACGTTCGACGACGCCGCCCTCGACGAGACCGCGATCATCGCCCGCGACCTCATCCGGTTCGACACCACGAACTACGGCGAGGGCCGGTCCAACGGCGAGACGGACGCGGCGGAGTACGTGGAGGCGCGGCTCGCGGCGCTCGGGCTGAAGCCGCAGCTCTTCGACTCCGACCCCGGCCGCACGAGCGTCGTCGCCCGGGTCCCGGGGCGCAACGCCGACAAGCCCGCCCTGGTGGTGCACGGCCACCTCGACGTCGTGCCGGCCGACCCGCGCAACTGGAGCGTCGACCCGTTCGGCGGCGTCATCGCGGACGGCCTGCTCTGGGGCCGCGGCGCGGTCGACATGAAGAACATGGACGCGATGATCCTGACCGCTGTCGGCGACATCCTGAACGCTGGGGAGCAGCCGGAGCGCGACCTCGTCGTCGCGTTCTTCGCCGACGAGGAGGACGGCGGTCGCCGCGGCTCGCACCACCTCGTCGACAACCACCCCGAGCTGTTCGCCGGCGCGACGGAGGCGATCAGCGAGGTCGGCGGGTACTCGATCGACCTCGCCGGGCGACGCGCCTACCTGCTGCAGACCGGGGAGAAGTCGCTGGTCTGGATCAAGCTGATCGCCCGGGGACGCGCCGCGCACGGCTCGCGGCTGATCCGGGACAACGCGATCACGCGGCTGGCGGAGGCGGTCGTCGCGATCGGCCGCACCGACTGGCCCATCCAGCTCACGGCGACCACCACGCGGCTCATCGACGAGCTCGGCCGCCTGCTCGACGTCGATCCCGAACGGGTCGGCCCGGACGAGGTCGTGCTGCGCACCGGGACCGCGGCCGGGTTCATCCTGGCGACCCTGCGCGCCACCACGAACCCGACGCTCCTGGAGGCCGGCTACAAGCACAACGTCATCCCCGACACGGCGGAGGCCCTGGTCGACATCCGCACGCTCCCCGGTGACGAGGACCGCGTGCTTGCCGAGGTGCAGCGCCTGATCGGCGACGACGTGGAGGTGCAGATCATGCACCGCGACATCGGGCTCGAGGCCGAGTTCGGCGGCGAGCTGATCGACGCGATCACCGGCACTCTCGAACGCCACGACCCCGGTGCGCCGGTCCTGCCCTACCTCCTGTCCGGCGGCACGGACAACAAGGCGCTGAGCAAGCTCGGCATCACCGGCTACGGTTTCGCTCCGCTCCGGCTGCCGAAGGACATGGACTTCCCCGGAATGTTCCACGGCGTCGACGAGCGCGTCCCGCTCGACGCGCTAGTGTTCGGTAGGGCCGTGCTCCGGGATCTGCTCAGCTCGTACTGAGCCGCCCGCGGTCCGCCCGCCCGCCCGACCGAACCTCCCGGAAAGCGACGCATGGAGTTCATCAACGCCCTCATCCTCGGGCTCGTCCAGGGACTCACCGAGTTCCTCCCGATCTCGTCGAGCGCGCACATCCGCATCGTCGGCGAGCTGCTCGGAACCGGGGCCGACCCGGGCGCCCGCTTCACCGCGATCATCCAGCTCGGCACCGAGGCCGCCGTGCTCCTCTACTTCTGGAAGGACATCACGCGGATCGTCTCGCGCTGGTTCCTGGCGCTGTTCGGGCGGATCCCGCGCAACGACCCGGACGCCCGCATGGGATGGCTGGTGATCCTCGGCAGCGTCCCCATCGTGGTCCTCGGGCTGTTCTTCCAGGATGCGATCGAGACGACCTTCCGCTCGCTCTGGATCGTCGCGACGACGCTCATCGTGTTCGGCGTCCTGCTCGGGATCGCGGACTGGGCGGGCGCGAAGACGCGCCGGCTCAAGGAGCTCACCTGGGGGCACGGCATCATCTTCGGCCTCGCGCAGGCCCTCGCGCTCATCCCGGGCGTGTCGCGCTCGGGCGGCACGATCACGGCGGGACTGTTCATGGGCTACCAGCGCCGCGCGGCCGCCCGCTACTCGTTCCTGCTGGCGTTGCCCGCGGTGTTCGGCAGCGGCTTCTATCAGCTCTACAAGGCGATCAAGGAGCCCTGCACCGAGGCGCTCGCGAAGGCGGGCACCTGCACGGTGGAGGTGTTCGGCCCGGTCGAGACCGCGGCGGCGACGCTCGTGGCGTTCGTGGTCGGCCTGCTCGTGATCGCGTTCTTCATGGGGTACATCTCGCGACGCAGCTTCCTGCCGTTCGTGATCTACCGCGTGGCGCTCGGTGTGCTGCTCATGATCCTGCTCGGCACGGGCGTGCTCGCCGCCTGAGCCGCGTTCCGCCGCGCAGCCGCTCAGCCGCGGCGCGGGTCGTCCGGCGCGCGCCCGGCGGTTCCGCCGTCTCGGCCGTCCCTGCCGTCGCGGCGGCGCAGGTAGCGCTCGAACTCCTGCGCGATGGCCTCGCCGCTCGCCTCCGGGGAGTCGACCGTGTCGCGCGCCTGCTCCAGCTGCTGGATGTAGGACGCCATCTCTTCGTCGTCCGCTGCGAGCGCGTCGATCCCGGTCTCCCAGGCGGCGGCCTCCTCGACCAGATTGCCGCGGGGGATGGTGACGTCGACCAGCTCCTCCAGCTTGTCGATGAGCGCGAGCACCGCCTTGGGGCTGGGCGCGTTGTGGACGTAGTGGGGGACCGAGGCCCAGATCATGACCGTCGGGATGCCGACGTCTTCCGCACCTTCGGCGAGGGCGCTCAGGATGCCGACCGGACCCTCGTAGCTGGAGCGCTCGATGCCCAGCTGGGCGCGCACGGTGGCGTTCTCGCTGGACGCGAACACCGAGATCGGCCGGGTGTGCGGCACGTCGGCGAGCATCGCCCCGAGGAAGACGACGGTGCCCACGTCGGCCGCGAGGGCCACGTCGACGATCTCGGCGGTGAAGCTGCGCCAGCTGCGCGACGGTTCCGTGCCGACGAGCAGGAAGATGTTGCCGGCGTTGTCGCCCGTCACGCTGAGCTCGGCGTCGTCGGCCAGGTCTTCCGGCACGTGCCCGGGCAGCGCGGGGCCGTAGACGATCGCCGACGGCCACACCAGGCGGCGGCGCCCGTCGACCTCTTCGACGACGGGACGGTTGAACTGGAAGTCGAAGTAGAGCTCCGGGTCGACTTCCGCGATGGGCACGACGTCGAGCTGCTCCTTGAGCGTCTTCACCGCGCCGCTGGCCGCTTCGCCCGCGTCGTTCCAGCCTTCGAAGGCGACCACGAGGATGCGCCCGTCGAGAATGCTGTCTGCGTCTGTCACTGAGCTCTACCTGGTCCTCTCGTGGCGGCCGTTCGACCGCCTCCCCACCAGAATAGGCCCGAGCGCGTACGGATAGACTTGTGGCCCGTGACCGTTCCGACCCCCGCCACCGCCTCCGACCGCTCGCTCCTCCCGGCCGCCGTGCTCTGGGACATGGACGGGACGCTGGTCGACACCGAGCCGTACTGGATGGCGGCGGAGGAGGAGCTCGTCGCCTCGTTCGGCGGATCCTGGACGCACGAGAAGGCGCTCCAGCTGGTCGGCCAGGGGCTGTGGACGTCCGCCGAGATCCTGCGGGCGAACGGCGTGGCGATGGAGCCCGACGCGATCGTCTCCTGGCTGACCGACCAGGTGCAGCACAAGCTCGAGACGCTCGGCGTGCCGTGGCGTCCGGGAGCGCAGGAGCTGCTCTCGTCGCTTCGGGCGAGCGGTGTGCCCACCGCGCTCGTCACCATGTCGGTGCGGCGCATGGCGGAGCAGATCGTCGCGCAGATCCCGTTCGAGGCGTTCGACCTCATCGTCAGCGGCGACGAGGTGGAGCAGCCGAAGCCGCATCCCGAGCCCTACCTGCGTGCCGCCGGCCTGCTCGGCGTCGACGTGCGCGACGTCGTGGCGATCGAGGACTCGGTCGTCGGGCTGACGTCGGCCGTCGCCTCCGGGGCCATGGCGATCGGCGTGCCGCACATCGTGCCGTTGCCGGAGTCGGACGAGCACGTCCTGTGGACCACCCTGGCCGGGCGCACGGCCGACGACATCGCCGCGGTCGCCGCGGCCCGCACCCAGACCCCGGAGGCATAGGCACCGATGAACGAGACCCCCCGCAGCTCCGGGCCCTTCCGCGCGGGCGACCGCGTGCAGCTGACCGGCCCGAAGAACCGGATGAACACCATCACACTGGTCCCGGGCAAGCTGTTCCACAGCCACCGCGGCGTGCTGGAGCACGACGCGATCATCGGCCTGCCGGACGGTTCGGTTGTCACGAACAACGCCGGCGTCGAGCATCTGGCGCTGCGCCCGCTGCTGACCGACTTCGTCATGTCGATGCCGCGCGGCGCGGCCATCGTGTACCCGAAGGATGCCGCGCAGATCCTGGCGCTGGCCGACATCTTCCCGGGAGCGACGGTGGTGGAGGCCGGTGTCGGCTCGGGAGCCCTCTCGCTGTGGATCCTGCGCGCGATCGGTCCGGAGGGCCGCCTGCACTCGTTCGAGCGCCGCGAGGAGTTCGCCGACGTCGCGCGCGACAACGCGGCCACCTTCCTCGGCTCCGACCCGGAGAACTGGTCCGTCACCGTCGGCGACCTCCAGGACGCGCTGCCCGCTGCCGTCGAGCCGGGGACCGTCGACCGCGTCGTGCTCGACATGCTCGCGCCGTGGGAGACCCTCGACGCCGTGACCACCGCTCTCAAGCCGGGCGGAGTGGTCATCTGCTACGTCGCCACCGTGACCCAGCTCTCCCGCGTCGCCGAGGCGATCCGCGCCACCGGCCACTACACGCACCCGCAGTCGAGCGAGACGATGGTGCGCGGCTGGCACGTCGAGGGGCTCGCCGTGCGCCCGGACCACCGGATGATCGCACACACCGGCTTCCTGCTGACGGCGCGGCGGCTGGCTCCCGGCACCGTTCTCCCCGAGCTCAAGCGGCGGCCCTCCAAGAGCGACTACTCCGACGAAGACGTCGAGGCATGGACGCCGGGCGCCCTCGGCGAGCGGGAATCCAGCCCGAAGAGCCTCCGCAAGCGGATGCGGGAGGCATCGACGAGTGCCGGGCTCGCCAAGGCGCGCGACGCCGCCGGTGCGGACGAGGACGCCCCGACCGTCGACTAGCATGAGAGGTCGTGAGGTCATCGCACCTCGCGACCTCCCCACCGATCGCATCGAAAGAGGACCCGTGCGCAGAGCTACCGCACTCGTCGTGGCCGCCGGCCTTGCCGCCGTCGTGCTCACCGGCTGTTCGTCGAACCCGAACGCGAGCTGCGACGGGGCACTCCCGTCGGGCAAGGCCTCCGACCTGGTCTCCGCGACCGGGAAGATCGGCGCGACGCCGAAGGTGGAGGTCCCGGCGCCGGTGGACACCAGCACCTCGCAGCGGACCATCCTCACCGAGGGCACGGGCGAGAAGGTGCAGCGCAACCAGATGCTCGAGATCACGTACAGCGTGGTCAACGGCGAGACCGGCGAGGTCGCCGGCAGCAGCTCGTCGACCCAGCTCTACGCGACCGGCACCGACGCCATCGGCAAGGGCCTCCTGTGCGCCCCGGTCGGCTCGCGGGTCGCGATCGTCGTCTCCCCGAAGGACTCGGGTGCGCAGGAAGGGACGGGCTCGCCCTCGCCGATCTACGTCATCGACGTCGTCAAGGCGTTCCTCCCCGCAGCGAACGGCGCGGTGCGTCCCGCGGTGTCCGGCTTCCCGACCGTGGTGCTCGCGCCGACCGGTCAGCCGGGCATCACGATCCCGTCCGGCTCCGCGCCGACCGCTGTGCGCAGCGAACTCCTCAAGGAGGGCGATGGCGCGGCGGTCGCGAAGGACAGCCAGGTCGTCCTGCAGTACACGGCCGTGGGCTGGGAGGAGAAGAACGTCGTGACCAGCAGCTGGACGACCTCGCCCGACCTGGTGGACATGAGCACCGGCTCCAGTTCGCTGCAGCAGCAGTCGAGCTCCGTGCTCCCGCAGGCGATGCTCAGGGAGCTCGTGGGCAAGAAGGTCGGCTCGCAGGTCGTCGTCGAGACCCCGAAGGACGGCAACTTCCCGGCCACCGCCTGGGTCGTCGACATCCTCGGAGTCAAGTAGTCCCGGACTAAGATGGACGGGTGCCACGAACCCCGTCCTCGCCTTCGCGCGTCCCCGTCGAGGAGCGTCTGTTCAGCCTCGTGCTGGCGCTGCTCGCCACGGAGGCGGGACTGACGAAGAACGAGATCCTGTCGACCGTCCAGGGCTACCGGCAGCGTTTCGCGGCGCACGGCGACAACAGCAGCCTCGAGCGCCAGTTCGAGCGCGACAAGGACGACATCCGCGAGCTCGGGGTCCCGTTGGAGACGGTGGAGTCGCCCGAGGCGTCGGGCAACAACCAGCTGCTGCGCTACCGCATCCCGAAGGGCGCGTACGACCTCCCGCAGGACGTCTCGTTCTCCCCGGAGGAGATCACGCTGCTCGGGCTGGCCGCCACGGTGTGGCGCGAAGGTTCGCTCTCGGGCGAGTCTCGGCGCGCGCTGATGAAGCTGCGGTCGCTGGGCGTGGAGGCGGACGACCCGGTGGTCGGCTACGCGCCACGGCTGCGCGTGCGCGAGGCCGCCTTCGAGCCGCTGAGCCAGGCGCTCGAGCGCCATGCCATCGTGCAGTTCCCCTACCTCAAGCCGGGGGAGACCGCCTCGCGGCTGCGCACGGTCGCACCGCTGGCCCTCGTGCAGCACCAGGGGCGCTGGCACCTGCAGGGCATCGATCAGGACGCTCACGGCTCGCGCACGTTCCTGCTGTCGCGCATGGTCGGCCCGGTGAAGGTCACGACCCGGACGTTCGAGCCGGAGGGGGACGGCTTCGCCGAGCGCGCCCTCGCCGATCTGGACGCCATCTGGGAGGCCAACGTCGCCGAGATCCGCGTCGACCCGGGCACGGACGCGGCGACGCGCCTGCGCAAGCGATACGGAGACGCGGTGCCGGCGCACGACGCGGGGGAGGCGTTCACGCTGACGGTGAACTTCTCGGACATCAACATCCTTGCCGACCAGCTCGCGAGCTTCGGACCGGAGGTGCTGGTGGTGTCGCCGCCCGAGCTGCGCGAGCAGGTGCTCGCGCGACTCCTCGCCACTGCCCGCGCGCACGGAGCGGAAGACCTCGATGGCTGAGCGCCGCCGTCCCATGCAGGCGCAGGACAAGCTCGCTTTCCTGCTCGCCCTCGTGCCGTACCTCATGGACCGTGACCGCGTGACGGTGGTGGAGGCCGCCGCGCACTTCGGCGTCGAGCCGGAGCAGCTGCGCGAGGCCGTGCGCCTGATCGCGGTCTCGGGCGTCCCCGGCGAGACGAACGCCTACCAGCCGGGCGACCTCTTCGACATCGCCTGGGACGACTTCGAGGACAACGACCGCATCGTGCTCACGCACCAGGTCGCCATCGACGACTCGCCGCGCTTCTCGGCGCGCGAAGCCGCCGCACTGATCGCCGGACTGCAGTATCTGACGTCCCTGCCCGAGAATGCGGACCGCGACGTGATCGGCTCGCTCATGGCGAAGCTCGCCCGAGGAGCCTCCGCCGCCCCCAGCCAGGTGGCGGTGGCACGGTCCGAAACGGACGAAGCCCTGGCCGTGATCCGGGATGCGGTCATCGCCGGCACCCGGCTCGACTTCGACTACCGCAACTCGCGCGGCGAGCGGGAGCGCCGGCGAGTGGACCCTCTGCGGGTGGAGTCGATCGACCAGGACTGGTACCTGCGGGGCTGGGACCACGCGCGCACCGCGCTGCGCACGTTCCGGCTCGACCGCATCGAGGGACTCACCGCGACCGACGTCCCGATCGCCTACCGACCGGGTGACGTCACGCTCCCCGAGACGCTGTTCGAGGGCACCCCGGACGACCAGCTCGTCCGGATCGAGGTGTCGGCCTCCGCCGTCCCGCTGATCGAGGACTACATCCCCGAGGGTGCGGAGCGGATCGAGCGGGACGGCGTCGTGACGACCAGCGTCCGCGTCGCGCACTTCCACGGGCTGAAGCGCCTGGTCGGCGGCCTCTCCGGCGTGCTGACCGTCCTCGATCCTCCCGAGGCGCGACGGGTCGTCGCCGAGTGGGCCGCGGCCGGCGCCGCGCGGTACCGGTAGGCTTCCCGCATGCCGTGGTGGTCGTGGCTGCTCATCTGGACCGGGCTGGTGCTCGGTCTGATCGGCATGCTCGCGTATTTCGCGTGGAGCCTCCTCCGCAAGGTCGTGGCAGCGGCGAAGGAGGCGGGCGCCCTCATGGAGAAGGCCGAGGTGCTCCAGGGGCGTGCCGACGAGCTGAAGGAGGAGGCGTTCCACTCCGCCGTCTTCGCCGACGCCGCCGAACTGCGCGCCGGACGCGAGCAGTCGCGTGCCGACAAGGAGTTCGCAAGGCAAGCTCGCAGGGATGCGCGCGTGCGGCGCGGTAAGCTACTCGTCAAAGCCGATCCCTCCCGCTTTGAACACGTGACTCGAAGGACCTCATAATGCTCGGTGGACTCACCGGATGGCATCTGCTCATCATCCTCGCAGTGATCCTGCTCCTCTTCGGTGCGCCGAAGCTTCCCGCCCTCGCGAAGAGCATCGGCCAGTCGATGCGCATCTTCAAGGGCGAGGTCAACGAGATGAAGAAGGACGGCAAGGACGCCGACGCTTCGCCGGAGACGGCCGCGGACTCGTCGGCCGAGACCAAGCCGAAGCCGTAACCCGGTGGCCTCCACCAAGCGAGGCAAGAATCGCGAGGGGCGGATGTCGCTCGCAGAGCACTTCGTCGAGCTTCGCAAACGCCTCTTCCGGTCGGCGATCGCGCTCCTCGTCGGGGCCGTCATCGGCTGGTTCCTCGCCGATTTCGTCATGGACGCGCTGCGCGGCCCGATCACGCAGATCGCCGAGCAGCAGGGCCGCGAGGCGACGCTCAACTACGACAGCATCACGGGTGCCTTCGACCTGAAGATGCAGGTCGCGGTGACGATCGGCGCCATCATCTCCAGCCCGGTCTGGCTCTATCAGATCTGGGCGTTCTTCGTCCCCGCGATGACCCGCAAGGAGCTGAAGTACGCCTTCGGCTTCTTCTTCACCGCCGTGCCGCTGTTCATCGCCGGCGGTGTGGTCGGCTGGCTGCTCGTGCCGCACATCGTGAGCCTGCTGACGAGCTTCGCACCGGAGCAGGACGCCGCCATCATCGGGGCGAAGACCTATTTCGACTTCATCATGAAGCTGGTGCTCGCCGTCGGCATCGCCTTCGTGCTGCCGGTGTTCCTCGTGCTGTTCAACTTCATCGGCATCCTGAGCGCGAAGTCGATCATCGCGTCGTGGCGCTGGGCGCTCATCCTGATCGTCCTGTTCACGGCGATCGCGACGCCGGCGGCCGACGTGCTCTCGATGTTCCTGCTGGCGATCCCGATGGTCGGGCTGTACTTCGCCGCATACGGCGTCGCCTGGCTGCACGACCGCCGCGTGGCGAAGACCGCGGATCGGCTGGAGGCCGAGCTTGCGGCATAGTCTGGACGGGTGACCGACCAGCAGCTCTCCCCGGCCGAGCGCTACGCCGCTTCGCGCCAGCGCGCCAGCCAGCCGCTCATCGAGACGTTCCGCGGCGGCCTGCGGTTCGACCTCGACCCGTTCCAGCGGGAGGCGTGCGCCAGCCTGGAGGCCGGGCGCAGCGTGCTCGTCGCGGCGCCGACCGGCGCGGGTAAGACGATCGTCGCCGAGTTCGCCGTGTTCCTGGCGATGCGGGAGGCCAACGCGAAGGTCTTCTACACGACGCCGATGAAGGCGCTCAGCAACCAGAAGTTCCAGGAGTTCGTCGACGTGTACGGGCCCGAGTCCGTCGGCCTGCTCACGGGCGACACCAATGTCAACTCGCACGCGCGCATCGTCGTGATGACGACCGAAGTGCTGCGCAACATGCTGTACGCCGACTCCGACCTCCTGACCGACCTCGCGTACGTGGTCATGGACGAGGTGCACTACCTCGCGGACCGCTTCCGCGGCGCCGTCTGGGAGGAGGTCATCATCCACTTGCCGTCCGAAGTGCGGATGGTGTCGCTCAGCGCCACGGTGTCGAACGCCGAGGAGTTCGGCGACTGGCTGCAGGCCGTGCGCGGCCAGACCGACGTGATCGTGTCGGAGGAGCGGCCGGTCCCGCTCGAACAGCACATCCTGATGCGGTCGAAGCTGATCGACCTGTTCGACTCGTCGGGGCTCGCGACCACCAACCGGGTGAACCCGGAGCTGGTGCAGATGGCGCGCTACGGCGGCCGCGCGCTCAGCAGCAGGCAGATGCGCGACGTGGGTCGCTCCCACTCGAAGGGCGGCCGGCCGGACTCGTTCCGGATGGACCGTGCCGCGTTCGTGGAGCTGCTGCGGGAGCGCAACCTCCTGCCCGCCATCTTCTTCATCTTCAGCCGCAACGGTTGCGACGCTGCGGTGCGTCAGACGTTGCGGACCGGCGTCCGGCTCACCGAGAAGCACGAGCGCGATGAGATCCGCGCGATCGTCGAGGAGCGCTGCCGCACACTGCTCGACGAGGACCTCGCCGTGCTCGGCTACTGGGAGTGGCTGGAAGGCCTGGAGCGCGGGGTCGCCGCGCACCACGCCGGCATGCTTCCGGCGTTCAAGGAGGTCGTCGAGGAGCTCTTCCGGCGCAAGCTGGTCAAGGTGGTCTTCGCCACCGAGACCCTCGCGCTCGGCATCAACATGCCCGCCCGGACGGTGGTGCTGGAGAAGCTGGAGAAGTTCAACGGCGAGGCGCGTGTGCCCATCACGCCGGGGGAGTACACCCAGCTCACCGGGCGGGCCGGTCGTCGCGGCATCGATGTGGAGGGGCACTCTGTCATCCAGTGGGAGGACGGGCTCGATCCGCAGTCCGTGGCCTCGCTGGCCTCCCGGCGCAGCTATCCGCTGAACTCGAGCTTCCGGCCGACCTACAACATGGCCGTGAACCTCATCGACCAGTTCGGCCGGGTGCGCACACGCGAGATCCTCGAGTCGTCGTTCGCCCAGTTCCAGGCGGACCGCGCCGTGGTCGACCTGGCGCGGAAGGTGCGCCAGCAGGAGGAGTCCCTCGCCGGGTACGAGGAGGCCATGACCTGCCACCTGGGCGACTTCCGCGAGTACTCGCGCATCCGCCGTGAGCTGACCGACCTGGAGCGCAAGGGCGCGAAGATGGACAACGCGTCGCGTGCCGACCGCGACAAGCGGCAACGGCAGCTGGCGGCGCTGCGCAAGCGGATGAAGGACCACCCCTGCCACCGGTGCCCGGATCGGGAGAAGCACGCGCGCTGGGCGGAGCGGTGGTGGACGCTCAAGCGCGAGACCGACCGGCTGAGCGCGCAGATCCAGTCGCGCACGGGCGCTGTCGCGAAGGTGTTCGACCGGGTCTCGGACGTGCTGCTGGAACTCGGGTACCTCGTCGACGAGGACGGGACGACTGCTCTCACCGTGCACGGGCGGACGTTGAAGCGCATCTACGGCGAACGCGACCTCCTGGTCGCGGAGTGCCTGCGCCGCGGAGCGTGGAAGGAGCTCGACGCGCCGAGCCTGGCCGCGATGGCCTGCGCGCTCGTCTTCGAACCGCGCCGTGACGAGGGCCTCGCGCACGAGCGGTCGCTGCCGCGCGGCGCCTTCCGGCCGGCCCTCGACCGCACGATCGACCTGTGGAGCCGACTGGACGACCTGGAGCGCGAGAACCGGCTCTCGGGCAGCGAACCTCCCTCGACAGCGCTCTCCCTCGCGATGCACCAGTGGGCCCGCGGCGCCGCACTGGATGCCGTGCTGCGGGAGGCGGATATGGCCGCCGGTGACTTCGTGCGGTGGACCAAGCAGACGATCGACCTGCTCGACCAGCTCTCGCTCGTCGCTCCCGGAAATGTCGGCCGCACGGCGCGGCAGGCGCTCGACGCGATCCGCCGGGGCATCGTCGCGTACTCCGCTGTTGCCTGAGCGGGGCGCCGAGCCGGATGCCTTAGGCTCTCCCTTCGTGACCCGATCGCCGCGCGCCCCGTTCCCGCTCTGGCTCGCGATCCTCCTGGCGGTGGCCGCCGGGCCGGTGCTCGACGCCGGCTTTCCGGACAAGGACTGGTGGCCGCTTACCTTCGTCGGCATCGCGATGGTGCTGCTCGCGCAGCGCGGGCGCCGGGCCGGCTCCGCCTTCCTCGTCGGCTGGCTGGCAGGGGAGTCGTTCTATCTGGTCCATGTGGCGTGGACCGCGCTCTACCTCGGGCCGGTCCCGTGGGTCGCGCTGTCGACCCTGGAAGCGCTGTTCTGGGGCGTCGGGGGCGTCCTGATCACCCTGGCCTACCGCTGGGTGCCGCGCGCGTGGCCGGGGGTCGGCGGCCGCCTCGGGCTCGTGCCCGTGATCGTGTCGGGACTGTGGGTGCTGCGCGAGTACGTGACCGGCACCTGGCCGTACGGCGGGTTCTCCTGGGGGAGGGTGGCCGAGTCCCAGTCGGAGAGCCCGTTCGCGCCGCTCGCCGCGTGGCTCGGCATCTCCGGCCTGAGCTTCCTGATGGTGTGGCTGATGGCGCTCCTGATCGAGCTGACGTTCGCGATCGACCTGCGGACGACGCCGCGGGCACTCGTCGCCGGCGCCGCGGTGGTGCTCGTCCTCGCCATTCCGTCATGGCCCACGCCGACGCACGGGACGACGCGTATCGCGGCCGTGCAGGGCAACGGTCCGGCCGGCTACTTCGACGACGCTCCGGTCGGGGCGGTGCTCGACGCGCAGGTCGCCGAGACGCTGAAGATCGCGGACCAGAAGGCCGACATCGTCGTGTGGCCGGAAGGGGCGGCGCTGCCCGATCCCACACGCGATCCGTCGTCGGCCGCGATCCTCGACGCGCTCAGCCGGAGGATGGATGCGACCTTCGTCGTGGGCACCATCACCTACCGCGACGGCAAATACTTCAACACCTCCCTGCAGTGGGAGGCGGGCAAAGGGGCGGTCGACTACTACGACAAGAAGCATCCGGTCCCGTTCGGCGAGTACGTGCCCGATCGCGCGTTCTGGCGGCCGTTCGCGCCCAGCCTGATCGACTTGATCGGTCGCGACTACACGCCGGGCACGCGCGACAACGTGTTCGATCTCGGAGGTGTTCGCGCCGGCATCTCGATCTGCTTCGACATCGTCGACGACCAGCTCCTCACCGACATGATGCAGGGTGGCGCTCAGGTCATCCTGGCGCAGACGAACAACGCCGACTTCGGTCAGACGGACGAGAACCAGCAGCAGCTGGCGATCGCACGTCTGCGCGCGATCGAGTCGGGCCGCGCGCTCGTGAACATCTCGACGGTCGGCAGCAGCCAGATCATCGGGCCGGACGGCCGGACGATCTCGGAGATCGCTCCGTTCAAGCCCGGCCACATGATCGCCGACGTTCCGCTCGGCACCACCACGACGCCGGCGACGCTGCTCAGCCGCGGGATCGAGTACCTCGCGGCCGGCCTGGGTCTCTTCGGGCTGCTGGTCGCCTTCGGAGCACGCAGGAACCCGTTCCCGCACGCGAAGAGGCCGCTCCCACCGGTGTGGTGAGAGCGGCCTCGAGTCGTAGCCGGGGGTCAGGCGCTGTGCTTGCGCTCCCCGGTGCCGCGGCGCGCCCGCAGGTACTGCAGACGCTCCTCCAGCAGCTCCTCCAGCTCGTCGCGGGTGCGGCGCTCCAGGAGCATGTCCCAGTGACTGCGCGGCGCCTTGACGTCGGAGTGGTCGACCTCGACAGGGGTGTCGCCGACGAGCAGCCGGGCTTCGTGCCCGCAGTGGCGGCACTCCCAGGTGTCGGGTGCCTCGGCCTCGGCCGAGAACACGGTCTCGGTCTCCTGGCCGCATTCTGTGCACAGGTAGGTGTAACGGGTGCGCGGAGAGTAGACGACGCCTTCTTCACTTTGTAAGCTCTGGGCGCCGAGCCTCATGCCGCGCAAACTGCGATCTGCCATCGTGTGGTCTCCTCTTCGCGCGAATCCTCACAGTTATAAACCGTCAAGCTGGGGATTGTCTTTCCTGTGGAGTCGATCTCTCAGGACGCTCACAGCGTCCCAGGAGACTCACAGGCCACGGGAGGCGACGAGCGCCGCCAGGACGTCGCAGCGATCGGTCACGATGCCGTCGACGCCGAGGTCGAGCAGACGTTCCATGTCCGCCACGTCGTTCACCGTCCACACGTGCACTTCGGCGCCGGCCGCGTGGACGGCGCGCACCGTGCGGGCGGTGATCACCCGCAGCGGTCCTTGCCGTTCCGGCACCTGCACGGCCACGAAGGGGTGCAGCGCCCGCCGGACCAGTGGGGTGAGTCCCGCTTTCGCGGCGAGCAGTGCGGGCGCGAACTCCGGGACCGACGGGGAGGTCGCGACGCCGGGCAGCCGTGCGGAGACGGACTCGCGCCGCCGTCGCGAGAAGCTCGTCACCAGCACGCGGTCGATCGCCCGGGTGGACCGGATGGCGTCGACGGCGGACGCGGCGGCGCGCTCGTCCTTGATGTCGAGGTTGAAGCGTGCCTCCGGGAAGGTGTCCAGCGTCTCGGCGAGCGAGGAGAACACCTGCCCGCCTCCGAGGTCGATGCGCCGGAGTTCCGACATCCGCAGATCGGCGACGCGGGCGGGCCGGCCCGCCACGCGGGTCAGGTCGGGGTCGTGGCAGACGACGGCGACCCCGTCGGCGGAGGCGTGCACGTCCGTCTCGAGGTGGGTCGCCCCCGCCGTGAGCGCCTTGAGGAACGCCAGCAGTGTGTTCTCGGGCGCCTCGATCGCGAGCCCGCGATGCGCGATGACGCGCGGGCCCGGTCCATCCAGGAAGCTCACGCCGGGGGAGCGGACGGAGCAGTGGTGCTCGACGTGGCCGCGGTGACGTCGACCTCCCGTCCGGCCGCGGCGGCAGGTGCGCCCTTCTCGCCGAACGCCTTTCCGATCCCCTTCAGCGCCTCCGTCAGCTCGCTCGGGATGATCCAGAGCTTGTTCGCCTCGCCCTCGGCCAGCTTGGGCAGCGTCTGGAGGTACTGGTAGGCGAGCAGGAGGTTGTCGGGGTTCCCCTCGTGGATGGCGCTGAAGACGGTCGTGATCGCCTGCGCCTCTCCTTCGGCACGCAGGACGGCGGCCTTGGCGTCGCCCTCCGCGCGCAGGATGGCGGCCTGACGCAGACCCTCCGCGTTGAGGATCTCGGACTGCTTCGTGCCCTCGGCGGTGAGGATGAGTGCCCGGCGGTCACGCTCGGCGCGCATCTGCTTCTCCATCGAGTCCTGGATCGAGAGCGGCGGATCGATCGCCTTCAGCTCCACCCGGGAGACGCGTATGCCCCACTTGCCGGTCGCCTCGTCGAGCACGACCCGAAGCTGACCGTTGATGTTGTCGCGGCTGGTGAGCGCCGCCTCCAGGTTGAGACCGCCGACCACGTTGCGGAGCGTGGTGGTCGTGAGCTGCTCGACGGCGCCCAGGTAGTTGGCGATCTCGTATGTCGCAGCGCGTGCATCGGTGACCTGGAAGTAGACGACCGTGTCGATCGAGACGACGAGGTTGTCCTCGGTGATGACGGGCTGTGGCGGGAACGACACGACCTGCTCGCGCATGTCGATGAGGGGGCGCACCTTGTCGACGAAGGGGACGACCACGTTCAGACCGGGCGTCAGCGTCTTGTGGTAACGGCCGAGCCGCTCGACCACGCCGGCGCGGGCCTGCGGGATGATGCGGATCGCCCGGAAGAGGGTGACCAGGACGAAGATCGCGATGATCGCGACGATCACGATCACCACGACGGTCACGACGATCTGGCTGGCATCGGTCACGACGCGCTCCTCTCGGTGATGCCGTCGGTGCCTGTGGACACCGGGGCGGGGACGACGACGGCGGTGGCGCCCTCGATGGCGACGACGACGACGTGCTCGCCGGGGACGAGTTCCGTCGCCGCGCCGGAGACGACGGGCGGGGTGGGCTGCGACAGCCGCGCCGTCCAGGTCTCGCCGACGGCGAGCTTCACCTGCCCACCGGTGCGCGAGACGGTCGAGACGACCAGGCCGCCCATCCCGATCAGCGCGGCCACGTTGCTCTTGGCCGGGTCGCCACCGCGCTTGAGCAGCCGCAGCAGCGGGGGACGGATGAAGAAGAGGAGCAGGACCGAGAGCACCGCTGCGACGATCAGCTGGCCCCACCACGGAGTTCCCACGAGGCCGGAGAGCAGACCGCCCACGCTGCCCACCGCGATCATCAGGAAGACGAAGTCGAGGGTGAGCATCTCGATGATGACGAAGATGAGGATCAGCACCAGCCAGGCGATCCAGGCGAAGGATGTGATGTCCATGGTCGGGCCCCCTTCCCAGCGCGCGTCCCGCCTCGAACCTATCAGGTGCGGGAGTGGGCGACACGAACCCACTTGGTAGTCTCAGGATGCAGTTTTCCGCACACTCTAGGAGTCTTCGTGTCCAACCCCCTCGCCCCCGGCTCGCTCGCTGGAAAGCGCGCCCTCGTCACCGGTTCGTCCCGCGGTATCGGCGCCGACACCGCGCAGTACCTCGCGGGCGCCGGCGCGAGCGTCGTGATCAACTACCGCAACAAGGAGGCGCGCGCGGTCAAGCTCGCCGACGCCCTGCGCGCCGAGGGCGCGACGGTGCTCACCGTCGGTGCGGACCTCACCGATCCGGCCTCGGTCGGCGCGATGTTCGACACCGTGGCGCAGGAGTGGGGCGGCCTCGACGTCCTCGTGCTGAACGCCTCGGGCGGCATGGAGTCGGGCATGGCCGAGGACTACGCCATGCAGCTGAACCGCGACGCGCAGGTCAACACGCTGACGGCCGCACTCCCTCTTCTGGGTGCGGGCTCGCGCGTCGTGTTCGTGACGAGCCACCAGGCGCACTTCATCCGCACCACGCCGACGATGCCCGAGTACGAGGCGGTGGCGCTGAGCAAGCGTGCGGGCGAGGACGCCCTGCGCGCCCTGCTCCCGACCCTGGAGGAGAAGGGCGTCGAGTTCGTCGTCGTCTCCGGTGACATGATCGAGGGCACCATCACGGCGACCCTGCTCAACCGGCTGAATCCGGGAGCGATCGAGGCCCGCAAGGAGGCCGCAGGCAAGCTCTACAACGTCAGCGAGTTCGCGGCAGAGGTCGCGGCGGCGACGGTCGACCCGATCCCGGCCGACCACACGCGTCTGGTGGGCGACGTCGCCAGCTTCACCCCGGTCGACGAGTAAGGAGGCGGATGTGAAGGCCGCCGACCTCGAACTGCTGACCGCCGTCTCCGCCCCGACCGTGCACCCCGGAGGCGGGCGCGCGGTCGTGTCGGTGACGCATCCCTCCCTCGCCGCCGACGCCACGGTCGGACAGCTCTGGACCATCCCGCTGGTCGGCCACGCCGCGCCCCGCCGGCTGACCCGCGGCTTCCGCGACACCGCGCCCCGCTTCTCGCCCGACGGTCGTCTTCTCGCGTTCCTGCGGTCCGCACCCGCTGCCGCGCCGCAGGTGTTCGTGGCCGACGCGGCGGGAGGTGAGCCGGTGCAGGTCACCGACCGCAGGCTCGGCGTCTCGGAGTTCGTCTGGGCACCGGACGGCCGCTCGATCGCGTTCGTCAGCCGGGTGCCCGAGCAGGGCCGTTACGGCACCGTCGAGGGGATCGACGCGGCGAGCGAGCGTCCCCGCCGCTTCGACATCCTGAACTACCGCGCGAACGGCCTCGGCTACATCACCGACCGCCGGGCGCACATCTTCCTCGTGCCGGTGCCGGACGTCTGGGCCGAGCCCGCTGTGACGCCGATCGCCGAGGCGGACGGGTCCAGCGCGCCCGCCCCGAGCGTGCCTGAAGCCGCACAGCTCACCGACGGCCCGTGGGACGACGGGTCGATCGCGTTCTCGCCGGACGGATCCACGCTGGCCTTCGTTTCGGCGCGTCACGCCTCCCGCGACGACGACCTCCGGTCGAGCGTCTTCCTGGTGCCCGTCGACGGGTCCCGCGACCCGGTCGATGCCACCGGCGCGCACGGTGATCTGTCGGTGGCCGGGGTCTCGTACGGTCTGAACGGCGCGCTGTACTTCCTGGCGCAGGAGGTGGGGGAGTCCGGTCGCGACTTCGTCGCCCGCAACGCCGCCCTCTCGGTGATCGACGTGCCGGGTGCGGCACCGCGGCGCCTCACCGATCCCGAGACGCAGGACTTCACCGAGTCGGACATCGTCGCCTATCGCGACGACTCCGTGCTGGTCCGCGACCGTCGCCGCGGCGCTCTCGTCCTCACCGAGGTCACCGCGGCGGGGGAGTCGACCCGGCTGACCGACGACACGACCGTCGTCGGCGGCGTCGGCGCGGCCGGCGAGGTCGTGGTCATGAGCATCGCGGACGCCTCGACCGCGGGCGATGCCGCCGTTCTCGGACCCGACGGCGTGCGTCGACTGACGGACTTCTCCGCTTCGCTCCGGGCCGCCGGCGTGATCGCCCCACGGGAGATCACGGTCACCGCGCGCGACGGCTACCCCGTTCACGGCTGGGTGGTGGTGCCGGAGGGCGAGGGACCGCATCCTGTGCTCCTGAACATCCACGGCGGTCCCTACGCGGCGTACACCGCAGCGCTGTTCGACGAGGCGCAGGTGTACGCCGCCGCCGGCTACGCGGTCGTGATGTCCAATCCGCGCGGCGCCGCGGGCTACGGGCAGCAGCACGGCCGTGTGATCCGGCAGCGGATGGGCACGGTCGACATGGCGGACGTGCTCGACTTCCTCGACGGCGTCGTGGAGAAGACCCCCGGCCTGGACGGTGAGCGCGTCGGCATCATGGGCGGCTCGTACGGCGGCTACCTGACGGCCTGGACGATCGCGCACGACCATCGCTTCGCCGCCGCCATCGTCGAGCGGGGCTTCCTGGACCCCGAAGCGTTCGTCGGCACCAGCGACATCGGCAGTTTCTTCGGCGACGAGTACACCGGCACAGACCCGGAACTGATCCGCTCGCAGAGCCCGCAGGCCGTCGTCGAACAGGTGCGCACCCCGACCCTGGTCATGCACTCCGCCGACGATCTGCGCTGCCCCCTCCCGCAGGCCGAGCGCTACTACGCCGCCCTCAAGCGCAACGGGGCAGAGGCCGAGCTCGTCGTGTTCCCGGGGGAGGACCACGAGCTGAGCCGCAGCGGGCGCCCCCGCCATCGCCGCGACCGGTTCGACATCATCCTGGACTGGTGGGCCGAGCGCCTGCCCTCCGTGCACAACCACTCGTAGCGCACGGCGGGCTCCGCGGATGACGACGGCCCCACCTCCACGGAGGCGGGGCCGTCATCATCGGGGCCGTCGGCGCCCGGGGTCGGTCACTTCGCTGCCGCGAGCACGTCCCGGCCGAAGGTGAAGGCGCGCACGATCCCGATCGCGCCGAGCACGATCAGCGCGATCGCGGCGAACAGGAGCAGGAAAGCCGCGGACGACGCCGGAAGCACCAGCACCACGATGCCGGCGAGGATGCTGAGGATGCCGAAAGCGATCGCCCAGCCCGAGTTGGGAGTGCGGCCCGACTCGGCCAGCGCCATGACGCCCTCGATGATCCAGCCGACGCCGACGAACGCGATCGCGAAGATCACGAGTACGGTCGCCGCGGTGGAGACGTTCTTCACGGCGACGACGCCCGCGACCACGAGCAGAACGCCGAGGAGGATGCTCAGCGTGCGCAGGCCGCCGCTGATGCCCGTGCTGAAGATTCCGATGCCGATGCGCATGATGCCTGCGACGAGGAAGTAGATGCCGAGGAAGATCGCGACCACCTCGATGGTCTTGACCGGCCAGAACAGCAGCACGACACCGAGGATCACAGCGACGGCGCCGCTGATCCCGAGCGTCGCACGGATGCCGTTGATCGCGGAGCGGGTGAGGTTCTTCGCGTCGAGCGAGAAATCGTGCAGGACGGCGTCGACGGGATCGGTGGTGGACATCGGTTAACCCTTTCGATGGATGGCGCGGGGGATGCGTTCCAGCCCTGACACTAGCGCTCCGCGGCGTGCGGCCGAAGGCTTCCGTCCGTCGGCGTGTCCTGCGTGGGCCAGCGGGTTCGATGGACCCTGCGGAGAATCAGGCGATCGCTCGAGCGACGTCCACGTTCCCGGGCACGTCCGCCGTCCGCGCCGGAGGTCACGTCTCCTGTGTCCGGCCGAGTTGCGCGGGCTCTCCCGTGCGCTCGAGGATCGTCTCCTCCGCGACTTCCCGCCGTCGCCCGCGGCGGTCGACGCCGAAGAGGTAGGCGGCGTCCAGGACGCCGACGGTATTGGTCAGCAGGAGGGCGGTGAACCACGGCTTGCTGCCGTTGCGCGCAGCACGCCACATCGACGCGCCCTTCCAGGCCAGGCTCCAGGCCACCGCCGCGACGACGAGTGCACGACCCGATGGAGTGAGATCGTGCAGAGGGTGTCGCGCTCTGCCGTGATTGCTGTTCATGCGCCCATCCGACCCGAGCGGCGGACGAATGCGAAGAGTCGAAGGTCCCGACTTCCGGCGTCCAAGCCGGACAGCCCGGGGGACCAAAGGCCCGCGGGCGTGTGCATCACCGTGGATAGCATCGCGTGAGCACCGCTCGTCGCCCGGCGTCCACGTCGGATGTCGCGGTGCGGCCCACGGGCGCGGGTCGTCCCGGGGCACGGTCCGGAGACAAGGGAGCAGCCATGAGTGACGGGCGCACGATCGTCGGGTTCGAGGGGTCTCCGTCGTCGTGGCGAGCACTCGACTGGGCGCTTGACCGGGTCGCGGTGCGGGGCGGACGACTCGAGATCCTCCGCGCGGTGGACCGCACCATCGGTGAGGAGATGCTGGGACGCGACGCCGACATCGTCGGACGCGTCGAAGACGACCTGCGGCTCGCCGAGCGTCACGCGCGGGCGCTTGCGCCCGAGGCGCTGATCGACGCGCGGTGGGTGGACGGGCCGGCGGAACGCGCTCTGATCGCCGCGTCCCGGGATGCGTCCCTGCTCGTCGTCGGCACCGATCGGGGCCCAGGCGGTGAGGGGTCGCGCATCGGCTCCCTGCCGCTGAGGCTTGCCGCAGCGGCGGACTGCGTCGTGGCCGTGATCCCCGACGCTCCACGAGCGGAGCGATCGGTCGTCGTCGTGGGGATCGACGACTCGGCACGTGCTCGATCGGCGCTCGCGTTGGCCGTGACGGAGGCGAGTTGGACCGGGGCGACCGTCGAGGCGGTGCACGCATGGGACGTTCCGGAGGCGTTCGCCCGGTCTCTCGCGCCGGGCGACGACCTGGACCCGGCCGTCGTCGAGCGTGAGCGTCACGTGGTGCGGGACGTCATCGACGACGTCCCGCTCGCGCGGTCCGTCGCGATCGAGGAGGTGGTCGTGCGACAGAACCCCGCTGAGGCGCTCGTGGAGCGTGGTGCGGGCGCGGTGGCGCTCGTCGTCGGCACGCGAGGCCGCGGACGGTTCGCTGCGGCGGTCCTCGGATCGGTCAGCCATGACGTCCTCGTGGACATCCCGTGCCCGGTCCTGGTCACACCTCGCGAGTACGCCTTCGTCGTCCCGGACGAAACGGCAGCGGGGAATGTGCCGTCGGGGCACGACAACACCGATCGACGATGAGAGACACGAAAGAGGCAGCAGGCATGAGCGACAACACAGTCGTCGGCTGGGACGGCTCACCGGAGGCGGACCTGGCACTGACGTGGGCAGTGGCCCGCGCCGAAGCAGAGCAGGACGGCATCCTCCTCATCGACATCGAAGACACGGAGACAGCGGCGCCCGGACGCGTGGTCACTCCTCAGATGGTCGGCGAGCGCCATGTCGCCGCGGACGCCGAGGCGAAGCGGGTGATGGCGGAGCACCGGGGTCTGCGCATCAGCACCCATGTCCTGGCGGGAGACCGCGTGGCGGAGCTTCGGCGATTCACCCGCCCCGACACGCTCACGGTGGTCGGCACCGGCAGGCGCACGCGACCGCACTCGCGGTACCGATGGTCCATCGGCGCTCGTCTGGCCGCCGTCGCGGACGGAGCGGTCGCCGTCGTGCCAGGACTGCCCGCGGAGGATCGCTCTGCCGTCGTGGTCGGTGTCGACGGTTCTGATGTGTCGATGAAGGCGGCACGTTTCGCCGCACGGGAGGCCCGTCGGTTGCGCGGAGAGCTCCGTCTCGTGCACGCGTGGGCGGAGCCGGTCGTGGCGTCGCGACCGCTGGGGATCGATCCGCAGTTCCTCGACGATGTCCGCGAGGAGAACAGGCGGCTGCTCGAGTCGGCCGCCCGCACGATCAGAGGAGCCAACCCCGACCTCGTGGTGTCGGCGTCGCTCGTCCACGGCGCCCCCCACGACGCCCTTGCGGAGTCGCTCGACGACGCCTGCCTGCTTGTCGTGGGCACCGAGCAGACGCACGGGATCGAGCGCCTCCTGCTCGGGTCGGTGAGCCACGCCATGATCCTCGACATCACGGTGCCGACCATCGTGGTGTCGCCGGGCGCGCTCGTCTGACGAGGTCCTAGGCGCCGGTCAGCGTCTGCGGGCCGACCACGATGGTCGGCGCGCTGATGTCGAGCACCAGCCCGTGCGAGACGGATCCGAGCCACGCGCGCTTCCAGCCGGTGAGCTGACGGCTGCCCACGACGAGCAGCGCGGCGGCGGCGGCGCGGCTGCGCAACCCGGAGATCGGATTGGAACGGAGCAGCACCGGCTCGACCCGAAGGGACGGATGACGCAGCCGGACGACCCGGACGTGATCGTCCAGCAGTTCCTGATGCGCCGTCTGTTGCGCGTCCACGAAATCGTCGTCGGGAACGATCAACGGCTCGCCGGCGAGAGGCTCCTGCCAACAGTGGACGACGGTTAGGCGCATACGGGCGGCAGCGGCCTCCCGAGCGGCGTAGTGCAGCGCGCGACGTCCGGTGTCGGACCCGTCGACGCCGACCACGACCTCTGTCGATGTGCGACCCTCGGGGGACTCGTCGACCGGCACGATGGCGACCGGTCCGTCGGCGGATGCTGCCAGCCGAGCCCCCATCGACCAGCCGTAGCGCCCGCGCGGACCGACTCGGCGGTGCGTCCCGACGACGACGAGGGTGCCCGGACGCGTCTGCTCGGAAAGGACGTCCTCGGGATCACCGACGAGCAGGGTGCTCCCGGCGACGACGCCGGGGTGTGCGGAGGTCAACTCGCCGACTCGATCCGCGAGGCGGCGCTCCTCCTCGACCGTCGCCCGCTGCAGCGCGGACCTGTCGCCTGCGAAGAGGCCCCGATCGAGCACATCGACGATCTCGATGTCGGCACCCGTGTTCTCCCAGCGCCGGACCGCCCACCGGCCGGCGGCGTCGGCGGGCTCCGACCCGTCCCAGCAGAGGACGGTACGACCGAGGACGCTCATCTCCGCACCGCCGTCTGCGAGTGCAGCGCCTCACCGACCGCACGCCCCCAGTCGCGGGCACGAGCGATCTCACCCCGAGCGAGCGCGCTCTGCTTGTCGACCACGAAACTCGCGCGGTCGGCGAGCTTTCGCGCGCCCGTCTTGTGCAGCCGACGTTCGAGGATCGCTGCCGCGGAGCCGGTGAACAGTTCGGTCATGTCCGCGCGGGTGTCGAACGCGGCGTACAGATCGGGGAGGTCGCCGCAACTCTCGAGCCACTCTCGTACGCCGATGCCCTCGGCGTCGGGTTCCAGGGTCAGAGCGCGGCGCCGATCGTCCGCCCAGCGGCCGGCTTCCGCACGCGTGGCCGGGCGGCTCATCCCGTGCGCGTGCGTGGGTGCGCCGAGCACGATCAGGTCGCAGTCGGGGAAGGATTCCGGTGCCTCACGGACGGGCAGCACACGGACATCGGCGGATTCGCGCAGACCGTCTGCGATCGCTTCGGCGATCAGGCGGGTGCTTCCGAACATCGATTCGTACACGACGACCGCGCGTGCGGTCTCTGGAGTCTCGCTCATGCGTTCAGCCTCTCCGGCCGGGACGAGGGCGAACAGAGTCGAAGGTCACGTGGTGCGGGACCTTCGACTCTGGTGCCCCCCCGAGCGCGGGTGAGAGTCTCGGTGCAGACGAGAGGAGCGGCGAATGCTCACCGAGACCGACACCGCGCTGAAGGAGCCGGTGACCGTTGTGCTGGAGGCCCGCGTGCCCGTTCGGCTGGACTGGAACGGCGAGCGCTACTACGTCGACGCACCACCCGAGCCGCGCGGGCGGGTCGTCGTGACACCGGAGGGACGACGACCCGACCCCGCGCAGGTGACCGGATGGCGCATCGTCGCTTCGTCCCCCCGTGGAGAGTCGCATGTGTTCGACGTGCGCAGTTGCGGCGCCGCGCGATGGTGGCTCACGGGTCTCGACGACCTGCACGAACAGCACAGAGTGGCCGCAGCGGCCGGGCGACGATGACGATCCCGGAGCCGTCGGAGGCGGCGGGGAGGAGCACGACGCCCGGCGACGGCGGGCCGGCCGTCGCACCCATCGTGGTCGGCGTGGACGCGTCGGACTCCTCGATCGCCGCGCTGCGACGGGCGGTCGACATGGGACGGGCCGCCGCGCGCCCGGTCGTCGCGATCACGGCATGGGCCCTTCCGCCTGTCTTCCACGGCTATTACCCGACCGAGTGGTCACCGGAGGGGGACGCCGAGATCGTCTCGAGCGATGCCGTCGAAAGGGCCTTCGGGGCGCGGCCTCCGGACATCCTCGTCCGCCAATTGCGCGAGGGGGCACCGGCGCAGGTCCTCATCGATGCCAGCAAGGAGGCCTACATGCTGGTGGTGGGCAGTCGCGGGCACGGTGGCGTCGCCGGGCTGCTTCTGGGGTCGGTGAGCGCAGCCTGCGCGGAACGGGCGCACTGCCCGGTGCTGATCATGCACGGCGCCGAGCCGGTCTGACGTCAGATCGCGTCGGGCTCGACACGGAGCAGGTCGGTGACCTCGCGGACGTGCGGGGATGACCATGCGGTGCGGACGGCCTGCCGTCGCTCCGCCCAACTCCGGACGGAGCCGCGGAGCGTCACTTCGTCGCCGATGACGGTGGCGGTGATACGTCTCGAGTCGAGGATCGCGTTGCGCACGATCGCATGACGGATCTCCTCCTCGACGTTCTCCGCCTGGGGCTTCCGGGTCAGCTCGATCCGGCTCTCGACCGCGTGGACGCCGCAGATGCGCTCCACGGCACGCTTGGCGGCGACGCGCTGGGCATCCCAATCCACGGTTCCGCTGAGGATCACACGGTGGCCCTCGACGTCGGCGTGGATGCCCTCTCGCGGCACGCCGCTCGTCCAGGCGAGGATGGCGTCGACGGCCGCCGCGAGGCGACGCCCTCCCGGATCCGTGCCTCCGTCGGGCAGCGTCAGCTCGTCGGCGACAGTGCGCACGCCGGCGACGCGCTGCGCCGCGCCGAGCGCGGCGATACGTTCGTGCAAGGTGGCGACCTCGCCCGTGAGAGTGACAACGCCGCCCTCCACGCTCACTCCGATGGCGGGCGCAGAGATGCCCGGCGTCCAGGCGAGTTCGGCTTCGACGGCACGGCGCACACCGAGATCGGTGAACGCCTGTGCCGGAGTGCTGCGCGGAAGGAGGTCTTCACGGCCTGACGTCGAAGCTGCGGGTGGAGTGTCCATGACGTCCAGGATCCCCGTCGCTCCTGCCTGCGGGTGAGCCGAAAGTCCCTCGGATCCGGCGACCTCAGGTGCGATCGTGCTGGCTGAGATGGAGGACGGCGGCCTGTGTGCGGCGCTCGAGCCCGAGTTTCGAGAGGAGCGAGCTCACGTAGTTCTTTACTGTCTTCTCGGCCAGACCGAGCCTCTGGGCGATCTGCCGGTTCGTCAGGCCGTCCGCGATGAGGGCGAGGACCTGCCGCTCCCGCAGGCCCAGCGACGCGAAGCGAGGGTCGTCTGCGGGCTCCCGCAACCGGGCGGTGACGCGGTCGGCGACGCGCGGATCGATGAGCGTGCGGCCCCGGCTTGCTGCGCGGATATCGTCGAGGAGCCTACCGGCTCGGATGTCCTTCACCACGTACCCGTCCGCTCCGGCGATGACGGCGGATCGGATCGCGTCCTCGTCGTCGTAGGCGGTGAGCATGAGGCATCGGATCCCCGGCTGTGCTTGCTTGACGGCACGGCAGACGTCGATCCCGCTTCCGTCCGGAAGGCGGACATCGAGGACAGCCACGTCCGGGAGGACCGCGATGATGCGCGCCTGCGCCTGCGCAGCCGTCGCGGCCTCGCCCACCACCTCCATGTCGTCCTGACCGTCGACGAGCGCGGCGACACCCCGGCGGACGATCTCGTGATCGTCGGCCAGGAAGACTCGGATCGGGTCGGGTGTCATCGATTCCCTCCCTCGGACGGCAGCGGGAGTCGAAGGCGCAGGGCCGTGCCGTCCGGCCCCGACCGGATGTCGAGCCGGCCGCCGCAGCGTTCGGCGCGTTCCACCAGATTGCGCAGGCCACTGCGACGCGAGACGTCGCCGATGCCGTGCCCGTCGTCGACGACATCGACAGTGATCGCATCCGCCGTCGCGATCACTGTGACGGCGGCCGACTGCGCACCAGAATGCCGGACGACGTTCGTGAGACCCTCTCGGACGTACGCGACGATGTCGTCGCCCTCGTCGGCGTCGACGATCAGATCGACCGGACCCGAGAACGACACCGTGGCGGATCCCGACCAGGGGCCGCCGACCTGCTCGACGGTGTCGAGGATGCGATGCCGGAGACCGTCGGGGTGGTTGCGGTGAGCGGAGAGCGAGAAGATGATCGTCCGGATCTGCGTGATCGCCTCGTCGAGCGATGCGATCGAGGTCTCGAGCCGGGCCGCGAGCGATCCCGCGTCGAGCGCCGAAAGGATGCTCTGCAATTCGAGTCCCGTGCCGAAGAGCTGCTGGATGACGTGATCGTGCAGATCGCGAGCGATCCGGGTGCGATCCTCGAGGACGACCATCCGCTCCTGGTCTGCGCGTGCGGCGGCGAGCTCCGAGGCGACCTCGATCTGTCGGGTGAAGGCGACGGCACGCTCGAGCTCGGACGCCGTGAAGGCCGCGTCGCCGGAGGCGCGGAGGACGACGAGAAGCCCAGGCCTGCCCACCGTGCCGTCGTAGGGGATCAGGAGAGCCGGTCCCGGCGACCAATCCCCGTCCGTGGGGAAATCCGTCAGCTCGTCGACCCGGGTCGCTTGTCCCCCTTCGACGACGCCTCGAAGCCGCGCGTCGTCGAGGCGGGCGTTCGGCAGGACCGTGACGACACGCGCCGCCAGGAGCCGACGGAGGTGCGTGACGAACTCCTCCCGGGCCTGCGCAGGATCGCTGCCGAGAATCCCTCCCGTGAGGTCGGCTGCCGCGGCGCTCCACGACTGCCGCGCCGCCGAGTCGGCGAACAGCCGAGCGTTGTCGATCGCGAGGCCTGCGCTGGCCGCGAGGTCCCGGACGAGTTGCTCGTCGTCCTCCGAGAACCCGCCGGACACCGGGTCCGTCAGGTACAGGTTTCCGTAGACGGTGCCACGGACGGTGATCGGGACACCGAGGAACGCGCTCATCGGCGGGTGGCCGGGTGGGAATCCTGCCGAGCGGGGATCCTCGGCGATCGCCTCGATGCGGATGGGCCGCGGGTCGTCGATCAGCGCGCCGAGCAGGCCATGCCCTTCGGGAAGGTGCCCGATCCGATCTACATCCGCGGCGTTCATCCCCACATGGATGAACTGTTCGAGTCCGCCGCTCTCGGCGATCACGCCCAGAGCGCCGTACCGCGCGCCCACGAGTTCGACGGCCGACTCGACGATGGTGCGGAGCACCGCCGGGAGCTCGAGGTGCGACACGACGGCCCGGTTCGCCTGCACGAGGGTACGGAGTCGACCTTGGGTCGCAAGGACTTTGCGGGCCTGATCGAGGAGGTCGGAGAGAGCGCGGTCCAACTCGGCGCGTGGCGCGTCCGGAAACGTGATCGGCTCGTCGTCGTGGAGCACGGTCCTCCTCTGCAGGCTGGGCACGGCGCCCGGAAGGCTCTCGGCGGGAGTCTAGCGCGCCGCAGCGCGGCGGGGGAGCATGCGTCAGGAGGCAACCCGGAGCACGAGTGAGCCGGAGGCTCGGCCGCTGCGGAGGTCGTCCAGCGCGTCGGCAAGGCCGTCGAACGGGATCGCCGTGACCTGCGGGCGGAGGTGGAGCGTGCGCGCGAGCGCGAGCAAGCGTGCGCCGTCCTCCCGGGTGTTCGCTGTGACCGTGCGCAGGTCGCGCTCCCGGAAGAGGGAGGCGCTGTACACCAACGGCGGGATGTCGCTCATCTCGATCCCGGCGAGCACGACGGTGCCGCCGCTCGCGGTCGCTGCGAGGGCGACGGGAACGAGGGGCCCGGCGGGCGCGAACACGATCGCCGCATCGAGCGGCTCGGGAACCTCCGCCGCCTCGTCGCCCACGAACACGGCGCCGAGGCGGCGGGCCAGCTGCCGGTTGGCTTCTCCGCGGCTGAGGGCGAAGACCCTGGCACCCATGGCCATCGCAAGCTGTGCGGTCATGTGTCCACTGGATCCGAACCCGTAGATGCCGAGGTTCCCGCCGGGCGGCAGCTGCGCTCGCACGAGGGCGCGATAGCCGATGATGCCGCCGCAGAGGAGGGGCGCGGTCTCGAGCACATCGAGCTCGGGAGCGAGAGGGTAGACATAGGCGGCAGGTGCGACCAGGTACTGCGCGAACCCGCCGTCCGCATCCCAGCCGGTGTACTCGGAACGCGCGCACAGATTCTCCGCCCCGCGTCTGCAGAACGGGCACTCGCCGCAGGTGCGTCGCAGCCAGGCGACGCCGACACGGTCACCGACACGGAAGGACGTGACGCCCTCTCCGACCGCGCTCACGCTCCCGATCGCCTGGTGTCCGGGTACGACGAGCGGGCGGTGGACCGGGATCTCGTGGTCGACGACGTGCAGATCGGTTCTGCAGATGCCACAGGCGTCCACACGTACCTGAACGTCGCCGGGTGCCGGCTCGGGTCTGGTGATGCGGACCTGTTCGATCCCTCCGAGAACGCCGGTCGTCCGCCACGCATCCATCATCGTCATCCTCCGCCTCCCGCTCCGAGTGAAGCGACCGGGAGACGCGACGAGCGGGCCGAAGGTCCCGTGGGACCAACGACCCTGTCGGTGCCCCATGGGCCCCGCGGACACTGCAACAGGAGGTGGACATGGTGATTCGACAGTACGTCGTCGGGGTCGACGGCTCCGTGCCAGCGCGGGCGGCGACCCGGTGGGCGGTGGCGTCGGCGCGACGCGATCACGTGCCCGTCACTCTGGTCCACGTAGCCGACGACGAGTGGGGGGCGGTCGGCAGTCGCCTGATCGACGAAGTGGACGCGGGGTCTCAGAAGCTGCTTGCGGACGACGTCGCCTACGCGCGCTCGCTCGGCGGGAACGTCGAGATCCGCGGAGAGCTGCGGCGCGGCAGTCCCATGGCTGAACTGGCATCCGCGAGCGCACCGGAGACGATGATCGTGGTGGGGACGCACAAGACGGGCTTCCACTATGGGCGCGCGTTCGGCTCACGGAGTCTGCAGCTCGCCAACCTCGTGGTCGGCCCCCTCGCCGTCATCCCGGAAGCGGCCTCTCGGCTCCGGCGCGGCGTCGTGGTCGGAGTGGATGACACCCCCGCGGGACGCGCCGCACTGGATCTGGCGTCTGATCTGGCCTGTGAGAACCAGTGCGAGCTGCTCGCCGTCCGATCGTCGGAGGCGCGCTCGCCGCTCGATTCCACTCCCGCCGACGAGCCCCGCGACGAAGAAGTGCGCGACGAGGAAGCGCGCGGGGTGCTCGCCGCAGCGGTCGCCCGGGCGCGCGCTCGTCAGCCGCGTATCGAGATCCGCAGTCGCGTGGTCCGGAGGCCTCCAGGCGCCGCGCTCAACGAGTTCGCGCGCGGTGCCGCGCTGCTGGTCGTCGGGGACTCGCGTCGTACCCTCGCACAGCCGGGCGGGCTGGGATCGGTCGCGTACGACGTGCTCCTGAACCTGACCTCGCCCACCCTCGTCGTCCATGCCATCGCGACGGAGGACCCTTCGAGTGCCCAACGCCTGACGGGAGGCGCACATGTCGCCGGATGAGCCGTTCCGTGAACTGGACCGCGACGAATGCCGCGAGCTGCTCAAGCAGGGCGAGCTCGGCCGACTCGCCACCGCCGTCGGGGGAGAGCCCGACATCTTCCCGGTCAACTATTACTCGGACGGCCAGAGCATCCTGCTCCGCACCGCGCCGGGAACGAAGCTCCTGGAGCTGACCGTTCACGATGTCGTGGCTTTCGAGACCGACGGGTTCACCGATGACGAGGCCTGGAGCGTCGTCGTCCATGGCCGCGCGAGAGAACTCGAGCGTCAGCAGGAGATCGCCGACGCGGAACGCGCACCCCTGAGACCCTGGATCCCGACGCTCAAGTATCGCTGGGTGCACATCGACATCGAGCGGCTCAGCGGGCGGAAGTTTCTGCGCCTGGCCGAGCCGGACCGCTGGTAGCAGAGTCCTGGCGTCCTGCCGGGACCGGAGGGGCAAGAGAACGAGGAGGAACCCATGACCGAGACACCGATCGCCGCGATCGACGACCAGATCCACCCGGGTGGAAGGATCGTCGTCGGCGTCGACGGCTCTGCCTCATCGCTGTCGGCGCTGCGGCGGGGCGCACGCATCGCCGAGCGGCTCGATTGCCGTCTCGTGGGGGTGACTGTGTGGGAGTTTCCCGCGTCCTGGCCCGGCTATCAGATGTCGGGCTGGTCGCCGGAAGCGGATGCGCGCAGCATTGCGGACGAGGCCTCGGCGGATGTCTTCGGCCCGGCGGCACCCGCGTGGTACTCGTCGGTGATCCGGAGCGGGTCCACCGCGCGGCAGCTGATCGCCGAGTCCGAGGGCGCAGAGATGTTGATCGTCGGCAGCCGAGGACTGGGCGGCTTCACTGGCCTCCTTCTCGGCTCCGTGTCGCGGGCCTGCGTCGAGCACGCGGATTGCCCAGTGCTGGTCATCCACTGAGGAACAGGAGTCGCCGATGCCCGGAACGATCATGGTCGCTGTCGACGGTGACCCGAGTCATCGCGGCGCCGTGGAGTGGGCCGCCGCACGTGCGATCCGCGATCGGGCGCGGCTCGTCCTCGTGTTCGTGATCGAGCGCTCGTGGGGTGACGCGCTGGACGAGCCGTCGCCGGCGCTCCGGGCAGCGGGCGAGGCGATCCTCGCCGACGTGCTCGGGCACACGACGGCGATCTCGGATGTCGCGACGCGTCTGTGTTACGGCCATGTCGGCGCGGAGCTCGTGTCCGAGTCGGAGGACGCCGATCTCCTCGTCGTGGGGACCGGGCGCGGGACGGACCGCGATCGCCCGTTCCGGGGTTCGCTCGCCGTCCGGGTCGCCGCTGCGGCAGCGTGCACGGTCGCGGTCGTCCCGCATGACTGGACAGGGGGAGGACTCGGCGTGGCGGTCGGCGTGGATGGCCAGCCACCGTCGGAGGTCGCCGTCGCGTTCGCGGCCGAGGAAGCATTCCGACTGCGCGAGCGCCTGGACATCGTCTGCGCCGGCTACAGCGCGAATCCGTTGCTGACGGGCCTCGTCCCGGAAGTGTCGGTCGGCGACCACCGCGAACGCATCGCGCGCTCAGCGGCCGAATTCGCCCGGGAGCTGCGGAGTGATCTCGACATCGCCACGACGGTGGTGGAGGCGGCCCCGGCAGACGGACTGGTGAATGCCGCCCGGGGTCATCGCCTGCTCGTCGTGGGTACGCATGAGCGGCGCGGCGTCCAACGGCTCATGCTCGGCTCGGTCGCTCATGATGTGCTCCTGAACGTGCGGGTCCCTGTCGTGGTCGCGCGCAACCGGCGCGACACGTGACCCGCGCCGTCGTCGGGACGGCCCCGGCCGGCCGCGACAGCGCGGTGCGGGCCGCCGCCCTCACGGATCGTCTCGCCGTGCTCGCCGCCTACGGGTCGACGATCCACGGTCTCGGGGACGGGGAGGCCGCGCTCCGACTTGCCCGCTACGGCCCGAATGCCGTGCGCGGGCGGAGAGCCCACCCGTGGCGGGTCCTCGGCCGCCAGGTTCGCAGCCCTCTCCTCCTGCTCCTGTTCGCGACCGCTCTCGTGTCCGCGTTCGTGGGGGACGCGGTCGAGGCGGCGATCATCGCGCTCATCCTCATCGTCAGCGTCGGACTCGGTTTCGTGAACGAATTCCGTGCGGAGCGCGCGGCCGATGCGCTGCACGACCGGCTCCGCCACTCGGCCGTGGTGCTGCGCGGCGGACGGCGTCTCAGCGTCGACGTCACCGAGCTCGTCCCCGGCGATGTGGTGCTCCTGACCGTGGGATCGGTCGTCCCGGCGGACCTGCGACTGCTCGAGGTGAGCGGGCTGTCGTGCGACGAGAGCATCGTCACGGGTGAGGCTCGCGCCGTGGCCAAAACGGCCGATCCGGTTGAAGGGTCGGTCGGAATCGGCGACTTGCGCTGCTGCGCACTGATGGGGACGGTCGTGCACACGGGGGAGGGCAGCGGCGTCGTCGTGGCGACCGGTGCTGCGAGCGAGTTCGGGAAGATCGCGGTCGGCCTCGGCCTGCAGGAGCCCCCGACCGAATTCCAGCGCGGCTTGGCTCGGTTCTCGACATTCCTCCTCCTGGTTGCGCTCATCCTCACCACGGCGATCCTCGTCGTCGCCGTGGCGCTCGGGCGCCCGCTGCTCGAGTCGCTGTTGTTCTCGCTGGCGATCGCCGTCGGAATCACCCCGCAGTTGCTGCCTGCTGTCGTGAGCACGAGCCTCGCGGCAGGGTCCCGGGTGCTCGCTCAGCGGAGGGTGCTCGTGAAGCGGTTGGTGTGCATCGAGGACCTGGGCGATCTGGACCTGCTGGTCACCGACAAGACGGGAACCCTGACGACCGGCAGGATCGAGTTCGACCGTGCGGTGCCGCTGGGGGAGACGACGGAGGAGGATCTCGTGGTGCTCGGACTGCTGTCGACGGAGGCGGACCCCGAAGCACCGGATCTCGTCGGGCTCGACGCACTGGACTCCGCGCTCTGGGCTTCGGCGGGCACGGCCGCATCGTCGGCTGCGGCCTACCATCGACTCGCGGTGCGACCGTTCGACCATGAGACTCGCCGGGTCGCGGCGCTGGTGACGGAGACGAGCGCTGCTCCGATCGTGGTGGTCAAGGGCGCCCCGGAGTCGGTGCTTCCCCTGTGCTCGGCGGCCGACCCCGGCGCGGGCGACATCCTCGCTCACCTGTACGCCGTGGGTGCCCGGGTCGTCGCCGTCGGAAGCCGGGAGGCGCCCGGCCGTTCGGACGCGCCCTTCCCCGAGGACGGCTTGACCCTGCGCGGCTTCCTCGCGTTCGTCGACGGCGTCAAAGCCGATGCGCGCTCATCGCTCGACCGCCTCGCCGGTCTCGGTGTCGAGGTGAAGGTGGCGACCGGCGACAGCGCCGTGGTGGCGGAGCGCGTATGTTCGATGCTCGGCATGACCTCGCGCGGCACGCTCACCGGCGATGCGATGGACGGCCTCGGCGATGACGAGCTCGCGACCGCCGCACGGCAGGCGACGATCTTCGCCCGGGTGTCGCCCGAGCAGAAGGCTCGGCTCATCCGCGCGCTGCGCCAGAAGGGGCGTGCCGTGGGATTCCTCGGCGACGGAGTGAACGACGCCCTCGCACTTCATCGCGCCGATGTCGGCATCTCGGTCGACACCGCGGTCGATGTCGCCAAAGACGCGGCGGATGTCCTCCTGCTCGACAAGGATCTCGGGGTCCTCGCAGACGGGGTGACGGAGGGGCGGCGCATCTTCGCCAACACCATCAAGTACGTCCTGATGGGAACCTCCAGCAACTTCGGGAACATGTTCAGCGCATCGGCGGCGTCGGTCGTCATCCCCTTCCTGCCGATGCTCCCCGGACAGATCCTGCTGAACAATCTTCTCTACGACTCGAGCCAGCTGGCGATCCCCACCGATCGCGCCGATCCGGAGCAGCTGCGGGCGCCGGCGCACTGGGACATCGGCACCATTCGCCGCTTCATGCTGCTCTTCGGGCCGATCAGTTCCCTGTTCGACTTCGCCACGTTCTGGCTCATGCTCGCCGTCTTCCATGCTGCGCCGTCCGAGTTCCGCTCCGGCTGGTTCATCGAGTCGATCGCGACGCAGACGCTCATCGTGTTCGCCATCCGAACCCGACGCGTCCCCTTCATCCGCAGCCGCCCCTCGCTGCCGCTCGCCGTCGCCGTCGTGGCCGTGGTCGCCATCGGGTGCTGGCTCCCATACTCACCACTGGCGGGCCTGCTCGGGTTCGCGCCGCTGCCGCCGCTGTTCTTCCTCGCACTCGTCGGCCTGGTGCTGCTCTATCTGGTGCTGGTCGAACTCGGCAAGGCGTTCTATTACGCCCGGCTCGCGGAGCCGGTCGAACCCACCGCGCGACGTCGGACCTACAGACATCGGGTCGCGCGACGGGCGGCACGATTCACGGTCCGGACGCCTCATCGACCGTGACCGCGGCGCCGTACTCGGGGACCTGCGCCCGCCAGCCGAGCTCGCGACGGATCCGCAGCCGCAACGCGTCCGCCGCGTGGGGCTCTCCGTGGGTCAGGTAGATCCGGTGCGGGGGTTCAGGAGCGCCGCGCAGCCACGTGACGATCTGCTCGGCGTCCGCGTGCGCGGAGAGCATCTCGAGCGGGTGGACCTGGGCACGGATGGGGACATCGCGGCCGTAGATGCGAAGCACGCGCTCCCCGCGGCGCAGCGCGTCGCCGCGGGTCCCGCCCGCTTGGAATCCCGTCAGCACGATCGCGTTGCGGGGATCGGGGCCGTAGGCGGCGATGTGATGGAGCACTCGACCCCCCTCGAGCATGCCGCTCGCCGACACGATCACCATCGGACCGCCGCGCAGGTTGAGCAGCTTCGAGTCGTCGACCGTGCGGACGAGGCGTGCCAGGCCGTAGACGGCGGAGAACTCCTCCGCGCTGAGCCGATGCTCCTCGGGATGTCGTGCATAGATACCCGACGCGTCGATGGCCATGGGGCTGTTCAGGAAGACTGGGACATCGGGTATGGAGCCGGCCGCGCGGAGGCGGCTGAGGTGGAGGAGGAGGGATTCGGCCCGTCCCACCGCGAAGGCGGGCAGGATGACGACGCCACCGTGGCTGCACACCCCACGGACGATCCGGCCGAGCTCTTCGGCGGGGTCCTGGGCCGGGTGGATCCGGTCGCCGTAGGTCGATTCGCACACGAGGATGTCGGTCTCCTCCAGGGGCCGCGGCGGGCGCATCAGAGCGTCGTCGGCGCGTCCCAGATCGCCGGTGAAGTGCAGGCGATGCGTTCCGGTGCGCACCAGGAGCTGGGCGGCGCCGAGGATGTGGCCGGCCGGCACGAACGTGATGCGGAGTCCGCCGATCTCGACCTCCTGGTCGAAGTCATGAGGCTCGAATCGTTCGAGCGCGGCGCGGGCGTCGCGTTCCGTGTAGAGCGGCCGCGGCGGGCGATGCGACGACGTGTGATGGCGGTGTGCGAAATCGGCCTGCTCCTCGAGAAGGCGTCCGCTGTCGGGCAGCACGAGTGCGCTCAGTTCCGCCGTGCCTTCGGTCGCATGCACGCGCCCGCGGAATCCGTCGCGCACCAACGCAGGGAGATAGCCGGTGTGATCGAGGTGCGCGTGGGTGACGACGACCGCGTCGATGCTCGCCGGGTCGACAGGGAAGGGACGCCAGTTGCGTTCCCGCAGCACCTTGTAGCCCTGGAAGATGCCGCAGTCGACGAGCACTCTTCCCTCCGCAGACTCCAGCAGGTACCGCGAGCCGGTGACCGTGTCGGTCGCGCCGAGGAATCGGAGCGTGGTGTTCACGAGGCGTCCGCCGAGCGGTGCGGAATCAGTGCGAGTGCCAGGAGCATCAGCCCGGCCACCGATGCCGTGAGCCCGCGGCGTGCGGCCACGGCGATCGACAGGACGCGAATCCAGTGCTTCATCCGAGCCTCCTTGCGACGTCATGAGCTTCGCGGGGTCGCGGGGCGACGGGGAGGGCCGAAAGGCCCATCCCGTCGGCGGTGCGGGCCGTCAGACTGGCGGCCAACCGGAAGGAGCACCCCGTCATGCACGCAGCCGTCGTCACCCGCTTCCACGAACCGCTCACCATCGAGGAGCGCGCCATCCCCTCGCCGGGGCCAGGACAGATCCTGGTCCGCCTGGAGACGTGCGGTCTGTGCCACACCGACATCCACGCGATCAACGGCGATTGGCCGGTGAAGCCGCAGCTGCCATTCGTCCCCGGCCATGAAGGTGTGGGGATCGTCGAGCGCCTCGGCGCCGGGGTGACGTCGAGGACGATCGGTCAGCGCGTCGCCCTCCCCTGGCTGGGTCACGCCTGTGGGGAGTGCCGGTACTGCATCGACGGGCGGGAGAACCTGTGCGAGCGCCAGTACAACACGGGCTACGCGGTCGACGGCGGCTACGCGGAGTACGCCGTCGCCGACGCCCGCTTCGCGGCTCCCGTTCCCGACGGCGTCGACCCCCTCGACGCCGCCCCGCTCACCTGCGCTGGTGTCACCACCTACGCTGCGGTGAAGGCAGCGCGGGTGGTGCCCGGTGAACGTGTCGCCGTGTTCGGCGTCGGCGGCCTGGGGCATCTGGCGGTGCAGTATGCACGGCTCGTCGGAGCGCAGGTGGTCGCGGTGGACGTCACGGAGGAGAAGTTGGAGCTGGCCGTCGACCTGGGAGCGGATCATGTCGTCAACGCCGCCGATGTCGACCCGGCACAGGCGATCCGGCACCTCGGGGGAGCGGATGTCGCCGTGGTGCTCGCCGTCGCGCCCGGGGTCGTCGAGCAGGCTTTCGCGTCCCTGAATCGCGGTGGACGCCTCGTGCTCGTCTCCCTGCCCGCGGGCGGCGAACTCACCGTGCCCGTGTTCGACACCGTCCTCAAGGGCATCTCGATCATCGGGTCCATCGTCGGGACCCGACAGGATCTCGCCGAGGTGTTCGCGCTCCACGCGGCCGGTCGCACGCGGGTCGTCGCCGAGCGCCGCGATATCGCCGGCGTCAACGACGCTGTGCACGAGGTTCTCGCCGGATCGGTGGCGGCACGTCTCGTGTTCGTGTACGACGCTCCGACCCCCTCCGTGGATTCGGCGACTGGAACCGGCGCCAGCGCTGTCGCCGGATGACGGTCCGGGCGGGATCGCGGCCGGCCCTGCCCCGCGCGGTCCGGCCGCTCGTGCGATACCCGCTCATCGCTGGGACGCTCGCGATCGGTGTCGCGGTGGCCGTGCTCTGGTCGGCGGGATCGGCCCGGGGCGCCACCATCCTCGGGGGCGGATTCGCTCTGGCGGTCGCCGCGGGCTACGCGGTGCGGATGGTGCGCCGACTCGTCCACGGGCGCGTCGGCGTCGATCTTCTGGCGGTCGTCGCGATCGTGGCCACCACCCTCGTCGGAGAGATCGCAGCCGCCCTCGTCGTCGTGCTGATGCTGAGCGGAGGCGAGGCGCTGGAGCAGTCCGCCGACCGTCGTGCCCGCCGTGAGCTCGACGCGCTGCTCGACCGCGAACCGCGTATCGCGCATCGCGTCGCCGAGGACGTGATCGACGAGGACTCCATCGACGATGTCCCGATCGGTGACATCGTGCCGGGGGACCGGCTGCTCGTGCGCCCGGCCGAGGTGGTGCCCGTGGATGCGACTCTGGTGTCCGCTGCGGGCGCGTTCGATCTCTCGTCGATCACGGGGGAAAGCCTGCCCGTCGATCGACGAGCGGGCGATGCGGTTCCGAGCGGTTCGATCAACGGAACACTCGCCGTGCAGGTCAGGGCGACGGCCCTCGCCGCGGACAGCCAGTACCAGCAGATCGTCGCGCTCGTCGCCCAGGCGGAGCAGGGCAAGGCCGAGGTCGTCCGAGTCGCCGATCGGTTCGCCGTCCCCTTCACGGTGTTCTCGCTCCTTCTCGCCGGGGTCGCCTGGGCCGTGAGCGGTCATGCGGTCCGATTCGCGGAGGTCCTGGTGCTGGCGACGCCGTGCCCCCTGCTCATCGCCGCACCGGTCGCCTTCATCGGTGGTATGAGCAGCGCCGCGCGGCGCGGCATCATCGTCCGGAACGGGTCGGTGTTCGAGCGGCTCGCGCGCGCACGGACGATCGTCTTCGACAAGACGGGGACCCTGACCAGGGGCCGGCCCGTGCTCGAGGAGGTCAGACCAGCGGGGGGCATGGACGCTGCGACGCTCCTCGGGCTCTCGGCCAGTGCCGAGCGCTACTCGTCGCATGTGCTCGCCGCATCGGTCGTGCAGGAGGCGATCTCGCGCGGTATCCCGCTTCGTCCGGCGACCGACGCCAAGGAGCATGCGACGGAGGGTCTGCGCGCTCGAGTGGGCGATCGGCTCGTGGAGATCGGTACGGCGGCGTTCGTCGGCTCGTGCACGGGCTCCGCCGTGCACGAGGACGCACCGGCCGGCCGATCGGTGGTGTACGTCGCCATCGACGGGCGGTATGCCGGAGCGCTGATCGAGCGGGACATCCCGCGCGTCGACGCGCGCGAGACCCTCCTGCGGCTCAGGGGGCTCGGACTGTCTGCGATCGAGATGCTCACGGGAGATGCGCGGGCCACCGCGGCCGCCATCGCGGCCGAGGTGGGGATCGAGCGCTACACGGCCGAGTGTCTCCCGGCCGACAAGGTCTCCCGGGTCGCTGCGATCTCGGAGCGACCCGTCATCATGGTGGGAGATGGTGTCAACGACGCGCCCGTCCTCGCCAGGGCCGACGTCGGGATCGCGATGGGTGCCCGGGGAGCGACCGCCGCGAGCGAATCGGCCGACGTCGTCCTGCTCGCCGACGATCTCGCGCTGGTCGCCGACGCCGTCGCGCTCGGCCGCCGAACGGTCTCCATCGCGCTCCAGAGCATCTGGATGGGCATGGCCGCGTCGGTGGGACTGATGATCGTCGCCGCGTTCGGACTGATCCCGGCACTCGTCGGCGCCGTGCTGCAGGAGGTCGTCGACCTGGTGACCATCGTCGCCGCTCTCCGTTCCGCGCGCGACGTGAAGGGATGAGCGCGTGAGCTTCTCGCTGCTGGCGCTCGTCGTTGCGGTCGGCCTGCTCGGTCCGATCGTGTCGCTCCGCGCCGGCTGGCGGGTGCCGGTGGCCGTCGGCGAGCTCCTCGGCGGATTGCTGCTCGGCACCTCGGGGCTCCGCCTGATCGATCCGCGCGCGGGTGGCTTAGACCTTCTGGCGACCATCGGGTTCGGCTTGACGATGGTGGTCGTCGGCTCCCAGATCCCCGTGCGGGATGTGCTCGCTCCCGGGCCGGCGCGCCGATCCCTGGCCCGCGGCGTGCTCGCAGCCACGGCGGTGGGCGTGGCGGCGGCGGGCATCGCTGCCGTCGTCGCCGTCGTCTTCCGCAGCCCGCACGGTCTCCTCTACGGGGTGCTCCTCGCTTCGTCCTCGGCCGCGCTCGTGCTTCCCATGCTCGGCTCGGTCGGCAGGGGAGCGCCCTCCACGGGCGAGCTCGTGGCGCAGGTCGCCTTCGCCGATCTCGTCTGCGTCGTCGCACTGCCCGCGGTCATCGCCCCGGAGCGTGCGCCGGAGGCGGCTCTCGCGATCGTCGTGGTTGCGGCGGCCTCAGCGATGCTGGGGTACCTCGCCATCCGGTTGGGCAGGAAGGGACGGCGGGGGAGGCTGCACGCCTATTCGGAGCGGCGGCGCTTCGCACTGGAACTCCGGCTGAGTCTGTTGGTCCTCTTCGGGTTCGCTGCGATCGCCGAGTATGCGGGCCTGTCGATCATGATCGCCGGATTCGCCCTGGGCCTGGTCCTGTCGGCCATCGGAGAGCCGCGCCGACTCGCCCGTCAGCTCTTCGGGATGACCGAGGGTTTCTTCGCACCTCTCTTCTTCGTGTGGCTGGGCGCTTCGATCGATCTGCGATCCGTCGGCGCGCACCCGATGATGATCGTTCTGGGCATCGTGCTCGGCGGCGGTGCCGTCGTCGCCCATCTCGCGTCCCGGCTGACCGGGCTCTCGTGGGCCCTGGCTGCGGCGACGGCAGGGCAACTCGGCGTTCCGGTCGCGGCCGTGACGTTGGGCCTCCACTCGCACGTGCTTGCGCCCGGAGAAGATGGCGCGATTCTGCTGGGTGCCGTGCTGACGATCGCTGTCTCCGCGTTCGCTGTCCGTGCGGAGTCCCGTCGTGAACACGCGCGTCGCCGCCGGTCGCCGAGCACTCACTACCACGGCGGTTCCGGCGATCGTCTCAGGCCAGGGTCATGAAGAGCTTCTGCAGCTCCTCGACGGTCATCGGGTCGGAGTCGTCCTCGGGGTCGGTGAGGCACTTCTGCATCGCCGTGGAGATGATCTGGAAACCGGCCTTGTCGAGCGCGCTGGAGACCGCGGCGAGCTGGATGACGACGTCGCGGCACTTCCCGCCGTTCTCGACCGCGGCGATGACGGCGGCGAGCTGCCCCTGCGCGCGACGGAGACGGTTGAGCACGGGCTTGATGTCAGTGGTGGTGGCCACGGTGGTCTTCTTTCTCGGTGAGGCCGGCACAGGGGGAGTTCTTCTCGGTACCCGCCACGGTAGCTCGTCCGCTCGGGCGCCGGCCCTCGTGGCGGTGAGTCTGCGGCACGTGATCAGCCGCGACCGAAGAGCCGGCCGAAGAGTCCAGCGCCGGATCCGCCGGCCTTCTCGGCGTCGGTGTGGTCGCCAGCGCACCACTGGGTCGCGGGGACGCGGCGGCGGACATCGGCGACATGCTGGCCGCAGCCGCTCCAGGTGGTCTTGCCGCAGACCGTGCACGTGACGGGATAGCACATGGGCGTGGACTCTCCTTCTGCTCGCCGATCGGGGGAGTGGATACCCCTACCGGTATAGTACGATACCGGTAGGGGTATACCAAATCGCCACGGGAGAGGAATGACGTATGAAGACCGTGATCGTCGGCGGAGTCGCCGGGGGGATGTCCGCGGCGACTCGCCTGCGCCGATTGGACGAGTCCGCGGAGATCGTGGTGTTCGAGCGCGGCCCGTACGTCTCGTATGCGAACTGCGGGTTGCCGTACCACGTCGGTGGGGTGATCGCGGATCGCTCGTCGCTGCTGCTGCAGACGCCGGAGTCGCTCGCGGCGCGCTTCCGGCTGGACGTGCGGACCGGGCACGAGGTGATCAGCGTCGACCCTGTCGCGCGCACGGTGTCGGTGCTCGACCTGGCCGCGGGGGACACCGTCATCGAGCACTACGACGAGTTGGTCCTCGCCGTCGGTGCGGCCGCGCGGGAGGCCGCTGGGCATCCGGGCATCCCCACGCACACGCTCCGCACGGTGGAGGACGTGGATGCGATCGGCGCGCTCGTCGAGGCGGCGGCCGATCACCCGTCGGCACTGGTCGTCGGCGGGGGGTTCATCGGCCTGGAGGCCGTGGAGAACCTGGTGCGCCGGGGCATCCACGTGACCCTGATTCAGCGCCCGGCACAGATCCTCACCCCGCTGGATGCGGAGATGGTCGCCCCGCTGGAGGCGCAACTGCGCAGCCACGGTGTCGACGTGCGCACGGCGGTGACCATCGATTCGGCGGTGTCGGACGCGGTGCTGCTCACCGATGGCACGGAGCTGCGGCCGGACTTCATCGTCGACGCCTCCGGCGTCGTGCCCAGCATCGACCTCGCCCGCTCCGCAGGGCTCCGGGTCGGTCCGACCGGTGGAATCGCCGTGGACCCCTCCAACCGCACCAGCGACGAGCACATCTACGCGGTGGGGGACGGGGTCGAGAAGGTGGATGCGGTCTCCGGTGAAGGAGCGCTGGTCACCATGGCCGGGCTCGCCAACCGGCACGGCCGTTCCGTCGCCGACGTCATCGGCGGACGCGACGAGCGGAACACGCCCGCGCTGGGAACGGCGATCGTGAAGGTGTTCGACACGGTCGCGGCCAGGGTCGGCTGGAGTGAGCGGCAGCTGGCCGCCGCCGGTCGCCCGCACCGCGTCATCCACACCCACCCGGCCTCACACGCCACGTACTACCCGGGCGCTGAGCCCCTGTCGATGAAGCTGCTCGTCGACCCGGAGAGCGACGCCATCCTGGGTGCGCAGATCGTCGGCGGCGCGGGTGTCGACAAGCGCATCGACGTGATCGCGGTCGCGATGGCCGGCGGGTTGACCGCGTCGGGTCTCGCCCGCCTCGAGCTGGCCTACGCCCCGCAGTTCGGCTCCGCCAAGGACCCGGTCAACCAGCTCGGCTACGTGGCGGACAACCTCCGCACCGGCACCACCCGCACCATTCAATGGCACGAGCTGGCGGCGGCACGGGAGGCAGGCGCGACCCTGGTGGACGTCCGCACCGCCCTCGAGCACGCTGCCGGCGCCATCCCGGGTTCGCTCAACATCCCGGTCGACGAACTGCGCGACCGACTCGCCGAACTGCCGGACGGGCCGCTCATCGTGCACTGCCAGGTGGGCCAGCGCGGCCACACCGCTGCCCGCATCCTCGACCAGCACGGCCGCGATGTCGTCAACCTCGACGGCGGCTACCGCACCTGGGCCGCCGGGGAGGGGCGCTCCCGTCAGAGCAGCATGGCGGAGCAAGACAGCGCCGCTGGGGCGAGCGTGTAGCGCGGCGCCCCGTTGATCGCCCGGCACAGGGCTGATCGACAGGCACAGGGCTGATCGACAGGCACAGGCTTGATCGACAGGCTATAGGGGTGGTTCGATGCCCTGTGTCCGCGTGACGCTGACGGCTTCGTCGAGAGTCACCAGTACCCGCGTGAGCTCGTCCGCATCGACCCTCTTGTTGGTCGCGATGGCTCGGTCGGCCAGCAGCGTCGTGCCGCCGAGGAGGAAAGCGGCCATGCGTTGCGGATCCGGGTGGCCGTGCGATGCGAGCAGTGCCGTGAGGTCGTCGAGGAGCGGGTCTGCGGCATCCCGGGGCCGCGGGGGGCCGGTGAACAGCATGTCGTTGGTGTCGAGTTCATCGAGGTGCGCCTCGATCAGTGCCCCGCACCAAGGCCAGTCCCGCATGTGACTGACCGCCAGTCAATCAAAGAGCGCTTCGAGGGCGATTCCGGTGTCGGCGCAGGATGACGAATCCACTAGCGGCCCACCCGGGGGAGCAGGCTCCTATCCTGGACGGATGCGCCTTCGCCCCATCGCAACGGTTCTCGGAGGACTGATCTGCGTCGTCCTCGTCGTCGGAGAAGCCGCGCACTGTCGCGCGAGCCGAAGAAGGCTCGGGAACGGGGAAAGCCCGGGACGTACGGAAGCCATCGTCGTCCTCGGCTACAAGAACGCCGGCACTCGCGCCAACTTCATGAACAGATACCGGGTGCGCGCCGGACTTCGGTCGATCGACTCCGCCGCCGAGGCAAGCACGCTCGTCTTCTGCGGTGGGGCGGTCGCCGGACGAACCCCCGAGGCCGAGCTCATGGAGAACTACGCACGAGAGGTTCTCCGCTACACCGGCCCGATCCGTCTCGATCTCACCAGCCGGTCGACCTGGGAGAACATCCAGAACGCGATTCCTCTCATCGAGGACGCGGAATCGATCAAAGTCGTCTCGAACTCCTTGCATGCTGAGAAGGGTCGCGCCTACCTCTGGAAGCAGCGCCCAGACCTCGCCGAGCGCCTTGCGCGCGGCAGTGAGTACCGAGTCGGTGAGATCACGCTGATCAAACCACTCGCCGCCGTCATCGGCCTGCACAACCTGTTCGCATTACACGCCAGGTGACTCGGTGGGGAGCAGTTATCGTCTTAGCGCCGATAATGCACATTATGTCAGCGTAAAGATGGCCTGTTCCCATTGGATGTGAATACGACACTCGGTACGACTCCCCTCGTTTGTGCCGGAAGTA
>NZ_BPER01000012.1:0-92442 GCF_020521355.1 Leifsonia sp. LS1
CCGGAACGCTGACCATCACGCGAATAGCCACCGCCGGAACGGTCACCACCGGAACGCTGACCATCACGCGAATAGCCACCGCCGGAACGGTCACCACCGGAACGCTGACCATCACGCGAGTACCCGCCGCCGGAACGGTCACCACCGGAACGCTGACCATCACGCGAGTACCCGCCGCCGGAACGTTGACCATCACGCGAATAGCCACCCCCGGAACGGTTACCACCGGAACGCTGACCATCACGCGAATAGCCACCCCCGGAACGGTTACCACCGGAACGCTGACCATCACGCGAGAAGCCGCCACGGTCACCGCCGGAACGCTGACCATCACGCGAGAAGCCGCCACGGTCACCACCGGAACGCTGACCATCACGCGAGAAGCCACCCCCGGAACGGTTACCACCGGAACGCTGACCATCACGCGAATAGCCACCCCCGGAACGACCGCCACCAGAACGCTGTCCGTCGCGCGAATACCCGCCACGGTCGCCGGCAGCTCGGCCGCCCTGACCATTGCCGGGAGCGCCTCGCCCGCCCTGGCCCGATCCGCGACGTTTGCCGCCTCGAGAGCCGTCGCCTCGTTCGCCGTCGCGGCTCTTCGAGCGGGGCTCCTTGTCGTCTGGTGTGTCGCTCACGACGTCTCCTGTCGGATGGCGGGCTCTCGGACCCAGCCTACGTTGGGTGTTCACGCGCGGATCTGCGAGCGCGGAAAATGGACCTGTTAACGCGAAATGGCCACCCATCACTGGGTGGCCATCTCACAAAGAAGTCCGGCGGTGTCCTACTCTCCCACAGGGTCCCCCCTGCAGTACCATCGGCGCAGAGAGTCTTAGCTTCCGGGTTCGGAATGTAACCGGGCGTTTCCCTCTCGCTATGGCCGCCGAAACACTATTGATGTATCAAAGTGAACGAACAATCATCACGATTGTTTCAGTTCTCGACCGTACATCGAGAACCACATAGTGGACGCAAGCAATCTTGGCTCCTCATGCCAGCCTTACAACAGCATGAGAATAGTGATTATCAAATTATCGGCTTATTAGTACCGGTCAGCTCCATGGGTCTTTAGTCCCCACTTCCACATCCGGCCTATCAACCCAGTAGTCTAGCTGGGAGCCTCTCGCCCGAAGGCATGGAAATCTCATCTTGAGGCCGGCTTCCCGCTTAGATGCTTTCAGCGGTTATCCATCCCGAACGTAGCTAATCAGCGGTGCTCCTGGCGGAACAACTGACACACCAGAGGTTCGTCCAACCCGGTCCTCTCGTACTAGGGTCAGATCCTCTCAAATTTCCTGCGCGCGCAGCGGATAGGGACCGAACTGTCTCACGACGTTCTAAACCCAGCTCGCGTACCGCTTTAATGGGCGAACAGCCCAACCCTTGGGACCTACTCCAGCCCCAGGATGCGACGAGCCGACATCGAGGTGCCAAACCATGCCGTCGATATGGACTCTTGGGCAAGATCAGCCTGTTATCCCCGAGGTACCTTTTATCCGTTGAGCGACAGCGCTTCCACAAGCCACTGCCGGATCACTAGTCCCGACTTTCGTCCCTGCTCGACTTGTCAGTCTCACAGTCAAGCTCCCTTGTGCACTTACACTCGACACCTGATTGCCAACCAGGTTGAGGGAACCTTTGGGCGCCTCCGTTACTTTTTGGGAGGCAACCGCCCCAGTTAAACTACCCATCAGGCACTGTCCCTGAACCGGATTACGGTTCTAAGTTAGATATCCAGAGTGACCAGAGTGGTATTTCAACAATGACTCCACGAACACTGGCGTGCCCGCTTCAAAGTCTCCCACCTATCCTACACAAGCCACACCGAACACCAATACCAAACTATAGTAAAGGTCACGGGGTCTTTCCGTCCTGCTGCGCGTAACGAGCATCTTTACTCGTAGTGCAATTTCGCCGAGTTCGCGGTTGAGACAGCTGGGAAGTCGTTACGCCATTCGTGCAGGTCGGAACTTACCCGACAAGGAATTTCGCTACCTTAGGATGGTTATAGTTACCACCGCCGTTTACTGGGGCTTAAATTCTGAGCTTCGCCGAAGCTAACCCTTCCTCTTAACCTTCCAGCACCGGGCAGGCGTCAGTCCGTATACATCGTCTTGCGACTTGGCACGGACCTGTGTTTTTAGTAAACAGTCGCTTCCCACTGGTCTCTGCGGCCTTCAAACGCTCCAGGAGCAAGTCCCTTCACGCCTCAGGCCCCCCTTCTCCCGAAGTTACGGGGGCATTTTGCCGAGTTCCTTAACCACGATTCTCTCGATCTCCTTGGTATTCTCTACCTGACCACCTGAGTCGGTTTGGGGTACGGGCGGCTGGAACCTCGCGTCGATGCTTTTCTCGGCAGCATAGGATCACTGAATTCGCCTTGACGGCTATGCGTAAGATCTCAGGCTATATAAGAGACGGATTTGCCTATCTCTTGCCCTACATCCTTGCCCCGGGACAACCATCGCCCGGTACAGCTACCTTCCTGCGTCACACCTGTTAATACGCTAGCCGCACCAGCATGGGGTCGAGCGTTAGGCCAGGAGCGTCACCCCGAAGGGATCAGTCACCTGGATTAGGACTCTTAGCACCACTGGATTAGCTTGGGCGGTTCTTCGCCGGTACGGGAATATCAACCCGTTGTCCATCGACTACGCCTGTCGGCCTCGCCTTAGGTCCCGACTTACCCAGGGCGGATTAGCCTGGCCCTGGAACCCTTGGTCTTTCGGAGGACGGGTTTCTCACCCGTCTTTCGCTACTCATGCCTGCATTCTCACTCGTGTGGCGTCCACGGCTGGTTTACACCGCCGCTTCACTCGCCACACGACGCTCTCCTACCCATCAACACGGCTGGACCACGAAGGCCTACCAATAATGTCAATGCCACAACTTCGGTGGCGTGCTTGAGCCCCGTTACATTGTCGGCGCGGAATCACTTGACCAGTGAGCTATTACGCACTCTTTCAAGGGTGGCTGCTTCTAAGCCAACCTCCTGGTTGTCTGTGCAACTCCACATCCTTTCCCACTTAGCACGCGCTTAGGGACCTTAGTTGGTGGTCTGGGTTGTTTCCCTCTCGACGATGAAGCTTATCCCCCACCGTCTCACTGCTGCGCTCTCACTTACCGGCATTCGGAGTTTGGCTGACGTCAGTAACCTTTTGGGGCCCATCGGCCATCCAGTAGCTCTACCTCCGGCAAGAAACACGCAACGCTGCACCTAAATGCATTTCGGAGAGAACCAGCTATCACGAAGTTTGATTGGCCTTTCACCCCTATCCACAGCTCATCCCCTCAGTTTTCAACCTAAGTGGGTTCGGTCCTCCACGACGTCTTACCGTCGCTTCAACCTGGCCATGGATAGATCACTTCGCTTCGGGTCTAGGACATGCGACTGAATCGCCCTATTCAGACTCGCTTTCGCTACGGCTACCCCTCACGGGTTAACCTCGCCACATATCGCTAACTCGCAGGCTCATTCTTCAAAAGGCACGCTGTCACCCCTACAAGGAGGCTCCAACGGTTTGTAAGCAAACGGTTTCAGGTACTATTTCACTCCCCTCCCGGGGTACTTTTCACCTTTCCCTCACGGTACTTGTCCGCTATCGGTCATCTGGGAGTATTTAGGCTTATCAGGTGGTCCTGACAGATTCACACGGGATTTCTCGGGCCCCGTGCTACTTGGGATACTCTTCGCGCCATTGGACCATTTCGGTTACGGGGTTGGCACCCTCTATGACTGGCCTTTCAATGCCATTCACCTATGATCCTCTGTAACGCTTGCTGTTCGGCAGAAGCAGCAGAAAAGTCCCGCAACCCCGACCATGCAACGCCTGCCGGCTATCACACATGATCGGTTTAGCCTCTTCCGGTTTCGCTCGCCACTACTAACGGAATCGCTTTTGCTTTCTCTTCCTGTGGGTACTGAGATGTTTCACTTCCCCACGTTCCCTCTACCCGCCCTATATATTCAGGCGGGAGTCACTGGGTCACCCAAAGGGCCCAGCGGGGTTTCCCCATTCGGAGATCCTCGGATCAAAGCTCGTTTATCAGCTCCCCGAGGCTTATCGCAGATTACTACGTCCTTCTTCGGCTCCAGATGCCAAGGCATCCACCGTTTGCTCTTAGAAATTTGAAATCACATGAGTTTGAATCGATCGGCGTCGTACCTACCGAAGCAGGTTCGACACAGATTGACCAATGATCTAATAAATCAGATCATCTTTTGTGATCCGAACCCGAAGGCTCGAATCTAAGATGCTCGCGTCCACTGTGTAGTTCTCAAAGTACGGGCGGTACCTTCTCCGCTCGGCAAGTGATGCCGACAAGAAAAGGTCCAGAGGTCCAGTTCTCATCATCCGATGAGGCCCGGTCCCTCAGGACCCAACAGCGTGCATGTGCGGCGCCTAGTGATCCGAACCGTTCCTTCCTCCGAGGAGGCGTACTGAGTTCGAGCCGTTCGGCTCCGCACCAATGTCAATGTTCCACCCATGAGCTAACCGGCTGAGACGTTCGCTCAGATCCGGCGCCTGGACACCCGAGGGTGCCAGATGCTCCTTAGAAAGGAGGTGATCCAGCCGCACCTTCCGGTACGGCTACCTTGTTACGACTTAGTCCTAATCACCGATCCCACCTTCGACGGCTCCCTCCACAAGGGTTGGGCCACCGGCTTCGGGTGTTACCGACTTTCATGACTTGACGGGCGGTGTGTACAAGGCCCGGGAACGTATTCACCGCAGCGTTGCTGATCTGCGATTACTAGCGACTCCGACTTCATGAGGTCGAGTTGCAGACCTCAATCCGAACTGAGACCGGCTTTTTGGGATTCGCTCCACCTTGCGGTATTGCAGCCCTTTGTACCGGCCATTGTAGCATGCGTGAAGCCCAAGACATAAGGGGCATGATGATTTGACGTCATCCCCACCTTCCTCCGAGTTGACCCCGGCAGTCTCCTATGAGTTCCCACCATTACGTGCTGGCAACATAGAACGAGGGTTGCGCTCGTTGCGGGACTTAACCCAACATCTCACGACACGAGCTGACGACAACCATGCACCACCTGTTCACGAGTGTCCAAAGAGTTGACCATTTCTGGCCCGTTCTCGTGTATGTCAAGCCTTGGTAAGGTTCTTCGCGTTGCATCGAATTAATCCGCATGCTCCGCCGCTTGTGCGGGCCCCCGTCAATTCCTTTGAGTTTTAGCCTTGCGGCCGTACTCCCCAGGCGGGGCGCTTAATGCGTTAGCTGCGACACGGAAACCGTGGAATGGTCCCCACATCTAGCGCCCAACGTTTACGGCGTGGACTACCAGGGTATCTAATCCTGTTCGCTCCCCACGCTTTCGCTCCTCAGCGTCAGTTACGGCCCAGAGAACTGCCTTCGCCATCGGTGTTCCTCCTGATATCTGCGCATTCCACCGCTACACCAGGAATTCCATTCTCCCCTACCGCACTCTAGTCTGCCCGTACCCACTGCAGGCCCGAGGTTGAGCCTCGGGTTTTCACAGCAGACGCGACAGACCGCCTACGAGCTCTTTACGCCCAATAATTCCGGACAACGCTCGCACCCTACGTATTACCGCGGCTGCTGGCACGTAGTTAGCCGGTGCTTTTTCTGCAGGTACCGTCACTTTCGCTTCTTCCCTACTAAAAGAGGTTTACAACCCGAAGGCCGTCATCCCTCACGCGGCGTTGCTGCATCAGGCTTGCGCCCATTGTGCAATATTCCCCACTGCTGCCTCCCGTAGGAGTCTGGGCCGTGTCTCAGTCCCAGTGTGGCCGGTCACCCTCTCAGGCCGGCTACCCGTCGTAGGCTTGGTGGGCCGTTACCTCACCAACTACCTGATAGGCCGCGAGTCCATCCTTGACCGAAGTTCTTTCCAACTGCTGGAGATGCCTCCGCAGTTCGTATCCGGTATTAGCTTCCGTTTCCGGAGGTTATCCCAGAGTCAAGGGCAGGTTACTCACGTGTTACTCACCCGTTCGCCACTAATCCCCAAGAGCAAGCTCCTGGTTCATCGTTCGACTTGCATGTGTTAAGCACGCCGCCAGCGTTCGTCCTGAGCCAGGATCAAACTCTCCGTAAAATGTTTAGCTCCAAGTCGCAAGCGACTGGAAACATAGTGCAGGCTGGACAGGAAATGTGTCTTCGCGCTGCGAGTTTGTCTTGACTAGTTTCGAATATCTACTGACATTCTGTTTCTAATCCAAAGGAATCTCGCATCAACCGTCAGACCGGAGTCTTCGAGTCAATGCCGAGGTTGTTTGGCATTTGACATTGTGCACGCTGTTGAGTTCTCAAGGATCGGACGCTCTCACCTTTCACCCTCTCGGGCTGCTCTGTGAGGCAACTTCTCTACCTTACCACTCTCAGTCAGTTTGTCAAGTCGGCCGTTTCGCGCTCTTTCGTTCATCCATCGTGGGATACATCCGATTCACACGAACCGAACCGGTTAGACCTGCTCAGTGAGTGGGGTGTTAATCCTAAGCGCAACAAAGGAACTCTTTCAAGCTCAGATTTGCCGCTAGGCTTAGGATTTGGTCCCGCTTGAGGCCGGGGAGCTCTTCCGCTCTCCCGCACCTTTGGGGTGACAAGTAAGTACTTTACGCAGGGTCCTGGGAGCGTGCAAATCTCGCCGACATCCCGGGCGTGTCGTGCTTGACTTCCGCGTGATTCCGCGGTTTCACCACCTCGTCGCCGGCCGTGACGGATCGGGATACCCGTCTGGCGGAGGCGGTCCTCTACGCCCTAGAACGAGAGCGCCGGCCGGATTCCTGGGGAGGATTCCGACCGGCGCTCTGCTCGAGAGGTGGACACTCGGGTCACAGACCCGAGTACGCGTGCAGCCCCTTGAAGAAGACGTTGACGACTCCGAAGTTGAAGAGCACAGCGGCGAAGCCGATGATCGCCAGCCAGGCCGAGCGCGATCCACGCCATCCGCGGGTGGCGCGGGCGTGGATGTACCCGGCGTAGATCACCCAGATGATGAACGTCCAGACTTCCTTCGTGTCCCAACCCCAGTAACGCCCCCACGCCTTCTCGGCCCAGATCGCTCCCGCGATGAGCGTGAAGGTCCAGGCGATGAAGCCGACGATGTTGATCCGGTACGCGAGGTTCTCAAGGGCGACCGAGCTCGGAAGGGTGCCGAGGAACCGGAACTGCTGCGGCCGGGACTCCACGATCTGACGTTCACGGCGGTACTGCAGCAGCTGGAGTCCGGAGAGGGCGAAGCCGAGAGCGAAGAAAGCCGTACCGAGCACGGCCACGATGATGTGGATGACCAGCCAGTACGACTGGAGCGCCGGCTGCAAAGGGACCACCGGGACGTAGTAACGCAGGAGCGCGATGCCCTGGAGCACCAGCACCAGTCCGAGGATGAACGTCCCCAGGTACTTGATGTCCCACTTGAGGTTGGCGACGAGGAATACGCCGATGATGACGAGTGTCCCCGTCATCGAGAACTCCCACATGTTCGCCCACGGAACCCGTCCGGCCGCGATACCGCGGAGCACGGTCGCCACGAGGTGGAACCCGAAGCCGATGATCGTGAGGACGAACGCCCAGCGGATCGACGCGGACGACACAGAGCCGTTCATCACGTCGTCCTCGATGCGCGAGCTGATCCTCGTCGACAGCCGACCGAGCGCCGAACTCGGTGGGGCGTCGCCCTCGGAGGACCCGCCACCGGCCGCGAGGATCGTGGACGGGGCGCCGACCTGTGCGGGGACCGCCGTCCTCCGAGCCACTGCGCTCGGTACCGATGCGGCCTCCACGGCCGTCACGCGTGCCCCCCGCCGGGCCAAATCGAGTGCGAACGCTATGAACGCGGCGGCATAGACCCCCATCGCCGCGTAGATGAACACGGTGGAGAGCTGGGACAGGGTCTCGGTCACGGTGAAAGCCTAATTCTTCTGTGGTCGGGTGAGGGCAGCCGCGTGCTCCTCGGCGACAGCCGAGACGGCGGCGATCAGGTTGGGGTCCTCGCCACGTGCGAGGCCAGCGTACTCCAGCGTCAGCGAACCGTCCTCGTTCTCGACCGCTTTCACCCAGATACGCCGTCGCGGCACGAACAGGGCCGTGAGGAGTCCGGCGAAGATGAGCACGGCAAAGGCGAGCACCCATCCCTGCGCGGGGTCGTGGTGCACGTCGAGCGAGGCGTAGCGCTTCACATTGTCGAGGGAGATGGTGCCGAGTCCGTTCGGGAGGTCCACCGTCTCTCCCGGCTTGAGCTTGAGCGCCTCGGTCTTGGTCGGCGGTCCAGCGAGCTGCGTGAGCTTGTCGGTGTTGAGGCTGTAGACGGACTGCGGGACCCCGCTGTCCACCCCGAGGTCTCCGACGTAGACGTTCAGGCTCAACACCGGGTCGTTCAGACCGGGGAACGTCGAGGTCAGAGCGCCACTCGCGGTCTGGCTGGCGCCGACCGTCGGATAGAAGAACCCGATCATCCCGAGCTGCTGCTTGAGCCCGTCCGGGACCTTGATGAAGCCGAGCGAGGTGAGACGCGCATCCTGCGGCAGGAAGGGCACCGAATCGGAGAAGACGACGTTCCCCTTGGTGTCGCGCACGGTGATCGTCGGGGCGTAGCCGTTGCCGAGCAGGTAGACGTTCGTCCCGCCGATCGCCAGCGGCTCGTTCACCTTGATGGTCGTGCTCTGGCTCGTGTCTCCCGGCCCGGTCGTCGTCACGTGGGCGGTGTAGTCGAGCGGAGTGCCGACCGCATTCTGGTTCTTCGTCTCGTACGAGACGTCGAGCTTGTCGACGCGGATCGAGAACGGGGCGAGCGCCGAATCGCTGAAGAAGCGGCCGGGATTGAACGAGTTGTACGAGGGCAGGCTGTTGACGAAGCTCTGCCCCTCGACGACGACCTTCTGCCCGGTGTAGCCGAACCCGCCGCCCACGCCGATCGCGACGAGGACGCCGAGCAGGGCGATGTGGAAGACGAGATTGCCGGACTCGCGCAGATAGCCGCGTTCCGCCGAGACGGAGATCGACCGGGCATTCTCGTAGATCGCGGTGCGGTAGCGGGCCTTCTTCAGGACCTCCTGCGCCTCCGCGATCGGGTCGGAAGCGGTGGAGCGCAGTTCGGCCGGCAGGATTCGCGCTTGGAAGCCCGCCATGCGGGTGAGGCGAACCGGGGTCCTCGGCGGCTTGGCCCGCATCGCCTGGAAGTGGTGCTTGGTGCGCGGGATGATGCAGCCGATGAGCGACGCGAACAGCAGCAGGTAGATCGCGGAGAACCACGCGGACGTGTAGACGTCGAAGAACTGCAGCTTGTCCAGCACCGGCGCGAGCTGCGGGTTGTCGGTGAAGTACTGGGTGACGCCATTGGGGTCGGAGCTCCGCTGCGGCACGAGGGATCCGGGTACGGCGGCGATGGCGAGCAGCAGCAAGAGGAACAGCGCCGTGCGCATGCTCGTGAGCTGCCGCCAGAACCAGCGCAGCCAGCCGAGAGGGCCCAGCTTCGGCTGGACCACGTCCGGGTCGACATGCGGAGGCGCGGAGTCGATGTGGTCAGATGGCCGGCTCAAAGCCCTGGATCACCGCCAAGAACTGGGACATGATGGCGCTCCACAGACCCGAGGCCATCAGGATGCCGATGATCACCAGCAGCACGCCGCCGATGATGTTGATGGTGCGGATGTGCCGCTTGATGAAGGCCACGGATCCCGCGACCCAGTCGAAGCCGAGTGCGACGAGCAGGAAGGGGATGCCCAGGCCGATGCAATAGAAGAGCCCGAGGAGCGCTCCGCGCCACGGCGAGCCCGTGCCGACGCTGAGAGCGCTGATGGCCGCGAGCGTCGGGCCGATGCACGGCGTCCAGCCGAGGCCGAAGACGATGCCGAGCAGGGGTGCTCCGATGAGCCCGGTCGCCGGTCGCCATCCCGGCTTGATGGTCCGCTGGAGGAAGGAGAACTGGCCGATGAAGACGAGGCCCATGATGATGACGAGCACGCCGAGGACGCGGATCACCATCTCCTGCCAGCGCACGAGCCACAGTCCCAGCGCACCGAACGCGGCACCATAGGCGATGAACACCACCGCGAACCCGAGGATGAAGAGCGCGACCCCGGTGACCACTCTCGAGCGATCACGCTTCGCACCCGGATCGCTCATCCCGCCGACATAAGCGAGATAGCCGGGCACGAGCGGCAGCACACAGGGCGATGCGAACGAAACGAGGCCCGCGAGCAGCGCGATCGGCAGTGCCAGCACCAGCTGGCCGCTGAAGACGATCTGTCCGATGCCGCCCACGTCAGTTCTCGGCCACGGCGTCGGAGATCAGCGAATCGAGGATGCTCCGGTCGGGCAGGGCGCCGAGGATGCGCGCGGAGACGCGTCCCTTCTTGTCGATGACGAGGGTGGTCGGCGTGGCCTTCGGTGGGACGGTCTTACTGAAGGCCAGCAGTACGGAGCCGGTGTCCCGGTCCAGGACCGACGGGTACGTGACGCCCTTGTCCTTCTCGAAGCTCTCCGCCGTACTCGCCGAGTCGTAGAGGTTGACGCCGAGGAATCCGACGCCCTCCGCCTTGTACTTCTGGTAGAGCGCCTCGAGGTCCGGAGCCTCGACACGACAGGGCGGGCAGCCCGCGTACCAGAAGTTCACGACGAGGACGTCGCCGGCGTAATCCTTCGAGGAGACCGGGGTGCCGTCGGTGAGCGTCCCTGTGAAGTCGACGGCGGCACCTCGATTGTCCGCGGCGAACTCGCTGACGGTGCCGTCTCCGGCGATGTAGTTCTGCCCGTTGCCGGATCGGTACTGCTGCGCGAGGCTGTCGTTGGCCGTGCATCCGCTGAGCAGCAGGGCCGTCGCAGCGAAGGCCGCCGGCAGCGCCAGTGCGAGGCGGCGACGGAAGGGTCGGGTACTCGGGGTGCGCATCAGACGGCTCCCACATCGGTCGCCGAAGCGAGGAGATCGGCGGCCGGCTCGACGTACCCGACCTCGATGAGGCGGGCAGCGGGGGCGGCCTGAGCCTTCTCTTCGGGAGCGCCGTCGAAGCCGCCTTCGCGGGACAGGGTCGACTCTCTTGGCGCGGCCTCGGCCGGGGCCGTCGTGCGCTCGAACGTCGTGATGCTGGAAAGTGCGCATCGACGTGTGCGCGGGTCGTGCCAGAACCGCTCCCCAGCGACGGACAGGTGCGCGACCCAGATCGGCAGCTGATGGCTGACGAGGACGACATCGCCCTCGTCGACGGATTCGAACGCCTCGTCGATGGCCGCGCGCATGCGCTTCTCGATGCTGGAGTAGGCCTCGCCCCAGCTCGGTCGCAGCGGGTTGACGAGGAATGGCCAGTTCTGCGGCTTCTTGAGAGCACGACGCATGACCGTCCCCTCGAAGTGGTTCGTGGGCTCGATGATCCGATCGTCGATGGTCGGATCGAGACCCACCGCAGACAGGATCGGCGCTGCGGACTCGCGCGTGCGCTGCAGCGGCGAGACGCGAACGGACAGGACCGCACGGCCTCGCGAGACGATCTCGTCGGCGGCGGCCTGCGCCATTCGATGACCGAGTTTGGAGAGGCCGAAGCCCGGCAGCCTGCCATACAGGATGCCGTCGGGATTGAACACCTCGCCGTGACGGACGAGATGAACTTGGCTTGCTACCACTAGGCCAGTCTACGGAGGCGTTTCCCTTGAATTCACTGAGCGCGGGCACGTAGCCCTCGCTCTGACCGCCTCGGGGCGGTATGCGCGGGCGGTAGGCTTGCTGATCGTGACCGCACGCGTTTTGATCAAGGACCTCGCCGCCCACCCCGACGGCCCCGTCAGCGTCGCCGGATGGGTCGAGACCGTCCGCGACCAGAAGAAGGTGCAGTTCGTCGTGCTGCGCGACGAGTCGGGAGCGGTTCAGCTCGTCAATCCTCGCACCGTGGCGGAGGACGGGACCGTCGTTGCCGACGAGCCCGCGACCACTATCTCCGGTCTTTCTCAGGGAAGCTTCGTGCGCGCCACCGGCGAGCTCAAGCACGACGAGCGTGTGAAGCTCGGCGGCATCGAGATCAAGCTCAGCTCCCTCACCGTCGAGACGGCCGCAATCCCCGAGACGCCGATCGCCACGGACAGCGGGATCGACAAGCGCATGGATTGGCGCTTCCTCGACCTGCGAGAGCCCAAGAACAACCTCATCTTCCGCGTACAGACGACCTTCGAGCATGCTCTGCGGCAGTACTGGGTGGAGAACGGTTTCGTCGAGATCCACACGCCGAAGCTGATGGCCTCCGCGTCGGAGTCGCGCGCCGAGCTCTTCGAACTCGACTATTTCGAGACGACGGCGTATCTCGCGCAGAGCCCGCAGATCTTCAAGCAGATGGCCCAGGCCGCGGGCTTCGGCCGCGTGTTCGAGATCGGCCCGGCCTTCCGCGCAGACCCGAGCTTCACGAGCCGTCACGCGACCGAGTTCACCAGCATCGACACCGAGCTCAGCTGGATCGACAGCCACGAGGACGTCATGAAGGTGCACGAGGACCTCCTCGTCGCCGGGTTCACCGCGGTCAAGGAGAAGCACGGTGAGGAGATCGAGGCGCTCTTCGGCGTCGAAGTCACCGTCCCGGCGACACCGTTCCCGCGCATCCCGCTCGCCGAGGCCAAGCGGATCGTCGCCTCGCGGGGCTATGAGGTCCCGCGCGACGACGACGACATGGACCCCGAGGGCGAGCGTCAGATCTCTGCGTACGTCAAGGAGACCTACGGTCACGAGTTCGTCTTCCTGACGGACTACGCGGCGACCATCCGCCCGTACTACCACATGCGTCACCCGGACGACGAGACGATCACCAAGAGCTACGACCTCATCTTCAACGGCGTCGAGATCTCGACCGGAGCGCAGCGTGAGCACCGCGTCGACCTGATCGAGCAGCAGGCCCGCGAGAAGGGGCTCTCCGTCGAAGAGCTCGAGGACGTTCTGGCGTTCTTCCGCTACGGCGTGCCGCCGCACGGTGGGTTCGGAATGGGGCTGGCCCGCGTCCTGATGCTCATGCTGCACCTCTCGAACCTGCGCGAGACGACCTACCTGTTCCGCGGACCGAGCCGCCTGACCCCGTAGCCGACGCGCCGTTGGAGGCCACAGCCGACCAGCTGTCGCCGGCGACGAGGATGTGCCCGAGAAACCGGAGCCCGATGGTCGCCGCGGCCTGATCCAGCCTTCGGGTGAGGACGAGGTCGGCGACCGAGGCATCGATCGAGCCCGACGGATGGTTGTGCGCGACCGCGAAGGACCGTCCACCGCGGGTGAGGACCGATTGCAGCACGTCGGCAGGCTGAATGCTGGCGTCGTCAACGCCGCCGTCCCGGAGCAGGACGAGTTCGAGCGGGCGCGCAGCCCGATCCGCGATGACCACGACGAATCGCTCACTGTCGCGATGCAGGAGCTCGGGTCGCACGATCTCGGCGATCGCCCGATCGTCGACCAGCCGCGTCCATGCCGACGAGCTGCCTGCACGGCGCCAGATCTCGATGATCGCGACGAGCCGGCCGGCTGTGGCGGGGCCGACCCCTGGCAACGTCTCGAGTCGCGCGAAGTCCATCGTCGCGAGTCCGGGGAAGCCTCCCGAGCGTCGGAGTATCGACCGTGCGAGCGCGCGGACGCTTCTGCCGGTCTGGCCGGAACCGAGGACGAGAGCGAGCACCTCGTCGTCCGTGAGGGCGCCGACACCGAGGCGACGCATCCTCTCGCGCGGTCGATCATGCGTGGGGACGTTCGCAAGGGACTCCTCCTCTTCAGCTGCTTCGGACGACATGCATCCACGGTAGGAAGCAGACGGCCGACAGCAGCGCAGCGCTGCGAAATCTGTGGAGAAGTCGAAATCAGGCCGAGCCTGTGGAGAGCGTTGACGCTTTTTCTCCACAGGTCCGTGGAACGACGATCTGTCCACGGATTCTTCGCGACCCGCGAACGGTGGATGCTGCAGAGCCACAATGGACTCATCCCAGCGATGAAGGAGCACCCAACATGACCAGTCCTGACGATGTCGTCATCCTGTCGGCCGCGCGCACCCCGTTCGGCAAGATCAAGGGGGCACTCGCGTCGCAGACCGCCGTCCAGCTCGGCGCAACCGCGCTCTCCCGAGCGCTCGCCCAGAGCGGTGTGGATGCTGGATCGATCGACGCTGTGATCTTCGGGCAAGTGCTGCAAGCCGGCGCGGGTCAGAACCCGGCGCGACAGACGGCCATCAGTGCGGGGATCGGCTGGGACGTCCCCGCCACGACGATCAACAAAGTGTGCCTGTCGGGCCTCGCAGCGGTCATCGACGCGGCACGCATCATCCGCGCCGGGGAGGCGACGGTGGTCGTGGCGGGCGGCCAGGAATCGATGACGAATGCGCCGCACATCCTGCCCGGGTCGCGGACGGGATGGACGTACGGCTCGATCGAAGCCCTGGATTCAGCCGCGTACGACGGCCTGACCGACGCCTTCGACGGTATCTCGATGGGAGCCTCGACCGAGCGCCACACGGAGCGGCTCGGTCTGACGAGAGAAGCGCAGGACGCCTTCTCCGCTGCCTCGCACCAGCGCGCGGGAGCAGCACACGCGAACGACGTCTTCGTGGACGAGATCGCGCCGGTCACGATCCCGCAGCGCAAGGGGGAGCCGCTGGTCGTCACCGTCGACGAGGGCGTACGGCCGGAGTCGACACCCGAGGCGCTGGCGCGGCTGAAGCCCAGCTTCGCCGAGGGAGGCACGCTGACCGCGGGGAACTCCTCACCGCTCAGTGACGGAGCAGCGGCGCTCGTACTGACGACCCGCGGGAACGCCGAACGGCTCGGCCTCGACTGGCTTGCCGTCGTCGGCGCGAGCGGCCAGGTCGCCGGACCGGACAACTCGCTCCACTCGCAGCCGTCGCACGCGATCGAGGCCGCCCTCGCGCGAGCCGGCTGGTCGACCGACGACCTCGATCTCATCGAGATCAACGAGGCCTTCGCCGCGGTCGCCCTGCAGTCGATGGCCGACCTGGGCGTAGACGCCGAACGGGTGAACATCCACGGCGGCGCGATCGCCCTCGGCCACCCCATCGGTGCGTCCGGCGCCAGATTGGCCGGCCACGCTGCTCACGAGCTCGCCCGGCGTGGAACGGGACGGGCTGCCGTCGCTCTCTGCGGTGGTGGCGGCCAGGGGGACGCACTGCTTCTCTGGCGCTGAGCTTCTCTGACACTGAGCTTCTCGGGTGCCAAGAGGTGCCGGCCGGCCGGCGCGCACCGGGTCAGCTGTCCAGGTGGCGCTCGTCCGGGCCGTTGTAGAGGGAGAGGGGGCGGATCAGGGAGTTGGCGGCGTACTGCTCGAAGATGTGGGCGGTCCAGCCGGTGATGCGAGCGGCGGCGAAGAGGGGGGTGAACGTGTCGGTGTCGAAGCCCATGAGGTTGTATGCGGGGCCGGAGGGGTAGTCCAGGTTGGGCTTGATGTTCTTGCGGTCCGCCATCGCGGACTCGAGAGCGTTATAGAGGTCCAGCATCTCGGGGCGGTCATAGTGCTCGACCAAGGACTCGAGAGCAGCCTTCATGGTGGGAACCCGGGAATCGCCGTTCTTGTAGACGCGGTGGCCGAAGCCCATGATCTTGCGCTTCTCGGCGAGGGCGGAGTCCAGCCAGGCCTCCGCGCGCTCAGCGGAGCCGATCTCGTCGAAAGCGTGCATGACGGCCTCGTTGGCGCCCCCGTGCAGGGGGCCTTTGAGGGCGCCGATGGCACCCGTGACGGCCGAATAGATGTCGGAGAGAGTGGAGGCGATCACACGGGCGGTGAAGGTGGAGGCATTGAACGAGTGCTCCGCGTAGAGCACCAGAGAGACACGGAACGCATCGACGACCGCGTCGTCGGGGACCTCGCCGAAGGTCAGCCACAAGAAGTTGCGGGAGTAGTCGAGATCCTCGCGAGGCTCCACGGCCTCGAGGCCACGACGGCGACGCTGGATGTAGGCGACGACGGTGGGGAGCTGCGCGAGGAGGTAGATGGCACGGCCGTAGTTGAGATCCGGGTCGAGGATGCCGTCCGTCTGCTGGAGGGTGTCGTCCAGCCCGCCGAGCTGGCTGACCGCAGTGCGCAGAGCGTCCATGGGATGCGCGGACGCGGGGATGTCGTCGAGGGCACGACGGGTGCGATCGTCGAGACGCCGGAGGGAGCGCTCCCGAGCGCTGAACGCCTCGCGCTCCTCCGGAGTGGGCAGCTCACCGTTCCAGAGGAGATAGGCGACCTCCTCGAAGGAGCAGCGCGCGGCGAGCTCCTGCACGGGATACCCGCGGTACAGCAGGGAGTTCGTCTCCGGGTTGACGGACGAGACGGCCGTGGTGTCCACCACCACGCCGGCGAGACCCTTGTGGATCTGCGGATCGGTCATGCGAGCTCCTTCGCTACAGCTGCCACGCGCCGTGACCTCGTGGGTCAGCGGCGCACGTCGAAATTGAACACCGAAGTGTCGAACGCGTTGTATCCCTCGTAGTCAATCAGGTCGTACAGGTCGGCGCGATGTTGCATCTCCCCCAGCATCGGCTCGAGCGTCCCGCCATCGAGGAGCTGATCGAGACCGCGCTCGGCGGCGCCCATCGCGAGACGCAGGAGGGACACCGGCCAGATGACGATGTTCACGCCGACGTCGCGGAGCTGGTCGACAGTGAAGAGGTCGCTCTTGCCGAACTCGGTCATGTTGGCGAGCATCGGCACATCGATGGCGCGGCGGACGGCCTCGAACTCGGAGAGATCCGCCATGGCCTCGGGGAAGACGGCGTCCGCACCCGCGTCGACGAGGGCCTTCGCCCGGTCGATCGCGGCAGCCAAGCCGTCCACGGCTCGGATGTCCGTGCGCGCCATGATGAGGAGGTTGGGGTCGCGGCGGGCATCGGCGGCGGCACGGATGCGCTTGAGAGCGGTGTTCTCGTCGACCACCTGCTTGCCGTCGAGGTGGCCGCAGCGCTTGGGGTTCACCTGGTCCTCGATGTGCAGACCGGCGACACCGGCGTCCTCCAACGATTGGACGGTGCGGGCGACGTTCATGGGCTCACCGAAGCCGGTGTCGGCATCGACCAGCGCCGGAAGGTCCGTCATCCGGGCGATCTGGGCGGAACGGCCGGCCACCTCCGTCAGAGTGGTCAGCCCGATGTCGGGGAGCCCCAGATCGGCGGAGAGCACGGCGCCCGAGATGTACACACCCTCGAAGCCTTTGCGCTCGATGAGGCGGGCGCTGAGGGGGTTGAAGGCACCGGGCATGCGGACGAGCTCACCCGACGAGAGACGGGCACGGAAAGCCGCACGCTTCTCGTGAGCAGGAAGAGAGGAGTACAGCATCAGAAGAGTCCCTTCGGAGCCGGAACGGAGTCGAGCACCCCCGGAGCGGCCGTGATGGTCAGGCCGGCCAGCTCGGCGGCCGTGAGGTGAGGCAGTCGCTCAGCGACGGACAGGAAGCGCTCGATCTCGGCGGCCTCCAGGATGCCATCGGCGAGAGTGCGGAACTTCGCCACGTAGTCGGCTCGCGCGAACGGACGCGCACCCAGCGGGTGCGCGTCGGCGACGGCGATCTCGTCCGTGATGACGCGACCGTCCACGAGGCGGATCTCCACCCGTCCGCCGAATGCCTTCTCGGCGGGATCGGTCGAGTGATAGCGACGGGTCCATTCCGGATCCTCGGTCGTGGTGACCTTGCCCCAGAGCGCGACCGTATCGGGCCGGGCGGCGCGAGACGGCAGGTACGACTCCACGTGGTGCCAGCCTCCGTCCTGCAGGGCCACGGTGAAGATGTACGGGATGCTGTGGTCGAGAGTCTCCCGCGACGCCGTCGGATCGTACTTCTGCGGGTCGTTCGCTCCCGAGCCGATCACGAAATGCGTGTGGTGCGAGGTGTGGATGACGATGCTCTCGACGCGTTCGGGATCCGCCACCTCCGGGTGCTCGCGGTGGAGCTTGCGCGCGAGGTCGATCCAGGCCTGAGCCTGGTACTCGGCGGAGTGCTCCTTGGTGTACGAATCGAGGATGGCGCGTTTGGCCTCACCAGCCTCCGGCAGCGACACGTCGTACGAGGCCGACGGGCCATCGAGCAGCCACGCGATCACGCCGTCCTCCCCCTCGTAGATCGGGGTCGGACTCGTCTCGCCGCGCATCGCCCGGTCGATCGCCTCGACGGCCATCTTGCCGGCGAACGCCGGGGCGTGGGCCTTCCAGCTGGAGATCTCGCCCTTGCGGGACTGCCGGGTGGCGGTGGTGGTGTGCAGCGCCTGCCCGACCGCCTGGAACACGACCTCCGGCGGCAGCGTGAGCAGGGTGCCGATGCCGGCTGCGGCCGACGGACCGAGGTGCGCGACGTGATCGATCTTGTGCGCGTGGAGGCTGATCGCCCGCGCCAGATCGATCTGGATCTCATAACCGGTCGCGATTCCGCGCACCACATCGCGCCCGGTGAGCCCGAACGCGCGCGCGGCGTGCTGAGCGACGGCCACGATCGGCGGGATGTTGTCGCCCGGGTGCGAGTACTCGGCCGCGAGGAAGGTGTCGTGATAATCGAGCTCGCGGACGGCGACGCCGTTCGCCCAGGCGGCCCACTCCGGCGACACCCGCACCTCGGGGGCTTCGCCGAAGACGGTCGATCCGTCCTGCGGGCGGTCGACGGCCGCGACGATCTCGTCGAGCTGACGCGATGGCAACGGATGCGCGAGCGCCTGCGAGCGGGCCGACACGACCGGACGGCGGGTCAGAGAGGCCGCAGCGACGGCCGCATTGTCGATGACGCGGTTGATGACCATGTCGACGACCTCGGAGTCGACCTCGACCGGGTCGGCGGCGACCTGCGCGATCTTCCAGGCGAGCTGGTCCTGACGGGCGAGGTTCTCGTCGCTGCGGTGCACACGGACGTTGTGGTTCTTCACGTATCGAACCTACCTCGCTACGCTCTGCTCATGGTTTCCGTGCCGTCTCTGCTCGCGTTCGCGCTGGCCTCGGTGGCGCTCATCGTGATTCCCGGGCCGAGCGTGCTCTTCGTCATCGGCCGCTCCCTCTCCCTCGGACGAGCGGGCGGCCTCCTGAGTGTGCTCGGCAACGCGCTCGGGATGCTGCCCCTCGTGATCGCGGTGGCGCTGGGGGTCGGCGCGATCGTCGCGCAGTCGCTGGTGCTCTTCACGATGATCAAGGTCGCGGGAGCCTGCTATCTCGTCTACCTCGGCATCCAGGCGATCCGGCACCGGCGGCACACGGCCGTGACGCACGAGGCGAACCCGTCCCGATCGGCGTGGCGGATCGTCGGCGAAGGATTCCTCGTCGGGCTCACCAACCCGAAGTCGCTCGTCTTCTTCGTGGCGGTGCTCCCGCAGTTCGTCGACTACCGCGCAGGCGGCATCTCGCTGCAACTGTTCGAACTCGGCGTCGTCTTCCTGCTGCTCGCGCTGACGTTCGACAGCGTCTGGGCGCTCGCCGCCGGGACCGCGCGTCAGTGGTTCGGGCGCTCGCCGAAGCGCGTGGAGCGACTCGGGGCCACCGGCGGGGTGCTGATGATCGGGCTCGGCGGGGTCCTGGCCCTCACCGGCACCAAGCACTGAGCCCGAGGGCGTCGACCGGGCTGCCGGCCCTCCGACGGCACGCGGCCCTCCGGAAGCCGGCAGCGCCGATCAGGGAGCCGGCCTCAGATGTCGCCCGCAGTCGCCACCGGCGTCAGCACGGCTCGCGCCAGCGTGTGGAAGTGCGCGTTGAAGCCCAGCACAGCGGGAGTCGACTCCGGGTCGAGGTCGAGTCGCTCGACATCCAAGGCGTGCACGACGATGTCGTAGTGGTGGGTTCCGGTTCCGGGAGGGGGTCCCGCTCCGGTGAAGCTCTTCGAGCGGAGTTCGTTCGAGAGCATGGCCGCCCCCTGCGGCAGGCTCCCGCCGCCCTCCGTCCCGGCGCCTGCCGCCAGCGTGGTCACCTCCGCCGGGATGTTGAACACGGCCCAGTGCCAGAAGCCCGAACCGGTCGGGGCATCCGGGTCGTGGATGGTTACGGCGAAGCTCTTCGTCTCGGCCGGGAATCCACTCCAGGAGAGCTGGGGCGACACGTTGTCACCGCCGCCTCCCGACCCCCACTGGGCACGCGAGAGGGGGCGGCCGTCGGCGACGTCGTCGCTCTCGAGGGTGAACTGGGGCACGGCGCCGAAGCGCTCGAACGGATCGATCGAAGTCATACCCGTAACCTACGCTCGCCCGGTCAGACGCGCTGGGCGGATTCGGAGACGGGCACCGGCGAGGGCCGCCGACGGAGCCGGCCCGGCAGCCCGGTGATGCCCCAGCCGGTGACACGGAGCATGGCCTCCGCGACGATCCCGCCCGTCATCTTCGAGGCGCCGTGCTCGCGCTCGACGAACGTGATCGGAACCTCCGCGACCGACAGGCCCGCGCGGTAAGCGCGGCGCAGCATGTCGATCTGGAAGCAGTAGCCCTGGCTCGCGACGTCGTCGAAGTGGATGCGGCGCAGTGCGTCGGCGGTGAAGGCACGGTAGCCTCCGGTCACGTCGCGTGCCGGGACGCCGAGCGCGATCCGCGAGTAAGCGCTGCCCCCGCGCGAGAGGAGCCGGCGGCGTGCGGGCCAGTTCACAACTCCTCCGCCGGGCACCCAGCGGGACCCCAGTACGAGATCGGCGCCTGTTCCCGGCTCCTCGGTGCGGAGGGCCTCCAGCAGCCGCGGCAGTTCCTCCGGACGGTGCGAGCCGTCGGCGTCCATCTCGACGACGCGGTCGTAACCGGCGGCGAGCGCCCATCCCATCCCCTCGCGATAGGCGGCGCCGAGACCGTCCTTCGCGGTGCGGTGCAGCACGTGCACGTGAGCGTCCGTCGCGGCCAGCGCATCGGCGATCTCGCCCGTACCGTCCGGCGAGTTGTCATCCACCACGAGCACCTCGACATCCGGAGCGGACGCGCGCACGCGTCCGACGATGGGGCCGACGTTCTCCCGCTCGTTGTAGGTGGGGATGATGACGAGGGTTCGCAAGGAACCGCCTTTCTGCCGACGTGCGTGCCCACCCGGGACGGTGCCTGGGAGGCTACTCCCACCTTGCCCGAACTGCCTGAACAGATGGCGAACGAAACTTCCGGCCCTCGCAGCTTGGCGCCGCTGCGGGCGCACGGCCCGGCCCCATTTCCGTCGCCTACCATCGTCTGGTGGCCGTCCCGAAGATCCTGCTGTACTACGCGTTCACTCCGCTGGCCGACCCTGAGGCCGTGCGGTTGTGGCAGCGCGACCTCTGCGAGCTGCTCGGGCTGCGCGGACGCATCCTGATCTCGAAGGACGGCATCAACGGGACGGTCGGCGGCGAGCTGGCCGCGATGAAGCGGTATCTCCGTAAGACGCGCGAGTTCGCCGGGTTCCGTGATCTCGACGCCAAGTGGAGTGCGGGGTCGCCGCTCGACGACGACGGCTTCAGCACCGATTTCCCGCGGCTGTCGGTCAAGGTGCGCGACGAGATCGTCTCCTTCGGAGCGCCGGGCGAGCTGCGCGTCGATGGGTCGGGGGTCGTCGGAGGCGGCGAGCGCCTGCAGCCCGCCGAACTGCACCGTCTGGTCGAGGAGCGCGACGACGTGGTGTTCTTCGACGGACGCAACCGCTTCGAGGCCGAGATCGGGCGGTTCCGCGGCGCGGTCGTCCCGGACGTCTCGACCACCCGCGAATTCGTCGCCGAGTTGGAGAGCGGCGCGTACGACCACCTCAAGGACAAGCCGGTCGTCACGTACTGCACCGGCGGCATCCGCTGCGAGGTGCTGTCCGGTCTGATGAAGTCGCGCGGGTTCCAGGAGGTGTATCAGCTCGACGGGGGTGTCGTGCGGTACGGCGAGACGTTCGGCGACCGCGGGCTCTGGGAGGGGTCGCTCTATGTGTTCGATGGGCGCGGAGCCGTGACCTTCGGCGAGCATCCCGCCGTGGTGGGTCGGTGCGCGGGATGCGGCGCGGCCACGAGCCGGATGCGGAACTGCGCCGACGTCTCGTGCCGGGAACAGCTGGTGACGTGCGAGGCGTGCGACGTGCTGCGGTGCACGGAGCACGCGGCGGACTCGCCCCGGCACTGATTCCTCCCCAACGCTGACGGCGAACGGGTTCTCCACCGACCTGCGGGAACCATTGCTGGCCCGTTCGCGTTGCGGCCATCATGAACAGCATGGATCCGGTAGCAACGATCGTCTGGATCGTGTCGTTCGTCCTCGTCACGGTCACCGTCACCGGACTGTCCCGCCGCGTCGGCTGGTCGGCACCGGTGGTGCTGGTGGTCGTCGGTGCGGTCGCCTCGTTCATTCCGGGCGTCCCCCAGATCGTGCTGGAGCCGGAGGTCGTGCTGTACGGTCTGCTGCCGCCGCTGCTGTTCGCTGCGGCCATCCAGACCTCGATCGTGGATGTGCGGGCGAGGCGCGACGGCATCCTGCTGCTGTCCGTGGGGCTGGTGGCGTTCACCGTGGTGGTGGTCGGGTTCGCGACCTGGCTGGTGGTGCCTGCGATCACGCTCGCGGCGGCCTTCGCGTTCGGGGCGGTGGTCGCCCCGACGGACACGGTCGCTGTGACGGCGATCGCCGGGCGCGTTCACCTCCCGCGGCGGCTCGTGACCGTGCTCGAGGGCGAGAGCCTGCTGAACGACGCGACCGCCCTCGTCGCTCTGAACGCGAGCATCGCCGCCATCGTCAGTGTGATCAATCCGTGGGCAATCGCCGGCGAGTTCGGCCTGGCGGTGGTCGTGGGCGTCGGGGTCGGCCTCGTGATCGGCTGGGTGCTGTCCCTCATCCGCAAGCAACTGCGCTCCCCCGTGCTCGACACGTCGCTCGGGCTGATCACGCCCTACCTGGCGTTCATCCCGTCGCAGCTCCTGCACGGGTCGGGCATCCTGTCGGTCGTGGTGGCGGGCCTCTACCTCGGGTACCGGTCGCCGACCATCCAGACCGCGGAGGCGCGGATCGCGGAGACCATCAACTGGCGCACGATCCAGTTCCTGCTGGAGAACGCGGTCTTCTTGTTCATCGGGCTGGAACTGTCGAGCATCCTGAGCGGCGCCTTCCGTTCGGGCATCACGGTGTGGCAGACCGTGCTCATCTGCGTGGTGGTGCTCGTCGCCCTCGCCGTGGCCCGGATCCTGTGGATGGTGGGGACGACGGCTCTGTACCGCTACGGGCCGCAGCGGCTGCGCGAGCGGGGGTGGTCGTGGCCGACTGGCATCGCCGTGTCGTTCGCGGGCATCCGCGGGGTGGTGACGCTGGCCGCAGTGTTCCTGCTGCCGGAGGAGACCCCGCATCGGGAGTTCCTGCAGTTCCTCGCCTTCGTCGTGGTGGTGGCGACGCTGCTGGAGGGGCTGGCGCTGCCCTGGATCATCCGACGGCTGCACCTCCCGTCGCCCGATTTCGCGCAGGAGGCGAGCGAGATGCAACGGCTTCTCGCGGAGGCTCAGACGGCGGGCCTGGAGCATCTGGAGTCGCAGGTGACCGGCAACGAGGACGAGCGCGTGATCGAGCGGCTCCGGATCAACGCCGTGTTCCTGTCGGACGCGCTGGAGAACCCCTCCCCCGACGAGACCGAGGACACACCGATGGAGTACCGACACCTGCGGCGCACCATGATCGTCGCGGAGCGGCAGGCGGTGCTGACCGCGCGTGCCGAGGGTCGCTATCAGGAGCCCGCCGTCCGCTCGGTTCTGGCGTTCCTCGACGCCGAGGAGGCGGCGCTCAAATCGTCGGGACCGGGAGGGAAGAGGACGTTGATGTAGCGCTCCGGTGCGCCCGCCTGCCCGCCAGCGCGCCCGAGGTCCGGCCCTACCCCGCCCGCGTGTCGTCCGCCGGCACCCGGGCTGCGGCGAGCGCCACGGCGGCGGCGGCCTCGGTGCCGGGGCGGCGGGCGCCGCGGGGGCGGCGGGCCCACTGGCGGGAGCGCTGCGATGACAGGGCGAGCACGACCAGGATGTCGAGGGGGAGCCCGAGAAGGTTGTTGTGGAGGGTGACCTGTGGACCGCCGTCGAAGAAGTCGATCGCCGAGATGACGATGAGCAGGGAGCTGTACGACATGGAGGCGATGCGGGCCCAGTTGCTGCCGAAGAAGACGAGGAGGGCGAGGAGGAAATAGAAGACCAGGCCGGCGGCGAAGATGCCGAGGAGAACGCCGAAGACGATGTCGGCCTCGTGACGGGTCACCCCCTCGAGGTCGCCGGAGGTGAAGAGCGAGGCGGTCCAGACACGCCAGCTGAGGAGGGTGAGGGCGACGAAGATCGCGCCCGCGACGACGCGCAGCAGCATGAGCAGGAAGCCGAGCGCGGTCGGGACCGGGCGGCGCTCGGCGAGTGCGATGCGGCGGGCCTCGGCCTGCTGGACGACACGCTGGGCCTCCGCGTCGACGGGGACGCGATCGAGGTTCACCACGGGCAGATCGCCATCGGTCTCGATGCTGTCGCCGCCTCCGTTGCGGGAATGGTAGCCGGTGGAGAAGTCGCGGATGACCTCGACCTCCACGCCGACATCCGCTGCGAGCAAGGTGGAGACGATGTGGTCGCGCTCGATGTCCGTGTTCGCGTCGATCTTGTGGGTGATCTGCAAGGTGAACAGCGAGAAGCCGACCGACTTGTCGAAGGTGCCGGCGGCCAGCCAGTCGACCTTGTGGCCACCGGGCAGGAGCCAGCCGTCCGGGCACTTCCAGAACCGCACGTGGTGCCGCTTGGCCGGGTTGCCGAGCACCTCCTGCTGGTACGCGACGTCCTGCTGGTGACCGAACAGGAACAGGGGGCTCACCGGAGCCTCGTCGTAGCTGCGCCGCAGCAGGGTCGAGGTGACGATGCGGCGGCTGGAGGCCAGGGTGACGTCGTCGGCGCGGGTCCACCCGGCGGCGCGCATGGCGTCGTCGAGCTGCGCCTCCGAACCGAGCAGGGCGAGGTTAACCGGGTCGCCGAGCAGACCGTCGCTGGTGCGGGCGCGGCCGATGAAGTAGTCAGGCACGTAGATCTGGGTGAGGATGCGGTGCAGGCGCGGCAGGACCAGATACGCCAGCACGAGCCAGAACAGAACGAAGAACAGGACGAGGAACCAGCCCCAGCTGAAGCTCTCCGTGAGCACCAGCCAGGCGAGCCAGATCGCGGCGACCCCGCCGAAGATGAAGAAGGCGTAGTCGACGACGGCGTTGATGGAGATCCGCCGGGCCGTCGCCGACAGGGTCTTGCGGCCGGCGCCCGGTGCAGGAGCGCTCGCCTCGCGAGGGGCCTCCGGCAGCGTCATGGGGACATCCTAGAGGCCGCGCGCGGACCGCCGTAGGGTGACGGTCATGGCCACCATCACCGAACGCGGCGCCGAACTGCGCCGACTCCACGACGCTCCCGAACTGCTGCAGGTCGTCAACGTCTGGGACGCGATCAGCGCCACGACCATCGCCGCGCTGCCCGAAACCCGCGCCCTCGCGACCGCCAGCCACTCCATCGCGGCGACACTCGGCTACGAGGACGGCGAGAACATCCCGCTCGACCTGATGCTCGACATGGTCGGCCGCATCGTGCGGGCGACCGACCTGCCGGTCAGCGCGGACCTCGAGGGCGGCTACGCCGACGCGGGCGAGACGGTCCGCCGCGCGATCGGGGTGGGCGTCGTCGGCGCGAACCTGGAGGACCGGATGCGCCCGTTCGACGAGGCCGTCGCCGTCAACCGCGACGCGGTTCGCGCGGCCGAGGCGGAGGGCGTGCCGTTCGCCCTGAACGCCCGCACCGACGTCTTCCTGCGCGACGCGTTCCCCAGCACCGAGGAGAAGATCGAGGAGGCCGTGCGCCGCGGCCGTGCCTTCCTCGACGTGGGCGCGACGAGTGTGTTCGTACCCGGTCTGCTGGACGAGCCGACTGTGACCGCCCTGGTCGGCGGGCTGGGCGACCGGAAGCTCAGCGTGATCGCGGTGCCGGGCTCCCTCCCGCCCGCACGCCTCCACGAGCTCGGGGTCACGCGCGTCTCCTACGGCCCGTGGAGCCAGCGCGTCGCCCTCACCGCGCTGCAGGATGCGGCGCAGGCCCTCTACGCGGGAGGCACCCTGCCGAGCGGCACGCGCGCACTCAACTGAACGCAGTCCGGCGAGGTCGGCGCCGTGGCCGGGACCGTTTTGGGGCCGCCCCCGGCCCGTCGTCGAGCACCCCCGCGTAGGCTGCACCCATGAGCGACTTCCGGGCGATCGTGATCGAGCAGGAGATCGAGGCGGGTCGCATCACCGCCCACACGGCGGAGGTGCGGCGCGTCACGGACGCGTTCCTCATGCCGGGTGATGTGACCGTCGCCGTCGAGTTCTCCGACCTCAACTACAAGGACGGCCTCGCCATCGCGGGACGCCCCGGAGTGGCGCGCACCTCGCCGCTCATCCCGGGAATCGACCTGGTCGGAACGGTCGAGGCGAGCGACGACCCGCGGTGGATCCCCGGCGATCGCGTCGTGCTGAACGGCGACGGCCTCGGGGAATCGCACCACGGCGGCCTCGCCGAACGGGCCCGTGTGCGCGGCGACGCCCTCGTGCGCATCCCCGACGCGATCTCCTCCACTCAGGCGGCCGCGATCGGCACCGCCGGCTTCACGGCGATGCTGTCCGTGCTCGCGCTGGAGCGCAACGGCGTCGACCCCGAGGAGGTGCGCGACAGCGGCAGCAGCGTCCTCGTCACCGGGGCCGCCGGCGGAGTCGGCTCGGTGGCGGTCGCGGTGCTGGCCGGACGGGGCTACCCCGTCACCGCCTCCACCGGACGCCCGGACGAGCTGCGGGGCTACCTGACCGACCTCGGCGCCACCACCATCCTCGACCGCGCCGAGCTCTCCGACCCGGGCCGGCCACTGCAAAGCCAGCGCTGGGCCGGCGTGATCGACGCCGTCGGCAGCCACACCCTCGTCAACGCCCTGGCCCAGACGCGCTACGGCGGAACGGTGACGGCGTGCGGGCTCGCCCAGGGCCCCGACCTCCCCGGCACCGTGCTGCCGTTCATCCTGCGCGGGATCAGCCTGGTGGGCATCAACTCGGTGGAGGCGCCGATCGCCCTGCGGGAGACCGCGTGGCGCCGCCTCGCGACCGACCTCGGTGAGGAGACGCTCGCGGCGATGACGGAGGTCATCCCGCTGACCGACGCCATCCCGGCCGCGGAGGAGATCCTCGCAGGCCGGCTGCACGGCCGCACCGTGGTCGACGTGCGCGCCTGATCCTCTTCGCTCCGGTACCGCCGTATGCTGGCGGCATGATCGTCCTCGCCACCGTCGTGGTCACGCTCGCGGCCGCCCTGCACATCGCGATCTTCTTCATGGAGAGCATCGCCTGGGGCCGCCCCTCCGTCTGGAAGCGGTTCGGCGTCGCGAACCAGGAGGCAGCGGACACTACCAAGCCGATGGCGTACAACCAGGGCTTCTACAACCTGTTCCTCGCGATCGGCGCCGTCATCGGCCTGATCCTCTACGGCGTCGGGCTGCACCCGGCAGGCCTGGCGCTCATCCTGTTCACGACCGCGTGCATGTTCGCCGCGTCGGTCGTGCTGCTGACCACGGGCAAGGGGTACTGGCGCGCCGCCCTCACGCAGGGCGCACTGCCGCTCATCGGCTTCATCCTGATGCTGCTCTCCTGACGGGAGGCCGCACGCCGCAGCGCGGGCCTCTGCGACGCACGACCCGGCTCAGCGCAAGCCCGGCCTGACGGACTCCGGCCGCAGCCCGCGCCCGATGAACCGGGCGGTGGCGCGCTGCAGCAGCGGGGTCGCCGCGGCGAGCGCCCCGCGGACCAGGAGCGGCAGCGGGTCGGGCAGAGCACCCGGACCATTGGGGCGCGCGATACCCCGGTGGGCGGCGAGCTGGATGCGCTGCATGGCGGCGACCGGTGGGAGGCGGCGGCGCTGGAGGCCGTCGAGCACACGGAGGTCGACCTCCTCCGAGGCTCCGCCCTGGATCGCGCGCAAAGGATCGACGAGCGCGTTCGCGGCCGCGACCGCGTCCTGCACGGCATAGTTCACGCCGACACCGAATGCGGGCGACATCGCGTGGGCGGCGTCCCCGATCGCCAGGAACCCGCGCCGGTACCAGCGGGCGAGCCGATCGATCTGCACGCTCAGCAGCTTGACCTGCTCCCAGCCGTCGATGCTCAGCAGTGCGTCGCGGAGGAAGGGCGCCGCCGCCGCGACCGCATCCCGGAACGCGCCGATCCCGGCCGCGTTCAGGTCGTCGATACCGCCTTTCGCGATGACGAGACCGGTCTGGAAATAGTCGCCGCGGTCGATCGTGATGACCATCGAACCGTGACGCAGGTAGGCGAGCGTGCTCGGTGGCGTCGCCGCGGCCTTCGGCAGGCGGAACCAGAGCACGTCGATCGGCACACCGAACCGCTGCGGCCGCAGCCCGGCGTCCTCCCGCAGCACCGAGTCCCGCCCGTCGGCGGCGACCACCAGGGGTGCGGCGATCGCCAGGTCGCCGGCCGGACCCCGCGCCGTGATGCCGGTCACCGCGCCGTCGCGCCAGGTCAGCCCGGTGGCGGTCGTCTCCATCAGCAGACGGAACCCGGGACGCTCCGCCGCCTCGTCGGCGAGGAACGACAGAAAATCCCACTGCGGCGCGAGCACGAGGAAGTCGTCCGGCGGAGCCAGGCGGGAGAAGTCGACGGGATGCAGCCTGGTCCCGCTGACGACGGCGTCGAGGGTGCGGACGTTGGTGTGCGGGAGGCCCAGGAACCGTTCGCGCAGCCCGAGCTCTCCCAGCACGCCGAGCGTGGAAGGGTGGATCGTGTCGCCGCGGAAGTCGCGGAAGAAGTCCGCGTGCTTCTCGATCACCACGACATCCACCCCGTTGCGGGCCAGCAGCAGACCGAGCATCATGCCGGCCGGGCCGCCGCCCGAGATCACGCAGGTCGCCTGAAGCACATCCATGCCTCCGCAGCGTATCCTCCCGGCATGGCCATCGTCGCGTCCGTCTTCGTCGCCTTCGCGGCGGTGGTGCACCTCGCCGTGTTCGGTTCGCAGACGATCGCGTGGTCGTCGCCGGGCGTCTGGCGGCGCTACGGCGTCGCGAGCCAGCGGGACGCGGATGTCGGGCGCCCGCTCGCCTACACGCAGGGCTTCTACAATCTCTTCCTCGCGGGCGGCGCGATCGTCGGCCTGGTGCTCTACTGGACGACCCTGCACCATGTGGGGTTCGGGCTGATCTTCTTCACCTGCACCTGCATGGTGCTCGCCGCGGTGGTGCAACTGACCGTCGGGGGTCGAACGCCCACGGCCGCGCTGGTGCAGGGCATCCCGCCGCTCGTCGGGCTGGTGCTGTTCGTCGTCGCCCAAGCAGGCTGAGCTGGCGTCCGGCGGAGCTGGCGGGCCGCCGAGCAGGCGGACCTACTCGATGATCTCGCCCTCGGCGGGGATGTCGGCGACGTCGATGCGCAGGGTCTCGACGAGCTTCGCCGCGTGCGGCGTCGAGACGATGACGCGCGAATACTCCTCGCCGTCGAGGTCGATCACCACGGCCGCGCGCTGCTTGCCCTTGATCAGCAGGAAGTCCTGACCGCCGTGGAACTTCCACGTGCCGACGGAGAGTGTCAGCGGGACGGCGGCACCCGGAGCGCGGATGCCGCGGATCCAGATCCACGGATCCTCGGTGATGGCGACCGACCGGATGCTGTCGCGCGGGATGACCAGGTCGTCCCGCTTGAGGGCGAGCACCTTCTCCGCCCGCGTGAGATGGATCTCCAAGCGGTCGGGGTGAACGTGCAGATCGGCCATACGTCTATCCTGCCAACACCCCGGAGCCCGTGGCAGTGCCGAACCTCACAAAGCCATAACCCTTGGGTTGTGCACGACGGGTCGCTCCCTCGGCCGGGCATGTATCCTTCTCGTCGTGGCCACCCAGAGACGGACTCCGGGCTCGCAGACTTCACTTCGTGAAGCCAACCGAGCTCGAATCGTCGACGCCATCAAGAAGCACGGCGGCCTGACCCAGGTCGAGCTGGCCGGCGCGACGGGCCTCTCGCCCGCCACGGTGTCGAACATCGTGAAGGAGCTCTCGACCTCCGGCGTGCTGCACACGACGCAGAGCATCCGCAGCGGCCGGCGCGCCCAGCACGTCACGCTGGCGCACGCGCTCGGGCTCGTCGTCGGCGTCCATTTCTCCACCCGGCACCTGCGCGTCGCGCTGGCCGACGTCGCGCACACGGTCGTGGCCGAGAACCACATGCCGCTCGCCCGCGACCACCGGGCGGACAACGAGCTCGACAAAGTCTCGATGCTGCTGAGCGACATGCTCGACTCGGTCGAGGCCTCCCGTGACGAGGTGCTCGCGATCGGCATCGCCCTGCCCGCCCCGCTCGACCGCGCGAGCGGGACCATCGCCCGCAGCGGGATCATGCGCGGCTGGGACGGCGTGGTCGTCGCGGACGCGCTGGAGCGCCGGGTGAAGCGGCCGGTGTTCGTCGACAACGCGGCCAACCTCACCGCCCTGGCGGAGTCCCGGTTCGGCGCAGGGCGCGGCAAGCGCAACTCCATCACGCTCGACGTGGGCGACGGGATCGGCGCGGGCCTCCTCCTGAACGGCCAGCTGTTCCGCGGCAACAACGGCACCGCCGGGGAGTTCGGCCACACGACGATCCGCGAGAACGGACCGCTCTGCCGGTGCGGCAACCGCGGCTGCCTGGAGGCGATCGCCGGGGGTCCGGCCATCCTGGACGAGCTGCGCGACCACCTCGGCAGCCTCAAGCTGGGCGACGTCGTGCTGCAGGCGATGGCGGGGGATGCGCGCTGCATCCGCGCCATCGCCGACGCCGGCAAGCACATCGGCGTGGCCACGGCGAACCTCTGCAATCTGCTCGACCCGGAGCGCGTCGTGGTGGGCGGCGAGCTGGCCCGCGCCGGCGAGCTCCTGCTCGGTCCGATGCGGCACGCCGTCGAGCGGTCCATCATCGTGGGCGAGGAGCTGATGCCCGACATCGTGCAGGGGCAGCTCGGCACGCGGGCGGCGACCCTCGGCGCGGTCGCGTACGCCGTCGACCGGGTCTCGCTGACGCCTCAGAGCGCGTCGAACTGACCCCTCCGACCGCGCTGTCCCCCGTTGCCCCCCGAACGTGACGAACCGTTATCGAATGCGTTGGATTCAAGTATTGACGCCAAGACGTGCACCTGACACACTCAACCCAGCCGCCAAGGACGGCGGGCTCGAACCGGAGGTTTTTCAATGAAGATCGCCACCAAGAGAGGACTGATCGCGTCGGCCGCGGTCCTCCTCACCGCACTCAGTCTCACAGCCTGTTCGAACGGCTCCGGCAGCGGGGGCTCCTCCACCGCCGACGCCTCGAAGGCCCAGATCGGCCTTCTCCTCCCCGACTCCGTGACCGCCCGCTACGAGGCGGCCGACAAGCCCTTCTTCGAAGCGAAGATCAAAGACCTCTGCCCCGACTGCAAGGTGCTCTACGCGAACGCAGACGGCGACGCCAGCAAGCAGCAGCAGCAGGCGGAGTCCATGCTGACCCAGGGCGTCAAGGTGCTCGTCCTCGACCCGTTCGACGGCGAGGCCGCCGCCTCCATCGTCGGCGAGGCGAAGGCCAAGAACATCCCGGTCATCTCCTACGACCGCCTGATCAACAGCAAAGACGTCGACTACTACATCTCGTTCGACAACGAGGAGGTCGGCAAGCTGCAGGCCACCGCGCTCGTGGACAAGCTCAAGAAGGACGGCGTCGCGGCAGGCAGCGGCATCCTGATGGTCAACGGCTCGCCGACCGACAACAACGCGACCCTGTTCAAGAAGGGCGCACACAGCGTGATCGACACCAGCGGCTACAAGGTGCTCGCCGAGTACGACACACCCGGATGGGACCCGGCGCAGGCTCAGAACTGGGTGTCGGGCCAGATCACGCAGTTCGGCAGCCAGATCACGGCGATCTACGCGGCCAACGACGGAACGGGCGGCGGCGCGATCGCCGCACTCAAGGCAGCCAACGTCTCCCCGATCCCGCCGGTCACCGGTCAAGACGCCGAGCTCGCCGGCATCCAGCGCATCCTCGCCGGCGACCAGTACATGACCGTGTACAAGGCCATCCAGCCGGAGGCCGAGAAGGCGGCCGAGCTCGCGATCGCGCTCACCAAGGGGCAGAAGCCTGCCGGCGACACGAGTGTCGACACCGCGGGCGGCGCGAAGATCGCCTCGTTCCTGCTCAAGCCGGTCGCCGTGACGACCGACAACATCGAGAGCACCGTCGTCAAGGACGAGTTCTACGGAGCGGACTCCGCTGCGAAGATCTGCACGGCGGACTACAAGGCGGCGTGCGACAAGTACGGCATCAAGTAACACCTGGCAGCGCGGCCCTCCAGATGCGCCACGCACCTGGAGGGCCGCGTGCACCCGCCCTACGATTGACCCGAACCACCAGCTCACCTCGAAGGAGAGAACGCCGTGACCATGGAATCCGCGATCGCCGAGGAGGAGCGGACCGAGCGCCGGCCCGTACTCTCGCTGAGCGGCGTCTCGAAAGGCTTCGGCGCCGTTCAGGCGCTCACCGACATCCATCTCGACGTCTACCCGGGCGAGGTCGTCGCCCTCGTCGGCGACAACGGCGCCGGCAAGTCCACGCTCGTGAAGATCCTCGCGGGCGTGCACCCGCAGGATTCGGGCACCATCACCTTCGACGGGCAGGATGTGACCATCCCGTCGCCCGCCGCATCGCGCGAGCTCGGGATCGCCACCGTCTTCCAGGACCTCGCACTGTGCGACAACCTCGACGTCGTCTCGAACCTCTTCCTGGGGCGCGAGATCACCCACGGAACACTCGACGAGGAGGAGATGGAGAAGCGGTCGTGGAGCCTCCTCCGCCAGCTGTCGGCGCGCATCCCCTCCGTCCGGATCGCGGTCGCGTCGCTCTCCGGCGGCCAGCGCCAGACCGTCGCGATCGCCCGCTCGCTGATCGGCGACCCGCGCGTCGTCATCCTCGACGAGCCGACCGCCGCCCTCGGCGTCGCGCAGACCGCCGAGGTGCTCAACCTCATCGAGCGGCTGCGCGAGCGCGGGCTCGGCGTGCTCCTCATCAGCCACAACATGGCCGACGTGCAGGCCGTGGCCGACCGGGTCGCGGTCCTCCGCCTCGGCCGCAACAACGGCGACTTCCACGTGGCCGACGTCAGCTACGAGGAGATCATCTCGGCCATCACTGGCGCCACCGACAACGTCGTGAGCCGCCGGGCGGGTCGCGCCGGCGAGAGCACGGTCGAGACCACCGGCAGCAGCGAAGGGAAGGCCGACGCATGAGCAAGGCAACAGCGGAGACCCCCGCGGAGGTCGCGGCCGACCTGCAGGACGAGCGCCTCATCCGGGAGGAGGGCCTCGGCGGCGCGCTGCGCGGCTTCGGCCGCCGGGTGCGCGGCGGCGACCTCGGATCGCTGCCGGTCGTCATCGGCCTCGTCGTGATCTGGGTCGTCTTCCAGGTGCTCAACCCCAACTTCCTCAGCGCCAACAACCTGGTGAACCTCACGCTGCAGTGCGCGGCGATCGGGACCATCTCGATCGGCATCGTGCTCGTGCTGCTGCTGGGCCAGATCGACCTCTCGGTCGGCTCCGTGAGCGGTGTCTCCGCCGCCATCCTCGGCGTCGGCTTCACCCAGCTCCACTGGCCGCTGTGGGCGACCGTCATCGTGGCGATCCTCGCGGGCGCGGTGATCGGGTACGTCTACGGCCTGCTCTTCACCCGCTTCGGCGTGCCGAGCTTCGTCATTACGCTCGCCGGTCTCCTCGGCTTCCTCGGCGTGCAACTGTGGATCCTCGGCGCCAACAGCTCGATCAACATCCCCTACGACTCGTGGATCGTGCAGTTCGCCCAGCAGACGTTCCTGCCGCCGTGGGCCGCCTATGCGCTGGCGGTGATCGCGGCAGGCGGGATGTTCGTCTCCGACTGGCGCAGCAACGTGCGCCGCCGGAACGCGGGGCTCTCGGAAGGTTCGACGGCCGCAGTCGCACTCAAGGCCGGCCTGCTCCTCATCGGTCTCTGTATCGCCGTCTGGTACCTCTCGACCGACCGCGGCACGGGAGCGATGTTCCTCTTCTTCGTGGTGCTCGTGATCGTGATGAACTTCTTCCTCACCCGCACCAAGTGGGGCCGCTCGGTCTTCGCGGTCGGCGGCTCCGTCGAGGCGGCGCGCCGAGCCGGCATCAAGGTCAACCGCGTGTTCATCAGCGTGTTCATCCTCTGCTCCACCTTCGCCGCCGTCGGTGGTCTGCTCGCGGCCGCCCGGCTCGCCTCCGTGGGTGCCGGCTCCGGCGGCACGGACACGAACCTCAACGCGATCGCCGCGGCGGTCATCGGCGGCACGAGCCTCTTCGGCGGGCGCGGCTCCGCCTGGTCCGCGCTCCTCGGCATCCTGGTCATCCAGTCGATCTCGAACGGTCTGACCCTCATGAACCTCGACTCGTCCTACCGGTTCATGATCACGGGCGCCGTGCTGCTCCTGGCGGTCATCATCGACTCGCTGTCGCGCCGGTCGAGGGCGTCGCACGGCCAAGCCTGAGCAGGGGCGGGTGTGAGAAGGTGGTCGGGTGACCCGCACCACCACCTTCCGCGCCCGCCTTCTGCGTGAAGGCGAGGCACCGCGCACGGTGACGGAGCGCGCCCCCTCGGACGCGCCGCCGCGCACGCTGCGCCGACGGGCGTCCGCAGGCGGCATGTACGACGTCTACGCCCTGCTCGACGCGGACGGTTGGCCCGCGACGGCGACCTACAGCTTCGTGCAGACGTTGTCACCGGCGCCGTCGGCGGCGGACGACTGAGCCGGAACACGCCCCGCCGGTCAGTTCAGACCGCTGCCGCCGCCGCACGGGCGGCGCCGGGGAGTGCTTCCAGGATGCGGCCGATCGCCTCGTCGTCGTGCGCGGCCGTGACGAACCAGGCCTCGAAGACGCTCGGCGGGAGCGAGACACCCGCGTCGAGCATGGCGTGGAAGAAGGCGCGATAGCGGAACGCCTCCTGGGTCTGCACCTCGGCGTACGTGCGCGGAGCCGTCGCGAATTCACCGAAGACGAAGCTGAACAGGCTGCCCGCGCGCTGCACGCGGTGGGCGACGCCCTCGGCGGCGAGCGCAGCGGAGACGGCTGCGGAGACGGTCTCGGCGACGACGTCGAGCCGATCGTAGACGGCCTCGTCCGCGTGCGCGAGGGTCGCGAGCCCGGCGGCGACGGCGACCGGATTGCCGGAGAGCGTGCCCGCCTGGTAGACGGGGCCGGTGGGGGCGAGGAAGTCCATCAGCTCGGCGCGACCGCCGAGCGCGGCCAACGGCATCCCGCCGCCGACGACCTTGCCGAAGGTGACGAGATCGGGCGTGTAGCCGCGGTCCAGACCCCAGAATCCGGCCTCGCTCACGCGGAACCCGGTGAGCACTTCGTCCAGGATGAGCAGGGCGCCGAACTCGTGGGCGAGGTCGACGAGGGCGGCGTTGAAGCCCGGGTCCGGCGGGACGACGCCCATGTTGGCGGCCGCGGCCTCCGTGATGACAGCGGCGATGTCCGGGCCGTTGGCTTCGAAGGCGGCGCGCACGGCGTCCAGGTCGTTGTACGGGAGCACCAGAGTCTGCGCGGCCGTCGCCTCGGTGACGCCCGCCGAACCAGGGAGCGACAGCGTCGCGAGGCCGGAGCCGGCCTCCGCGAGGAGGCTGTCGGAGTGGCCGTGGTAGTGCCCGGCGAATTTGATCAGCAGCGGCCGGCCGGTGAAGCCCCGGGCGAGCCGGATGGCGGTCATGGTCGCCTCGGTGCCGGTGGAGACCAGCCGCAGCTTCTCGATGAACGGCACGCGCCCGAGCACGGCCTCCGCCAGCTCGGTCTCGGCCGGCGTGGATGCGCCGAACGACAGGCCATGAGCCGCGGCCTGCTGCACAGCGGCGACCACGGCGGGATGCGCGTGGCCCAGGATGGCCGGCCCCCACGACGCGACGAGGTCGACGTACTCGCGCCCCTGGGCATCAGTGATGTAGGGACCGCGGGCCGACACCATGAAGCGCGGCGTCCCGCCGACGGAACGGAATGCCCGTACCGGCGAGTTGACGCCGCCGGGGATGACACGCTGCGCGCGCTCGAACTGCGCGAGATTGACGTCGCCGAGAGCGGCGCCGTCGGCCAGACCCTGCACGTCGCTGCCCTGCACGTCGCTCATCGCAGCCACCCCGCCACCTCGGTCGCCCAGTAGGTCATGATCGCATCGGCTCCGGCCCGGCGGGCGCCGATCAGGGTCTCCTCGACGATGCGGCGACGGTCGATCCAGCCGTGCGCGGCCGCGGCCTCCACCATCGCGTACTCGCCCGACACCTGGTAGGCCCAGACCGGCACGTCGCTGATCGCGGCCACATCGCTGAGCACGTCGAGATAGCTCAGGGCCGGCTTGACCATGAGGATGTCGGCGCCTTCGTCGAGATCGAGGCGCGCCTCCCGGAGTCCCTCGCGGCGGTTGGCCGGGTCCTGCTGGTAGGCGCGGCGGTCGCCGGAGAGCTGCGAGTCGACAGCCTCACGGAACGGCCCGTAGAAAGCGGAGGCGTACTTCGCCGCGTAGGCGAGCAGCACGACGTCGTGGCGGCCGGCCGCGTCGAGCGCGTCGCGCACCGCCCCGACCTGGCCGTCCATCATGCCGGAGAGCCCGAGCAGCTGAGAACCGGCCTCCGCCTGGGCGATGGCCATGTCGCGGTACCGCTCCAGCGTCGCGTCGTTGTCCACATGGCCGGCGTCGTCGAGCACGCCGCAGTGCCCGTGGTCGGTGAACTCGTCGAGGCACAGGTCCGTCTGCACCACGAGCGCGTCGCCGACCTCGGAGACCAGCGCACGGGTGGCGACGTTGAGGATGCCGTCGGGGTCGGTCGCGGCGCTGCCCACCGCATCCCGCGTCTCCGGCACACCGAACAGCATCACGCCGCCGACGCCGGCCTCGGCCGCCTGCACGGCCGCGCGCTTGAGCGAGTCGATGCTATGCTGCTGCACCCCCGGCATCGACGCGATCTGCAGCGGCTCGGCGGTGCCCTCGCGCACGAACATCGGGAGGATCAGCTCGGCCGGGTGGAGCCGCGTCTCCGCGGTCAGACGGCGGAGGGCCGGACTCTGCCGGAGGCGACGCGGGCGGATGACGGGATGCAGCTCACTCACTCGCCCAAGCCTACGCCTGCGTTGCTGGGCGCCTGCCCGGCTCCGGCACGTGCCGATTCGGTCCAGAAGTCGGCTTTCGCGGCGCCGGAACGGCGATTCGGTCCAGACGCGGAGAGGTCAGGAGGCGCGGGAGCGGGCGCGGGCGACCTCGGCGACGGCGTCGATCAGGGAGGACGCCGTGCGCTCGGCGGCGATCACATCGACGCGCAGGCCGAAGGCGCGGGCGTCCCGGGCGGTCTGCGGACCGATCGCGGCGACGAGGGTCGTCTCGGGAATCGGCCCGAGCTGGAGCTGGACCTGCTCGGCGACGGAGCCGCTGGTCACGAGGATGGCCTGCACCAGCCCGTCATGCACATCCGACACCACGGCCTCCGGGACCGAGACGCCGACGGTGCGGTAGGCGACGACCGACTCCACATCGTGACCGATGCGCCGCAGACCCTCGGTCAGCAACGGCTTCGCGATCTCGGAGCGGAGCGTCAGGATGCGCAGCGGCACCGCGCCCTGCGTCGCCGCCTCCCACTCCTCGAGAAGGCCGCGGGCGGAGTTGTCCTCCGACGGCACGAGGTCGACTTTGTAGCCGGCCGCCGCGAGCGCCGCCGCGGTGGTCTCACCGACCGCGGCCACGCGTGTGCTCGGGGGAACGACGGCGCGCTGGGCGCTGAGCACGTCCACCGTCGTCGCGCTGGTGACCGTCATCCAGTCGAAATCGCCGGCGGCGAGCCGCTCCAGCGCGCGCTCCAGTGCCGGGGCGTCCGCCGTGGGGGCGAAGTTGATCATGGCGGCGACGACCGGGGAGGCGCCCTTGGAGCGCAGATCGGCCGCGACCGAGTCACCCCAGGGGCCGCCGCGCGGGACGAGGACGCGCCAGCCGGAGAGCGGCTTCGGGGCGGCGGACGGCTGAGTCATCGGGTACTCCCCAGCGGAGCCAGGTCGGCGGCCCCCGCGCCGAGCAGTTCGGAGACCACACGCTCCCCGACGTCGCGTGCGGCCTCGTCGAGGTGAGCGGCGCTCAGGGAGTCGGGGGTCGCGGCATGGGACGCGGTGATCCGCTCGGTGCCGTCGGGACGGTAGACCGAGGCGGTGAGGAAGAGCAGGCCGTCGTCGACCAGGGCGGTCGCCCCGATCGGTGCGGCGCACCCGGCCTGCAGTCCGGCGAGCACGGCGCGCTCGGCGGTGACGACGGCGTGCGTCGTGACATGGTCGACGGCGTGGAGCGCGCGGGCGATCGGTCCGCGCCCCTTCTCGTCGCCGGCTCGCACCTCGAGAGCGAGCGCACCCTGCCCGGGGGCGGTCGGCATCTGCGAGAGCGCGAAGTAGTCGGTGACGGCGTCGAGGCGGCCCAGCCGGCCCAATCCGGCAGCGGCGAGCACGACGGCGTCGAGGTCGCCATCGGCGACGCGACCGAGCCGGGTGTCCACGTTGCCGCGGATGTCGACGACGTCGAGGTCGGGCCGGGAGGCCTTCAGCTGAGCGACGCGGCGCGGGGAACCCGTGCCGATCCGCGCGCCCTCCGGCAGGTCGTCGAAGGAGAGGCCGTCGCGGGCGCAGAGCGTGTCGCGGGCGTCCGCGCGCTTGGGCACGGCGCCGATCACGAGCCCCGGGGCCGCCGCGGTCGGGAGGTCTTTCAGGGAGTGGACCAGCAAGTCGCACTCGTCGGCGAGCAGGGCCTCCCGGAGCGCGGTGGCGAAGACGCCGGTGCCGCCCAGCTCGGAGAGGGACTCGCGCGACGTGTCGCCGTGCGTCGTGATCGTGACCAGCTCGACGTCCAGACCGGTCGCGCGGGCGATCGCCTCGGCGACCGCCGTCGTCTGCGCGACCGCGAGCGCACTGCCGCGTGTCCCCACGCGCAGCACGCCCTCGCGACGCTCGGCCGGCCCCTCGGCACGGCGCACGGCGCCGGTCACGGTGCGAGCCCCGCGGCGGCGGGTTTGAAGCCGAGGCGCACGTTCTCGCAGCAGCCGGGTCGGCACACGTCGTACCAGGGACCGAGGTCGGTCATCGCCGGGCGCTGATCGACCGGGACGCCGTCACGCCGCTCGAGCACCAGGTCGACGAGGCCCTTCACGTACTTCGCATGGGTGCCGGGAGTCGGCACCCGGACGGCGACGAGGCCGTTCTCCTCGCTGGACTCCATGGCCTCGTTGTCGAGGTCCCAGAGCACCTCCATGTGGTCGCTCACGAAACCGAGCGGGACGATGATGACGGCCTTGACGCCCGTCGCGGGCAGCTCGCCGATGCGGTCGTTGATGTCGGGCTCGAGCCACGGCATCGACGGCGGGCCGGAACGGGACTGGTAGACCAGGTCCCAGCCGATGACGCCGCCGGTGGCGGCCTGCGACACGACCTCCGCGACGGCGAGGTGCTGAGCCGCGTAGGCGCCTCCCTCGCCGAAGCCGCGCTCGGCCGGGCCGGACTTGGCGGCATCGGTCGAGGGGATGGAGTGGGTCGAGTAGAGGATGCGGATCTCGGTCGCCGGATCGATGCCGGGGACCTTCTCCTGCACCTCCGCGACCGCGTTCTTGACGCCCTCGATGAACGGCTCGACGAAGCCGGGGTGGTCGAAGAACTGGCGCACCTTGTCGATCTGGATGGTGCCCTCGAGCCCGGTCTCCTCCAGCACGCGGGCGAAGTCCTCGCGGTACTGCCGGCAGCTGGAATAGGAGGAGTACGCGCTGGTGGCGATGGCGATCAGCTTCGTGAAGCCCTGCTCCTGCGCCTCTTTCAGGGCGTCCTCGAGGTAGGGGTCCCAGTTGCGGTTGCCCCACAGCACCGGCAGGTCGATGCCCCGCGCGGCGAGCTCCGCCTCCAGCGCCGCCTTGAGCTCGCGGTTCTGGTCGTTGATCGGGCTCACGCCGCCGAAGTGGCGGTAGTGGTGCGCGACCTCCTCCAGGCGCTCCTCCGGGATGCCGCGACCGCGGGTGACGTTGCGGAGGAACGGGATGACGTCGTCCTGCCCCTCCGGTCCGCCGAACCCGGCGAGCAGGATGGCGTCGTACGCGACGGGCTCGGTGACGTGCTCGGGGCCGGAGGCGGCCGCCGGCGTCGCCCCGATGACGCGCGCTGTGGTCTCCGCGGTCACTGGAGCACCTCCACGACCTCGGCCGGCTCGACGCGGCGGCCGGTGAAGAACGGCACTTCCTCTCGGACATGCAGGCGGGCGTCGGTCTGGCGCAGGTCGCGCATCAGATCGACGAGGTCGACCAGCTCGTCGGACTCGAGCGGGAGGATCCACTCGTAGTCGCCGAGGGCGAAGGAGGCGACCGTGTTGGCCAGCACCGTGCGGAACGCGGCGCCCTTGCGGCCGTGCTCCGAGAGCATCCGGCCGCGCTCCTCGTCGGGGAGCAGGTACCACTCGTAGCTGCGCACGAAGGGGTAGACGCAGAGCCACCCCTTGGGCTCCTTGCCGCGGAGGAAGCCGGGGACGTGGGCCTTGTTGAACTCGGCGTCGCGGTGCACGCCCATCGCGTTCCACGTCGGGAGGAGCGCCTTGAAGAGCTGTGTGCGGCGCAACTGGCGCAACGCCCACTGCAGGCCCTCGGCCTCGGGGCCGTGCAGCCAGATCATGATGTCCGCGTCGGCGCGGAGGCCGGAGACGTCGTAGAGCCCGCGGGTGGTGACGCCCTGCAGGGTGAGATCGGCGATCACGCCTTCGAGCTCCGACACGGCCTTCGGCACGTCGGTGCCGTCGAGGTCGTCGGGGCGGGCGGGGTCGCGCCGGAGAACCGCCCAGAGGGCGAATCCGGTCGGAGTGTCGCTGGTTTCTTCGGGTGCGGTCGACTCTGCCGGAACGGCAGCCGGGGTACTCATACCCACAGTCTCCCTCTCATTCCTGTGAAGGCCAAAACGCGGCCCGGGAGGATCGTCAGCGCCGGGTGAGGCGCACGACGCCCCAGACGACGCCGCCGATCGCGGCGGCCACCCCCGCGGCGACACCGGCGAAGGCGAGGGGGTTGTCGGCGGCCATGCGCTTCACCCGCTCGGTCGCCCGCTTCGGGGCGTTCAGCTTGTACTCGATGGCGTCGAGGGTCGCCGCCAGCTCGGCGCGGGCGCGGTCGACGTCGCTGCGGTCAGTTGTCATACTTGCCCAGCCCTTTCAGAGCGTCCGCGTCTTCCTTGATGCTGTCGATGGTCTTCTGCGGCGCGACGCCGTCGATCCTCTTGAACGACCCGACGCCGATGAGCGCGAGGAGCGCCGCCAGGATCAGCAGCGCCCCGAACACGATGAGCGCGGCCGCCCATCCCGGAAGCACCACGGCGAGACCCAGCACCGCTGCGGCGACGAGCACTCCGAGCGCGAAGAACAGGAACGCGGCGGCGACCACGAACAGGCCTATACCGACGCCGGCATACTTCGCCTTCGCGGCGAACTCCGCCTTGAGGTGGGCGAGTTCGGCCTTCCCCAGCTCGATCACCAGCCGGGGCAGGTCGGAGATCAGCTCGACGAGGGACTTCGCGCGGGCGCGCTCCCGATCGGTCATTCCGCTCACTCCCTTCCGGTCGCCGCTCTCAGGCGTCCCGTTCGGCCCGCAGCGCGGCCTCCGCGGCGGGCGAAGGGTAGGTCTCCCGCGCCTCGCGGCGGCGCTCGTTGGCGCGGACGACGAACTTCTTCACGGTGACGAACACCGTCTCCGGGAACTCCCCGACCTTCTCGGCCACGAAGTCCTCCACGGCGTGCACCTGCTTCTGCACGCCAGGAGACTCCCAGACCTTGGTCGCGGCCGACTTCATCTGCTCGTAGCGCTTGCGGCCGGCGCGCGTGCCGAGCACGTAGCCCACGGCCGCACCCGTGACGAAGAGAATCTTTCCGCGCATGTGGCTCCCTCTGCTCTGCCTACAGGTTGTCGGTCAGTGCCTTCCAGCGTAGACCCCGTGCGTTCTCGGCCGCCCGGCGGGCGTCCGGGACGACCGAGGCCAGTCCGGTGCCCGTCAGCCAGGACCCCGTAACCTCGAGGCCCTCGACGGCTTCGGCTGCGTCGCGGACCCGCTGGATGCGGTCCCGCTGCCCCACTGTTGCATAGGGGAGGGCGTTCGTCCAGGGGGTCCGGGCGAATGCCACCAGGTCGGATTCCCTGAGCGGAATATTGAGCAGCCGGCCGGCGTCCGCGACGGCCAGAGCGCGCAGCGCGGCATCGTCGAGCTCGCGCGACTCGGCGGGACGGCCGGCGCGACCGTACGAGAGGCGGACGACGTGGCGGCCGGGGCCGGCGGCCTCCGCGACCCACGCCCACTTGGCGCTGGAGTGGGTCATCGCCTTGGCGGTCACGTCCGCGTCGGCGGTGTCGGCGACCAGCACGCCGGTGCCCTGCGGAGCCGCGGCCAGGCGGTCGTCGGCGAGCACGAGCGTGACCAGCTCCACACTCGAGGAAGCCGGCCATTCGAGCCCGGCGAGGTCGCCGAGTGCATCGTCGGCGGTCGCGAGCAGGGCGAGCGCGGGATCTGCGGGGGCGGCGAGCACGACGGCATCCGCGTCGATCCGCTCCCCGTCGGCGAGTCGGACGCTCCAGCGCGCCGGGCGGTCGGCGTCGCCGACGACCGTCGGCGTCGGGAGTTCGAGCTCGTCGGCGAGGATGCCCGCCAGGGCGGCCTCGACGGCCTCCGCCGCCTGCTCCTGGCCGCTCGGCGCCGCCCAGGGGTCGATCGCGGCGACCGGAGCGTGCAGCCGGATCGTCCCGCCGCGTGACGCGATGTCCTCGGCCAGCGCTGCTGGGAGGCGCCACATGCCGCCGCGGATGCCGCCGACCGCGCTGCCCGCCTTCGCGGCGGAGCGCAGCTCGCCGACGGCGCCGGAAAGCGAGCCGAGCCGGGTGAGCGCGGCATTGAGGCCGGGGGCGACCACGTCGACGTCGAGGTCGTCGGGCGCGGCGGCGTAGACCCCGGTGACGACCGGAGCCACGAGGAGGTCGAGGACCTTCGCGCCCATCCGGGAGCGGACGAGCGTACCGAGCCGCTTCTCCCGACCGATCTTCAGCACGGGGGTGAGGCGGTCGAGGTAGGCGCGGAGGGCGCCGCCCCATCCGACCGCGGCGACGACGTCGCGCGCCAGCGGGGAGCTCGGGATGCCGAGGAGGCCGGCCTTCGGAAGCGGCACGGAACGGCGGCCGTGCCGCACCCACGCGCCGGCGGCGTTCGGCTGGACCACGTCGCCGGAGAGGCCGAGCTCCTCGATCAGCTCGGCGACGTGCCCGCCGCGGGTGGCGAAGCTCTCCGCACCCGCGTCGAGGGTGAGTCCGTCGAGGTCGAGCGGGGCGACCGAGCCGCCGACGCGCTCCGACGCCTCCAGCACCGTCACCTCGAACCCGGGGCGGGCGCACTCACGCGCCACGACCAGCCCGGCGACGCCGCCGCCGATCACGACGATACGAGTGGGCGGCGCCTCGACCGCGTGCCGGATCTCGTCGGCGAGCGCGTCGTCGCTCATTCGAGCCGCCAGCCGTGCACGTGCTCGACCAACCGGGTCAGCACGGTCGGGTCGGTCTCGGGAGGGACGCCGTGGCCGAGGTTGAGGACGTGGGAGGGGGCGTCGCGGCCGCGCTCGAGCACATCGTCGACGTGCGCCTCCAGCACCTCCCACGGAGCGTCGAGCATGGCCGGGTCGACATTGCCCTGCAACGGCACCACGTGCCCGAGCCGGCGGCTCGCCTCGTCGAGGGGGATGCGGTAGTCGACGCCCACGGTGTCGGCGCCGACATCGTGCATGGCCGTGAGGAGCTCGCCGGTGCCGACGCCGAAGTGGACGATCGGGACGTTGCGGGTCTCCGGCTCGACGGGCGCCGCGAGGTCGTCCGACGCCGCTGGAGCTCCGGGCACCGCGTAGGTCAGGTCGCGCACGTGCGAGAGCGCCCGGGCGGAGGCGGGGGCGACGTGCTGCACGTAGTCGTGGAGGGACAGCGAGCCCGCCCAGGAGTCGAAGAGCTGCGCCGCGCTCGTCCCGGCGAGCACCTGCGCGCGCAGGAACGCGCCGGAGATGTCCGCGGCCCACGCCATGAGGCGCGCCCACGCGTCGGGGTCGGCGTGCATGAGCGTGCGGGCGCGGATGTGGTCCTTGGAAGGTCCGCCCTCGACCAGGTAGGCGGCCAGAGTGAAGGGCGCACCGGCGAAACCGATCAAGGGGGTGTCACCCAGCTCGGCGATCGTGAGCCGCACGGCCTCGGCGATCGGTGCGAACACGTCGTCGCCGAGCGCGGCCGGGTCGACGGCAGTGAGCCGATCGACGTCGGCCGCCGTGCGCACGGGGTGCGCGAAGACCGGCCCCTTGCCGGGCTGGATCTCCACCTCCACGCCGGCGAGCTTCAGCGGCACCACGATGTCGCTGAAGAAGATGCCGGCGTCGACGCCGTGGCGGCGAACCGGCTGGAGCGTGATCTCGCTCGCCATCGCCGGGTCGAGGCAGGCGTCGAGCATGCGGGTGCCGACGCGCAGCTCCCGGTACTCCGGGAGGGAGCGGCCGGCCTGGCGCATGAACCAGACGGGCGTCGTCTCGGGGCGGTCGCCCTGGTAGGCGCGGACGAGACGGCTGGAGGTCGTGCGGCCGGCGGCGAGGGGGTGGGCGGGGGCGAGTGCGGTCACCCCCTGATTCTGCCAGGGTCGAATCTGCCAATACCCCGGGAATAGGCGCGCCCGACGGCCGGGGAGTCCCCGCCGATTCGAGGTTCGTCGCCGTCGAGCGTAGGATTTCGCCCGTGCTTCTCTGCTTCTCGTCGAGCCACCGCACGGCGGATTTCGACCTCCTCGAACGGCTCGAGCGCTCCGCGCCGGCCGTGACCGCGGCGCTCGCGGAGCACAGCGAGCTCGTCGCCGGATCGGTCGTCGTCGCCACCTGCAACCGCTTCGAGGCCTACCTCGACATCGACGACCCGCTGCCCTCCGCGCGGGCCGTCTCGTCGGAGACCGTGATCGACGCCGTCAGCGCCGCGAGCGGCATCCCCGCTGACGAGCTGCGCACCTCCAGCACCGTGTACTGCGACCACTCGGTCGCCGAGCACCTCTTCGCGGTCTCCAGCGGCCTCGAGTCCGTCGTCGTCGGCGAAGGCGAGATCGCCGGTCAGGTGCGCCGCTCGCTCGAGTCGGCCCGCGCCTCCGGCACCGTCACCAGCGACCTGGAGCGCCTGTTCCAGGTCGCCTCCCGCACCTCCCGCGGGGTCAAGAACCGCACCGGCATCATGACCGCCGGCCGCTCGATGGTCCGCCTGGCGCTCGACCTGGCCGAGAGCCGGATCAGCGATTGGTCGCAGACCCGCGTGCTGCTCGTCGGCACCGGCAAGTACGCCGGTGCGAGCCTCGCCGCGCTGCGGGACAAGGGCGCGGACGACGTGCGTGTCCACTCGGCGTCGGGACGCGCCGCGAAGTTCGCGCTGTCGCATGACGTGCGCCCCGTCGTCGAGGGCGGACTGCTCGAGGCCCTCGCCCGGGCCGACCTCGTCGTCACCTGCACCACGGTCACCGACTACGTGCTCACCCGTGAACTCCTGGCCGACGCACTCGCGCAGCCCGGGGCCGCCGAGCGCCGCCTGGTCGTCGACCTGGGCCTCCCTCGCAACGTCGACCCGGCCGTCGCCGAGCTCGACGGCGTGGAGCTGCTCGACCTCGAGACCATCAGCATCCACGCTCCCCTCGAGGAGCTCTCGGCCGCAGACGACGCCCGCAGCATCGTCGGGAAGGCCGCCGCGGAGTTCGCCGCCCAGACCGCCGAGCAGGCCGTGACGCCGGCGCTGGTCGCGCTCCGCAAGCACGTGTTCGACGTGCTCGACGCCGAGATCGAGCGTGCCCGCTCGCGTGGTGCCGACGAGCAGACGGAGGTCGCACTGCGCCACCTCGCCGGTGTGCTCCTCCACACCCCGTCCGTGCGAGCGCGCGAGCTCGCGCGCAGCGGCGACGCCGACGCGTTCGTCGCAGGCGCCGCAGCCCTGTTCGGTCTCGAGATCGAGGCCGCCGCCGCGCGGCCGCGACTGAGCGCCGTCGACGACGAGACGGCCGCATCCTGACCACCCCGACCGGAGGACCCGTGAGCGACGACGCCGCAGCCCCCACCGAGACCGTCGAGCCGCATGGCGCGACGGGGCTCCCCTACGCCGCACAGGAGCTGCGCACCGAGCGGCTGCTCCTGCGCCCTCTGAACACGGGCGATCTCGACGACGTGCACGCCTACCAGAAGCTGAAGGACGTCGTGCGCTACCTCTACTGGGAGGTGCACGACCACGAGGAGTCCGCCAAGCACCTGCGCAAGCGGATCGCGATGAACCGCCTCGAGAAGGACGGCGAGGGCATCGTCTACGCGGTGGAGCTGCCCGACCCCTATAGCGGCCACGGCCGCGTCATCGGCGACATGAGCGTGTTCCTGAAGTCGGCGGCATGGGGCAAGTTCGAGATCGGCTGGGTGTTCCATCCCGCCTTCCACGGCAACGGCTTCGCCAGCGAGGCGGCGGAGGCGATCCTCGGCCTCTGCTTCGACACCCTCGGCGCCCACCGGGTGTTCGCCCAGCTCGACGCCCGCAACGAGGCGTCGGCCCGGCTGTGCGAGCGCATCGGCATGCGGCAGGAGGCCCTCCTGCGCGAGACCGAGATCTTCAAGGGCGAGTGGTCCGACACGGCCGTCTACGCCCTGCTCGAGCAGGAGTGGCGCTCCCGCTGACCGACGGCCCGGCGCGGGCACCTGCGCATCCTCGTTAGGATGGTTGCGGACTTCTCCACCCTCCGCACCGACCCCACGAACAGGGAGCACCATGGCCGCCACGTCGAAGCTGGATTCCGTCATCACGCTGGCTCAGCACCGCGGATTCGTCTTCCCGTCCGGTGACATCTACGGCGGAACGCGCTCGGCGTGGGACTACGGCCCCCTCGGCGTCGAGCTCAAGGAGAACATCAAGCGCGAGTGGTGGAACCGCTTCGTGCGCGGCCGCGGCGACATGGTCGGCCTCGACTCCGCGATCATCCTCCCGACCGCGGTATGGGAGGCGTCGGGTCACGTGAAGGTGTTCAGCGACCCGCTGACCGAGTCGCTCATCACCCACAAGCGCTACCGCGCCGACCACCTCTTCGAGGCGTACGAGGCGCAGCACGGCCACCCGCCGGCGAACGGCCTCGACGACATCGCCGACCCCGACCACCCGGACAAGGTCGGCCAGTGGACCCCGATCCGCCAGTTCTCCGGACTGATGAAGACCTACCTCGGCGTCGTCGACGACGAGTCCGGCCTGCACTACATGCGCCCCGAGACCGCCCAGGGCATCTTCACCGACTTCGCCGCCGTGCTCCAGACGGCCCGCAAGAAGCCGCCGTTCGGCATCGGCCAGATCGGCAAGGCCTTCCGCAACGAGATCACGCCGGGCAACTTCATCTTCCGCACCCGCGAGTTCGAGCAGATGGAGATCGAGTTCTTCGTCGAGCCCGGCACCGACGAGGAGTGGTTCCAGACCTGGATCGACCTGTGCTGGGACTGGTTCGTCGACCTCGGCATCGACCCGGAGAACATCCGCCGCTTCGAGCACCCGAAGGACAAGCTGGCGCACTACTCGAAGCGCACCATCGACATCGAGTACAAGTTCGAGTTCGCGGGCAACGCGTGGGGCGAGCTCATGGGCGTCGCCAACCGCACCGACTACGACCTCAAGACGCACATCGAGAACTCCGGCAAAGACCTGAGCTACTTCGACCAGAACAAGAACGAGAGGTACGTGCCCTTCGTGATCGAGCCGTCGTTCGGCCTCACGCGCGCGCTCATGGCGTTCCTGGTCGACGCGTACGACGAGGAGGAGGTGCCGAACGCCAAGGGCGGCACCGACAAGCGCACCGTGCTGCACCTCGACCCGCGCCTCGCGCCGGTGAAGGTCGCCGTACTTCCGCTCTCCCGCAACGAGGCACTCTCGCCGCTCGCGCGCTCGCTGGCCGACCGCCTGCGTCAGCGCCGCAACGTGGACTTCGACGACTCGGGCGCCATCGGCCGCCGGTACCGCCGTCAGGACGAGATCGGCACTCCGCTGGCCGTCACCGTCGACTTCGACTCGCTGGAGGACGACGCCGTGACCGTGCGCGACCGCGACACGATGAAGCAGGAGCGCATCCCGCTCGAGGGCCTCGACCGATACCTGGCGGAGCGCCTGCGCGAGATCTGATCATCCGCCCGTCGACACGCGACGAGCGGGTCGGCGGGTAGGCGGGCGCCGCTCGTCAGGCCATACTCGTCTTCAGGAGCCCGACCGGGCTCGTCCGTCGACGACCGGAAGCGAGCATGAGCAGCGCCCCCACCGCGAGCGAGCGACGAGCGGACGCCGAGCAGGCGCCCGCGGAGCCCGGTCGCGGCCGAACGCCGCCCGCCGCTTTCTGGGTCGCCCTGAGCCGCTTCGCCCGGGTCGCGCCCGCGAGCATCGTGCTCGCCGTCGTCGTGCTGGCCGCATCCATCGTCACGGGCACGATGTGGAGCCCGGCGGCCGACAGCGGGACCGCCCTCGTCTGGGCGGCCGGGGTGACCACGACCATCCAGGGCGGGTTCTGGTGGACGCCGCTGACGGCCCTGTTCGTCCCGGAGGACGTCGCTCAGCTCGTCGTCGCCCTCGTGCTGGCGCTCACGCTGATGGCGGTCGCCGAGCGACTGCTCGGGACGCTGCGCGCCTCCCTCGCGTTCCTGGTGACGGGGGTGGTCGGCATCACGCTGGGCGTCGTCGGCCAGTGTGCGGCCGCGAGCGTCGGCGAGCTGTGGGCGACAGCCACCGAGTTCGACTTCACACTCGACCCGACCATCGGGATCGTCGGTGCGCTCATCACCGCGAGTGCCTTCGCGTCCGCACTCTGGCGTCGGCGGATCCGCCTCCTGACCTTCGCGACCGTACTCGCATTCGTGCTCTACAACGGCGACCAGAACAACGTGTACCGGCTGATCGCCGCGCTCGTCGGACTGGCACTGGGGGCGATCCTGCGCGGCGGTCGCATCCAGCGCATCCGGCGCAGCTCCCACGGCGAGACGCGCAATCTCGTCGCGGCGATCGTCGCGATCACTGCCCTCGGACCACTGGTGGCCCTGCTCCCGCCGGGCGGCCTCGGCCCCTTCTCGTTCATCGCGACGCTCTTCCAGCACCAGCAGCTCGACACGGCGACCGTGCTCCAGCAGTGCGACCAGGTCTACACCTCCAACTGCCGCCTGGAGCTCGCGGTCGTGTCGGTACAGGGCATCGGGCCGCTGCTGCTCACGCTGCTGCCGCTGGTGCTCCTGCTCGTCACGGCGATCGGTCTGCGCCGCGGGCGCCACTTCGCGCTCATCCTGGGCATCGTGGTCAACGCGGCCATGATCGTGCTGCCGTTCACCGCGCTTCCCGACGGCGACCTCCGCATCGACGTGGACGGCATCGACGCCCTCGCCCCGGCGATCGAGGCGCTGGCGTGGGTGCTCGCGGTGATCGTCGTGCCGCTGGCGTCGATCGTGCTGCTGATCGCCACCCGGCGGCAGTTCCAGATCCGGGCGCCGCGGGAGTCCGTCGTGCGGTTCACCCTCCTGGTGGTCTCGTCGTTCGTGCTCCTGGGCGTCGCGTACCTCATCGCCGGGCTCGCCTCCCTGGTCGAGTTCGTGCCCGACGCGACCATCGGCGACGTCTTCGCCTCGACCCTCCGGCGGTTCGTCCCGTCCGGATTCGAGTCGGTGCTCGGGCAGGTGATCGTGCCGACCGCACCCGCGGTGATCGTGCTCTATCAGTGGGTCGGGCCGGTGTTCTGGCTGATCTTCGTGGTCGCGACCATGCGGCTCTACCGCGCGACGTCCACCGGCCGCACCGTCGGCGACGAGCTGCACTTCCGTGAGCTGCTGCGGGCGGGCGGAGGAGGCACGCTCGGCTTCATGGGCACCTGGCCGGGCAACGTCTACTGGTTCAGCGAGGAGAACGACGCGGCGGTCGCCTACCGGGTGATCAACGGCATCGCGATCACGCTCTCCGACCCGGTGTGCCGCCCCGACCGCGCCGAGCGCGCGATCATCGAGTTCATCGGGTTCTGCGACGCCAACGGCTGGGTGCCCGTGTTCTACAGCATCCACGGTGCGTACCTGCCCGTGTTCGACTCCCTCGGCTGGCAGTCGGTCTCCGTCGGCGAAGAGACGCTGATGCACCCGCAGACCTTCGACATGGCGGGCAAGCCGTGGCAGAAGGTACGGCAGGCGCACAACCGCGGGCTCAAAGAGGGCATCACCACCGTCTGGTCGACCTGGGACGACCTGCCCCCGCTGCACCAGACCCAGATCGCCTCCATCAGCGAGCAGTGGGTGGCCGAGAAGGAGCTGCCGGAGATGGGGTTCACGCTCGGCGGCATGGCCGAGCTCAAGGACCCGGACGTGCGTCTCTTCCTCGCGTTCGACCCCGTGGGCGGTCTGCAGGCCGTGACGAGCTGGCTGCCGACCTGGCGCGACGGGAGGGTGGTCGCCTACACGATCGACTTCATGCGACGGGCGGACGAGAGCATCCCCGGGATCATGGAGTTCATCATCGCGTCGGCGGCGCTGCGGATGCGCGAGGACGGTGTGGAGACGCTCAGCCTCTCGGGCGCTCCCCTCGCGAGCAAACCGCTCGCACCCGACGAGGAGCCCGGAGAGCCCGACGCGATGGACCGCCTGCTCGGCTTCCTCGCCCGGACGCTCGAGCCCGCCTACGGGTTCGCCTCCCTGTTCAGGTTCAAGAGCAAGTTCAATCCGACGTACGAGACGATCTTCATGGCGTACGCGGACCCGATGGCGCTCCCGGCCATCGGGAACGCGATCGGCAAGGCCTACCTGCCCGACGCCAACGCGCGCGAGTACGTCGCACTGGCCCGCACCATCCTGCGCTGAACCGTCTGCGCTGCGTCGTCTGCGCTGAGCAGATCGGCCCCGTCCACACGGCCGCGGGCAGGCAGGCCGGCGTACGGTGGGCGCATGTCGGACACCACGCGCACGGCCATGATCATCGGCGGCACGGGACAGATCGGATCCGCCGCGGCACGGAGACTGGCAGCGGACGGCTGGTCGGTGCTCGTCGCCCACCGCGGCGAGCACCACGGCGACACCGAGCTCACGGAGTACGACGTGACGAGCATCCGCCTCGACCGCGACGACACCGACGCGCTCGTCGAACGGGCGCGCGGACACGACCTGGTGCTGGACACTGTCGCGTACGAGCCCCGGCACGGGGAGCAGCTGGCCCGGCTCGCGGGGGATGTCGGCTCGCTGGTCGTCATCTCGACCGGCTCGGTCTACACGGGGCGCGACGGAGGCTACCTCGACACCGTCACCGGCCCGGAGGACTTCCCCGACTACCCGCTGCCGCTTCGCGAGACCGACCCGACCGTGGACAACGCCGAGCGCACTTACTCCCCGCTGAAAGCGGCCCTCGAGCGCACCCTTCTCGCCGTCGACGACCTTCCCGTCAGCATCCTGCGCCCGGGAGCCGTGTACGGCCCGTTCAGCCCGGCCCTGCGGGAGTGGTACTTCATCAAGCGGGCGCTGGACGACCGCGACCGCGTGGTGCTCTCCGACAGCGGCGCCAACCGCTTCAGCACCTCCTCGACCGTCAACATCGCCGAACTCGTGACGCTGTGCGCCGAGCAGCCGGGCAGGCGCGTGCTCAACGCGGTGGACGAGGACGGCTTCAGCGTCGCCGAGATCGCCCGGGCCGTCTACCGCGCCCTCGGCCGCGACGTGGAGGTGGACGCGTTCCCCGGACCTCCCCAGGACGGCGTCGGCGGCACCCCGTGGACCGTAGCGCATCCGCTGCTGCTCAGCATGGCGGCGGCGAAGGTCGAACTCGGCTACCGGCAGCAGGTCGGATACGCGGAGGCGGTCGCCGCCGCGGTCGACTGGGCGGTGCGCGAGGTGAAGGCCGCCGAGCGGAGGCAGGAGGACTGGACGAGCGCGTTCCCCGGGCTCGCCACGCGGGCGGCCGAGGACGGCTGGTTCGACTATGCGGCGGAGGACGCCTTCCTGGCGGCGCGCTGACCGCGGCGCGCCCCACCGAGGGGCATCAGAACACGTACTCCAGCAGATCGATGCCGACCGTGCGCAGCCCGTCGATCACGGTGAGACGGTCCTGCAGATCGGAATCGTCGAAGTAGGTCGAGACGGCATAGGTGACGCCCGCGCGCGGACCGCGCAGGACGCCGACCTCGCTGCGGACGCCGACATCGATGCCCGTCTTGTTGACCAGGAGGATGCCGTGCTCGGCGTGACGGTGCGCGTGCGGGTCGAGGCCGAACGCGCTCGACACCAACGAGAAGTCGCTGTTGAGCGACAGCCAGCCGATGACCCGCTGACTGGTCGCCGCATCCACGATCTCGCCCCGCGCGAGCGACGAGAACAGCCAGGTCAGCTCGTTCGCGCTGCCGACCGAGAGCTGCGGTGCGTCATCCGGACCGCGATGGTCGCGCACCAGGTCGAGGAGGGCGGTGCGCGTCAGGCCGAGAGCCTCCGTTCGGGCGCTCACCGCCTCCAGACCGACCCGGCGGAGGAGGACGTTGGTCGCCAGGTTGTCGCTCGTCGCGCCGACGAGGGCGGCGAGGTCGGTCACGGGGAGCGCAGGGACCTGCAAGTGCTGCCAGATCCCGGAATCGCCGGCGGCGTCCTGTGGCAGGCGGTCGAGCTGCGCGAGCGGGCTCAGCTGGCCCGACTGGAGGCGCGCGGCGACCTCCACCAGCAGCAGGACCTTGCCGATGCTCGCCGTCGGCATGACGACGTGATCGTCCACCGAGAACAGCACCGCGCCGGTGGTCAGGTCGGTCGCGCGCGCCGAGACCTGCACGCCCTGAAGGGCGAGCTGACCGAGGCTGTTGAAACTGCGCGAGAAGGCGTCGTCGGGTGCGGCCGGTCCCCGGTGGCGCGCCCGACGGGCGGTGGCGTGGCGCCGGCGGCGCTCGGACTCCTGGATCTGCATCGTCACGTGGTTCGGGTTTCTCCTGCGAGAGTGGTGCGGTTCGCGCGGTCCCCCCGAACCCGCGTGGGGTCGATGCTACCCCGATCAGGGGACACGTGCGTCACCGATCGGCGACGCACGCGCCGACCTCACCAGATGGTGACGCGCTCCTGCGGGTCGAGCCAGAGCGCGTCGCCCTCCGCTACACCGAAGGTGTCGTAGAAGGCGTCGATGTTGCGCACGATCTGGTTGCAGCGGAACTCGTTCGGCGAATGCGGGTCGATCGCGAGCAGGCGGATCACCTCGGCGTCCCGGCCCTTCTGCTGCCATGCCTGCGCCCAGGAGAGGAAGAACCGCTCCGCGCCGGAGAGGCCGTCGATCACGGGCGGCTCCTGGCCGTCGAGGGACAGCAGGTAGGCCTTCCACGCGATGCCGAGGCCGCCCAGGTCGCCGATGTTCTCGCCGATGGTGAGCGCGCCGTTCACGTGGTGCTCGGGCACCTGCGCCGGTGCCAGCGCGTTGTACTGCTCGATCAGGCTGCCGGTGCGCTTCTCGAAGGCGGCCCGGTCGGCGGCGGTCCACCAGTCCTCGAGCTTGCCGTCTCCGTCGAACTTGGAACCCTGATCGTCGAAGCCGTGGCCGATCTCGTGGCCGATGACCGCGCCGATCGCGCCGTAGTTGGCGGCGGCGTCGCGGCCCGCGTCGAAGAACGGGTATTGCAGGATGGCCGCCGGGAACACGATCTCGTTGAACCCGGGGTTGTAGTAGGCGTTGATCGTCTGCGGGGTCATGAACCACTCGTCGCGGTCCAGCGGCTTGCCGATCTTGCCGAGCTCGCGGTCGAACTCGAACAGCGCGGCGGCGCGCACATTGCCGACCAGGTCCGTCGCGTCGACCGGCAGCGCGGAGTAGTCGCGCCACTTCACCGGGTAGCCGATCTTCGGCGTGAACTTCTCGAGCTTGTCGAGTGCGCGGTCGCGGGTCTCCTCGCCCATCCACTCGAGCGTGCGGATGCTCCGGCGGTAGGCCTCGATGAGGTTCGCGACGAGGTCGTCCATCGCATCCTTCGCGGCCGGCGGGAAATGCTTCTCGACGTAGATGCGGCCGACGGCCTCCCCCATCGCCCCCTCGACCAGCGAGACGCCGCGCTTCCAGCGGGCGCGCATCTGCGGTGTGCCGGTGAGCGTGCGGCCGTAGAAGTCGAAGTTGGCGTCCACGAAGTCGCCCGGCAGGTACGGCGCCGCACCGTGGATGATCTGCCACGCGAGCCAGTCCTTCCACGACTCGAGCCGCGACTCGGTGAGCAGGCCGGCAACGCCGGACGTGAACGACGGCTGACGCAGCACGAGCTCCGAGAGGGCGCCCTCCGGAGCCCCCAGCGCGACGGCCCACTCGTCGAGGGAGGCCGCCGGGTCGCCTCCGCCTCCCGCGAACAGCGCCGCGGCGTCGGCCCAGCTGAACAGGTTGTAGGTCTTCTCCGAGTCGCGCGAGGTCACGTTGTCCCAGTGCTGGGCCGCGATCTCGGTCTCGAGGTCGAACACGCGCTGCGCTCGCGCCGGGGCGTCGTCGATCTCGGCCAGCTCGAACAGGCGCTGGATGTGGGCGACGAACGCCTCCCGCACCGGGGCGAAACGCTCCTCACGGAAGTAGGACTCGTCGGGCAGCGAGATGCCGCCCTGCTCGGCGAAGACGAGGTAGCGCTCCGGGTCGCCCGGGTCGTTGTCGACGAACAGCTGGTAGAAGCCGCCGACGCCGTGCCGCTCCAGCCGGCCCAGCGTCTGCAGCAGCTCGCCGATCGAGCTCACGTCGCTCGCGAGCGCCAGCTGGGCCTCGATCGGCCGGATGCCGAGCGCCTCCACCCGCTCCTCGTCCATGAAGCTGGCGAACAGGTCGCCGAACTTGCGCTCCTCCGTGCCCTCGGGAGCCGACTGAGCGGACTGGATGATCTCGCGGACCGCAGCCTCCGACTGCTCGGCCAGGACCATGAACGAGCCCCAACGCGCCTTGTCGTCGGGGATCTCGGTGCGGTCGATCCATTTGCCGTTGACGTGCCGGAACAGGTCGTCCTGCGGGCGGATCGTGGGGTCGAGTTCGTCGGAAGCGATACCGGAGGCGAGCGTCATGCCCACCAGCCTACGGCTCAGGCCGGGACGCGGGCCAGGGCGCGCAGGCGGCTCGCCGAGGTGAGGAAGAGCGCGGCGAGCACGGCCTGTCCGAGGATCGACACCCACCCGGAGAGGCTGCCGTACCCGGCGAACGAGAAGATCGCATTGGCCACCGCCGAGACGCCGTAGAGGGCGCCGAAGACCGCCGAGAGCAGCGGGCGGTTGGTCATCCGCCACCACGGCCGGGCGGCCTGCAGCGGCTCCCCCGGCCCCCGGAACACACGCGTCACGAGATACCACCCGGCGGTCTGCAGCACGGTGAGCGCGATCGACCCGATCTCGGAGTGCAGGGCGTCGAACAGGGAGATCAGCGCGAGGTCGACGGCGATCAGGACGGCGATGACGATCGCCTTCTGCTGGGGCGTGGTGAAACGCATGGGATCCCCCTGTGGTGCTGACGCCGGTGATGCCGGCGCGGTGCTGCCGGTGGTGCGTGCCCGTTCTGGCGGCGGGCGGTGGTGCTGGATCCAGTCTGGCCGACGCCCGGGCGAACCGCCGGGAGGCGGATCAGCGTGGGGCGGATCAGGGCTGCGAGGCCGCGCGCACGCCCTCCCACTCCCCGATCAGCTCGGGCAGCCTCGCCTGGAGGAAGCGGTAGAAGCCGGCCATGTCGCGGAGGCGCTCGGTGGCCGGGGAGTCCGGGTCGCCGACGGCGGCGAGGCCGACGTCCGCCTGGTCGGCGAGGGCGGCGTAGACGGGGCTGTTGCGGACCATGAGCGCGTACCAGTCGGAGGGGAGCTCGTAACGGTCGCGGCGGCTCGTGGACTGCGAGACGCGGCGGATGATGCCGAGGGTCTGGAGATAGCGGACGGCACCCGAGATTCCCGCCGCGCTGACGGCGAGGGTGTCGGCGAGCTCGGCGGCGGTGAGGCCGGGCTGCTCGGTCACGGTGAGAGCCATGAGCACACGCGCGGGCATCTTCGGGAAGCCCGCCGCGGCGAGGATGGCGGCGGAGTGCTCCCGCACGTCGGCGAGCGCGATCGGGTCCTTCGCCATGCCAGCTCCTATCCGATCGCGAGGTCTCGGCGGCGGATGAGCGCGGCGGCCGCGGCCACGGCCACGACCGCGATGCCGAACATCCAGTATCCCCCTGTCCAGTCCACGTCGCCGACGACCACGGGGGCGTCAGCGAAGGGCGAGAGGTGGCGGATCGGGTCGGGCAGGTCGATGAGTCCGCCGAAGATGCCGATGAAGGCGCCCAGACCGAGGGTCGCCCAGCCGACCGGGATGGTCCAGTCCGGGGCGATCACGAACACCAGTGCGAGCACCCCGAGGTAGACGAGGGCGACGGGGAGCTCGGCGGATGCGGCGACGAACGAGTCGCCGATGCGGGCGGCGTCCTCCCCCGCCGCCAGGGCCGAGAGGCCGGAGGCAAGGGCGGCCGCGACGAGGACGAGCACCACCGCGACGACCCCGACGAGCACGAACTCGAGCAGCCAGCGGACGCGCGAGACCGGGGTCGTGAGCACGGCCTCCGCCGTCCCCGCCGCCTCCTCCTGTCGCAGGCGGACGACGGACTGCACCGCGCAGGCCGCCGCGAGCACCCCGACGATCGAGAAGATCGCCGAGATGAAGAGCTGTGTGAGCGGACCGGACCCGCCCGCCCCGATCCGAGCGATGGCGGTGCGGATGTCGGAGAGACCCGGATCGTTCGCGATCGAGCTGCTGACCAGGGTCCCCAGCGCCCCCGCCAGGATGCCGGTGAACGCGCCGCCGACCGCCCAGCCGACGATGATCGGCCACTGCAGACGCCAGGCGAGTCCGAGGGGGCCGCGCAGCCACGGCCGCGCGTCACGCCTTCCCGCCCGTTCGGGGATGACGCCGGCCCCGGAGTCGCGCCCGGCTTGCAGGGAGAAGGTGACCGCGATCAGCACGGCGGCGAAGCCGAGCTGCAGCAGCAGCGGCCACCAGTCGGCCGTCGAGTACGGGGAGAACTGCTCGCCCCAGCCGATCGGGCTGAGCCAGCTGGGCCACGCGGCGACCAGGTGCGTCCCGTCGCCCGTCGGCGTACCGAGAGCGTCGCCGATCCCGCGCACCACGTACGCGAGCACCACCAGCGCCGCCGCGAAGCCGTTCGCGCCGCGGGAGGTGCTCATGATCTGCGCGAGCAGGAGGCCGACGGCCACGAACGTGATCCCGACCCCTCCCGTCGCGGCGCCCGCGGCGAACGATCCGCCCGCGGGCAGACCGGCGGCGATGAAGCCGAGCGCGACGATCAGGCCGAGCGCGATGTTCGCGAGGACCCCGTGCAGGACGGTCGCGACGGTCGGAAGCAGCCGTCCGGCCGGGGTGGAGCCGATCAGTTCCGCGCGACCAGACTCCTCCTCCGCCCGCGAGTGCCGCACAGCCAGGAACGTGTTCATCAGCCCGGCGAGCAGCGCGAGGAAGGTGTAGATCTCGAAGAACGTGACCGCCGCGAAACTCGTGCCGTCGGGCAGGCCACGTAGCAGCAGGACGGTCGGGTTCGCGATCGCGAGGCGCAGCAGCTCGGCGCGGCTGGTCGCATCCCCGTAGGTCTGCGCGATGGCGGCCGCCGAGAACGCGGCGAGCACCCCGATGCTCACGAGCCAGATGACGAGCTGCCACCGGTCACGGCGGAGGCGCTGGCGGAGGAGGGCCCGGAGCGTGCGCCCGCCGCCGGAGCCGGCGGCGGGGGCGGCGTCGTGGTGGGCGGCCGGACGGTCGGTCGCGGCGGCGGCGCTCATCGCGCGGTCGCCTCCTCCGTGTCGTAGTGGCGGAGGAAGAGCTCCTCCAGCGACGGCGGCGCGACCGTGAGGCTCTTCGCGTCCAGTCCGGCGAGGGCGCTGAGCACCGGCGGCAGAGCATCGCTGTCCGCGGTGAACGTCACGCGGCCGTTGTGCACGCGGAGGTCGTGGGCGTCCGGGATGCGCGCGAGCGCCTCCTCCGCCACCCCGTCCGCGGCGAACGACACCTCCGTACGCGTGAGGTGCCGCAGCTCCGCGAGGGTGCCGGACTCGACCGTCCGGCCGGCCCGGATGATGCTGACGCGATCGCACAGCTGCTCCACCTCGGACAGGATGTGGCTCGACAGCAGAACCGTCGCGCCCTCCCGGGCCACACGGGCGATCTCCGCATCGAAGGTCGCCTCCATCAGCGGGTCCAGGCCGCTCGTCGGCTCGTCGAGGATGTAGAGGTCGGCCGGCGTGGCGAACGCCGCGACGAGCGCCACCTTCTGCCGGTTGCCCTTCGAGTACGCGCGGCCCTTCTTCGTCGGATCGAGCTGGAAGACGTCGATCAGGCGCTTCTTGCGCTCCGCGTACGCGACACGATCGGCCGCACCCCCGCGCAGCCGAGACAACAGGTCGATCGCCTCACCGCCGGAGAGGTTCGGCCAGAGGCTCACGTCGCCCGGCACGTAGGCGATGCGACCGTGGAGCTCGACCGCGTCCTTCCACGGGTCGCGGCCAAAAACGGTGGCGGCGCCGCCGGAGGATCGCGCGAGCCCGAGCAGCACACGGATCGTGGTGGACTTGCCCGCGCCGTTCGGGCCGAGGAAGCCGTGCACCTCGCCCGCGGAGACACTGAGGTCGAGTCCGTCGAGGGCGTGCACGCGCCCGAATCGCTTCTCGAGCCCGGAGGCTCGGATCACCGTGTCCATGCGCGGAACTCTACGCTTGTTTCAGTAATTTGTGAAAAGTCCTTACGGATTACTCACGGCAGAGTCCCTCCGAGGGTCCGGGGAGAGGTGTGCGTGCCCGCCTCGGATCAGGTGCCGCAGTCGATCGCGTCGATGCTCGCGTACTGCAGGCTCGAGGCGTCGTACGGCACCGTGTAGATGTGCGGGGTGTCCGCGACCAGCGCCACGGTGTCGGTGAACTCCTCCACCGAGGCGCCCTCGTCGTCCTCGCTGAAGCCGACGGTGACCGTCGCGGCCGGGCAGTCCTGCGGCGACGTGAGCGTGAAGTCCCAGCCATCCTCGTTGTACTCCACCCGCACGCCGTCGACGACGTACTCACCGCCGCCGAACGCGCTCGACCCTCCTGCGGTGTCCCTGTACGGCGCGACCGGGTGCGCCGACCCCACGATCGCGACCACCGCCACCACCACCACGACGAGCAGCACCGCGAACCCGCCGAGAACCCAGCCGATGATCGCACCGGTCGACGGGCCGCGGCGGGGCGGGCCGTACGGCGGGTAGGGCGCGTACTGCGGATGTGGCGCGGGGAAGGGCGGCTGCCCGGCGTACGCAGGCGGCGCGGCGTAAGGAGGCTGCGCGGCGTACGGAGGCTGCGCGGCGTACGCAGGCTGCAGCGGGTACGCGGGGTGCGGAGGCTGTGGCATCGGGTACGGCTGCTGCGGTGCCTGCCAGTGTGACGCCGCCAGGAGGGCGTCTCGCGCGGCGGTGAGACGATCGCGGGCCACGGTGTCGGCGGCGGGTACGGCTCCGAGCCGGGCGGCGTAGGCGCCCTCGACCTCGTGCGTGGGGGCGGTCGGGCTCACTCCGAGGAGTGCCGCGGCCTCGGCGGGGCTCAGCATGGCTCGATGCTAGTGCCCGGTCGCGTCGCGCAGGAGGTCTCGCACCACCCCCGTGCGGGGCGCTCCCGCCGCACGGGTCCACTCCACCCCGGACGCTGTCAGCACCGGGCCAGGATGCGCTGCAGCGCCGCCCGCTCCGCGGGGACAACCCACAGCCCGTACTCGGCCTTCACGGCCACCTGACGCGACGCGTACGTGCATCGGTAGGACTTCGCGGGCGGGAGCCAGGTGGCGGCATTCCCCGCGCCCTTGCGCTGATTGGTGGGCCCGTCGACCGCCACGAGGTTGAGCGGGTCGTTCGCGAGGCGTTCCCGGGCCTCCGGGGTGAGCCGCTGAGCGCCCGTCCGCCACGCGTCGAGCAGCGGGACGACGTGATCGATCTGCACCCGCGCGGACGTGTCGACGCCGCGCTCGAAGGCGATGCGGGTACCGGTGTACGGATCGTCGAGGGTTCCCGACACGACGGTGCACGCGTCGCGCCGAACGACATCGGAGAGGTCGCGGGCCAGGATGTCGTCGCGCGTCGAGCAGCCGTTGCCGTCCACATCCAGCCACGCCTCGCCGAAGTCACCGACCCGGTCGTAGCCGGTCGCCGGGGCGCTGCCCTTGACCGGCAGCGCGGCGAGCAAGGCGCGCGCCTCCGCCGCACCCGGCACGCCCGCATCCCGGCCGGACGGGGACGCCGCGGTCGTCCCCGTTGCCGGTGCGTCCGCGGTCCGGGTCTCCGACGGAGCCGGCGCGTCCGGCCCCGTCGCGCCGTTCCCGGACATCACCGCATACCCGCAGAGCGCGAGCACGACAGCGATCGCCGTCCCCACCACGGTCGTCACGAGCCGGGCGGGGGATCGCCGCCGCGTCAACGGAGGCTGTCGCTCGGGATGCCGCGATGGAGGCCGCGGCCGCCCAGGTGGACGCCCGGACGCTCACTCGTGGCGATCTCACCCAGCTCGCGCATGACCCGGCCGTAGAACGGCGCTGCGGTGCTGTTGCGGTAGGCGCCCGGGTGCAGGTCGGCCTCGTTGCGGAGGCGGATCTCGGCCCGGGAGGCCTCGATCGGAGCGATGAGCTTGGCGCCGCTCCGATAGCGGATGAGCCGGTGCACCCATTCGTCGAGCATCTCCGGCAGACCGGCCGGGACGCGATCGTGCTCCGGCGCGAGCGAGACGCGGCCGCGGTCGGTCCCGGCGACGACCGCGTCATCGCCCTCGCGACGGCGGCGCTCCGTCGAGAGCACGGACAGCAGGTCGTCGCGGCGGTTCTGCTGCCGGGAGAGCACCTCCAGCGCATCGAGGGCGGCCGCGTACTCCTCCTCGTAGACCGCGTACGCCTCGGGCTGCGAGGCGCGATCGTTCACGAGGTCGCCGCGGGCGGTCGTCGCCTGCCCGCGACTGAGGATGGTGCGCCCGCTTCGCACGCGCTCCAAGCGCCAGGTCCAGGTGGCGAGGAGCTGCGGCATGAGGGTGCTCATGACTCCACTGTAGGAAGGTCCACCGACATCGGCTCGCCCGACACGACCGCGGCCTCCACCGGGCCGTCGAACCGGCTCGCGGCGCGGCGCACGGCGTCGTCGGGGCGCAGGCCGAGGGCGAGGTGCGTCAGCAGCAACCGGCGTGCGCCGGCCCGCGCGGCGAGCTCTCCGGCCTCCTCGGGGGTGAAGTGCACCGGCGCATCTCCGGGCTGCCGCACGTCTGTGCCGGCCTCGCTCACGAGCAGGTCGCAGCCCCGTGCCAGTTCGTCCAGCGCCGCACAGGGCGCCGAGTCGCCGGTGTAGACGAGGGAGGCTCCCGCCGCCTCCGCGCGCAGGGCGAACGCCGGTGCGTCATGACGCACGGCGGACCAGCGGAGGGAGAGGCCGCCGAACGCTCGTCCGCCGCCGTCGGAGAGCGGGTCGAAAGCGAAGACGCGGTCGAGTTCCGGTCCGGACGCGGGGCCGAGGAAGCCGGCGAGACGCCCGCGCACATCCCCCGGGGCGAGCACGGGCAGCCGTGCCGGTGCTCCCACGTCGCCGTAGCGGTAGGCGTAGAAGGCAGGAAGCAGGTCGGCGGCGTGATCCGCGTGGCCGTGCGAGATCCACGCGGCGGAGAGACCGGCCAGCGGAGCATGGCGCTGCAGTTCGGCCAGCGTGCCCGGCCCGGCGTCGATCCAGACCGCCGTACCGTCGTGCTCGAGCAGCATCCCGACGCAGGGCGCGCCGGGGAGCGGGTAGTGGCTGGAGACGCCGAGGGTGGTGAGCCGCATCGGGCGATCGTATCGGGAAGGGGTGTGGGGCACGGCAGGGCACGGCTGCGGTTCGGCAGCCGCGGCCTCCGCCTGCACCCGGGCGTCGTCGCAGCGCGCTAGCGTTGACGTCGCCGTGAAAGCCCTCCTCCGCCGCCCGGTCGACCGGGAGATCCTCCGCCTCGCCGTGCCTGCGCTCGGCTCGCTCGTCGCCGAGCCGGTGTTCCTGCTCGCCGACTCCGCGATGGTCGGCCACCTGGGCGTCTCCTCCCTCGCCGGGCTGGGCATCGCGAGCGCCGTGCTGCAGACGATCGTCGGGCTGATGGTGTTCCTCGCCTACTCCACGACGCCCGCCGTGGCGCGACGGCTCGGCGCCGGGGACGAACGCGGAGCGGTCGCCGCGGGCGTGGACGGCAGCTGGCTCGCCCTCGCGCTCGGCATCGTGCTGGCGGCGGCGGGATGGTTCGCCTCGCCCGCGCTGGTCGGCCTCTTCGGCGCGTCCGTCGATGTCTCCGCGCAGGCGACCCGGTACCTCGAGCTGTCGATGCCGGGGCTGCCGGCGATGCTGCTCGTCTTCGCGGCAACCGGTCTGCTGCGCGGGCTCCAGGACACCCGGACTCCGCTCGCCGTCGCCGTCGCCGGCTTCGCCGCCAACATCGTCCTGAACTACCTCTTCATCTACGTCGCCGGGTGGGGAATCGCCGGGTCCGCCGCCGGGACGGTCGCAGCGCAATGGGGCATGGTCGTCGTGTACGTCGTCGTGGTCGTCCGGCACGCGCGCCGGGTCGGCTCCCCGCTCCTCCCCCACCACGCGGGCATCGGCCGCAGCGCCCGCGCCGGCGGCTGGCTGCTGCTGCGCACCGCGAGCCTGCGCGCCGCCATGCTGCTCGCCGTCTTCGCCGCGACCCGGCTCGGTCCGGACGAGCTGGCGGCGTTCCAGGTGACGATGACCGTGTTCGCGACCCTCGCGTTCGCCCTCGACGCACTCGCGATCGCCGCGCAGGCACTGATCGGGAAGGGGCTCGGAGCGGGCGAGCTGGACGAGGTGCGCGCCGTGCTGCGCCGCTGCCTGCAATGGGGAGTCGGATCCGGCATCGTGCTCGGCGCCGCGACCGTGCTGCTCAGCCCCGTCGCGGCCGGCCTCTTCACGAGCGACGCGACCGTCGCCTCCCTCCTGCCCGTCTCACTCGCCCTGGTCGGGATCGGCGCACCGCTCGGCGGATACGTCTTCGTGCTCGACGGCGTGCTGATCGGCGCCGGCGACGCCCGCTACCTGGCCCTCACCGGCATCGCGAACGTCGCGGTCTTCGTGCCCCTGGCCCTCGCCGTCGTCACCTGGGCGGCGCACGACGCGAGCGGACTCGCCTGGCTCACGGCCACGTTCGTGTTCGGCTACCTCGGCGCGCGAGCGGTCACCCTCGGGCTGCGGGCCCACGGGCGGGTGTGGATGCGCGCCGGAGCGGACTAGCGGTCGCAGCCTCCCGCGCCCGGCGGATCCGGAGATCCCGCCGACACCCGTACGGGACTCCGTCCGCACGGAGAAGTGAGCGGCGCGGCGGCGCCGGACTCCGGAATCAGCCCAGCCACTCCCGCGCCGCCACCACCAGCGCGCGCACCCCGGTCGGGATGGTCGGCTGCGCGAGCGGGGCGAAGTGCGGCGAATGGTTGGAGGGGATGTCGGTGTCCACGGTCCCCGCCGCGATCGCGGCCCTGACCACCTGCGGGTCGCCGCCGCCGAGCATCCAGTAGACCAGCGGGGCTCCGACCGCGGTCGCGAGGTTGCCGACATCCTCGCTGCCCGAGAGCGCTCCCGGGTCGAAAAGGGCGTCCGCACCGAACTCGGTGACGAACGCCGCGTTGACCCGGGCCGTGGCGTCGGGCTCGTTGACGGTGACCGGGTAACGCTCGCCCCACTCCACGTCGGGCGCCTGCGGGGCCCCCGAGGCCTCCGACTCGGCACGCAGGATGCGGTCGACCGCGCCGAGCACGCGCTCGCGGACCTCCTCGTTGAAGCTCCGCACACTGATCCCCAGCGTCGCCTCGGCCGCGATGATGTTGTTCTTGGTTCCGGCGTGCAGGGTGCCGACGGTCACGACAGCGGTGTCCTGCGGCGCGATCTCGCGCGAGACGACGGTCTGCAGGCGCATGACCGCCGACGCCGCCATGACGACCGGGTCGATCGTCGTCTCCGGGCGCGACCCGTGGCCGCCGCGGCCGTGGAGGGTGACCTCCATCGTGTCGACCGCGGCCATCGCCGCACCCGAGTGGGCGCCGAGCATTCCCGCCGGCAGCGGGGTCACGTGCTGGCCGAGCACGACGTCCGGCGTCGGGACGAGGTCGTAGAGGCCGCTGTCGACCATGACCTGCGCGCCGCCGCCGTGCTCCTCGCCCGGCTGGAACACCGCGACGAGAGTGCCGGACCAGGCGTCCGTCGACCCGGCGAGCTCCTCCACCGCGCCGAGCAGGCAGGTGATGTGGATGTCGTGACCGCACGCGTGCATGACAGGCACCACCGTGCCGGTCTCGTCCTCCGTGGTGACGGTGGAGGCCCACTCGAGTCCGGTCTGCTCGCGGACGGGCAGCGCATCCATGTCGGCACGGAGCAGGACGACCGGCCCCTCGCCGTTGCGCAGGACACCGGCGACGCCGGTGCCGCCGATCCCGGTGTGCACCTCCACCCCGAGGGCGGTGAGGTGATCGGCGACGATCCCGGCGGTGCGGTGCTCGGCGAACGAGAGCTCGGGATGGGCGTGGAGATCGCGGTAGAGAGCCTCAAGATCCATACCCTCACCCTACGTGCACACGCATTCGTGGCGAATGCCGCGAGTGTGCGCTCCCCATTTGGACCAAATGCGGGGAATGGCGCCGGGAATCGCCACATTAGGTCCACATGTGCGGGGCGGGCGGCAGCGGCGGTCAGCGGCGGGCGGGGGCCGCCGTGGTGTTGCCCTGGTGGAACTCGGAGGTGAAGGACTCGGGACGCGTCTCGCGGCCCTCGAGCAGGTCGACGACGGTACGGCCCGCGGCACGGCCCTTGTCGACGGCGGGCTGGACGAGGGTGGTCAGGTCGTAGGGCCAGAGACCGTCGACGCGGACCCCGTCGAAGCCGACGACGCTGACGTCCCACGGCACCTCGAGGCCGAGCTCCTCGGCGGCGCGGATCACGCCGGCGGCGAGGAGGTCGCTCTGGGCGACGATCGCGGTGGGGCGCGTCTTCGGGTCGGAGAGGAGGGCGGCACCGGCGAGGCGCCCCTCCTCGACGAAGGAGCCGCGGGCGACCCAGCCTCCCGCCCCCGGGAAGACGTCGTGCACGCCGGCGAGCCGGTCGATCGCCGTGGTGGAGCTGGCGGCACGGGCGGTCGCGGCGGTGAAGGGGCCGCGCGCTCGATCACGCGTGAGCGGAAGGGCGACGACCGCGACCTCCCGGTGCCCGAGATCGTGGAGGTGCTGGGCGGCGATGCGGGTCGCCTCGCGGTTGTCCTGCCCGATGGTGGGGACTCCCGCCGCCGGGTCGCCCTCGATGGCGATGAGGGGGATGCCGCGCTGCCGGAGCGTCGCGACGGACTCGTCGAGGCGCGGGCTGCATCCGATGAGCACGACGGCGTCCATGGGGGCGTCCTCGATGCGCTGCGCCGCTTCACCGGCGTCGGTGAGGATGAGGAGGCCGGCGTCGATCGCCCCGATCTCCTCCGTGATGCCGTCGAGCAACGCGATCTTGATGGGGTCGCGGAAGGCGTCGCCGACGCGCTCCTCCATGACGACGCCCACGATGCCCGACCGGCCGCGCCGCAGCGAGCGCGCCCGAGGGTCGGGACCGGCGTAGTTGAGCTGCTTGGCGGCGGCGAGCACGCGGTCGCGTGTGGCGTCGGAGACGGGGCCGGTGCCCGAGAAGGCGAGCGACGCCGTCGAATTGGAGACGCCGGCGAGGCGGGCGACCGCGGCCAGCGTCGGCCGGGTCGCGGGGGCTGCGGTGCTGTCGTTCACGTGTGGTAGCTTAGTCGAATCGTTTCGATCGAAACGATTCGATGCCCCAAACCCGCAGGAACGCCGATGTCGCAGCCGACCCCGACCCCTCCCTCGCCCTCCGGCGCATCCGCCGGCCAGGCCTCACCCGTCAGCCCGGCGCGCAGCCGCCGCGGACTCGTCGCGTGGCGCAACGCCGTCTTCGCCATCTTCATCCTCAGCGGGCTCGCCACGGCGACCTGGGTGGCGCGCATCCCCGGTGTCCGCGACGACCTCGGGCTGGGCAAGGACCCCTCCGCGGTGGGCCTCCTCATCCTGGGCATGTCGGTCGGAGCGATCCTCGGCCTCATCGTCTCGTCTCCGGTGCTGGTCCGCTTCGGCCCGCACAAGGCGATGTTCGCCTCCCTCACCCTCGCCGCGGCCGGCATGGCCCTCCTCGGCCTCGGCTCGAGCGTGTTCCACGCCGTGCCGATCGTCGCGGTCGGCCTCGTGCTGCTCGGCTTCGGCAACGGCGCACTCGACGTGATGATGAACGTCGAGGGCACGGCCGTCGAGCGTGAGATCGGCAAGACGCTGATGCCCCTGATGCACGCGTGCTTCAGCCTGGGCACGGTCATCGGCGCGGGCCTCGGCGCCGCAGCGGCGGCCCTCCACATCGCCGTGGCCTGGCACCTGCTGGCCGTGGCCGTGGCGCTGGTGATCGGGATCGTGGTGGCCATCCGCTTCATCCCGCGCGAAGCCGACCTCGGCGACGAGGTGGGCGAGACGGAGCGCATCCCCTTCGGCGAGCGCATGCGTGCGGCGCTGTCGGTGTGGGCGGATTGGCGGCTCATCCTGATCGGCGTCGTCATGCTCGGCATGGCGTTCGGCGAGGGCTCGGCGAACGACTGGATCTCGCTCGCGGTCGTCGACGGCCACGGCCAGGCCAACTCGACCGGCGCCGTGGTGTTCGGCTGCTTCGTCGCCGCGATGACCGTCGGCCGCGTGGCCGGCGGGCCGATCGTCGACCGCATCGGCCGTGTCAGCGCCATCCGCATCACGGCCGGGATGGGTGTCATCGGACTCCTCTTGTTCATCCTGGGCGGTCCGATGTGGGTCGTCGTCATCGGCACGGTGCTGTGGGGCTTCGGCGTGTCCCTGGGCTTCCCGCTCGGGATGTCCGCGGCCGCCGACGGTGCGAGCAACCCGGCCGCGCGCGTGTCGGCCGTCGCGATCATCGGCTACTGCGCCTTTCTCGTCGGGCCCCCGGTCATCGGGTTCCTCGGCAAGGAGTTCGGCCTGCTGAACGCGCTCTACCTCATCCTCGCCCTGCTGCTCGCGTCGTTCCTCGCGGCTCCGGCGGTGCGCCCGCAGAAGGAACGCCGATCGGCCTGAGCGCAACGCCTATTCCGGAGTTCCCGCGCGCCACGCCGCTCAGTTCGCCGTTCGACCGGTGATTCCTCGCACACCGGAGCAGATCTCCGGAACTGCTGGCGGTGGGCGGTGGAGAGCAGGCGCGGGGACGCAGCGGGCGTCAGACGAAGGCGAGGCAGACAGGGGTGGGGACGGGGGAGGCGGCGAGGAAGCGCAGCGCGCGGGTGCGCGGGTCGAAGGCGAAGACAGTGACCTCGTCGCTGTCCTGGCAGGCCGCGAGCACACGGTCGCCCTCCGGCGCGATGACCAGATCGCGGGGGGAACGCCCCCGGGTGGCCTCCGTCGCGACCAGGACGGCGCGCGACACGTCGGCGTCGAACGAGAAGACCGCGATCGTGTCGTCGCCGCGATTGGTGGCGAGCACGGTGGAGCCGTCGCCCGTGACGCGGACGGCGGCCGGGAGGTTCTCGCCGGCGGCATCCGCGGCCCGGGTGGACACGGTCGAGACGCGCACGAAGCGGTCGCCGTCGCGCCGCAGCACGTCGAGGGTGCTGTCGAGCTCGTTCACGACGAAGGCGTGCCGGCCGTCGGGATGGAAGGCCAGGTGCCGGGGGCCGGCGGCGCCGGACGACAGGGTGGCCTCGGGGCGCAGCGCGAGCGCTCCTTCCTCGTCCAGGGCGTACCAGCGCACCTCTCCCAGACCGAGGTCGACCACGACGACGTCGCCGGTCTCGGGGTCGACACCGAGCTGGTGCACGTGCGGCGCCTCCTGGCGGGCGTCGTCCGGCCCGCGTCCCTCGTGCTGCACGAAGCCCGTGCGCGCGCCGATCGACCCGTCGCCGTCGAGGGCGAAGACGGAGACCGATCCGCCGCTGTACGTCCCCGCGATCAGCCGGCGCCCGGAGGGGTGGAGCGCGAGGTGCGCCGGATCCGCCCCTCCGCTGGACGTGCCGCCGAGCCCGGTCAGAACCCCGTCCTCCGAGCGCGCGAAGGCCACGACCTCCCCGTCCGGACCGGTCTCCGACACGGCGTAGACGCGCGAGCCGTCGTCGGTCGCCGCCACCCACGAGGGATTGCGGACGCGCGCGGCGACGGAGACCGCGGAGACCTCCGTCCCGTCGAACCGCGCCGCGAGGACTCCCTCCGCGTGACCGTCGACATGGGGGAGGCGCTCGGTGTAGGTGCCGATGAGGAGATCGTGGGGCATCCCCCCATCCTGCCAGGCATGCCCCGCCCGCTCCCCCGTAGGATGTTGCGGTGCGTCTCGTCATTGCCAACTGCTCCGTCGACTATGCCGGGCGCCTGAGCGCGCACCTCCCGCTGGCCAAGCGGCTGCTGATGCTCAAATCCGACGGCAGTCTGCTCGTCCACTCCGACGGCGGCTCGTACAAGCCGCTCAACTGGATGAGCCCGCCCTGCACGCTCGCGGTCATGGAGCCGGACGATCTGCAGCGGGAGGCCGGCGTCACCGAGGTCTGGCGGGTCACGCAGGCCAAGACCGCCGACATGCTGATCGTCTCCATACACGAGGTGCTGCACGATTCTGCGCACGATCTCGGCATCGACCCCGGCCTGCAGAAGGACGGTGTCGAGGCGCATCTGCAGAAACTGCTGGCGGAGCAGATCCACCTGCTGGGCGACGGGCACGTGCTCGTGCGTCGCGAGTACATGACCGCCATCGGCCCGGTCGACATCCTCGCGCGCGACGCGACCGGCGCCTCCGTGGCCGTCGAGCTCAAGCGGCGCGGCGACATCGACGGGGTCGAGCAGCTCACCCGCTACCTCGAGCTGATGAACCGCGACCCCCTCCTCGCCCCCGTCTCCGGTGTGTTCGCCGCCCAGGAGATCAAACCCCAGGCGCGCACCCTCGCCGAGGACCGCGGCATCCGCTGCGTGGTGCTCGACTACGACGCGATGCGCGGCCTCGACGACAGCGACAGCAGGCTCTTCTGATGGCGAACGCGCCCCGCTTCCCCCAGTCCTACGAGAACGCCCCGGTGCGCAAAGCGCTCGCGGACATCGCGGCGGAGCCGACCCTCCCCCACCTGGAGGCGCTGCTCGCGGCGGCCCTGAAGGGCGGGCTGGTCGTCGACGTGACCGGCTCCACGCCGCAGGACACTCGGCTGCGCACGATCAGCTCGACGACCGGGGAGCCCGTGCTCCCTCTCTTCACCTCGATGAAGGCACTGCGCTCGGCCGTCGGCCAGACGGCGGAAGGTGCGGGCACGACGGTGCAGGCGGTCATCGTGCCGGCGGTCGAGGCCCTCGGGTTCATCCGCACCGCGGAGTTCGTGGCCGTGCAGTTCGACCCCGGGTCGGAGCAGACGATGATCGTCGCCCGCTCCCACGTGGAGTCCGCTCTCGGCGACCGCTGAGCGAACGTACACACTGCACCAATACGATGGATGGGCTATGACCACCCCCATCACCCCCACCGTCACCCGGACGTGGACGTGCGTGCTGTTCGATCTCGACGGCACCCTGACCGACTCCGCTCCGGGCATCACCGGCTCTCTCGTGCGCATGTTCGAGGAGCTGGGCCGCCCCGTCCCCACCCCCGCCGAGCTCGTCGAGTACGTCGGGCCGCCGCTGCTGCACTCGCTCGAGAAGTTCGCCGGCATGGACGAGGCCGAGGCGCGCGCCGCTCTCGCCGTCTACCGCACGTACTACGCCGAGCACGGCGCCTTCGACAGCGCCGTCTTCCCCGGGATCCGCGGGCTGCTCGAGCACCTGCACGCCGCGGGCATCCCCCTCGCGGTCGCGACCAGCAAGCCGGAGTCACAGGCGATCCGCATCCTGGAGCACTTCGGTCTGGCAGCGTTCTTCACGGTGATCACCGGCGCGACCGAGGACGAGTCCCGCAGCGCCAAGGCGGACGTCGTCGAGGAGGCCCTGCGCCGCCTGACCGACGCGGGAGTCGCGCTCGACCACACGGTGATGGTCGGCGACCGGCAGTACGACGTGGAGGGCGCGGGCGCCCACGGGCTCCCGACCATCCTCGTCGAGTGGGGCTACGGCTCACCCGCCGAGGCCGCGGGCGCCATCGCCGTCGTGCACTCTGCGGACCAGCTGCGGCGGCTCCTGCTCGGCTGAGTGGTTCCACAGGCCGTCGGGCCGGGAGTGTCACAGGGGCGCGAGTAGGCTGGAGTGCTGTAACACCGCACCATATACAGCACTAGGAAAGATCATGCGCACCCGCACCACTCTGTTCGTCCCCGCCGCCCTCGTCGCGGCCCTCTCCATCGCAACCCTCGCCGGATGCTCCAGCTCCGGATCGGACTCCTCGTCCACTCCGAGCGCCTCGCAGACGCAGGCCTCCGTTTCGCTCCCGTCGGACTTCCCGAAGAGCGACGTCCCCCTCGTCGACGGCCAGATCGTCGTCGCCCGCGGCGACAAGGTCAACGGCTGGTCGGTCACCGTCCAGCCCACCACCAAGACCGGCTTCGCCGACGCGACGGCCGCTCTGGAGAAGGCCGGCTACACCAAGCAGGCCGGCTCGACGGACTCGAAGGCCATCTACACCGATGACAAGTACACCGTCGCCGTGGGCACCCCCGGTGTCTCGGTGACGTACACCATCACCGCGAACTAGGCTCCGCGCCTTCTCGCCCCCGGACCGCCGGCCGCCTCGCGCGCCCGGCGGTCCGTCGTCTCCGCCCTCGAGCACGCAGAGAGTTCGTGGAGTCGGCGGTTTCCGGCGGTCGGGAGGCGGTTCGGGCTCAAGAGTCGATGATGCGGACGAGCTCGTCGATGAAAGCGGTGAAGGTGTCGGCACGGCGGATCAGTCCCAGTACGGCCTCCCGGTCGCCGAAGACTTCGACGAACTGGTCGAAGACCGTCTGGAAGGAGGCGCGGCCTCCGGCGTCGAAGGCGATGAAGGCGATCACGTTGACGCGTGCGTCGCCCCAGTCCATCGCCGTGTCGTTGACGACGATCGCGATCGCCGTGCGCTTCGCGCTCATCGTCATCGCGTGCGGGACCGCGAGGGAGTCGGTGAAGGCCGTCGACGACATCTGCTCGCGCTCGATCGTCTGGTCGACGTAGTCCTGATCGATCGCACCGACGGCCATCATGCGGTCGCCGAGCGCGCGGATCATCGTGATCGCGTCGCGCGCGTAGAAATTGCGCAGGAACAGCCGCTCATCGAAGTACTCGAGCAGATCGTTCTTGATGCGTGCGCGACGGCGCTGGCGGCGGATGCGGGCGACGGCCTGCCGGATGTGCTCGACATCCGTCTCCGTCACGAAGGGCTGCACGATGACCGCGTTCTCACGCCGGCCGCGCGGATCGATCGTCGTCAGCACGAGGTCTGCGTCGATCGCGGCCCAGTCCGCGTCCGCCGACGTGATCACGCTCGTGACGTCGAGCTCATCGCCGAGGGCGCTCTCGAGCCGTTCCCGCAGCAGGATGTGCATGTCGTAGTAGTTGGGGCAGACCACCGCGCAGGTGACCGCGTCGCGTCGACGGGATTGCTGCTCCAGGTAGGCGCCGACGTGCATCGCGATGTACGCGATCTCGTCGTCGTTGACCTCGATGCCCTCGGCCGCCTGCAGCCGGCTGGCGATGTAGACCGCCAGCTCGTAGATCATCGGGTAGGAGCTCTTGATGGATCGCGTCAGCGGATTCCGCGAGTACGACTTCTGGTGAGCGCGCGCGACGAGGTTCTGCACGTGGAGCGTGAGCCGCACGATGAAGTTCTCGTCGCGCAGGTCGACCAGATACTCGGTGGAGGCGCGCGCCACGATGCCGCGCACGACCTCCAGGTCGGCCTCGCTCACGAACTCCTCGACCGTGTCGCGCCCGGCGGCCGGTGCGATGACGCGCGTGCGGAGCAGGATGGCGAGGTAGCGCAGCTCCGTCGGGTCGAGCGCCACGTCGAAGTGTGTGTCGACCAGCCCGCCGAGGTCGTCGGCGAGCGAGCGGATGGCCTCGCTCGTCTCCGGGTCGCCGACCGCCGGGAGCACGCGATCCTTCGCGACACGGTCGAGGGCCACCGCCATGTGCAGCAGCACGTCGTTGATGCCGTACTCGTTGACGAAGAAGCCCCGGGCGTCGAGCATCGCCACGAGGTCGGATTTGAAGGCGCCCAGGCCGCTGGAGGAGAACGCCTCCTGGATGCGCGCGATATCGACGACGCCCTGGCGCATCTCGTCGCGGAAGAGGCGGCTGATCAGCTTGCGCCGGGCGATCTCCGGGCCGGTGAGGAGCACGACAGGACCCTGCCGGTGCAGGGCGAGTTCGGTGTCCGCGAGGATGCCCCGCAGCCGCGTCAGATCGGATTCGATGGTCGATTCGCTCACGAAGAGGCTCTCCGCCGCCTCATAGACGTCCACGCCCTCCGGCTCGTCGAGCAGACGACGGGCGAGGAACACGAGGCGCTCCTGCGGGGAGCCGAAGCCGGGGCCGGGGTCTCCGGAGCCGGAGTCGTCGAGGTGGGCGGCGTAGGCCTCCTGCCGCACCCGGTACCCGCTGGCGCCCGACTCCACGAGCTCGCCGAGCGCCGCGGCGTAGGTGCGGATGCTGCGCGTCGTGACGCCGAGGTCGTGGGCGAGCTCCGCCGCGGTCACCCAGGCAGCGCGGCGCGCAAGGATGTCGAGCATCCTCGTCTGCTGTGCCGAGAGCGCCACCGGAGACCACCTTCCTGGACCGAGTCAACCACGAGCACATCGATCCGGGTCGTCGCCCCCAGGAAATCTTCCGCCCCCCCGGAAGTGCGGCCCGGGGAGGTCGTGGGTCCCGGCGCGCGGGAAGGGGCCGCACCCGATGGATGCGGCCCCTTCCTGCGGCGGGGCTACGCCTGCTCGGCGCGTCGGCGGCGCACGATGAGCAGCACCGCTCCGGCGAGGAGGCCGGCCAGCGCGACGATGCCGGCGCCGCTCGCGATGGTGGACCCGGTCTGCGCGAGCACGTCAGGGCCCGTCGCCGCGGGAGCCGTCGGTGGCTGGGGCTGCGCAGGAGGCTCGGGCCGCTCCGGCGTCGCCGGCAGCTCCGGCCCCTCGGGCTGTTCCGGGTCCAGGCCGACCATCGGCCGGACCTCGACGATCACCGTCGCCGAAGCGCGCTGCCCGACGGCGTCTGCGATCGTGTACTCGAAGGTCGCCGTGCCGGCGAATCCGGTCACCGGAACGAACGTGATCGTGCCGTCGTCGTTCAGCGTCACCACTCCATGCTCGCTCTGGTCGACCGCGGTGACCGCGATGTCCTCGCCGGTGTCGTTGTCCAGCACCGGGATGGTGACCGCCGTCGCGTAGGAGGTCGATGCGGTGTCGTCGCTCGCGGTCGGCTTGGCCGGCGCGGGTGACACGGCAACCGAGGCGGTCGACGGGAGCACCGGCGCGAGGAGGGCGGAGCCCGTCAGGTCGAATGCCGCCGCACCCTCTTCGGTGAGGACCACCTGGAAGGTCACGGAGGTGGAGCCTCCGCCGACGACCACGCCGACGATCGGGATCGCGAGCGTGCGGTCCGACTGGATGGCCGGCCCGGACGCGCCGACGACGGAACCCTCGACGTAGACCGCCCCGCGCGGCAGCAGCACCTCGAGGCTCTGCGTCATCACGTCGATGGCGTTGTCCGCGTTGCTGACGTCGACGGCGACCGTGACGGTCGACCCCGCGCGAACCGAGGTCGCGTCCGGCGTGATGGTGGTCGGAAGGGCCCGGATGTTCATCGGGGAGAAGTTGGTGAGCATCGACGCGGACGCGGATCCGCCCGCCGGCACGGAGAGGTTCCAGGAGAGCGCCATACCGTTGTCCTGAGCGAGGCTCGGCGAGGCGAGCAGGTCGGGCAGCGACTGCTTCGCAGCGATGCGGGACCACACCTGGCGGTAGTGGCCGTAGAAGTACGACGACCCGGGGGTCTGCGGGATGAACTGTTCGATCCGTGCCGCGTCGCCGAGACTGGACGTGCAGGTCACGGCGCCCGTCGCAGCGGAGTGGTCGCCGTATCCCTGATCGTTGTCGCCGAGGTAGCAGTCGGCTCCGTGGAAGAGCACGGCATCGTGCGCCCCTCCGTCCAGCGACGAGATCGTCGTGGTGGTCGCGTAGTAGTTGTCTCCGGTGACATAGCTGTCGACTTGCGTGATCCGCAGCACCGCTGGGCCCGCGCTGCTCCGTGCGTCCGCGACCGTCGTGACCGCGAACGGATCTCTCCGCGAGCCGGAACCGGTCATGGTCTGTTCGACGGGCACGACCGGGATGGTCTGTGCTGCCACGTCGCCACCGGCCGGGATGACGCTCGGCCCGGCGAGTACCCGCTCGGCGCCCTCGCCGAAGGCGACGAAGGTCCCGCACGCGGTTCCGTCGAAGAATGACCCGTGCGTGTCGCCGGCGTAGTCGACGGCGCAGTTGAGGTCGGGAGTGATCCGCACGGAGGTGAGCGGCCCGGCCGTGGAGATCGTCTGATCGGCCAGGGCGGCGGAGGGTGCGGTCAGAGCGAGGACGGCTGCGGCCGAGACCGCGGCGACGGTCCTCCCGGCTGCACGGCGGCCACGGCGAGCGTGACGGTACTGAGGTCTCGGAAAAAGGGGCATGATGTCCCAACCTGGCCACCGGTGACCCCCGTCTCCGGAGTGCTCGCCAACATCCCGAAACCTGAGCCCCCGGTTTCCGTAGTCCGCAATGCATACCCGCGACCGTCGCGCGCCTCCGCTTCCGCACCCCCGGAAGAAAGGCTGCTGGAAGGATCCCGCGAACCGGGCGAACATGGCAGACGATCCATCCGCTCCACCCAGCAACACTGCGTTACCGAAAGGCACAGGTCGATGAAGATCGTCGTCGTCTGCGGTGCGGGAGCCTCGAGCACCTTCGTCGCCGTCAAGCTCCGCAACGCCGCGGCCGCTCGCGGCATCACAGCGACCGTCGAGGCCGGGAGCGTCTCCCAGCTCGACTCTCTGACCGGCGTGGACGTCGTCCTCGTCGGGGCGCACCTGGAGGCCTCCGTGCCCGCGCTGCGCGAACGCGCCGCCGCCGTGGGCACCGCGGTCGCCGTGCTCCCGCCCATCTCGCCGGCGGCCCTCGACGGCGCACAGGCGCTGGACCTGGCTCTCGGCGCCGGGGCGGCGGCACTATGAGAGCACGAGCGATCCTCCCGGAACCCCGGGGCGACGAACCATCGAAGGAGAACACACATGGCTGAGCGGATCATCACCGTCGGATCGAGCCACGGACTGCACGCGCGACCGGCGAAGCTCTTCGTCGAGGCGGTCAACAACTCCGGCGCGAAGGTGCAGCTCTCGAAGGAGGGCGGCAAGACCGTCGACGCCGGCAGCATCCTCGGCGTCATCTCCCTGGGCATCGACCACGGCGACAAGATCGTCCTCACCACCGACGCGCCCGACGCGGACGCGGTGCTCGACGACCTCGCGGACATCCTGACCACAGACCACGACGCCTGATCATGACCGACACGACCGCCACGCAGCTCACCGGAGCCGGAATCGGCCAGGGCGTCGCCCTGGGCACGGTGCTCCGCATGTCCGACCCGCTCCCGGAGCCGGCCGAGACGCCCAGCACCCGCACCCCCGACGAGGAGAAGGCCCGCGTCGCTGAAGCCGTCGCCACCGTCGCCGCCGATCTGCGCAGCCGCGCCGCCAAGGTCACCGGCGTCGCCGCCGACGTGCTGGAGGCGCAGTCGATGATGGCGGAGGACTCCACCCTCGCCGACGACGTCGCCACCCGCATCGACGGCGGCACGACCGCCGAGCGCGCCGTGTTCGAGGGATTCGCGGTCTTCCGCGACATGCTCATCGGCCTCGGCGGCTACATGGGCGAGCGCGCCACCGACCTCGACGACGTCGCGCAGCGCGTGATCGCCGCGCTCTCCGGCCGCCCGGCGCCCGGCGTCCCCGAGTCGGACGTGCCCTACGTGCTCGTCGCCCACGACCTCGCCCCGGCCGACACAGCGCTGCTCGACCTGTCCAAAGTGCTCGGCCTGGTGACCCGAGAGGGAGGCCCGACCTCCCACACGGCGATCCTCGCCCGCGAGAAGGCGATCGTCGCGATCGTCGGCGTGGCGGGAGCGGACACGCTGACCGACGGCACCGAGGTCATCGTCGACGCCGCCTCGGGAACCGTCACCGTCGCCCCCGACGCCGACCAGCGCGCGGAGGCGCAGCGCCGCATCGACGAGCGCGCGGCGGCGCTCGCGGGCGGCCTCGAGCCCGGGGCCCTCGCCGACGGCACCGCGATCCCGCTGCTCGCCAACCTCGGCTCGGCCGAGGGCGCCCAGAAGGCCCTCGACGCCGGAGCGGAGGGCGTCGGCCTGTTCCGCACGGAGTTCCTCTTCCTCGACCAGCGCATGGCCCCCACCGTCGAGCAGCAGCGCGAGCAGTACACGGCGCTCCTCGCGGCGTTCCCCGGCAAGAAGGTCGTCGTGCGCGTGCTCGACGCCGGCGCCGACAAGCCGCTCGCCTTCCTCAACGACGCGCACGAGGACAACCCGGCTCTCGGTCTCCGCGGGCTGCGGGCGCTGCGCGCCAACGAGGACCTCCTGCGCGAGCAGCTCACCGCCCTCGCCGAGGCGGACGCCGCCACCGAGGCCGACCTGTGGGTCATGGCGCCCATGGTGTCGACCGTCGAGGAGACGCGCTACTTCGTCGAGCTCGCGAGCGGGTTCGGCCTGAAGACCGTCGGCGTGATGGTGGAGGTCCCCTCGGCCGCGCTGCTCGCCGACCGTGTGCTCGAGACGGCGGCGTTCGCCTCCATCGGCACGAACGACCTCACGCAGTACACGCTCGCCGCCGACCGCCTCCTCGGCTCGGTCGCCGGCTTCCAGGACCCGTGGCACCCGGCCGTCCTCCGCCTGATCGGGGAGGTCGGCACCGCAGGCCGCGCCCACGGCAAGCCGGTGGGGATCTGCGGGGAGGCCGCCGCCGACCCGCTGCTCGCCGTCGTGCTCGTGGGTCTCGGCGCCACCACTCTGTCCATGTCGCCCGCGGCGCTCGCCGACGTGCGGCTCTCCCTGACCCGTTACACCCTCGACCAGGCGACGTCCCTGGCCGAGGTCGCCCTGGCCGCCGACGGCGCGGCCGAGGCCCGGGAGGCGGTCCGTGCGGCCGCCTCCACGCTCACCGCACCACCCCGGTAGCGCCCGCAACCCGAGCGATACGTCCCCCAACGATCCCCGTGATCACCGACAGAAACGAGGCACCATCATGACATCGGCGACAGTGACGACGCCGAAGAAGCCCGGAGGAGCGCGCGTCCACGTGCAGCGCTTCGGGACCTTCCTCTCGAACATGGTCATGCCGAACATCCCGGCGTTCATCGCCTGGGGGTTCATCACGGCCCTGTTCATCGCGACCGGCTGGCTGCAGAACACCGGCTGGGACATCAACGGCATCCTCGGCGGCTTCGGCGACCAGGCCAAGATCGGCTGGGACGGCGCAGCCACCGTCCTCGCGCAGGACGCGAACGGCCACACCTTCGAGCAGTATGTCGGCCTCGTCAGCCCGATGATCACCTACCTGCTGCCGCTGCTCATCGCGAACACCGGCGGCCGGATGGTCTACGGCGTCCGCGGCGGCGTGGTCGGCTCGATCGCGACCATGGGTGTGATCGTCGGCTCCAACATCCCGATGTTCATCGGTGCCATGATCCTCGGCCCGCTGAGCGCGTGGATCATGAAGAAGGTCGACTCCATCTGGGACGGCAAGATCAAGGCCGGCTTCGAGATGCTGGTCAACAACTTCTCGGCCGGCATCGTGGGCATGCTGCTCTCGATCGGCGCCTTCTTCGGCATCGCGCCGCTCGTCGAGTGGCTGAGCACGGTGCTCGGCGGCGCCGTGAACTGGCTCGTGTCGGCGCACCTGCTGCCGCTCGCGAGCATCCTGATCGAGCCGGGCAAGGTGCTGTTCCTCAACAACGCCATCAACCACGGCGTGCTCACCCCCCTGGGTGTCGAGCAGGCCCAGCAGACCGGCAAGTCGATCCTCTTCCTGCTGGAGGCGAACCCGGGTCCCGGATTCGGCATCCTGATCGCCTACTCGATCTTCGGTCTGGGGGTCGCCCGTGCGAGCGCTCCGGGCGCCGCGCTGATCCAGTTCGTCGGCGGCATCCACGAGATCTACTTCCCGTACGTGCTCATGAAGCCCGTGATCATCATCGCGGCCATCCTCGGCGGCATGACCGGCATCGCCGTCAACGTGACGTTCAACTCCGGTCTGCGCGCCCCGGCCTCGCCCGGGTCGATCATCGCCGTACTGCTCCAGACGCCGGGTGACAGTTTCGTCGGGGTGACGCTCTCCGTGATCTGCGCCGCGGCCGTGTCGTTCATCGTCGCGTCGGTCATCCTGCGCGCCAGCCGCAAGCGCGACCTCGCCTCCGGCAACGCGGGCGACCTGTCCGCCGCCGTGGCCCAGACCGAGGCCAACAAGGGCAAGCAGTCCAGCGTGCTCGAGGGCCTGGTCGACGAAGGCGAGCACGACGCCGGCGACGCCCAGGGCGACGGCACCGACCGCCTGGTGCGCAACATCGTGTTCGCATGCGACGCTGGGATGGGCTCGAGCGCGATGGGCGCGTCCGTGCTGCGCAACAAGATCAAGAAGGCGGGCATCGACGGCGTCACGGTGACCAACCAGGCCATCGCGAACCTCGACGGCACGGCCGACCTGGTCATCACGCAGCGCGAGCTGACCGATCGCGCCAAGGGCCAGTCGCCGGACTCGGTGCACGTGTCCGTCGACAACTTCATGAACAGCCCGCGGTACGACGAGGTCGTCGACCTCGTCAAGAACCAGCAGGCCCAAGCAGCACCGGAGGACGCCACCAAATGACCGACACCATTCTCGACCGGGCGAACGTCGTGGCCGCGGGCACCGCGACCACGCGGGAGGACGCGATCCGGGAGGCGGGTGCCCTGCTCGTGCAGGCCGGCGCCGTGCTCCCCGGGTACGTCGACTCGATGCAGGACCGCGAGAACACCGTCTCGACCTTCATGGGCAACGGTCTCGCCATCCCGCACGGCACCAACGAGTCCAAGGACGAGATCACGCGTTCGGCCCTCTCGTTCATCCGCTACTCCTCGCCGCTCGACTGGGGCGGCGAGGAGGTGCGGTTCGTCGTCGGCATCGCCGGGCAGAACAACGAGCATCTCGAGATCCTGTCCAAGATCGCCATCCTCTTCTCGGAGGAGGACGACGTGCAGAAGCTGCTCGACGCCCCGGACGCGGACGCTCTGTACGCGCTCCTCGGCGACGTGAACGAGTAGGAGAGGGACAGGATGAAGGCCGTCCATTTCGGCGCAGGCAACATCGGCCGCGGCTTCGTGGGGCTTCTGCTGCACGAAGCCGGGTACGAGGTCGTCTTCGCCGACGTCAACGCCGAGCTGATCGACGCGCTCGCGGCGGCGGACTCCTACGACGTGCACCTCGTCGGCGAGGAGTCTCAGACGAAGACCGTGACCGGCTTCCGCGCGATCAACAGCGCGACCGACGAGGAGGCTCTGGTCGCCGAGATCGCGACCGCCGACGTGGTCACGACCGCGGTGGGACCGCGCATCCTGCGCTTCGTCGCCCCGGTCATCGCGAAGGGACTCGCCGCCCGGGCGGACGACGCCCCGCGTCTGGCCGTGATGGCGTGCGAGAACGCGATCGGCGCGACGGACCTCCTGGCCGCCGAGTTGATGGACGGCCTCCCGGACGACGACACGCGGGAGGCGCTGGGCGCGAAAGCGGTCTTCGCCGACACCGCCGTCGACCGGATCGTCCCCGCCCAGGCGCCGGACGCGGGCATCGACGTCACCGTCGAGACCTTCTACGAGTGGGTCGTCGACCGCAGCCCGTTCTCCGGGCAGGTGCCGCCCATCCCGGGCGCCCACTTCGTGGACTCGCTCGCGCCCTACATCGAGCGCAAGCTGTTCACGGTCAACACCGGGCACGCGACCGTGGCGTACACCGGGTTCCTGCAGGGTGCCCGGACCATCAGCGACGCCATCGCGATCCCCGCCGTGCGCCAGGCCGCGGAGGACGCCCTGGCGGAGACCTCCGCGGCCCTCATCGCCAAGCACGGGCTCGACCCGGAGGAGATGGCCGCGTACCGCGCGAAGATCCTGGACCGCTTCACCAACCGGTATCTGGTCGACGAGGTGGTGCGCGTCGGTCGTGAGCCGCTGCGCAAGCTCGGCCGCAACGACCGGTTCATCGGACCGGCCGTCGATCACGTGGCGTTCGTCGGCTCGGTGCCGCAGGCCCTGCTCGCCGCCGTCGGGGCCGCGCTGCGGTTCGACGTGCCGGAGGACACCCAGAGCGTCGAGCTCAAGCGCCTACTCGAGGAGGCGCCGGCCGAGGACATCGTGAGCGAGGTCACCGGGGTCGTGCCCGGCGAGGCGCTCTACGACCCGCTCGTCGCGATCGTGCGGGAGGCGCAGGCCTGACCCTGCGCATGGCATCCCGGAGGCGCTCCGACCATCGCGGTCGGGGCGCCTCCTGCGTTCAGCGGGGCTGGAGGGTCGTGGTCGGGTCGAACGACCACGCCAGCATCGACGGCCACTCGCCGTACCCGGCCGTCAGCTCCAGGTGACCGCCGCCCGGGATGGTGTGCACCGGGATGCCGAGCGGCGCCCCGTAGGCCGCCTGCGCGCCCTCCGGACAGAACGGGTCGTCGTCCGACGCGACGATGGTCGTCTCGTACGCAAGACCTGCGAATCGCGATCATCACCTGGATCGAACGCGCCTACCACCGACGTCGCAGGCAAGCCCGCCTCGGCCGTTTGACCCCAATCGAGTTCGAGACCATCATGAACCAGAGCCTGGCCCTCGCGCCCTAACCGAAACAGAGCACCCGCGGTAGCGGGCACCGATCAGTCAGAACAGCCGCCGACGGCGGGGCTGCGTCCGGTCACGCGCTCGCGCGGGACACCCACAGCACTGCGCAGGCTCCGCCTGCCTCGATCCCGAGCAGCCGCGCGGAGATCTCCGACCGTGGTCCTAGAGTTTGGCCATGACGGCGGCGCCGGTGTTCCGGGCGATCTTGCTCCATGACGAGGAGGCCCGCGATCGCGCCGTGCTCGTCCCGGCCGCAACGATCCCGCCTGCACGGTTGCGGATCCCGACCGTGTACGCCGGGGCGGCCGCGTGCGACGTCTACGAGCTCGTCGACGACACGGACTGGCCAGAACAGGCCATGTTCCGGCACGCCGGCGTCAACCCGCGCACGACGAACGACCGGTCCGACCCGGCATGATCGTGGTCGGCGCCCTCGAGGGGCGATGACCACGGCGCCGTCTCGTACGATGCTGGTCGGTTCGTCTTGGTACGTTCGCAGGATGAAGTGGAGCGAGCTCGTGCCGCGTGTCCCGGGCTTCCCGGCCGCTCCCTGGACCCGGGCCTACGGCGTCCGATTCCCGGGCCGCGACAAGGATGGCGGCCCCTTCGGGCCGCCCGACGTCGAACGAGTGGACATCCCGGCAGGTGCGGAGCTCGACATGGATCTACTCGTGATCATGCCGTACGAATTCGATGACCCGTACGAAACGATCGTCGTGATCCTGAACGAGCGCTGCAGACGGAAACCGCGGCTGCTGCGCGAGCTCCAGCGGCTTACCCCGGCATCACCCGACCGCCCCGACCTCCGCGTCTACATGCCCGAGCAGGCGCCCGGCGATCCGGAGCTCAGTCGCGGACTACAGGACGTGGTCGATGCCGCAGGCATCCCCGCCGAGATCTCGCCGTACTACCCCTGATCCGGCCTCTCAGCGCCTATGGACGAGGTTCGCGGCGACCCACACATAGACCGGATGCCGTTCGCCGGCGGGGATTTGGCGGACGAGGGCAAGGCCGCCGGTGCTCCAGGCAATCGCATCGGCGTCGACGAGCTCGACTGGCCCGAGCAGGCGCTCTTCAGGCACACCGGCGTGATCCCCAGTACGACGACAGACTAGGGCGACCCGAGCTGATCGGGTCGGCGCCCACGAGGGGCTTTGACGAGGAGCTGACCTGCGAGAGATGGCTCTCTCAGAGCGCGTCCACCTGGAACACCGCCCCCGGGAGGACCACCGCGTCACTACGGAGGAGGAGGAAGCGAGCCGCTCCTTCCAATGTGATGATGCCGTGTGTTACTTTCCTGCAACGAGCAACAATGCTCTGCGTTCTGGGGGGAACGAATCAGTGAACGGCTCTCGTCGTGCGAACGCTGGGCTCCTCCTGGACGCCGTCACAACAGGGGGAACATTCGTGAAGCGCAGTTTGATTCGATGGGCCGCATCGCTGGGGGCCGTTGCATCTATGGCGATGTTGACCGGCTTGGTAGGGGATCCTGCCGGTGCAGTCACCGCGCCGGATGCAAACCAGTGGATAGCGGCGATCAAGTCTGATGTCGAGCATCGGAATGACCAGGCTTTGGTCGCCAGCGAGAGAAAGTCGAGCCTCCTTCGCTCGGCTCCGGTTGTGACTCAAAGTCGCCAGGCGGCGATCGTCGCTGAAGAGACTCCGCTGCGCGAGCAAGCCTCCTGGTTCGCCGCGCATGGTGACGCCTTCACGGCATCAACTTCTGTCATCGACATCATCTCGTCATCTGTTTCCGGCGACACATCGACGGTCAAATTCAGAGAAACCACGACCATGAAGCGGGCTCCGCTCGCTGACGGAACACCCCTTCCTGACTACGAATATGGCTCGATCCAGAAAGCTGAGCTTAGTCGCGTTGACGGCGCATGGAAGGTAGCCGCTCTCTCGCATGACCCACTCGAGACGGCCACGACGATGTACAGCCCCGCTCTTCTGACCGAGATGAAAAATGGGAGCCTGGAGCCCGGGTACCAGAAGTGGAAGAGCGATCTGAGCGCAGGGGCGCAGGTAGCGAAGCAGGGCCCTGCCGCTGTAGCTCTCACCAGCGTCAGCAAGACTGCGATCGTGTCGTACGCCAACGCATACTGGAACAACTACAACACTGCGTACGTCGCTCAGAGCAACGACTGCACGAACTTCGTTTCGCAAGCTTTGCTGGCCGGAGGATGGGGGCAGACGGCGACTGGTGACAAGAATGATGTCAACCGCTGGTTCTACAACGGCCTGAACAACGTCTATGAATGGTCCAAGACATGGATCAACGCCCAATGGCAGAACGCCTACGGTACCAACCACGGCCTCTTGACGCAGGAGACGAACGCTCACTTCCTGGCCGGCGACATCGCCTACTTCATCTGGAACGAGAGCACATCCGACGGGACGATGGATCACGCCGGAATCGTCACTCAGATCGTTGGCACCGAGCCCTACTTCACTTACCACACCTCCAACCAGCACAACGCATCGTGGACGCAGGTTAAGGCGCGAGCTGTGGCGTCAGGTGAGGCCCAGTACACGTTCCAAGTTCAATTGTTCGACTTCCATGCCTGAACGGGCCACAGTGAAAATAATGATGTGAGGAACTGATGAGGAACACGACGGAACTACGCTGGAGATACTGGGGCCTGGCAGCCTTAGTGATACCTATCGCCGCAGTCGTGTTCCTCATCACCATCGTTGTCAGCTCGCTACCAGACAAACCCACTCGCGACGACGCCCGCGCCGAGGCAGGCAGGATACTCGGCTACGTCGAGACGCGCGATACCGGGGCCTTGGACGCGTACTTCCCGGCCTCCTACCCATCCGGCGGCAGCGAACTTATTGCCGAATGCGGTGCGCTCGCGGATAAACGCCAGACAGTGCGCGTCTCGGGAACTCCCGACTTTCCCACTTCATTCCGAATCACCGTAAACGGAGTCGCCAAGAGCGATCCTGCGCAGGTTGCATCTTGCACGTTCGGACTCAGCAGGAAAGACCGGCACTGGGTGATCAGCGCCGTGTAGTTCCAAAGAATCGAAGCGGCATCCCCGGCATATCGAAACGGTGGGAACCGCGACTTGCCGCACCAGCGACAGCTACCGGGAGGATGTGACCATGACCACCCCGTCAGCGAAGCAGCCCGAGCCTGCGCCGCAGGTGTCGCGTGCATGGCGCAATGTCCGGTGGGGCGCCGCCCTCGGCTTGCTGTTGGTGTTCGCGATCTTCTCGACGATTGGGTATCGCGAGTGCACTATCGAGAGCACCCTCGATGTGGACGGCAAGCACTCCGTGGTTACGACATGTGCCCCCTTTGTCAGTCGCCAGCGCGAGTTCACTCGTCGCCCTACTAATCGTGGTGCTGCTACTATGGCCCGACTTCTCAGAAGTGACCGTTCTCGGAATCTCCTTGAAGCGGAAAGTTGAGGAGGCTCAGGCCGCAGCGAAGAGCGCACAGGATGGCGTCGAAACGCTGCGCGGAATCGTCTTGGTGCAGCAGTCGCTGATCAACGCGAGCAGTCAATCCACCGCGAACAATTCGATGACGGTTCACATTGGCGACGACAAGGTGACGTCAACGACAAGCGAACACCTCCAGAAGCTGGCCCATCGGGTCGAAACCCAGAATTGGGATTGGGCCGCTGACCCGCGTGGCGTCCCGTCGAATGCAGAACTGAAGGTCGCCATTCTGGAGCACTACGAAGTGCTCACCGAGATGATTGGCTGGACTCGTGTTCCGCGGCGCAGCTACGTCAGGGCCGACGATTCGATGAAGTGGTTCGAGCTTGATCATGCCGCCGAGATCAGTGCCGTGCGCACGGTGCGCAACGCTGTGGCACATGCGAGGCCCGTTTCGGAGGAGGATCTCGAAGCGGCCTTGGTAGTTCTCCGCGAACTTCTCACCGCTGCCCAACGGCACCGTTCCGAGAGCTGAGCCCTCGATACGGGGTTTCGCTGTCCGAGCTTCGATCGCGATCGCCGTCCACCCGTCCGAGACCCCCGCAGCAGCTGATCTCGCCCGCCTGCAGGGCAAGTCGGGCGCGCACGACGCCGTGCTCCTAGTCGACCAGGACTGGCCCGGCACCCGGGCGACCCTCACCGTCCAATCACGCCGCACCGCCGGCCTCGGGCACGGGTGGGGGCTGCTGACCGACCGTGAGCTCGACATCGTTGCCGTCGGCCGCGGCAACGGGGAATCGGTTCCCCGTTGGCGCCGGCGGCGCCACCATCAGTCGCGCTCCGCGGCCGCGCGGCGCTACCATCCGGGCAGGCCAATCGACCCGGATCAGATTGACGCAAGCGAAGAGCCCTAGTGGTCTGACTTCGAGGGTGCGGCCGTACCGGTCGTTCGTCATCGAGACGACAACTACCTCGGACGGTCCCTCGCTCCAGGCCGCTGATACGCCGTCGGCATCGATGCCGTGCCCATCGGCATGGTACGGCTCGACGAGACCGGACACGCGTTCGCCTTCCAAGAGAAGGACCTCCCGGACGCGGACTGGCAGCCAGCCGCCAACCTCGATGCAGCTGTGAGAGCCATCATCGAGAACGCCTTCCCAGGGCGTAGGCGAGCGGCTACGAAAGACGTTGGTCGCGCTCGACGAAGGGCCGAATCCTTCTCTCGAGGAGAGCACGGATCTTGTTGTTCTGACCTCTGGTGATGTTCGCCTTGATGCGCTTATTGAACATGTCAGTGAGGAACCAATAGTCTTCATGCCCTTCTGTGGTGTTCCACTGGTCGGGGAAGAACGCGCCGGCGTCGTCGAGGTAGTCCAGCAGGCCGCGGGTGAAGAAATCGGAGGTGAGAGTCACCTGCCGTCCTTCTGCGTAGGCGAGGCGCAGAGCGAGCAGCTTGGGCAGGACGTTGACGTCTCGATCGAGGTCTTCCTGCTCGAAGTGATTCACACACACGCTGCCGATCGGTTCCAGCTCGGAAGCGTTGTGAGTATTCCGGATGGTGAACAGCCATCGGAGATCGGTGTGGCCGCAAACGCAGACACCCGAACTGTTCGGATCGCCCACCACCCCGACGACGACCCACTCACGGCGCGCCGCGCCCCAGGTTTCTGCCCGTGAATGTCCGACGACGGCTGCCTCGAGCGCGTCGAAATTCTCCCTCGGCACCCCAACACCTCGATTCGATTGATCTGCGCACGGCTTTCAGTGGTGAGCTCGAAGTCGTGGCCATGACCTTGACAGACTAGGCCGCAGCCACCTTGTCGAAGCGCTCCTGAAGATACGAATAGCGGTCATCGTTTGCTAGCAGCCAATTGAAGCGGAGCGTGAAAGTCAGTGCTCCACGGAGTGATTGCATTAGCCCGCGGAGCTCCGCTTCTTCCTCGTCGGTTCCGGCACTAGCGTGCTTCAACTTCTCCGCCGCGCCACGAACTTTCACGATGCTCAAAGCGACCATCGACTCGAGGGTGGAGTTCTCTTCGGGCTGCTGCGCAGCGTGCGCGAAGCAGAGGGCGCTCGCCCGCTTGGTGGGAACCAGCTTCCCTCCGCGATCGAAGGTCAGGTCCTTCTCGTCAGGGCAGTACTTACGCACCCATTCCAGAACGTCATCCTCGTCGAACGCGGTGCGGAGCAGTCGGTCAATGAACTCAACCAAACTGTTCGCGGCCTGGGATACGCCGTCGTCGGACATCGTGAGGGCCTGTTCAAAGCCTCTCAGTTTTCGGGAAAGGACGTCGCTGATCTCTTGCGCTCGATGTTGTGTTTCGACGTCGAGCATCACCCGCATGATGGTGGTCAGCTCGTCCAGATCAACGTCAAGGGTGGTTGCTTCTTCATTGCGAAGAGGGAACCCTTTGGCTTTCAGATCGATGTCCCGGTTGTTGAAGAACGAGCCGACCATTTGGTCCAGTTTAAGCACACCGTCAAGCAAGACCGCCTCGGCTTCGCTGAGGCCGGCGAGGTCGGCTCGCTCTCTAGGGGTGAGTGGTGCGGCCGCGTCCTGCAGCGCCTGGGCGATCGGCATGGAACTACGCAGGAATCTGCGGACGCCAAGTAGCAGTAGCGCCACGTCGTCGTTATACGCGACGGTGAGTCGATGGAATCGTTTCGTCCCCATCAGGCGGTTGACGAAACGTCGAGTGCCGGGCCTGTTCAGCCTACCCATGCTGGCCTTGATGCGCTCGGAAACCTCCTCCTCGGAGAGGTCGGCCAGGTCAGCCAGACGGCTTTCAGGGAAACCTTCCGGGAAGAGTTGCTCGAACCGCGTTGACAGTCCGGCCAGCCGCTCGTCCCACGTCCGGCCGTTCTCGTCGAGCAGGTCGTACACGGTGGCGACCATCGCATCCAGCACGTCGAGAGCCATCGACGGGAGCCCGAACGCGCGCCTGACACGCTCGGGAACCAGCCGAAGCTCGGTGGCAAGCGCAGATCGGCGCTCGCCATCAAGTGGTGGATCCGTTGGCAGCATAAGGTCTCCATTCTCGGTACCGAGAAGGAGCCTCTATACCGGCACTTCTAAACCACAAAACTCACCCATGAAGTTTATCCCCATCCGCTGACAATTGCTCAGTTGCAGGCTGTCAGGTTCGAGCCATTTCAGCACGGGTGGCTGCTTGGGGCGCCTAGATCGTGGGATGCTGGGTTCGGTCCTCGCTTGCGCTGCCGGCACCGCCACCCCACTATCGCCAGGCGGTCTCGGATGGGCGCCAACTGCCGTTGGCTGCCCCGGTGAGGATTGGAGTGATGAACGCTGTCATGAGCGTCTGTGCGGTTTCGAGAGTGTCATACGCAGCGCAATGCGGTACCTGCCTGGCCTGACGAGGGTAGGTTTCCGCCCATTCGACCGGCAGCAAGAAGGAGTCGAAGGGGGCGAGACGTCGCAGACCCTGCTCCCGTGTGATCGCGGTCGCCAGCTCGTTCGCGTCGATTCCGTCCTGTGTTCGAGCGATAACCACGAGGTCGATTCCGTCCTTGACGCGAGAGGACGGTCGACCGCTGTAGGTATCGACGGTCGCTCAGACTTTGTCGGCGATCTGATCTGGCAGCGGATACAGCTGATAGTCGCGAGTGACGACGTCTCGCAGCGACAGACGGTAAGCGGGTTCGTACGCCACGGGCGGTGCGGTCAGGATGACGCCCCCGACAAGATCTACCTTGACCGATCCAACCTGCTGTGCGCCGATGTAAGTGTTGAAGGTCACGCGCGCGCCGTCGAGGTATGGCTGATTCTCCCCGGCCGCAATATCCTCGGTGCCGGCGAAGACGAAGTTGAAGTGGTCACCGAGGTTCACCGCCGCGAGCTCGCGGAGCCGTTCAACTGCCTGGGCTGCCGTGTATCCGTTTCGGAAGAGGTCGATGTCCCGTGTAGCGCGACTATCGGGCACACGGGCCAGCATCATGGTGCCACCCTTAAGTACCCATTCCGGGTCGGCGAACACCCGGACCAGGAACCTGTCGTAGTAATTCAGCTGAATGAGGTCCCCGACTGACATCGACTTATCCTCGCGTGCGCGATCACGGGCCCGCGCACCGATCGCCGCCCGGATGCCGGCAGCCGTGTATGGCCGTTCAGACGGCATCTCTGTCCACCCCATCCTCAACGTCGATCTGCTCGATCGTGCGTTGTTCTTGAATGGCCCTCACCATCGCAGCCATCGCAGGTTGCGTTGTTGCCAGCCGAGGGGATGAAGCCTGCCGCGCCGCTGATTCGAGTACGGCCTGTGCGGCCGGACTGATCTGTATACCGTCGCGCAGCGTGGCAATCAGAGCCGTCGCAACTGGGGAGACCACACCACCCATGCTTTCGGGGAGCATCGCTCTCACGATGCTCTGTCGGACGTTCTCCAGCGCCGTATCCATGGCCGGCTTCGAAATCTCAGATACCCATCTCGCGGAGGCAATCTGAAGGGCAGAACCGAGATCGCCTATTACCCCTTGCGCCACCATCTTCGAGATCCCATCAAGCATGGCCTCTGTCCCCGCCGGCGTCCGCAGCACCACCTCCGCGAGGCTTCTGTCGTCCACCCCTGCGAGGTGCGCGACGCGATCGACGACAGCCACCCCATCGCTGGTCCCGTTCCGTCGGGCTGCAGCGTCAGTGATCAGCTCACCCATCCCATCCACACTCAGTCCTCGCATCACCGCATCACGGAACCCCTGGGACACCAGCGTCAGATCCGTATTCTCATTGACGAGGTCAGCGAGAGTCTGAGCGACCGTAGTTACCGGAAGACCCCGAGCAATCGTCACCGACGTCGCCGGGAGCTCACGCTTGCGGATCCGTACGTCCGGCCGCTGCGACTGTTTGCGCACCGCGACCGAGAACTCATGAACCCCCGCACGCAGGTCCCCAATGCCGTGAACCTCGGCCGCCGACGCGCCACTCACGACCACCCCCGCCGCCCCATCACGCAGCCGCTCACCCGCGAGACGCGAAGGATCCGTACTCAGCCAGGCTGCACGGAGTTCCTCCAGCTCATCCGCCGGCGCTCCCGCATCCCGATAGACACCCTGATTGACACGAACGAGCTGCCCCGCCCGAGCAAGCCGAGACAGGTCAATGCGCTCCACCCCGACTTCCGAAGCCTGCCGGGTCGTGAGCATTCCCCACTGAGACGCCGCGATCTCCACAATCGCAAGCATCGCCTCGTTCGACTTCATTCTTGGATTGTATCACTATAAGGATACAAAGCAAGCATAATACTGTTACGAAGCAAGCAAGACGCTACGCTGGTAATATTCACATGTCAGCTTGGCGACAAGAAGCTGTTGAACGAGTACAGAAGCAACCGCGGCTGCTGCGGAATTCGCACCAGAAACCAGCATGCCCCGAAGGACAGTAACGAATTCCCTGAGCTTCGAATGGTCAGGCTCGTCACTCGATCAGCCTGGGCGATGGACTCATCGGCATCGATCAGTTCGAGGGCATCCAACGTTATGTCGGAAGACGCGCTAGAACTGCCAACCGTAGGCGCGCACGGAGTCGAAGAATTCCGCCACATCGACACCGTGTTCGTCGGCGATGCCAGGGATCTTCTGATTTCGGTCCTCAGTGTTTGGGCCCTTGCGGCTCTCTTCAGTGACAACGATTGACCCCTCTGCCTTCGCGTGAGCGATGATGAACGGGTCCGCCTCGTTCAGTTGACCCTGAACCCAGCCAGGATGGTCGGCGCCGAGCTGGGCGACCGTGAGTAGCTCGGCATCGGTCACAGGGCACACGAATCCAGGTAGCTTTTTCGCCCGCTCATATAAGGGATCTCCCCCACGGTGAACCTCGCGCAGAATCGCCTCGCAGATGCAGCTCTCCCCCGCCGAATCTGCTCTCCGAAATTAGCGCCCACAACGATTCCGACGCGCAACGACGCGATCAGGAAGGCGCGCATGCCGACGAGCGTAGCGCGCGTCCGGGCCGGGCCTCCGTGCGCCGCCCGTCGGCGATCACGGCCTCCCCCGCCACGAGCACCCACGGGATGCCGGCGGCGGGCAGGCGCGGTTCGGCGAACGTCGCGCGGTCGGCCACCGTCGCGGGTTCGAACAGCACGAGGTCGGCCACGAGGCCGGGGGCGATGCGGCCGCGGTCGGTGAGGCCGAGCACGGCGGCCGGGCGGGCGGAGAGGTGCGCGACCGCCTCCTCCAGGGTGAGGACGCCCTCGTCGCGGACGTAGTGGCCGAGGTAGCGGGGGAAGGTTCCCCACGCGCGCGGGTGCGGCTTGTCGCCGACGAGGATGCCGTCGCTCCCCCCGGTGTGGCGGGAGTGCCGCATCATCGTGCGCACGTTCGCCTCGTCGCCGACATGCTGCAGGATGCCGGTGCCGAGGCGGTCGGCGACCAGCAGGTCGAGGGCGACCGCCGAGGCGGGCTCACCGGAGGCTTCGGCGAGGGAGGCGACGGTGCGGCCGACGCGGTCGGCGAGAGCGGCGTCGCGCACACCGGAGATCTCTATCGTGTCCCACTCGACGGGCACGCCGTGACAGCCGTCGGTGCCGACGACGTCGAGCTCGTGGGCGATGCGCGCCCGGGCGGTCGGATCGTGGAGGCGGGCGAGCGTCGCCGCCGGGCCTCCCTCGGCCGCCCAGCTCGGCAGGAGGGCGGCGAGCGTCGTCGAGCCCGGGAGATACGGGTAGGTGTCGAAGCTGAGCTCCACGCCGTCGGCGAGGGCGGCGTCGAGGAGTGCGATCAGCTCGCCCGCTCGGCCGCGATTGACGCGGAAGTTCATGGTCGCGTGGGAGAGGTGGAGGGCGACGCCCGAGCGCCGGGCGACCTCGACCATCTCCGCGTACGCCGCGAGCGCCCCGGCACCGTAGGACCGCTGGTGCGGCACGTAGACGCCTCCGTGCGCGGCGACCACCTCGCCCAGTGCGACGAGCTCGTCCGTGCTCGCGAACATCCCGGGGACATAGGTGAGCCCGGACGACATGCCGAACGCGCCGTCGCGCATCCCGCGGTCCACGCACGCGCGCATGGCGGCGACCTCCTCGGGCGTCGCTGCACGATCGGCGGTGCCGACGACGTCGAGTCGCACGGTGCCCTGCGGCACGAGAGCGGCGACGTTGGCGGCGGGGCGGGCGCGGTCGACCGCCGCGAGATAGTCGGCGATGGTCGGCCAGCCGGCACCGAGCTCGTCGGGGACGCCGTTCCAGCCCGCGAGCTGCTCGCGCAGGACCGCGACCGCCTCGGGAGTGGCGGGGGCGTAGGAGAGCCCGTCTTGACCGACGACCTCGCAGGTCACACCCTGCGAGACCTTCGCGACGTGCTCGTGATCGGTGAGCACAGCGAGATCCGAATGCGCGTGCATGTCGATGAAACCGGGGGCGAGCGCGAGACCGTCCGCGTCGAGGACGCGCGCGCCGGGTGCGTCGAGACGGCCGCCGACCCGCGAGATGCGGTCCCCCTCCACCAGCACATCACCGGCGCGCCCCGGCCGGCCGCTGCCGTCGAGCACGAGCGCGCCGCGGATCAGCGTCGACGGCGCCTCGCTCATGCGTGGGTCGCAGCGAGGGAGAACGCGCGCGCCCGCTCAGTGACGGCGCCCCACGACGCGGCCGCGATGTCGGCGGCGCTCACGACGCTCGAGCCGGCGGTCACGGCAAGCGCGCCCGCGTCCACCCACGCGCCGGCGTTCGCCGCGGTGAGCCCGCCGGACGGCACCACCGGGACGTGCGGCAGGGGCCCGCGCAGATCGCGCAGGTAGCCGGGGCCGACCAGCGACGCCGGGAAGATCTTGACCGCGGCGGCACCCAGCTCGACCGCCCGCATCACTTCGGTCGGGCTGAGAGCCCCGATCAAGATGGGCACCCCCGCCTCCCGCGCCACGGCGGCCGCTCCCTCGCTCAGGCCCGGGGTCACCAGGAACCGCGCGCCCGCTGCGATCGCCGCCTCGGCCGTGCGTGCGTCCGTCACGGTGCCCGCTCCGACCAGGGCGTCGTGCTCCCCCTCGACCGCCGCGGCGATCACCGACTCCACTCCGGGCGTCGTGAAGGTGAACTCGACCGTGCGGATGCCGCCGGCCGCGAGCGAACGGCAGAGCGCGACCGGGTCGTCGATGCGCGGCGCGCGCACCACGGCGAGGGCACGGTCGTGGCGGAGGGTGTCGAGCAGCATAGGGGTCCGTTCAGCCGAAGGCGGTCTCGAGCAGGCCGACGACCCGCGGGTCGTCGGCGAG
>NZ_BPER01000013.1:0-90128 GCF_020521355.1 Leifsonia sp. LS1
GTCGCATTCTGCCGGAATGCCGCGCGCATTCCGGCAGAATGCGACCCCTGTGCGCGGAAGGGCGCGGGACGGGTCAGCGCGCGACCGCGAGGCCGAGCCAGGCGGCGAGCTCGGCGACGGCGGCGTCGACGGCGTCGCGTGCGCTTGGGGAGAGCGGCTCGTCCTCGTGCACGGCGGCGACACGGAACACGCCCGCCTTACGGTCGGCCGTCGCATCCAGCTTGCCGACCAGGCGGTCCTCGTACAGGAGCGGCAGCGCGAAGTACCCCCAGCGGCGCTGCGCCGCGGGCTTGTACATCTCGAGCAGGTACTCGAACCCGAAGACCTCCTGGCTGCGCACGCGATCGTGCACCAGGCGGTCGAACGGGGAGAGCAGGGCCACACGCCCGCCGAAGTCGGCGGCGGCGGCAGCATCCCGCATCTCCGGATCCACGCGCCAGGCGAGCGCGCTGCCCTCCACCTCGGCGGCCTCACCCGCCTCGCCCACGAGTGCCGCCCGGGCGATGCCGAGGGCGCCGAGGCGGCGTGCGTCGCGCAGCGGCGCGGCCTCCGCCTCGGGGACGACCTCGATGCCGGCGGGGTAGACCCGGTCGGCGACATCCCAGGTGCGCTGCCGGCCCACGCGCCCGGCCACCGCGACCTCCCCGCGGCCCTGCAGCAGTTCGAGCATCCGCGTGACGTTCTGATTGTGCGTCCATCCGCTCGACTGCCACGGGACCGCCGCGGTATCGGGGATGTCCTTCGACAGCGTCGGACCCCGATCGCGCAGGCGCGCGAGCACGTCGCGGCGGAAGGCATCGTTGGCAGCGAGCCACGCCGCCCAGGCCGGCACCGCGTCCGGCCAGCGCGACATGCGGTCGAGGTGGAGGCCGAGGTCGGAGACAGGGCGGATCATCGCGAACGGCGGCTGCTTCGGATCGTCCATCGCCTTGACCTCGTAAAGCAGCCGGTCACGCTCGAGCGCCTCCGACACCTCGCCCGGCGCGAACGCCGGTCCCAGCCGGGTGAACGCGATCAGCTCCGCGCTCGGGGCGACGGCCGCGGTCGGGTCGAGCTGCAGGAACGTCAGGTGCTCGACGAGCGGCACGAGCCCCGTCGGCCGTGTCGCGTCGAGGCGCTGCGCCCGCACGGCGATGCGACGCGCCTCCTCGCGGGTCAGGATCATGGCGCCACGCCTCCCACGATCTGCTCGGCGAGGAGGTCGCCGACGAGCGGCCCCATCGTGAGGCCGCCCGCGCCGAAGCCCGCGTTCACGAACACACCGGGGTGCCCGTCGAGCGCGCCGACCGACGGCAGGTCGCCCTCGGGCAGCGGGCGCAGACCGACCCGGGTCTCGATCACCGTGGCGTCGGCGAGGCCGGGGGCGACGGCAAGGGCGTCCGCGAGCACCTGCTGTTGCCCGGCAGCGGTGATGCGGGCGTCGAACCCCGACCCCGTCTCGCGGGTGGCGCCGACCACGACGCGCGAGTCGTCGAAGGCGACCAGGTAGTGCGGTGCGACGGGATGCACGGAGGGCCAGTCGCGGGTCTCCACGCCGTCGACCCGCAGGTGTGTGATCTGGCCACGCTGGGGCTCCACCGGGACCCGGGCGCCGAGGCGATCGAGCACCCGGTTCGTCCACGCGCCCGCGGCGACCACCACGGCGTCGGCGTGGAGCTCGTTCTGCTCGATACGGGGAACGCCGTCCGCCCCCAGGTGGACCGTTCCGTCGAGGTGCGTGGCGCCGTGCGCGCGGGCGCCGGCGAGCAGCCCCGTTCGCAGCGACCGGCCGTCCACCCGCGCAGCACCGGAGATGTGGAGGGCGTGGAAACCGTCGCCGAGCGGCGGGAAGAGCGCTCGGGCGGCCGTCTCGTCGATGCGCCGGACCTGCCCGATGGTGCGGGCCTCCCCGGCGCGGGCCGCCACGCGCGCCTCCGCCGCGTCCACGACCTCCGGGTCACGGTTGACGATGAGCGCGCCCGACCGACGGAAGCCGATGTCGTCGACTCCGGTCTCGGCCAGACGCTCGATCAGCTCGGGATAGTAGTCGGCGCCCGCGGCGTAGAGCTCGTAGAAGTCGCCGGACGCGGTCGACGTCCAGGGCTGGATGATCCCCGCCCCGGCATCGGTGGCGCGCCCCGCGAGGCCGGCGTCGGCGATCGTGACCGCGACGCCGCGCCGGGCGAGCGCGAAGGCGGTCGCCGCACCGGCGACGCCGCTGCCGATCACGACGACGGTGGAGCGCGCGGCCGGGCTCATCGGGCGGCGGCCTCCGCGATCGCCGACCCGAGATCCGCCGGCCGGGTGAACATCGGCCAGTGCCCGGTCGGCAGCTCGACCACGTCGTAGCGGTCGAGGGCGCCGAGCTCGCGGCAGAAGTCCTCGCCGGAGGCGACCCAGCGGCGCAGGTCGGCCTCCGGGAACTCGCAGGCGATGACCGTCGCCGGCACCGCGCGACGCCGGGCGTCGTCGCGCAGCTCGATCGCACCGGTGACGACATCGCCGGGCTCGGGCACCGCGTCGCGGCGGAAGGCGGCGCGAAGCTCGTCGTCGAGCCCGACCAGGTCCTCGTCCTCGAAGTCGTCCCACGCGGGCAGGGCCACCTCGCCGTCCACCGGCTCCAGGCCGCTCGGGATGACGCCTCCCGGCGGCAGCGGAGCGGAGTCGACGAAGACGATCCGCGCCACCCGGTCGGGCCGGGCGTCGAGCGCGGCGTTCGCCAGCGGCCCGCCGCCGGAGTGCCCGACCAGCACGACATCGCGCGCGCCGGGGTCGCCCGCGGCGTCGACGGCCGCCGTGATCGCGGCGACGTGCTCGACCACGCCGATACCCGCCCGGGGAGCGCTCACGGCCTCCAGCCCGGGCAGGGTCAGGGGATGCGTGTGGTGACCCGCCGCTTCGATGGTGGGCGTCACCTGCTCCCACGCGCGCGCGTTCAGCCAGAAACCGGGGACGAGGACGATCTCCATGCCCCGACGGTACCCCGCCCCGGCGACATGCGCGCCGGTCGATCCGACCAGTGGAGGCGGCGGGTCAGCCCGACGGCAGCGCCTGGGTGATGAACTGCAGCAGGGGCCGGGCGACCTCGGGGTTCGTGAAACCCGACGATTGCACGCTGATCCAGACACCGGTGGCGGTGAAGAGGTCCTCCTGGCCGGTCATCTCGTCGAAGGTCGCCGTGACGTCCGGCCCGAAGCCGGTGACCGGAGACCCGGTCGCCGTGCGCGCCTTCTGCAGCGCGGCCGAGCTCGCCGCGTCGGGCTTCGACAGCCCGACCGAGATCGGGCCCGTGGGCGACGTGAGCCCGCACGCGACCCCGTCGATTCGTGCGGCGAGGGCGGCCGACGAGCCCTCCGGAGCGGTGAAGGAGGCCTTGAGCGCGTAGCCCGGGAGCGCCGCGGCGACGTCGCCGCCGGCGAAGACGTCCGTGCACGTCACCCCGACCGCCGTGCCCGCGTACGTGGGCGTCGGAGTGGGGGAGGCCACGGGCGGAGTCGAGCCCGCGGGGGTCGAGCCGCCGGCGCTTCCGGCCGAGCAGCCCGCGAGGGCGAACACGGTCGCGAGAGCGGCCGAGAGGAGCAGAGGTGCGGTGCGGCGGGCCGGATGCGGCATGAGTCTCCCGTCGGTGAGCGTCAGTGGATGGGGGCGGCGCGCGGCCGCCTCCAGTCTAAAATCGCCCATCCACGCTCCCGCAACCCCGCCCCGACCGCCGCCTACGCCTCGGACGATTCGGAGATCCCCCGGCAAGGAGGCGGAACCTCCGGAGCTCCGGCGAACTGAGCGGCGAGTCGGTCCGGATCTCCGGAGAGCCGGCGTCGGCCCGAATCGCGCGCGTCAGCGGCGGTCGTTGGTGCCGTAGAGCGCAGCGGCGATGAGCACGGGCTGGAACCACAGGCGGATCAGGCGCTTGCGGTCGGTGTCGAGCCCGAACGCGCTGCGACGGTGCTGCCACTGCGAAACGTTGCCGGGGAACACCGCCGCGAAGAAGGCGGCCGCCGCCCAGCCGACGGTGCTGCGGCTGGCGAGCCCCTTCCGCTGCGGGGTGAGGGCCAGCGCGGTCCCGAGGGCGATCTCGACGACACCCGATGCGAGCACCGTCGTGTCCTCGTCGAGAGGCACGAAGTCGGGCACCTGCGCCCGGAAGTCCTCGCGGGCGAACGTGAGATGGCTCACGCCGGCGAAGACGAGTCCTGCGCCGAGGAGGAGGCGGACGGCGGTGCGAGCGGGGCTGCGTCGTGTCATGGCTCCGATGCAACGCCTTCGCGGCGTTCTCTGCAAGCGGACACGATCGCCTCCCGCGGCCCGGGAATATCCCTCCGCCCGTATCGTTGAACTTGAGTGCACACCACTCAACTTTAGAAACTGGAGATCACGTGCCCGAGAACTTCACTCCCGAGAGCGGCGGAGCCGGCTCGTTCGACGAGTTCCTGGCCCGCTACCTCGCGGGCGAGCGTGCGCGCGCCGCGCGCTCGATCGACATCAGCCGGTTCCTGAGCCGGCGGACGCAGGAGATCCTCGCCGAGGCGGGCCGCTTCGCCCTGGAGCACGGCCACCGCGAGCTGGACGCCCTGCACATCCTGCGCGTCATGGCGGGCGAGGAGCCCGCTGCCGACGCGATGCGCGGCATCGGGGTCGACCCGGCGCGCGTCGTGCTCGCGGCCGAGCAGCGCCTCCCCGCCTCGGGCGAGACGGTGGATGCGGACGCCGCCTCCATCACGCCGTCCGCGCAGCGCGCCCTCTTCCACGCCTACCAGGTCGCCCGCGCCTCCGGCTCGACCTACATCGACCCGGAGCACCTCTTCTTCGCGCTGGTCATCGGTCAGGACGCCCCTGCGGGGCAGGTCCTGCAGGCCGCAGGCGTGACCGCGGACGCTCTCACCAACGCCATGCGCCAGACCGCGACGGTCGGCGCGGGCGCCATGGGCGAGCCCGAGACGGCGGACGACGAGTCCGACACCCCGATGCTCGACCGCTTCGGCACCGACCTGACCGAGCTCGCCCGCGAGGGACGGCTCGATCCGGTCGTCGGCCGCCTGGACGAGATCGAGCAGACCGTCGAGATCCTCTCCCGCCGTACCAAGAACAACCCCGTGCTGGTCGGCGAGGCCGGCGTGGGAAAGACGGCGATCGTGGAGGGTCTGGCCCGTGCGATCGTCGCCGGTGACGTTCCGGAGCAGTTGCGCGACAAGAAGGTCGTCACGCTCGACCTGGCCGGGATGGTCGCGGGTACCCGGTACCGCGGCGACTTCGAGGAGCGGCTCACCGCGCTCATGGACGAGATCAGCGCCGGATCGGACGAGCTGATCGTGTTCATCGACGAGCTGCACACCGTGGTCGGCGCCGGAGGGTCCGGCGAGTCCGGCGGGATGGACGCGGGCAACATCCTGAAGCCCCGCCTCGCCCGCGGCGACCTGCACCTGGTCGGTGCGACGACGCTCAAGGAGTACCGCCGGATCGAGAAGGACCCGGCGCTCGAGCGCCGCTTCCAGCCCGTGACGGTCGGCGAGCCGAGCGTCGGGGACGCCGTGCTCATCCTGCAGGGCCTCCGCGGCGCCTACGAGGAGCACCACGGCGTGAGCTACACGGACGACGCCCTGCGCGCCGCCGTCGAGCTCTCCGACCGGTACGTCACCGACCGCTTTCTGCCCGACAAGGCCATCGACCTGATCGACCAGGCCGGGGCGCGGCTGCGCCTGTCGCTCGGCAAGCGGGTGGACACCTCCGAGCTGATGCAGCGGCTGGCGACCCTGGAGTCCGAGAAGAACTCGGCGGTCGCGGCCGAGCACTACGAGGAGGCGTCGCGCCTGCGTGACGAGATCGAGGCGGTGCAGCGCTCGCTCGACGAGCTGGCCAGCGCGCCGCGGCCCGACGCGGTCGTGGACGAGCCCGAGATCGCGGCCATCGTCTCCCGCGCGACCGGCATCCCGGTCTCCCGCATCGGCGAGGCCGACCGCGAGCGCCTGGCCCGGCTGGAGGCGGAGCTGCACGAGCGCGTCATCGGCCAGGACGACGCGGTCACCGCGGTCGCCAAGGCCGTGCGGCGCAACCGCACCGGGCTCGGAGACGAGCGCCGCCCCGTCGGCAGCTTCCTCTTCCTCGGTCCGACCGGTGTCGGCAAGACCGAGCTGGCGAAGTCGCTCGCGGCGTCCCTGTTCGGGGACGAGAAGGCGATGCTGCGATTCGACATGAGCGAGTTCGGCGAGCGCCACACGGTCGCCCGACTGGTCGGCGCCCCTCCCGGATACGTCGGCTACGACGAGGCCGGTCAGCTCACCGAGCGCGTGCGCCGCAACCCGTACTCGGTGGTGCTGTTCGACGAGATCGAGAAGGCCCACCCCGACGTCTTCAACCTGCTGCTGCAGGTGCTGGACGACGGTCGCCTCACCGACGGGCAGGGCCGAACGGTCGACTTCCGCAACACGGTCGTCATCATGACCTCCAACCTCGGCTCGGAGTTCCTCGCCTCCCGCAGCGGAGCCCTCGGCTTCGTCGCGCCGGGCGCGGACGGCTTCTCGTCCGAGAAGGACCTGCGCGATCGCGTCATGGGCAAGCTGCGCGAGGCCATGCGTCCCGAGTTCCTCAACCGCATCGACGAGATCGTGCTGTTCCGCAAGCTCGACACCGAGCAGCTGACCAGCATCGTGCGCCTGCTCCTGACGGCCACGGCCTCCCGCCTGGCCGCCCGGGGCATCGGGTTCGAGGCGACGGAGGCCGCGGTCGCGTGGATCGCCGACGCCGGCTACGAGCCCGAGTACGGCGCCCGCCCGCTGCGCCGGGTCATCCAGCGCGAGGTGGACGATCGCGTCGCCGACCTGATGGTGACCGGCGAGGTCGCCGAGGGTGGCACGGTCGTGGTGGACGCGGGGGACGGCGAGCTGCGCGTCAGCGCGCAGGCCGTCTTCGCCACCGCCGCCTGATCCCGCCTCCAGCGGTCTCGACACGCCGCGTCCGCATCCGCGGGCGCGGCGTGTTCCGTCTCTCGCACGACCCGTGGGGTCGTTTCCTGTACATCCCCGAATCTGCGCTCACCTCCCGCTGACCGATTCCCCAGTCCGGTTTGGAAGCGTGGACGGGTGTCCACTCACGATTCGAACCGTCCGCCGCTGATCGACCGCATCCTGGCGCCGGTCCGGCGGCTGGAGCCGCGCATGCCGCAGACGCGGGGGCGCGCGATCTGGCAGTTCATCGGCCTGACGCTGGTCGCCGCGGTGCTCAGCTCGCTGTTCGTTCTTCCGGGTTTCCTGGGAACGGGCGTCGCGGCCGCCGCCGGCATCTCCGACTTCAACGCGCTGCCCGCGAACCTGCAGATCCAGCAGTTCGCGCAGAACTCGACCGTCTACGCGAAGCAGGGCGGTCAGGATGTGCCGATCGCCACGTTCTACGCACAGAACCGGCAGGACGTGACCTGGGACGCGGTGTCGCAGAACGTCAAGGACGCCGTCGTCGCGGCCGAGGATCCGCGGTTCTACTCCGAGGGCGCGGTGGATGTGCTCGGCACGGTCCGCGGTGCGCTCGCGACCGTCGTCGGCGGGGACGTGCAGGGCGGGTCGTCGATCACCCAGCAGTACGTGAAGAACGTCGAGGTCGAGAAGTGCGAGGCGCTGACGGACGCGAAGAAGGTGCAGGCCTGCTACGACGACGCGGCGGGCCAGACCCTCCAGCGCAAGGTGCAGGAGATGCGCTACGCGGTGGGGCTGGAGAAGAAGTACAGCAAGAAGGACATCCTGATGGGATACCTGAACGTCGTCGGCTTCGGCGGCCAGGTGTACGGCATCGAGGCGGCAGCGCACTACTACTTCAACGTGGACGCGAACGCCCTGTCACTCGCGCAGGCCGCGACCCTGGTCGCGATCGTGAACAACCCGGCCAACCTCCGCATCGACGAGCCGGACAGCAAGACGAATGGTGCGGCGAACGGGTACGCGCTCACCAAGGCGCGCCGCGACTACGTGCTCGACCGCATGTACGTGAACCACAAGATCACCGCGGCCGACCGCGACGCGGCCAAGAAGACGCCGGTGCAGCCGACCGTCACTCCGACGACCTCGGGATGCGCCGCGGCCCAGCAGTACAACGCCGCGTTCTTCTGCGACTACGTGCGCGACGTCATCCTCAACGACCCCGCTTACGGCAAGACCGCCGACGACCGCTGGGCGACCCTCAACCGCGGTGGCCTCAAGATCTATACGACGCTCAACCTCGACCTGCAGGCGGTCGCTCAGCAGTCGCTGAGTACCTACATCCCAGCGACCAAGGCGGGTATCGACCTGGGCGCGTCGAACGTGTCCGTGGAGCTCGGCACGGGACGCATCGTCACCATGGTGCAGAATCGCGCCTTCAACAACACGGATCAACCGGTGGACGGCACGACCGCGGTGAACTACAACACCGACGAGGCGTACGGCGGGTCGTCCGGGTTCCAGACCGGATCGACGTTCAAAGCGTTCGACCTGGCTGCCTGGCTGGAGGCCGGGCACAGCCTGTACGAGTACATCAACGCGTCGCAGCACACCTTCCCGATGTCGGACTTCACGAGCACGTGCGGCGACATCTCCGGTCCGTCGTGGCAGGTGTCGAACGACGAGGGGTCGGCGAGCCGGCTGTCCGTGATGGCGGCGACGGCGGAGTCCGTGAACACCGCCTTCGCTCAGATGGCGACGAAGACCGATCTCTGCTCCATCCTGAACGCGGCGAAATCACTCGGCATCCATACGGCCGCCACGGGGGGCACGCTGAATTCGTACCCGTCGATGATCCTCGGCACGAACGAGGTCGCGCCGCTCACGATGGCGACCGCGTATGCGGGCATCGCCGATGGTGGGACCGTGTGCACCCCGGTCGCGATCGACAAGGTGATCAACGCCGACGGGAGCGCCCACGCCGTTAGTCCCACCACCTGCACGCAGGGACTCGACAAGGACATCGCGGCCGGCGTCACCTACGCGCTCGAAGGCGTGATGACCGACGGCACCGCGACGAGCGCCAACCCGTGGGACGGCACCCCGATCATGGGCAAGACCGGCACCACCGACGACTCGCTGCAGAACTGGCTGATCACCTCCACGACCAAGGTCGCGCAGGCCACGTGGGTCGGCAACGTGTCGGGCTCCACGCCGCTGCGCAGCCTCAGCTTCGACGGCATCGGCGGCGGCAACGTCAAGTTCTCCATCGTGAAGCCCATCCAGAAGGCGCTGGACCAGCTCTACGGCGGCGACGATTTCACGAAGCCGACGAACAGCTCCCTCTACGGCAGCAAGGTCACGGTGCCGGACGTCACGGGCAAGACCCCCGACCAGGCGCAGAAGCTGCTGGAGGCGCTCGGTCTCGACGTCACTGTCGACCAGACCCCCGTCGACAGCACTCAGACCGCCGGCACCGTCGCGAGCACCGACCCGCCGGCCGGCTCGGCGATCGAGGGCGGCGGGAGCGTGACGATCCAGCTGAGCAGTGGGCAGGCGGCGCCGAGCGCGACACCGACCCCGGGAGGCGGCTCGACCGGCAAGCCGACCTCGACACCGGGGACGGGCGCTGGGAACGCCGGCGGGAACGGGATCGGCGGCGGGAACGGGAACGGCGGCCTGACCGGAGGGGGCGGCGCCGGCGGCTGACGCCGGCCGCGGGCGGTGTGCTGCGCGCGAGCTCGGGCACCGGTCACGCGTCGCCGAACGCGGCCGCCAGCAGGGCTCCGCGCAGGGCGTTCGACCGCTCGGCGAATCCCCGCTGGCGACGCACGTACTCCGCCTTGCCCTCGGGGGTCTCGATCGCGACCGGGTCCGCGCCCCACGGCCGCATGTCGTAGGGGGAGGCCTGCATGTCGAGCAGGCGGATGTCCCGCGCCAGCTCGAACGCGTCGAGCAGCAGCTCGCCGGGCACGAGCGGACCGAGCTTCATCGCCCATTTGTAGACGTCCATCCCGGCGTGCAGGCAGCCCGGCTGCTCCAGCTCGGATTGCGTCTCGCGTGTCGGGGCGAAGCGGTTGCGCGGCACGGCGTCCGGGGTGAAGAACCGGAATGCGTCGATGTGCGTGCAGCGCAGCTCGTGCGACTCGACGACCGCGTCGGTGCCGTCACGGCCGAGCCGCAGGGGCACCGCGTGGCGGCGCTCGTCCTGCCGGTAGACCATCGCCCACTCGTGCAGCCCGAAGCAGCCGAACTGCCCGGGACGCGCGGCCGTGGTACGGAGGATGCGCTCCACGGAGCGCATCAGCGTGCCCTTGTCTGCGGCGAACGCTGCGTGGTCGACCGTGACCGCGCCCGCCGCCGTGCCCGCCGTGTACCAGCGCCAGGCTGCCCGCGGATCGTCCGCCGCGCCCGCCAGTTCCACCCCGGCGCCGGGATGCCAGCGGCGCAGCACGCGCGGCGCGTAGGAGTAGTAGGTGAAGAGGAAGTCCTCGACCGGATGCTTCTCGCCCCGGGCCGCCCGCTCGCGGTGTCCGGCCGTGAGCGCGTCGGCGCGTGCGGCGTGGGCCGTCTCGCGGGCGCGCCAGTCGGCGGGATCGAGCAGGGTGGTCACCTCTCGAGGATAGGTCAGCCCAGAGACTCGAGCGGATTCGCGGCGAGCTTCGCGCGCACGCCGCCCTCCACCAGCCGATGCGCCTGCGTGTCCGGCTTTCGCGCGGCCTGGTCGGTCACGCCCGCGCCGAACTCCGCGGCCAGCTCGAGTCGCGGGTACGCGGTGAGCACGGTGCGCAGGACGTCGCGCGGCAGCACATCCGCTCGGGCCCCGGAGATGTCGAGCCCGGTGGCGACCTCCAGCAGGTAGCCCTCCTGGTCGAACGCCGGGTCGACTGCGGGCCAGTTGTGCCGCACGATCACCTCGTGCGCGCGAACCCGACGCGACGGCTCCCATCCCGCACCCGCCGTGAGCGCCACCGCGACGTGACCCCCGGCATCCTCGTAGGAGAGGGCCACGTTGTCGAACGCCGGGACGATCCCGATGTCGTGCAGCAGCGCCGAGACGTACAGCAGCTCGTGGTCGATCCCGTCACGGCCCTCGTGCTGAGCGAACGCCTCGGCCCACAGCCACGACCGGATGACGTGGTTGAGCAGCGACGGCGAGTGGTACGCCGTGGCCAGTTCGAGCGCCGCCCGCGCGGCCGGGGTGTCCGGCGCGGAGGGCAGGACGGTGCGGGTGGCGGTGGTGGTGCGGGTGTTGGTGGTGGCGGAGGGTGCTGTGGCGTCGGTGCGGTCGGGTCGGTCGGTGCGCGGCATACTCCCATCCTCAGCCACCGCCGCGCCTCGCCGCCGCCCACATCCCGCCGCGCACCCACCAATTCCCGCCAACCCCCGCGCCCATGTGCCTCCTCGCTGGCGCCGAGGCGCCGAAAAGTACGCCGTGTGCCCGGTCACACGGAGATTTTTCGCCGTCTCGGCAGCTGGGCGTGCATGAGCGGGCGCGGGCGCGTGGTCGACCGAGCTCGCGAGGCGGCGCAAAGTACGGTCTGTGCCCGGTCACACGCGTATTTTTGGCCGCCTCGGCGGGCGGGGTGTGGATGAGTCGCCGCGCGGGTCAGTCGCGGGTGGGGTCGAGGACGGTGATGCCGACGGGCGGGGCGGTGGCCGCCTCGGGGAGGAGGCGGGCGGCCTCGGCGAGGCCGACGCGGGCGCCGACGAGGGCGCGCGGGGAGACGGCGCCGGAGGCGACGAGGTCGAGCATGCCCGCGTAGTCCGCGGCGGCCATGCCGTGGCTGCCGAGCACGTCCAGCTCCCAGCCGATCACGCGGTCGAGCGGGAGCACCGGTCCGCCGCCGGCCAGCAGGCCGATCTGCACGTGGCGGCCGCGTCTCCGCAGTGAGCGCACGGCGGCGCCGGCCGTGGCGGGGGAGCCGACGGCGTCCACGGAGACGTGCGCGCCGCCTCCCGTCAGCGCGGCGATGGCGTCGGGAGTCCCGTCCCCGGCTTCCAGCGTGTGCTCGGCGCCGAACGCCCGTGCCAGCTCGAGAGCGGCCGGCGCACGGTCGACGGCGATGGGTCGCGCACCGAGCGCGGCGGCGATCATCACGGCGCTGAGGCCGACGCCGCCCGCGCCGTACACCGCGACCCACTCGCCCGGCCGGATGCGGGCCCGCGCGGTGATCGCGCGGTACGCGGTCGCGAACCGGCAACCCAGGCTCGCGGCGGCCGCATCGTCGATGTCGTCAGGCACGGCGACGAGGTTGAGGTCGGCGGCCCGCACCGCGACCAGCTCGGCGTGCGAGCCCCAGTGCGTGAACCCGGGCTGGGTCTGGTCCGGGCAGACCTGCGCCTGTCCGCTCCGGCACCACTCGCAGCGCCCGCAGCCGTTGACGAACGGCGCCGTGACCCGGTCGCCCGCCCGCCACCGCTCCACGCCGTCGCCCACGGCCTCCACCACACCGACGAACTCGTGCCCGGGCACGTGCGGAAGGCGGACGGTGTCGTCGTGCCCCGCCCAGGCGTGCCAGTCGCTGCGGCAGAGCCCGGAGGCGGCGACGCGGACGATCGCACCGCCGTCGGGGGCGACGGGGTCCGGGAGGTCGGCGACGGCGATCGGCGCGGCGAACGACTCGTACAGCAGGGCTCTCATGGTGCTCCCGGGGTCAGCGCCGCACGGCGCGGCAGGCGAGGTGGACGGCGAGGCGGGTCTCCGGGTCGCCGAGGTCGAGCCCCAGCAGCTCCTGGGCGCGCGCGACGCGGGTGGAGACGGTGTTGCGGTGCAGGCCGAGGGCGTCAGCGGTCGCCGCGATGCCGGACTCGTGATCGAGGTAGGCGGTGAGCGTCTCCACGAGCTCCGGGCCGCGAGCGATCAGCGGTGCCAGGAGGGACTCGGCGGCGGGGACGAAGGTGTCGCTCTCCGTCCACGACAGCAGCAGCTGCTCGAGTCCGAGGGCGTCGATGCGGACGAAGTGGCCGGTCGCGGAGCGGTCGGCCGCGATGCGGGCGGCGTCGGCGGCCCCGTCGATGGTCGCCACCAGCCCGGCGGAGCCGCTCTCGAGCGTGCCGACACCGGTCGCGACGTTGAAGGCGCGGCGCGCGGCCGTGTGCAGCGTGTGCAGGGCGCGCACGTTCTCCTCGACGCGGCTCGGCGACGGGGGCGCGGTGAAGCTGAGCCAGCCGGTCACGCCGCGCCCGCTGGTCGCGGCGTGGGAGTCGACCGGCAGGGCGGTCAGCTCGCGCGAGACGAAGCGCAGCAGCTGGAGGGTGTCGACCCGGGTGCGCCCGATCAGCCGGAAGCCCAGGTGGTAGCCGGTGGTGCGCCACCCGCGCTCCAGCATGCGCTGCTCCAGCTCCGCGTCCCGGTTGTCGCGCGTCTCCAGGAAGTCGCGCAGGAGGCCGGAGGCGACGGCGGCGTCGTTGACGTCCGCCACCTCGTCGATGAGGATGCGGGCGGCGACGGCGGGCATGGCCACTTCGGCGGCGACAGCGAGCGCGATGAGCTGCTGCTGCCCGAGTCCACGACCGAAGACTGCGAGCCGCAGCCCGGCGCGGCTCGGGCTGTCGACCCGCACGGACGCCGCCGACCCCTCGGGCAGCGCGACCGTGTCGATCCACGGCCCGAAGTCGATCGCGGCGTGCACGGCGGACGGGAGGCTCTCCCCGGCCTCCAGGAGCACACCTTCGGTGTCGATCAGGGCCACGCCGTGGCCGACGCTGGCGGAGAGGTGCCGCAGCAGATCGGCGAGGTTGACGGCGTGGTACTCGATGGACTGCGCCACGCGGCGCACATAGCCGAGGGTGAGGGCGTCGCGCCCCTCCAGCAGCTCCCAGCCCGCGCGCGCGAGCGTCATCGGCTCTGCGGTGTCGAGCAGCGCGAGGCCGAGGCGCTCGGAGAGCGCCCGCGTTCCGGAGCCGAACGCCTCCGCTCCCGGGAGCGCCAGCCCGTTGTAGCCGCGGTCGCGCACCCGGCGCACGAGGGCGTCCTGCTGCCACGGGGTGGCCGGCGGCGGGACGGTCAGCACGGCCAGCGCGCCGCGCCCTTCCGCGGGCAGGTCGGCTTCGGTGGACGCCATCTCCAGCTCCCGCCAGACGACGGCCGGGTCGGCGCCCGCGATCGGGCGCAGGCCGCCGTTCGCGGGGTGGGCGAGGAGCGCGGCGAGGTCGAGCTGCTCGGTCATGCGGCGCCCTCCAAGCCGGCGAGGCCGAATGCGGCGGGGGTCACCCGGCTTCGCCGCTCGGGTGAGCGCGTCCACCACTCGGGCGCGGGGAGGGCGATCACCGTCACGTGCCGTGCGAGGGTCACACCGTCCACCTGCAGGACGTCGCGGGAGAGGGAGTCGAGCGCCACGATGATCTCGGGGCTGGCCGCGGTGGTCTCGCCGTCCCGCACCACCGCGAGCAGTTCGGAGCGTGCCACGAGGCGCAGGAGGGAGCCGTCGTCCGCGTCGAGCTGGATGGCGCTGACGTAGGGGTCGTCGGGCAGCGGGACGATCGCGCTGACGCGGCCGGAGCCGAGCAGCCGGCCCTCGATGTCCGCCGCGAGCCGGGCGGGGGAGGCGGCGCGGTCGCCGCTGTTCTCTCCCAGCGCGAGCGCCCGGCCGAACGTGCCGAGGACGGCGTGCTCGGCGAGGTCGCCGACGGTGAAGCCCGCGACGAGCACGGCGCCGCCGCCTCCCGCCTGCACGATCGCGGAGCGCACCTGGCTCTCGACGTCCGCCGGCCGCTGCGTGTCGATCACGACGACGCCGCCTCCGGTGTCGCAGACGACGACCACGCCGGGCAGCGCGTCGACGAGCAGCGAGACCTGGTCGAGACGCGGGAGGGCGCGGCCCATCAGGTCGGCGTCGACGAGAGGGAGGCGGTCGGCCAGCAGCAGCGGCGTCAGGCCGTTCATGCCCGCGCCTTCGAGCGCGCAGACCGCGGCGGCGCGCACCCCGGTCCAGCGTTCGGCGGCCGTGACGAGCGGTCCGAAGACGTCGGATCCGGGGAGGCGCTCGGCGAGCAGGTAGGTGGAGCCGGCGAACGCGACCGCGACGCACGGGGTCGCCGGGTCGAGCTCATCGGTGGCGTGCGCGGTCGCGGGCCAGACCGGCGCACTCTGCACCATGAGCTCCAGCATCGTCGTGGCGCCGCCCCCTCCCGAGCCGAGCAACGAGAACCCTCTGGCCAGCGCGGGCAGGCGCTCCGGACCGAAGGTTCTCATGCCCTCCAGGGTAGGCGGTGCGGGCGCCCGTCTGCGCGGGCGCCCGCGGGTGACCGTGCGGCCGGATGCAGCGCTCAGACCAGCGCCGACGTCTCGACCGGGACGAACTCCTCGGTCAGCCCGAACGCCCGCGGCCCGAACGCCGCCAGGGCCTCCGGGGTGCGCATCATCTCGGGCGTCGAGATGCCGAGGACGCGCACGCGCTGCCCGTATCGCAGCCCCTCCGTCGTGATCGGCTCGCCCGACTCGATGTCGGTCACGCAGATCAGGTCGGGCACGATCGCGACGAGCTCGCCGTCGCGCAGCGCGATGAGGTTCTCGTTCTGGAAGCGGATCTCGAGCGTCTCCGTCGCACCCGCGTCGAGCGACGAGATGGTCGCGCGCCCCTTTGCGAACCCTTCGGTCGTGCGCCGCTCGACGTCCGTCACCTTGCCGGTGAACAGCTCCCGGACCTCCGAGTAGAGGGTCGCGGAGAGGGTGTGCGCGATCGCCTCGAACGGCGAGCGGTGCTGCTCCCGCGCCTCCCGGATCGCCCGGCCGAGGGCGAGCGCCATGGAGAGGGTGCGCGGCACGGCCGTCCGCTTCACGTCGGCGCCCGTCATCGCGTACTCGGCGATGTGCCCGACCCCGCCGAGGCGGATGGTCACCCCGCGGGCGAGCCACTCCATCTGCCGGTCGTCGTCTCCGGTGTCGATCACGACGGTCTCGCCGCGCTCGCCCGCGAGGGCCAGCGGGGAGCCGTGCACCCCGTAGACGGCGAACGTCTCCATCGAGAGCTCGGGGAATGCGCGGCCCATGCCGTCCGCGTCCACGACCGGCAGCCCGGTCTCGGCCGCGACGATCAGCGGGATCATCGAGTTGATGCCGCCGCACTCGATCGGCATGGTGGCGTCGGCCGTGCGCCCGAGGTGCTCCTCCAGGGTGCGCAGCGCGAGCGTCGGCTCGGTGCCCGCGGGGATCTTCTCGATCATCACGGTCGGTGCGCCCATCTGAGCGGTCGGGATGACGAAGAGGTCGTCTGCGAGCTCGTCCGGATCGAGGATGGTGATGCCGCGTTCGCCTTCCGGCTTCGCGCTCAGCACCCGCGCGACGAGCATCTGCCCGATGTAGGGGTCACCTCCGCCTCCCGTGCCCAGCAGCGTGGCGCCGCGGGCGAGGTCCGGGAGGTCCGCGGCGGTCAGCGTCCAGCTCATGCGGCCGCCCCTTCGAGGGCGCGTTCGGCGGTGCCGTCGAAGCGGTGCGACGGGAGGTCGTAGCCGAAGTAGCCGGGGCCGACCATGGCGAGCGCCTCGGCGCCGTGCCAGCGCGGGTCGCTGGGCGCGGCGACCACCCGCACCCGCTGCCCGTAGCGCAGACCCTCGGTCGTGATCGGCTCGCCGCTCTCGGCGTCGAGCACGATGATGAGGTCCGGCGTGGTCACGAAGACCTCGTTCGCGGACTGGGCGATCAGGTGCTCGTTCTGGAACGACAGGGTCAGGACGGCGTCGGAGGCCGTGCCGGTCGCGGCACCGTCGATGCGGGCGCGGCCGCGGGCGAACCCGGCGGTGGTGCCGCGCTCGACGTCGACCACCTTGCCGCCGAAGAACTCGCGGCCGCCGAGGAGGCCGACCGTCGCTGCGACCGGATCGGTCTTGGCGGCGCGGGCCTCCGCGATCCCCGTGCCGATCGCGATGCAGTGGTGCAGCGAGCCGGGGACCAGCGCCTCCCTGGCCACCGTGCCGGACATCGGGAAGCCCGAGATCATGATCGAGCAGCCCATCTCGACGCACGCGACGCGGGCGATGCGCTCGGTCCAGTGGTTGTCGACGGTCTGCAGGACCCCGACGTTCCCCTTCTCGTCGGCGAACGCGAGCGGCGAGGCGGTGACGCCGTACAGCGTGGGGAGGACCATCTGCAGCTCCGGGAACGCCCGGCCCATGCCGTCCGCGTCGATGAGCGGCAGCCCGAGCGCGGCGGCCGCGGCGACGGGGATGGTGGAGTTCACGCCGCCGACCTCGGCGCACGCGACGTGCGTGACCGGGCGGCCGAGGTACGTGCCGAGTGCAGCGACGGGCGCGATGACTTCGTCGAGACTGGGGAGCTTCTCGACCATGACGGTCGGGGCGCCCATCATCGCGACGGTGAGCACGAGCGCGTCGTCCGGCACCTCGTCGAGGCCGACGACCGTCACCGGCCCGTGCTCGGCGAGCGCCTGCTTCGCCAGCAGGGCGCCGATGTACGGGTCGCCGCCGCCTCCTGTTCCCAGCACCGCCGCACCGCGCGCCAGGTCGCCGATCGCATCGGCGGTCAGCGTCCAGCTCATACCCGCACCTCCATCGCCAGGTCGCCGACGGCCTTCACGCGGATGCGTGTGGCGTTCCCCGGCAGGTAGGGGATGGGGACCTCGTCGAAGTCCACGATCGCGACCGACGAGGGGGAGGCGCCGGCCGCGATCGCCTTGTCCACCGCCTCCGCCCGAACGGCGGCGATGGCCTCGTCGCGGCGGCCGGGCTCGACGGCGTACACCTTGTCGATCTCGCCCCCGACCTGTGCGATGGAGGCGCCGATCGCGTTCGCGACGGCGTAGTTCTCCGGTCGGTGCACGGCGCCGAAGATCGGCAGCTCGTCCGGCAGGAGGATGGAGCCGCCGCCGACGGCGACGACCGGGATGGGGTCGGGCGAGGTGCGCATACGGTCGACGGCCTCGGAGACGCGCTCGGCGATGCGGTCGAGCACGCGCTGCACGAAGGCGGGGTCGAGGTGGGCGACCTTCGACGGGTCGCCGACCTGAGCGCGGCCGGCGGCCACGGCGATGTCGGTGGCGGTGAGGGTCGAGCCGCCGAACACGAGCGCCTCCGTCGTCAGGCGATACCCGACCGACTCCGGCCCGACCTCGCCGGTCTCGGTGTCGACGAGGGAGCCGCCGCCGATGCCGATCGAGAGCACGTCCGGCATCCGGAAGTTCGTGCGCACGCCGGCGACCTTGACCTCGTTGGCCGTCTCGCGCGGGAACCCGTTGACGAGCAGGCCGATGTCGGCGGTGGTGCCGCCGATGTCGACGACCGCGCACGTCTCGAGTCCGCTGGTGAGGGCGGCTCCGCGCATGGAGTTCGTCGGGCCGGAGGCGAACGTGGCAACCGGGTAGAGGCGCACGTAGTCCTCGTCCATCAGCGTGCCGTCGTTCTGGCTGAGGAAGATGGGCGCGTCGATGCCCTGCGCCCGCACCGCGGAGGTCAGACCGTCGACGATCTCGCCCGCCAGCTCGCGTAGGGCCGCGTTGATGATCGTGGCGTTCTCGCGCTCGAGGAGGCCGATGCGGCCGATCTCGTGCGAGAGCGAGATGGCGACGTCGTCTCCCAGCTCGTCCGCCAGGATGGCGGCGGCCCGGGTCTCGACGTCGTGGTTGACCGGCGAGAACACGGACGAGATCGCGACCGACCGCACGCCGTGCGCGGCCATGTCGGCGGCGATCCCCTTCAGTTCGGCCACGTCGAGCGGCGAGATCGGGCGGCCGTCGAACTCGTAGCCGCCGTGCGCCAGGTAGCTGCGGGCGTCGATCGCCTCGAGCAGCGCCTCGGGCCAGTCGACCAGTGGCGGGAGCGCCCTGGTCGCCGGCAGTCCCAGCCGCAGTGCGGCGGTCGGAGCGAGCCGCTTGGCCTGCACGAGCGCGTTGATGAAGTGCGTCGTCCCGATCATCACCGCGTGGATCTGGGAGCCGTCGAACGGACGGGCCTCGCGCAGAGCCTCGATCGCATCGACGATGCCGGCGGTCACGTCCGGGCTGGTCGAGTTCTTGACGCCGGCGAGGGTGGTCCTGCCGTCCATGAGCACTGCGTCGGTGTTCGTTCCTCCGACGTCGATGCCGATATGCATGGTGTTTCGCTTTCTGCCGCGGTGACGGCGGGTGGGGCTGGTGGGACGGGACGTGCTGATCAGTTGGACGCGACGGCCTCCGAGCCCGGCGTGCTGCCGGTCGTGTCGCTGCTCGTGCCGTCCACCGCATCCGGGGCGTCCTGGATGGTGGTCGACCGGCCGACGCCGCGCACCCAGCCGAGCTTGCCGGCGACCGTGTAGAGGATGATCGAGAGGAAGAGCGACCAGAGCGCCGGGATGCCCCAGGTGACGTAGTAGCCGACGAGCGACGACACCAGCCAGACAACGAGGGTGGCGGGGACGATGCGCGGCGCGAACTCGGGCAGCCGGCCGGAGGAGCGGGTCGCGTCGAGGTCGCCGCGCCAGCGCCGCACGAAGAAGTACTCGGCGACCATGATGCCGGCGATCGGGGGGAACGCGACACCGAGGATCGTGAGGAAGCCGGTGAACTGCGACAGGATGCCGGCCGCCGCGAGCACCGAGCCGACGACACCGAGCACGATGGTCGTCGTGACGCGGTGGAGGTTCTTGGCGAACGCGGTGGAGATGAAGTTCACCAGGCCGAGGGTGGACGAGTAGAGGTTCCAGTCGTTGATCTTGAGCGTGCCCGTGATGACGATGATCAGGCCGATGAAGCCGATCGACGACGTGACGATCGCGACGATGTCACCGGTGGCGGCGGCGTGCGCGAGCAGCACGCCCGCCAGGCCGATCACGAACTCGCCGAGCGAGACGCCCACGACGGTCTGCTTGATCACGTCGGCCTTGCTGCGGTTGAACCGCGTCATGTCCGCCGTGATGATCGCGCCGACGATCAGGCCGCCGGCGACGATGCCTGTTCCCGCCCAGACCGACATCGTCGGGCCGGGCGCCGGGGAGGTGAGGAGGTCGCCGATCGAGTGCTTGCTGAGCTCGCTGATGACGGACCAGCCGACCAGGATGAGGAAGAGCGGCACGGTGATGTTCGCCAGCCACTGCATCCCGACGAAGCCGTAGGCCACGATCGCCGTCACGGCCAGGCCGAACAGCAGGCTCCAGACCCAGATCGGCATGACGCCGGGCATGAGCGCGTCGAGCGACTGCGCCGAGATCGCCGACTGGATGCCGAACCAGCCGATCAGGCTGATGCCGATCGCCAGGCCGACGAGGGCCGCGCCGATCTCGCCGAAGCCGGTCCACCGCGCGAGGAGCGCCGTGTTGAGGCCCTCCTTCTGACCGATGATGCCGACGATGCACATGATCACCTCGAGGATGATCGAGCCGAGGAGCAGCGCGAGCGCGGCCTCCCCGAACGTCATGCTGTAGCCCAGGGTGGCCCCGAGCAGGAACTGCGAAAGAGCCGAGACCTGACCGAATCGCTGGACCGCGATCCCGAACCACGGTTTGCGCGCGTCGGGGGTCACACGGGAGAGGGCGAAGTCGTCGGCAGGGGCGGTGCGTGCCATGAGGGGAGTCCTTCTGACGGGGACGGGTGTGGGGGTTGCGAAAACGGTAAACCCGTCACCGGCGCGGGGGAATGTGCGATGTGCACGAAGTTGCGTGAGTTCTGTGCGACATGCACATCTCAGCTGCTCGGCGAGTGATCCCGCCTGCCCAGTACCCGCACGACCGGCCGATCCGCGTCCGCCCAGCCCAGCGCGTCCAGTGCGTCGCGGGCGACCCAGCGCAGGAGGTCGTGGTCGGTGCTGGTCGTCGGCGCCGGCCCGCGCAGTGCGGCCTCGTAGCAGGCGAGGTCGATCGCGCGGGAGCCGACGACGGTGACGGTGCGGTCGAGCAGCGCGCCAACGCGGATGGGCACGCCCAGCTCCTCGCGGATCTCGCGCTCCAGCGCCGCCTCGGGCGTCTCGCCGGCCTCCACCTTGCCGCCTGGGAACTCCCAGCGGCCCGCGGCGTCCCTGCCGGGGGCGCGCCGGCAGGCGAGCACGAGCGGGCCGTCGGCGATCACGGCGGCGACGACGCGGAGCGGAGCGGGGGAGGTCATGTGCCCATCCTGCCCGCCCGGCGGCGTCAGCATCCAGAGCGGCGCCAGCATCCAGAGCGGCGCCCGCATCCAGAGCGGCGCTAGCATCCAGAACGGCGCTAGCATCCAGAACGGCGCTAGCATCCAGGTATGGCGGCTCCCGTCGGCGCTCGGCGTGCGCCCATCGTGTTCGGCTTCGTGCTGAGCCTGCTCGTCCAGCTCGCGATGATCGTCGTGGGCGTGTGGCTGGTGGTTCTGTCGGAGGACGACGACAGCACGCTGCTGCTGCTCGCCCTGTGGTGCGGCATCGGGACACTGTACGAGCTGGTCGTCCTGATCGTGCTGGGGCGGGCGGCGCGCCGGCCCGCGGTCGACGGCGACCGGCCTACCCGGATCGAGGTCGGCCCGGTCGCGCGGGTCGTGTCGATGACGGCCACGATCCTCGCCAGCCTGATCGGCTTCACCGCCGCGATCCAGGTGCTTGGCCTCCACAACGATCCGGAGGTCGGCTCGATCACCGACATCGTCGGCGTCTGGTCCATGCTGCTCGCCTGGGGGTTCCTGCACTGGGGCTTCTCGCAGATCTACTATCAGCGGTACTACTCCAGCGATGTGCCGATCCTGCGCTTCCCGGGGACCGACCATCCCCGGTTCGTCGAGTTCGTGTACTTCGCCTACACGCTCGGCACCTCTTTCGCCGCCTCCGACGTGGAGGTGCTGAGTACCCGCCTGCGCTGGACCGTGCTCTGGCATTCCGTGCTCAGCTTCTTCTTCAACGCCCTCATCATCGTGCTGGCGGTCAACACGATCATGTCGTTCAACACGTGACCCCGCGCGGGCGGTGACGGCTGGCAGGATGGTCGGGTGAGCGCATCCATCCCGTCCGTCCTGCTCGTGATCGACCTGCAGAAGGGGGTGCTGCCCGGCTGCTGGGATGCGGACGGCGTCGTCTCCCGCACCGCGGATCTGGTCGGCCGCGCCCGCGCCGCAGGCACGCCGGTCGTCTGGGTGCAGCACGAGGCGGACGACCTGCCCGCCGGCAGCGATGAGTGGGCCTTCGCCGACGGGCTCGACCCGGCCGACGGGGAGCCGGTCGTGCACAAGCGCTACCGAGACGCCTTCGCCGACACCGACCTCGACGAGGTGCTCGACGGACTCGACGCCGCGCGGCTGGTGGTCGCAGGCGCTCAGAGCGACTACTGCATCCGCACCACCACGCAGAGTGCGGCCGTGCGCGGCTACGACGTCACGCTCGTCGAGGACGCCCACACCACGACCGCCGCGGAGTGGGACGGCGTCGAGATCACCGGCGAGCAGATCATCGCCCACACGAACCGCTACTTCTCCGGACTCCGCTACCCCGACCAACTGTTCGCCGTGGAGCGCGCGGCCGAGGTTGAGTTCGGGTAGGGCCGCGGGCAGGGGGACGTTTCGAGGCGGAGCAGCACGTGTCCGAGTTCGGGGGGCGCGGCTTGCCTCGTCGGTTCGCGATCTTCAGCATGACCGGCTGTGAGTGAATCCGGAGATCTCTCCCGACACGCCGGTGGAACGGCGCAACTCCGGAGATCGGGCCCGCCCGGGGCAGGATCTCCGGAGTTGCGAAGCAGCGGGCTGGCGGAGCGGCTAGACCTGCGCGCCCAGCTTGAAGCCCTTCTCCTCGTCGCCCTGGCGGGTGTACGAGAAGCCGTCGGCGCCGATGGTGACCGCCATCTCGGAGTCGTCGGTGCGGGCGGTGAGGGGCTGCGGGTTGCCGTCCAGGTCGAGCACGAGGGAGGCCTCGGTGTACCAGGACGGGACCACGGGGTTGCCCCACCAGTCGCGACGCTGGTTGTCGTGGACGTCCCAGGTGACGACGGGGTTGTCGGGGTCACCGGTGTAGTAGTCCTGCGTGTAGATCTCGACCCGGTGGCCGTCCGGGTCGCGCAGGTAGAGGTAGAACGCATTGGAGACGCCGTGTCGGCCGGGACCGCGCTCGATCCGGTCCGAGAGGCGCAGCGCGCCGAGCTTGTCGCAGATGGCGATGATGTTGTGCTTCTCGTGCGTGGCGAACGCGACGTGGTGCATGCGGGGGCCGTCGCCGCCCGTCATCGCGGTGTCGTGCACGGTCGGCTTGCGGCGCATCCACGCGGCGTAGGTGGTGCCCTCGTCGTCCTGGATGTCCTCGGTCACGCGGAAGCCGAGGTCCTCCATGTAGGCGACCGCGCGAGGGACGTCCGGGGTGACCTGGTTGAAGTGGTCGAGCCGGACGAGCGCGCCGGGCGTGTAGAGGTCGTAGCGCCAGGCGAGGCGCTCGACGTGCTGCACGTCGTAGAAGAACTCGTAGGGGAAGCCGAGCGGGTCCTCCACGCGCACGCTGTCGCCGATGCCCTTCGTGAAGCCCTCCGCCCGACGCTCGATGCGGCAGCCGAGCTCGGTGTAGAAGGCGACCGCACGATCGAGGTCCTCGGGGGTGCGCACGCGGTACGAGAAGGCGGCGACCGCTGCGACGGGGCCCTTGCGCAGCACGAGGTTGTGATGGATGAACTCCTCGAAGCTGCGCAGGTAGACGGCGTTCTCGTCCTCCTCGGTCACGACCAGGTCGAGCACGTCGACGTAGAAGTCGCGGCTGGCCTGCAGGTCGGTGACGACCAGCTCCATGTAGGCGCAGCGCAGGATGTCCGGCGGGGCGGCCTGCGGGGTGGGGATGCGGTTCGCGGGAGCGGGGATGGGGCTGCTCATGGTGGTTCTTCCTCTTCGTCGAGTCGGGTGGCTGCTGCCGGCGGTGTCAGTGGGCGCCGAAACGCGGCGTGTGGACCTCGCCGAGCGTGATGTGCACGGCCTGCTGGTCGGTGTAGAAGTCGATCGAGCGGTAGCCGCCCTCGTGGCCGAGACCGGAGGCCTTCACGCCGCCGAACGGGGTGCGCAGGTCGCGGACGTTGTGCGAGTTGAGCCACACCATCCCCGCCTCGACGTTCTGCGAGAAGGTGTGCGCGCGCTCGAGGTCGTTGGTCCAGATGTAGGCGGCGAGGCCGTAGCGCACACCGTTCGCGAGCTCCAGCGCCTCCGCGTCGGAGTCGAAGGGCGTGATGGCGACGACCGGGCCGAAGATCTCCTCCTGGAAGATGCGGGCGTCGGGCGACACGTCGGCGAACACGGTCGGGGCGACATAGTTGCCGTGGTCGAGACCGTCGGGGCGGCCGCCGCCGGCGAGGAGCCGGCCCTCCTGCTTGCCGAGCTCGACATAGCTCATGACCTTGTCGTAGTGCTCGGGATGCACCAGCGCGCCGACCTCGGTCTTCGGGTCGTGCGGGTCGCCGACGACGATGTTCTTCGCGCGGGCGGCGTAGCGCTCGCAGAATTCGTCGTACACGGCGCGCTCGACCAGGATGCGCGAGCCGGCGGTGCAGCGCTCGCCGTTGAGCGAGAAGACGCCGAACAGGGTGGAATCGATCGCGGCGTCCAGATCGGCGTCCGCGAACACGACGGCGGGGGACTTGCCGCCGAGCTCCATCGACAGGCCCTTCAGGAACGGTGCCGCGTTGCCGAAGATCAGCTGGCCGGTGCGGCTCTCGCCCGTGAAGGAGATCAACGGGACGTCGGGGTGCTTGACGAGGGCGTCCCCGGCCTCTTCGCCGAGGCCGTTGACGAGGTTGAATACGCCGTCGGGGAGGCCGGCCTCGCGGAAGATCTGCGCCCACAGGCTCGCCGACAGCGGGGTGAACTCGGCCGGCTTCAGCACGACGGTGTTGCCGGTCGCGAGCGCGGGAGCCAGCTTCCAGCTCTCGAGCATGAAGGGCGTGTTCCAGGGCGTGATGAGCCCGGCGACGCCGATCGGCTTGCGGTTGACGTAATTGAGCTGGCTGCCGGGCACCTTGTACGCGTCGTCGCGCTGAGCCACGATCAGGTCGGCGAAGAAGCGGAAGTTCTCGGCCGCGCGCCGGGCCTGCCCGAGCGCCTGGGTGATCGGGAGGCCGGTGTCGAAGGTCTCCAGCTCGGCGAGCCGGGCGTCCTGCGCCTCCACGGCGTCCGCGATCCGGTTCAGCACCCGGGCGCGCTCGCGCGGTTTCATCCGCGGCCAGGGTCCGTCGACGAACGCGCGGCGCGCGGCGGCCACGGCGAGGTCGATATCCTCCTTCTGCCCGGCGGCGGCGGTGACGTAGGTCTCGTTCGAGACGGGGTCGAGCACGTCGAAGGTCGCCCCCGAGACGCTGTCGACGAACCGGCCGTCGATGAAGTGCTGGATCGTGTCGGGAAGGTTCTCGGGGACGTAGTGCTGCGCCATGCGCGTGCTCTCCTTCAAGTGGTGTGGTCAGTGGGTGTGCGTGTGCTCGCTCTGGTACGCCTGGAAGGCCTCCAGCGTCGCCAGCCGGTGGCGGCGCGCGGCGAGCTCGATCTCCAGCGGCTCGGCGCCGCTCTCGATCAGGGTCAGGATGTGCTCGTGCTCGTCCACCGACTCGCGGGCGCGGCCGGGCACGAAGCTGAACGTGGAGTCGCGCAGCACCGTCAACCGGTTCCAGCCGCGGTGCACGAGGTCGAGGATGTGCGGGTTGGGGCACTGCTCGAACAGCACGGAGTGGAACTGCTGGTTCAGCTGGGTGAAGCGGTGCGGGACGAAGCGGTCGAGGCTCGCGATCATCTCGGCGTTGACCTCCCGGGCCCGCCGGACGTGGTCGGCCGTCAGGAGGGGGGCGGAGAGCTGGGTGGCGGCGCCTTCGATGAGCGCGAGCGTCTGCATGGTGAAGGCGTACTCGGTGTCCTGCAGCAGCGCGACCTGGGCGCCGACGTTCTTCTCGAACGTGACGAGCCCCTCGGCCTCCAGCCGGCGGATCGCCTCGCGCACCGGCACGACGCTGATGGCGAGCTCGCTCGCGATCTGCCCGAGCACGAGCCGGTAGCCCGAGACGTACCGGCCGTCGTCGATCCGCTCGCGCAGGAACTCGTACGCGAGCTGCGACTTGCTGGGGGTCGCCGACGCGGTCGGCTTCAGCGCTGCGCCCGCCATGCGCGGTACCTCTCCGTCCACTCCGCGTTCATCGGGAAGAGGCCGTCCACCGGGTGCCCGGCCGCGACCTGCTCGGCGATGTACTCCTCTTCGCGCTCCTGCTCGACCGCGTCGGCCACGACCTCGGCGACGAGCGCGGGAGGGATGACGATGAGGCCGTCCGCGTCTCCGACGATCACGTCGCCGGGCTGCACGGACGCGCCGCCGCACGCGACGGTGACGTCGGCCTCCCACGGCACGTGCTTCCTGCCCAGCACGGCCGGGTGCGGACCGGCGTGATACGTCGGGATGTCGAGGGCGGCGACGACCGCGAGGTCGCGCACGCCGCCGTCGGTCACGATGCCGGCAGCGCCGTTGACCTGGGCGCGCAGGGCGAGCGCGTCGCCGACGGTTCCGCTGCCGCGCTCGCCACGGGCCTCGATCACGAGCACCTCCCCGGCGCCGACCGTGTCGAACGCGCGCTTCTGGGCGTTGTAGCCGCCGCCGTGGGAGGCGAAGAGGTCCTCGCGGTTCGGGATGTAACGGAGCGTCTTCGCCGTGCCGATCAGGCGCGCGTCCGGCCGGGTGGAGGCGAGCCCGTCGATCGAGACGTTGTTCAGGCCGCGCTTGCGCAGCTGGGAGCTGAGCGTCGCCGTGGCGACGCTCGCGAGGGCGGCGCGCAGCTCGTCGGTCAGCGCGAACGCGGGTGCAGGCGGTGTGCCCCACGCCTCCGCCCGCTGGTGGTCGTCGACGCGGGGCTTCGTGCCGAAGTCGCCGAACGGGATGCGGCCCTCGGTGATCCGGGTCACGAGGCGGCCGCTGCTGGGGGCTCCCGCGGACGTCGGCGCGTCCACCTCCACCTCCACGGTGTCGCCGGGCTCCGTCACCGACGACCCGGCCGGGGTGCCGGTGAGGATGACATCTCCCGGCTCGAGGGTCATGAGCTGCGACAGGTCGGCCACGAGCCGGCCGAACGGGAACAGCAGGTCGTCGGTCGCACCCTCCTGCACCAGTTCGCCGTTGAGCCAGGTGCGCACGCGCAGGGCGGCGGGGTCGACGGCGGAGGCGGGGATGACCTCCGGGCCGAGCGGGGTGAAGCCGTCGCCGCCCTTGGAGCGCACGTTCGACCCCTTGTCGGCCGCACGGAGGTCGTAGAGGCCGAAGTCGTTCGCGGCGGTGACGCCGGAGACCGCGGCCCAGCCGTCCTCGGGGGAGACCCGGCGGGCGGTCGTGCCGATGATCAGCGCGATCTCGCCCTCGAAGGCGAGCAGCTCGGTGCCGGCCGGGCGCTCGAGCTCACCGCCGGTCGCGGCGACGGACGAGGCCGGCTTGAAGAAGTACGACGGCTGGGCCGGGGTGCGCCCGCGCTGGGCGGCGCGCGACCGGTAGTTCAGGTGCACCGCGATGATCTTGCCGGGGCGGGCGAGCTGGCTCACGGGTGGTTCTCCTCGTCGTCGGGGATGGTGATGCGGTGGAGCGGGGAGCCGTCGAGACGACTGAGACCGTATTCGATATTGTATACGATCCGTGAACAGTGGACAAGGATCGTCCGTGCTCAGTACGAGGCGGGCGGGGCGGACCCGTCCGCATCGCCGACGAAGCGGGAGGCGAGGCCCTCGGACGCACGGGCGAGCAGGGTCACGTCGGAACCGACGAGCAGGTACGCGGCGCCGGCGGCGGCGTAGCGGTCGGCGGTGGCCGGGTCGAAGGCGTTGACGCCGACGGGAGTGCCGGCGGCGCGGCCGGCCTCGATGACGTGTTCGACGGCGTCGATGACGCGCGGGTGGTTCTGCTGGCCGAGCAGGCCCATCGAGGCGGCGAGGTCCGCCGGGCCGACGAGGAGGGCGTCCACGCCGTCCACCCCCGCGATCGCTCCCGCAGCCTCCAGAGCGTCGACGGTCTCGATCTGCACGGTCAGCGACACGAGGTCGTTCGCGCGGGCGAGGTAGTCCGGGATGCGGCTCCAGCGCGAGGAGCGCGCGAGTGCGCTGCCGACGCCGCGCACGCCGTGCGGGGGATACCGCACGGCGCGGACCATCGCCGTCGCCTCCTCCACGCTGTCGACCATGGGGACCAGGATGTTCTGCGCGCCCAGATCGAGCAGCTGCTTGAGCACGACGGGGTCTCCGATCGGCGCGCGGACCACCGGGACGGCGGGGTACGCGGCGATCGCCTGCAGCTGGGCGAGGATCGACTCCAGCCCGACGGGGGAGTGCTCGCCGTCGATCAGGACGATGTCGAGACCGCTGCCGGCGCAGATCTCGGCGACGAGCGGACTGCCGGCGCACGACCACATCCCGTAGAGGGTGCGGTCGGCTGCGCGGAGGCGGTCGCCGAAGGTCGGGGTCGGGTCTAGACGAATCGGCATGTCACGGCTCCCAGGGTTCCGTAGTCGGCGTGGACGGTGTCGCCGCGCTCGACCCACATCGGGCGGGTGAACGATCCGGCCAGGACGATGTCGCCGGCCTCCAGGCGCGAGCCGTGCTGGGCGAGCTTGTTCGCGAGCCACGCGACGCCGTTGGCCGGGTGGTCGAGCACGGCGGCGGCGATGCCGGACTCCTCGATGGTCTCGTTGCGGTAGAGCAGGGCGCCGACCCAGCGCAGGTCGACGGCGTCGACGGCGACGGGGCGGCCGCCGACGACCATGCCGCCCATCGCGGCGTTGTCCGAGATGGTGTCGACGATGGTGCGGCCCTGCATCTCGATACGAGACGAGAGGATCTCCAGTGCGGGGACCACGTACTTCGTCGCGTCGAGCACCTCGTAGAGGCTGACGTGCGGGCCTTCCAGTGGCTCGGCGAGCACGAACGCCAGCTCGACCTCGATGCGCACGTTCGAGTACTGGTCGAACGGGATGACCGATCCGGTCTCGTAGACCATGTCGGCGAAGATCGCGCCGTAGTCGGGCTCGGTGATGCCCGTGGCCTGCTGCATCACCTTCGAGGTGAGGCCGATCTTGCGGCCGACCAGGCGGCGGCCGGCGGCGAGGCCGCGCTCCACCCGCACCTTCTGCACGGCGTAGGAGTCCTCCACCGTCATCGCCGGATGCCGGGCGGTCAGGAGCGGGATGGTCGCCCGGTCCCGTTCGGCCGCCGCAAGCTCGTCGGCGATGGCCTGGATGGTCGTGGTGTCGAGCACCGCGGGGCTCCCTTCGACGTCGGAGGAGGGCCGTTCCGGCCCTGTGTGGATCGTATATCATCCCGTACACCTCGGCCACGGGTCGTGCGCGATCCGGCAACGCGGATGCGTGGATTTCCTGTTCCCGGCCGCGTCATGTCAGGCTTCTCCCATTGTTTTTCTCCACTAGTTGCCTTTCTTGTCAACAACTGTAGAATTACCGCCACGACACAGCGGAGTGTCAGCCGTACCCCGGTCGACGACCGTCTCCACTGTGCTGTTTCGAGTTCCACACCCGCCCTGCGAACCGAGAGAAGACAAGATGAAGAAGGCACTGATCGCGGTGGCCCTGGCCGCCGCGACCGCGTTGGCGCTGAGCGCCTGCGGCTCCGGGGGAAACGACACCAAATCCACCACCGGCGCCGCCGGCGGACCGCTCAACATCGGCAACTTCGCCGACGTCACCAGCTGGGACCCTGCGCTGGCCGACATCGGCTTCGACGGACCGTACCTCTCGGCCGTCTACGACCCGCTGATCGCCGTCGACGGCGACGGCAAGCCCGTCCCGGCCCTCGCCACAGCATGGAAGGTCTCGGACGACTACAAGAAGGTCACCCTCACGCTCCGCACGGGCGTGAAGTTCTCCGACGGCGAGGCGTTCGACGCCGCCGCCGCGGTGAAGAGCCTCGACTACCTCAAGCAGGGCGCACGCAGCGGCGAGGCCTACGAGAACGTCGACAAGTTCGTCGCCGTCGACGACAAGACGGTCGAGATCGACCTCACCCAGCGCGACGACATGCTGCTGTACTTCATGGGCATCGGCCGCAGCTACATGATGGCGCCCAAGGCGATCGCCGCCGGCACCCTCGCCAAGGAGCCCGTCGGCTCCGGGCCGTACACGCTCGCGTCGTCGAGCGTCGCCGGTTCCGAATACCACTTCACGAAGGTGAAGGACCACTGGGACGCCAAGCAGTTCCCGTTCGACCCGCTGGCGATCTACCCGATCCAGGATGCGACCGCACGCGACAACGCGATGCTCTCCGGCCAGATCAACGTCAACTACGCCGACGACACCGCACTGAAGCAGGCAGGCGAGAACGGCTGGAACGTCGCCGCCAAGGTGTCGGGCTGGGTGGGCCTGCAGTTCACCGACCGTGCCGGGGAGAAGTTCAAGCCGCTCGGTGACGTGAAGGTGCGCCAGGCGCTCAATTACGCGTTCGACGGCGCGAGCATCCTCAAGTCGGTCGGCAGCGGAGCGGGCAAGGTCTCGAACCAGGTGTTCCCGGTGGGGCTGCCCGGCAATGTGACCGACGTCGACGACATGTACAAGACGAGCATCAGCAAGGCGAAGTCCTTGCTTGCCGAGGCCGGGTACGCGAACGGCTTCGCGCTCCACATGCCCATGTCGCAGGTCTTCCAGGTCTGGCAACCGGTCGCCGACCAGGTCTTCAAGGAGCTCGGCATCACGGTCACCTGGGACGACATGCAGTACATGGACTACCAGAAGAACGCCCCGACCTACCCGATGTTCGTCGCCTTCCTGTCGATGGACTCCAACCCGGTCGCGACCGTCCAGCGCCAGATCAACCTGCCGCAGTGGTACAACCCGACCCCGCAGGTGGACAAGTTCCCCGACGTGGAGGCCGCGGTGCACAAGGTCCTCACCGCCGACCCGAGCGACCAGGAGACCCAGATCGAGGCGCTCAACAAGCTCGTCACCGAGAAGGCGTGGTTCTCCGTCTGGTACCAGGCGAACAACAGCTACGTCAGCACCTCGGGCATCGAGGTCACCCCGGTCGTCGGGATGATGTTCCCCACCCTGCGGCAGATCGCCGTCAAGGGATAGCGGGAGGGGCGGGCCGCGCCGACCGGGGGGCCGCCCCCCCCCCCGGGGCCCGCCCCTGACCGTCCCCCACCCTCCACCACCGGCATCGACAGGAACCCCCTCCCATGATCAGATTCACGGTCAAGAGGCTCGTCTCGGGCGTGATCCTCCTGGTCGCCGTCTCCGTCGGCACCTTCTTCCTCGCGCATCTCGCGATCGGCGACCCCACCGCCGGGCTGCTCGGCAGCGCCGCGACGCCGGCCCAGCAAGCCGCACTCGCCGCGAAGATCGGCACGGACCGCCCGCTGCTCGTGCAGTTCTGGGACTGGGCGAGCCACGCCGCCGTCGGCGACTTCGGCACATCGTGGCGCAACTTCCAGCCGGTGGGGGCGCAGATCGCTCTCAAGCTGCCCGTCACCCTCTCCGTGGTCACGGCGGCCACCCTCCTCTCCGCCCTCTTCGGGGCGCTCTTCGGCATCCTCGCCGGATTGCGGCCCGGGAGCGTGCTCGACAAGGTCGTGAAGGCCGCCTCGGTGGTGCTGTTCGCGCTGCCGGGCTTCTGGGTGAGCCTCGTGCTCGTGATCTGGTTCGCGGTCAATCTCAAGTGGTTCCCCGCCGTCGGCTACGTGCAGCCCGCCGTGAGCGTCGAGGGCTGGCTGCGCTCGATCACGCTGCCGGCCATCGCGCTCTCGCTCGGGGCGATCGTCATGATCGCCGAGCAGCTGCGCAACGGCATCATCTCGGCCAACAGCCAGGACTACGTGCGTACCCTCCGTAGCCGCGGGCTCTCGCAGCCGCGCGTGGTCGTGCACCTCGTGCGCAACGCGGCGCCGGCGTCCCTCACCGTGCTCGCCCTGATGTTCGTCGGCCTGCTCGGCGGCGCCATCGTGGTGGAGCAGATCTTCTCCCTGCCGGGGATCGGCGCCCTCACCTCGGGCTCCTCCCAGAACGGCGACATCCCCATCCTGCTCGGCATCACCGTCGTCACGGTCGTCTTCGTGGTGATCGTCAACTTCCTCCTCGACGTGGTGCTCGGCTGGATCAACCCGAAGGCGCGAGTGCAATGACGGCCACCGACGTGATCATCGACCCGCGGGACTCCGCGAAGGCCGTGGCCACCCCGCGGCGGGGCTCCACCTTCATCCGGTTCCTCAGGCGTCCGGCCGGTGCCGTCTCGTTCGGCGTGCTGGCACTCATCGTGCTCGCGGCGGCGTTCGCGCCGCTGCTGGCGCCGCACGACCCGAACTTCGTCGACCTCGCCCTCACCAAGGCGCCGCCGAGCGCCGCGCACCCGCTCGGCGGCGACAGCGCGGGCCGCGATGTGCTCAGCCGCCTGATCTGGGGAACGCAGTCCACCCTCTGGGGCGCCTCCGTCACCATCGTCGTCGCCACACTCGTCGGTGTGCCCGCCGGTCTCGCCGCCGGCTACTACGGCCGTTTCTTCGACCGCGCGGCGACGTGGGTGAGCGACGCCCTCCAGGCCGTGCCGGGCATGATCATCCTGCTGATCGTTGCAGCGGGCACCCGCAACGACTTCACCGTGCTGATGGCGACCCTCGGCGTCTTCATGGCGCCGGGCTACTTCCGGCTCACCCGGTCCACGGTGCTGGCCGTGCGCAACGAGCCCTACGTGGATGCGGCCCGGGTCTCGGGACTCGGGAACGTGCGCATCATGGGCCGGCACATCGTCAAGGCGGTGTACGCCCCGGTCATCATCCAGACGGCGCTCACCGCCGGGCTCGCGATGGGCATGCAGGCCGGCCTGCAGTTCCTCGGCATCGGCGGGGCGAAGACGCCCGGCTGGGGCGCGATGATGAACGAAGGCTTCCGCACGATGCTGACCAGCCCGCTGCTGCTGCTCTGGCCGTCGCTGGCCCTCGGCATCTCGATCGCGGCGCTCGCCGTGCTCGGCTCCACGCTCGCGGACGTCGTCAGCGTCAAGACGCCCGTCGCGCGCCGCCGCCGCGCGCGCCGCCGAACGGCCTCCGAGCCCGCAGCGGTGACCACCTCGACCGGGGCGGTCGCGCACAAATCGGTCGACTCCGCCGTGCAGCTCACCAACCTCCATGTGTCGTACGCCGCGCCCGGCGGGGGCGAGGTGGAGGTGGTGCACGGCATCACCCTCGACGTCGCCCCCGGCGAAGTGCTCGGCATCGTCGGGGAGTCCGGCTCGGGCAAGTCGCAGACGGTGTTCAGCATCCTGGACCTGCTGCCCGCCGGCGGCGACTGCACGGCCGACGCCATCTGGATCGGCGGTCGCGATGTGACGCGGCTCGATCACCGCGAACGACAGCGGCTGCTCGGCCACGAGGTCGGGTACATCCCGCAGGAGCCGATGTCGAACCTCGACCCCTCGTTCACCATCGGCCACCAGCTCACCGAGCCGCTGCGCGCGGTGCACGGGCTCTCCCGCGCCGCGGCGAAAGCGCGCGCCCTCGAGATGCTGGAGAAGGTCGGCATCGTCGACCCGCCGCGGGTCATGAAGTCGTACCCGCACCAGCTCTCCGGGGGAATGGCCCAGCGGGTGCTGATCGCCGGGGCGATCGCGGGGAAGCCGTCGGTGCTGGTGGCCGACGAGCCGACGACGGCCCTCGACGTGACCGTGCAGGCGGAGGTGCTCGAGCTGCTGCGGGAGCTGCAGAGCGAGTACCGCATGGCCCTCGTGATCGTCACCCACAACTTCGGCGTCGTCGCCGACCTCTGCGACCGTGTCGTCGTCATGCGCGACGGCTCCATCGTCGAGATCGGGGACGTGGACCGCATCTTCGCCCACCCGACCAGCGACTACACCCGCGAGCTGATCGCGGCCTCCCTCGACGGGGCGGAGAGCCGTGCGCAGCTGGACGCCGCACACGCCTCCGCGACCGCGGACGACACCAGGAAGGCGGTGCCGGCATGACCGCCGCGACCACCGAGCGAGAGACCACCACGGGCCGCCCTCTGCTGCGCGTCGACGACCTCGTCGTCGACTACGGGCAGCGGCGCGGGAGCTTCCGCGCACTCACGGAGGTGTCGATCGAGGTCGGTGCGGGCGAGTGCGTCGGACTGGTGGGGGAGTCGGGCTCCGGCAAGTCGACGCTGGGCAAGGCCATCCTCGGACTCGTGCCGGTCACGAGCGGGACGATCGCTTTCGACGGCCAGGACATCACCCGGCTGTCGGGGGCGAAGCGGCGCGCATTGGCGTCGAGCATCCAGGTCGTCTTCCAGGATCCCTACGGATCGCTGAACCCCGCGATGACGATCGGCGACATCCTCGCCGAGCCGCTCGCGACCTCCGGAGCGGGCCGTCGGGAGGCGCGCGCGACGGTCGCCGAGATGCTTGACCGGGTGAAGCTGCCGTCCGGGGTCGTCGACCGGTACCCGAAGGAGTTCTCCGGCGGCCAGCGGCAGCGCATCGCGATCGCCCGCGCGCTCGTGCGCAAGCCGCGGCTCATCGTGTGCGACGAGCCGGTGAGCGCGCTCGACCTCACCACCCAGGCGACGATCATCGATCTGTTCATCGAGCTGCAGCGCGATACCGGGGTCTCGTACCTGTTCGTCTCGCACGACCTCGGCGTCGTGCGGCGCATCTGCCACCGCGTCGCCGTGATGTACCACGGCGAGATCGTGGAGACCGGCGACGGCGAGCAGATCACGCGGGACCCGCAGCACCCGTACTCGCGCCGCCTGCTCACGGCGTCGCCGATCGCGGACCCGGTGCGGCAGGCCGAGCGGCGCGCAGCGTGGCTGAAGCTGCGCGAGCGGGCGGCCTGACCGTCTCCCGGAGCGGGGCCTGCGCGCCACTCGACTCGAAGGACCCCCGCGCGCTGCCCCGGCCGGCAGCGCTCCGCTGATCGTGGTGCGCGTGCGGCGGGGTCGGCCGGCGGATGACGCTGCAACGCAGGACGAGGCGCGCACGCCCGACTGAGCCTCGCGGATCCCGCCCGTCACGCCCGCGCGAGCAGTGGACGTGCCGCCGCGAGCGCGACGGTGGCGGCCACGGCGGCGGCGATCCCGATGGTCAGCGCCATCGTGAGCGCCGTCGTGCCGCCGAGGGCGGCGAGCGGCCCGACGATCGGGCCGACCGTGAATGTCACCGTGCCGAGCACCGCGGCCGCCGTGCCCGCGCGCATCCCGTGGCCGCCGAGAGCCAGAGCGGTGCCGTTGGGGCCTCCGACGCCCGAGGCGAAGAGGAAGCACGCCAGCGAGGCCAGCACTCCGGCGACACCCCAGTCGAGGAAGACGGCGAGCAGGAGCACCGCGGCGGCGGTGACGGTCGCGAGCTCCCCGATCAGGTACAGGCGTGCGGGGCCGAGGCGGCGCACGAGCACGCGGCTGAGCTGGGCGCCGATCAGGTTCGCGAGCGCGTTCGCCGCGAAGAAGAGGCTGAACTTCTGCGGGGAGAGGCCGAATCCGTCCTGCAGCACGAAGCTCGACATCGACAGGTAGCCGAAGAACGCGGCGCCCCCGGCGGCCGCCGCGACGACGATGACGAGGAAGAGCCCGTCGCGGCTGAGCGCGCGGAAGTCCGCGGCGGTCCGTCGGAGGCCGCCGCCGTGCCGCAGCGCGGGCGGGAGGGTCTCGCGCAGGCCCGTGAGCGCCAGCACGAGCAGCGCGGCGCCCACACCCGCGAGCACGCCGAAGATTCCGCGCCAGTCGAGCACGAGGGCGAGCGCGCCACCGGCCACCGGCGCCACGATGGGAGCGGACGCACTGACGAGCGCGAGCAGGGAGAGCATCCTGGACAGCTCGGCACCGCTGTACATGTCGCGTGCCACGGCCATCGTGATGACCAGACCGGCCGACCCGGCGAGCCCCTGCAGCAGACGGGCGGCCAGAAGCACCTCGATGGTCGGCGCGAGCGCACAGGCCAGCGACAGCACCGCGAAGAGCGCGACCCCGACGAGCAGTGGGCGACGCCTCCCGTAGCGGTCGGAGAGCGGGCCGGCGACGAGCTGCCCGACGCCCAGCCCGACCATGCAGACCGCCATCGTCGCCTGGGCGAGAGCGGCGCTCGTTCCCAGCGTCCCGGCTAGCTGCGGCAGCTGCGGGAGGTACAGGTCCATCGAGAGCGGGCCGAACGCCTCGAGCACGCCGAGCAGCAGGATGCTGCGGCGCACGCTCATCACCGGGACGGGCGCACCGGCGAGGGGAACCGCCGCGCCCGTCGGCCCCGCCGGCCCGGTCACCGCAGCCGCAGCACGCGACGCACCCAGCTGTCGCGCGCCTCGACGGCCGCCCGGGACACGATCGCGTCCGGCGAGAACCCCGAGAACCCGTGGTACGCGCCCGACCAGACGTGCAGCTCAGCCGCGCCCCCCGTCGCCCAGATGCGTGTGGCGTAGTCGACCGCCTCGTCGCGGAACACCTCCGCCGCCCCGACCTCGATGTACGCGGGCGGCAGGTCGGAGAGGTCGGTCGCGCGCGCCGGAGCGGCGTACGGCGACACGCGGTCGGTGAACCGGTCCTCGCCGAGGATGGCGTCCCACGCCGTGTCGTTGTTGTTCCGGTCCCACGCGCCGATGCCGTCGTACTGGCGGCTGGACGGGGTGCTGTTGCGGTCGTCCAGCATCGGGCAGTTGAGCAGCTGGCCGGCCAGGCGCGGGCCGCCGCGGTCGCGGGCCAGCAGCGCGACCGCCGCCGAGAGGCCGCCGCCCGCGCTGGCGCCCGAGACGAGCAGCCGCTCCGGGTCCACGCCCAGTTCGGCGGCGCGCTGGGCCATCCAGACCAGCGCCGCGTAGCAGTCCTCGCCCGCGGCGGTGCCGGGGTGCTCGGGCGACAGGCGGTACTCCACCGCCACGCCGACGACGCCGTGCCGCACGGCGAGGTCGATCAGCTCGCCGGTGCCGAAGAACCGGGTGCCGAGCACCTGCCCGCCCCCGTGGATGCCGAGCACGCCGGGAGCCCCGGGCACGGCATCCACTGGCCGGACGATGGTGATGGCGACATCCGGGGCGCCGGGCGGACCGGGGATCAGGCGGTCCTCCCACTCCACCGGAACACCCGCGACCTGCTGCTCGATCGGCGGGATGATCGTGGCGAAGTGCGCCCGGTTGGCCAGGATGGTCTCCGGGCGCAGCGGGATGCGCTCCACCAGGTCGAGGAAGGCCACCAGGCCCGGCTCGAGCTCTGGGTCGTAGGGGACGGGGCGGGAGGCGGGAACGATCGTCGACGCATCCGCCGTCCCGACGGCCGATGGGTCGCTCATCGGATGCCAAGCACCCGGCGCAGCCACGAGTGGCGTGCGTCGAGGGCCGCCCGGGTCAGCTCGCTCTGCGGGGCGTACATGTCGAAGCCGTGGAAGCCTCCTGACCACACGTGCAGCTCCGCCGCGCCGCCGGTCGCCCAGATGCGGGAGGCGTACGCGACGTCCTCGTCCCGGAACGGCTCGGCGGCGCCCACCTCGATGTAGGCGTGGGGGAGGCCGGCGAGGTCGGTCGCGCGGGAGGGGGCCGCGTAGGCGGGGGCCTCGGTACTGAAGGCGAGCTGCTCGCCGAGCACACACTCCCACGCCAGCAGGTTCGTCTCGCGGGTCCACGTTCCGATGCCGGCGTACTGCAGACTCGACACCGTCGTGTTGGTGTTGTCGATCATCGGGCACAGCAGCAGCTGCCCGGCGAGGGCGGGGCCGCCGCGGTCGCGCGCGAGCAGCGAGACGGCGGCGGCGAACCCGCCCCCGGCGCTGCCGCCCATCACGACGATGCGGTCCGGGTCTCCTCCGAGCTCGCGCGCGTGCTCGGCCAGCCACACGAGCCCGGCGTAGCAGTCTTCGACGCCGGCCGGGTACGGGTCCTCCGGCGCCAGCCGGTACTCGACGTTGACGGCGATCACGCCGAGCTCGTCGACGAGCTGGACGAGCCTCCCCGTCTCCCAGCTGCGGTGGCCGACGATCATGCCGCCGCCGTGGATGCTGTAGAGCACGGGGAGCGCCGGCTTCGCGGCGTCGTGGCCGCGCGGGGTCAGGACGGTGATCTCGAGGTCGGGCGCACCGGCCGGACCGGGGATGATGCGGTCGTGCGCGTCGATCGGGAGGGCGCCGATGACCGCCTCGGCGCTGGGGAACGCGGTCGCCGCACCGGCGCGCGTGCCGGGGATGGACTCCCGGGTGAGCGCGGGCTGCGGGTCGGCGGCCATCGCGTCGAGCACGGGGGCGATGTCGGGGTCGAACGGGACGGGGATCATCGGTGGCTCCTCGAAGGGGTCGGAGGGACGGGTGGCGGTGCGGGGAGGTGAAGGCGGAGGGGCGGCGCGGCCCGGCGCTCAGGGGCCTTCCGGGTCGACCGCGTCGCGATCGGCCCAGAACGGCGCGACGCGGGCACGGATGGTCTCCGCGCTCAGCCGGTCGACGAGCGCGACCGCCTCGAGGTTCGAGCGCACCTGCTCCAGCCGGCTGGCGCCGAAGAGCGTGGTGGCGGTGGCGGGATGCGTGAGCGTGAACGCGACGGCGAGCCGGGCGGGAGTGGTCCCGAGCTCCTCCGCGAGCGCAATGAACGCCGGGAGGTCGGCGACGATCCGCTCGCGGACGGCGCCGGGATCGCGCCCGACCTCGCGCCCGGGAGAGGCGTTGCCCGCGAGGATGCCGCCCTCCATCACATCGGAGGCCTGCATCGAGAGCCCCTGCTCCCAGAGCCGGGCGAAGGGCGCGCCGTCGGGGATCGAACGCCGCGCGACACTGTACTTCAGCTGCGCGAGGGCAGGGCCGGGCACGCCCTCCTCCGCGGCGATGTCGAGAAGCGCCTGGATGTTCGACGCCGACCAGTTGTTGACGCCCCAGGCGCGGATCAGCCCCGCCTCCGCCAGCCCGGCGAGGTCGAGGACGAGGTCGCGCAGCTCCAGGTCGTCCCGACGCAGGTCGCCCAGCACCACGAGGTCGGCGTAGTCGCTGCCGACGCGGAACAGCGCGTGCTCCAGCTGCGGGCGGAAGCCTCCCTCGCCGTAGCCCTCGAGCCAGAGCTTCTCCGAGAGCAGGTAGCTCTCCCGCGGGATGCCCGCGGCGCGGACGATCGCCGAGAACAGCACGTCGGTGAAGACCGGAGGCTGCATGCCGCGGAAGCCGTACACGCCGACGTCGAAGAGGTTCACGCCGTGCTCGACGGCGAAGGCGACCATCTCGACTGCGTCGGCGAAGTCCATCCGGTCGTAGGTGTGCCACGAGCCGAGCGAGAGCACGCTCGCCTCGAGTCCGGAGCGGCCGATGGGGCGGGAGGGGATGCGAGTGGTCATGCTGCTGCTCCTTCTGCGCTCAGCCGAGTCGCGGGTCGATGACGGCCTTGATCTCGCCGAGGGCGGCCATGGCCTCGATGCGCGCGGAGGCCTCGGCGAGGCCGACCGGGGCGCTGAACAGCTCGTCCCACGGCAGGCGGTCGGCGAACGCACGGAAGAAGTCGATCGCGCGGGCGTAGTCGGCGATGTCGCCGTTGAGGGAGCCGACGACGGTGAGCTCCTTGCCCATGATCGCGCTGAGGGCGACCGGATCGCCGACCGGCCCGGTCGAGCCCACGACCACGAACGTGCCGCGCGCGGCCGCCATCGCGACGGCCTCCGGGCCGACGCTGCGGGCGCCCGCGAAGTCGAGCACGAGGTCGGCCCCGACGCCGTCGGTGAGGGCGAGGACGCGGTCGATGGTGGCGTGCGACCCGCCCGCGATGTCGACGACCTCGTCCGCGCCGAACCGGCGGGCGGCGGCCAGCCGGTCGGCCGGGGCGCCGACGGTGATGACCTGGCCGGCGCCGGACAGGTGGGCGACGGCCGTGGCGAAGATGCCCAGCGCCCCCGAGCCCTGCACGACGACGCGGGAGCCGGGCCGCACCCCGCCGGCGCGGGCGAACGCGCGCAGCACGGTCTTCGCCGCGCATCCCGCCATGGACGCCCAGGTGTCCTTCACCTCGGCGGGCAGGAGGAGTTTGGCCGCCCCCGGGACGACGTACGCGTGGTCGGCCAGGCCGGCGGTCGCGAACGGCGGCACGTCGGAGCGCTGCAGGAAGCCGTAGCCGCGGCGCGAGCAGTGCACGGGCTCGCGCAGCACGGTGCAGCCGAAGCACTCGCCGCACGTGGACTCCGACCAGCCGATGCGGTCGCCCACGGCGATCGGGCGGCCGAGCGCGTCCTGGGTGCCGTCGCCGACCGCGACGACCTCGCCGACCATCTCGTGGCCGAGGACGAGCGGGAGCATCCCGGGGAAGGTCATCGCTCCCGACCAGATCTCGATGTCGGTGCCGCAGAGGGTCGCGCAGGAGATGCGGACGAGGGCGGCGCCCGGCTCGATCGCCTCGGGAAGCGGGAGCTCCTGCAGCTCCAGGGGCGCGCCGTGGGCGGCGAGAACGGCCGCCCGGGTGGCGCGGGGGACGGCCGGTGCCGCTGTGGGGGTGACCGTTGGTGGGATCGTCATCGATTGCTCCGGATCTCGACGCGCGGATGTCGTCGGCGTGGGTTATTCTACATACGTTGACCAAAATGGGAAGAGGGCTCCCGCCCCTCCCGCCGTCTCGAGGAGGAGCCGTGCAGCCAGCAGCCACCCCCGACCGCAGCGCGGACCTCGTCCTGCGCGGCGGCGTCGTCCACACGCTCGACGACGCGGGCAGCACGGCGCAGGCCGTCGCCGTCCGCCGCGGCCGCGTGCTCCGCGTGGGCACCGACGCCGAGATCGAGGAGACGATCGTGCGCGGCACCCGCGTCGTCGACCTGGACGGGCGCGCGGTCCTCCCCGGCATCAACGACTCGCACCTGCACGCGACGTGGTTGGGGGCGCTCTGGCCGCGGACGGTCTTCGGGGCACCGGACGGCGGAGAGGCCGTGGCCGGCGCGGACGGCGCTCACGGCGCTGACGGCGCGGGCGACCCGCACGACACGACCGGCGCCGCACCGCTCCTCACGACGCGCGCCGAGCGCCGCGCGGCCATCCTCCGCGCGGGCGAGCTGATCGCCTCCCTCGGCATCACGAGCTACACCGAGCCGGGCCTCGGTCCGGGGGAGGACGACGGCGCGACCGGCTGCTTCGGCCAGGACGTCTTCGAGGCGTACGCCGAGCTGGAGGCCGAGCGCGCCCTCACCGCCCGCGTCACCGTCCTCGGCCTGTTCGGGGTGCTGGACGGCCCCAGCTCCTTGCTCGACGTGCTCGGCGGCCTCCCGTCGCTGCGCCGAGAGACCGCCCGCCCGAGCCGGTTGCGTGTCGCGGGGGTGAAGATCTTCGCCGACGGCATCCCGCCGATGCATCAGGCGTGGACGCACCGGCGCTACCCGGACAGCACGCAGGGGCGCCTGCTCGTCGAGGGCGCTGATCCCGACGAGCGCGCGGCCGCGCTGCGCCGCATGATCCGGGAGGCCAACCGGCTCGGCCTGCAGGTCGGTGTCCACGCGACCGGCGACCGCGCCATCGACACCGTCGTCGAGGCCGTGGAGGAGGCACTCGCCCAGACCCGCACGGACCTCGGCCACTACATCATCCACGGCGACCTCGTCACCCCCGACGCCCTCGCACGCATGGCCCGGCTCGGGATGGGGCTCAACGTGCAGGCGGGCATCGCCGCGCACACGGCGTCCTGGGTCGCCGACGTGCTCGGCGACGAGGTCGCAGCATCGGCGTGGCCGATCGGGGCGGCGTGGGAGGCCGGCGTCCCCGTCTCGCTCAGCTCGGACGCGCCCATCCTCGCCCCCGACTGGCGGCAGGGGATCGCCGACGCGGACGCGTGGATCGGGGCCCCCGCCGCCGGTGGGGAGCGGGACCGGATGCTGGCGCTGCTGCGCGCGTACACGACCGTGCCCGCGCAACAGGACGGCGCCTCCGCGTGGAAGGGCACGCTGGAGCCGCGCAAGGCCGCCGACATGTGCGTGCTGGAGGCCGACCCGCTCGACGTGGCCCCGGCCGAGCTGCCGCGCGTCGCCGTCGACCTGACGGTCGTCGACGGCGAGGTCGTCTTCGAGCGGGTGGCCGCTCCGGCGAGTTAGGCGGGGGCGCGGCCGCCGGTCGGACGGGTCCGGCGGAGGACGCGGCCGTCGCCCTTCCGGGCCGCGCCGCCTCCGCCTCAGACCAGAAGCTGACCGCCGTCGACCGCGAGGCTCACCCCCGTGATGTGCGCGGCGTCCGCACCGGCAAGGAAGACCACGGCAGGCGCGATGTCGTCGACCTCCGCGAGGCGGGCGAGCGGGATGCGGGAGGCCCAGGCGGCGCGCTCCGGCGATCCCTCGGGCATCCCGGCCCGCAGCATCGGCGTGAGCACCGGTCCCGGCGCGACGGCGTTGACGCGGATCCCGTCGCCGGCCAGCTCGATCGCGGCCCAGCGGGTCAGCGAGTCCACCGCTGCTTTGCTCGACTCGTACGCGCCCATCCCGGGCGTGGGCTGGCGGCCGCCGATGGAGGAGATGTTGACGATCGCGCCGCGCGTGCCCGCCGCCGCCATGTGCCGCGCGACGGCCTGGGTGACCGTGAAGGTGCCCAGGATGTTCACCCGCACGATCAGTTCGTAGTCCGCGACGGCGAGCTCGGTGAGCCGGCCGTGCACCGAGAGCACGCCGGCGTTGTTGACGAGCACGTCGATGCGGCCGTGGTCGGCTGCGATCTGCTCGACCATCGCGGCGACCGCTGCGGCGTCGGTGATGTCGACGGCGACCGCCTCCACGCCCAGCTCGTCGGCGGCGGCCGCGACCGTGTCCGCGTCCACGTCGGCCAGCACGACGCGGTCGCCGAGTGCGGTGAAGGCGTGGGCGATGCCGCGGCCGATGCCTCCCGCGCCGCCGGTGACGACGACCGTGCGGGAGGCGGCGTCGGGGCGGGCGGCGTCGGAGGGGGATGCGGACGGGGATGCGGTCATGGGCGGGCCTCTCTGCTCGGCGGGCCGCTCCGGTGCGACCCGTGGTTATATTATACGAACGTAGAAAAACCCGTCCGCTCCGCGACGATCCCATCCGCCCGACGCAAGGAGGCCTCGTGCCCGAGACCGGAACCATCCCGACCCGCCCGCTCGGCCCGGCCGGCCCCGACGTGCCCGTCTTCGCGCTCGGGTCCTGGAACACCTGGGACCGCATGGAGCCCGACGACGCCGTCGCGCTGATCCGTCGCGCGCACGAGGTCGGCGCCGCTTTTTTCGACGTCGCGCACTACGACATGGGACCCCACGCCGAGAACGCCCGCACCGACCTCCTCTTCGGCGAGGCCGTGCGTGCGGCGGGACTCGCCCGCGAGGACTACCTGCTCTGCGGCAAGCTCTGGCTGTGGGAGTACCCGCGCACCTCCTTCGCCGACCAGCTGGTGACCTCTCTCGACCGCGTCGGCGTCGACCGCGCCGACCTCGTGGTCGTCGGCGACTACCTCGGCGAGGTGGATGTGCGGCGCATCGTGCGCGACGTCGCCGCCGAGATCGCGAAGGGACGCTTCGACTCCTGGGGCGTCAACAACTGGGCGTACCGCGACGTGCGGCTCGCGCTCGAGTTCGCCGAGGCCGAGAGCCTCACCCCGCCCACCTTCGCGCAGCTCAAGTACGGGCTCGTACGGCGGTCGATGGCGGAGGGCGACTTTTACGGTGCGCTGTTCCGGGAGGGGCGTCTCGCGCTGCAGGCCTCCGACGTCTTCGAGGGCGGCATCCTCGCCGGGAAGCTCGCCCCCGCGCGCAAGATAGGCGCCGACGTGGGCGGCATCCGCGAGCGCATCGTCGCCGCCTACCCCGAGATCCGGCGCATCGCCGCCTCCCTCGACGCGACGCCCACCCAACTCGGGCTCGCGTTCGCCCTCGCGCACCCCGCGACCGCGAACGTGCTCTTCGGCGTCAGCAGCCGGGAGCAGTTCGAGGACAACCTCGGCGCCCTCGCCCTCCTCGACCGCGTCGGCGCCGACGCCCTGCGCGCCGCCACCGCCCACCTCTGGCTCGACCAGGCCGTCAACCCCGACGGCACCTGGGCCCCCTGACGCCCTCCCGCCCGCGCCCCCTCCTGCCCTTTCCCGCGATTCGTCACGAATGTCGCGTTCGGCGCGGCGTTTCGCGCGATTCGTCACGAACGTCGCGCCGAGGGTGGGTGACGATTTGGTCCAAAAGCCGCGTTGGGGGCGCGCTTTCCCGCGATTTGGCCCAAAACGCGGCACGGTGGTGAGGCGGTGGGAGCGGTGGCGGCCTCAGGCGAGGTGGGCGAGGGCGGCGGCGCGGAAGGCGGGCGAGTGCAGGGCGGCGAGGTGGTCGCCGGGGACGGTCGCGTAGCGGGCGCCGGGCACGGTGGCGGCGAGGCCCTCGAGGCCGGTCGTCAGCTGGTCGGCGTCGCCGGCGACGAACAGGGTCGGGACGTCGGGGCGGGAGGCGCCCAGAGCGCCCGGGGCGAACGGCTGGGATCCCAGGCCGGCGATGAGGGCGAGGAGCGCGTCGACGTCGCAGCCGGGAGCGGACACCATGCCGGCCATCATCCCGACGAACGGGTCTGCGGGCGACTCCCCGTGGACGGCGCGGGCCACCGCCACGACGTCGACTGCGGCGAAGGGCTCGAAGGGACTCAGGCCGCCGAGCACCAGCCGGCGCACGCGTCCGGTGGCGGCGGGCAGCTCCCACGCCAGGCGTGCGCCGAGCGAGTAGCCGACCACATCCACCTCGTCGGCTCCGAGGGCGGCGGAGAGCGCCCGGACGACCGCGTCGGTCGATGCGTCGGCGCCGGCGACCGCGGGGGAGTCGCCGTGGCCCGGGAGGTCGACGAGCACGCCCGTGCGGCCCGCGGCGGCAAGGGTGTCGCCCCAATCGCCGAAGTCCTCGGCGGCGGAGGACGCGAAGCCGTGCAACAGCACGACCGGCGGCAGCGAGGAGTGGGGCGTGCCGATGCGACGAACGGCGAGCGTGGGAACGGACTGGGGAGCGGGCATCGTCGACCTCCGGAGGAATTGTTTTTCTATGATAGTAGAAAATAAACGTCTCCATCGGTAGAGTCATGCCGACCCGGCGCATCAGCGCCACAGACGCGGCCGCAGCGACGCGCGCCGCACCGACAGAGAGAGCGTGAAAGTGACAACGACCCGTCCCGTGACGCCCGAGGCCATCGTCGACATCGCGATCGGCTTCATGGGCGCGAAGCAACTCTTCGCCGCCAGTCGGGTGGGCCTCTTCGCCGCCCTCGCCGACGGTCCGCTCGACGCCGAGGCCCTCGCCGCGGCGACGGGAGTCCCCACCCGCCAGGCGCGCATCCTCGCCGACAGCATGGCCGCGCAGGGCCTCCTGACCCGGGAGGACGGCCGGTACGGTCTCGAGCCGGACGCCGCCGCGTTCCTGACCGGAGACCGCGCGGAGCTGGACCTGGCGCCGTTCCTGGCGTTCCTCGGCACCACCAGCTACACGCAGTGGCTCGGCTACGACGCGACCGTCGACACCGACGCTCCCGGCGTGCTCGAGCTCGATGACTCCGGCTGGGGCGACTTCCTGGCCGGGGTGATGCGCTACAACGAGCTGCACGCGGCGATGCTGGGGCAGAGCTTCGACTTCACCCCCTACCGGTCGGTGCTCGACCTGGGTGGCCTCAGCCCGGCGTTCGCGATCGCGGGCCTTGCGGCCAACCCCGACCTCCGGGTGCGGTTCGTCTTCGACCCGGCGTCGGTCGACGGCGTGCGCCAGGCGGTCGAGGAGGCCGGGTACGGAGACCGCACGACGGTGGAGGGCGCCGACACCGCGACCGCCCAGCCCGGCGGCGAGCACGACCTCGTGCTGGTCAACCATGTGATCCACCGCTTCGACGACGCGCAGAACCGCGCGATCTTCGCCAACGCCCGCGCGGCGGCGGCCGACGGGGCGACGCTGGTGGTGCTGGACTTCTTCCTCGACGACGACCCGCAGCAGCGCAAGATCGACGCGCTGCACGCGGGCGAGTACTACAACATCGACGGCACCGTCGTATACCCCGAGGCGACCGTGCGCGCCTGGCTGAGCGCGGCCGGCTGGCGCGCCGAGCGCACCGTCGCGCTGCCCGGCAGCCCGCGCATCCTCATCGCGACCGCCGTCTGAGAGCGGCGGCGGGAGGCCCGGCGCGACCTCCCGCCGCCCGGCCGGCGCCGACGCGGGTGGAGCCGACCCGGGGCGGCCCCGCTCGGCTACCGTGGGGGCATGCCCGCTCCCGCGAACGTCGCCACCGGTGTGCACCTGGTCCGCGTGCCCATGCCGGCCGGCGGCCTGCCGTATTCGCTGGCGTACCTGCTCGAGGACGCGGAGGGCGGCGTCCACGTGATCGACCCCGGATCGCCGTCTCCGGAGACCCTGCCGCTGCTGGCGAATGCGCTCGGCGCGCTCGGCCATGCGCTGGCCGACGTCCGCACCATCCTCGTCACGCACCTGCACGCCGATCACGCCGGAGCAGCCGGCGCCCTCCGAGCGGCCACGGGTGCGCGCATCCTGATGCACGAGCGGGAACGGGACGCGCTGGCCGCCGACGTCGCGGCGAGCGTGGGCGGCGCCGGTGTCCGCCGCCGCGACGCGGAGACCGTCGACGGCTGGGGCGTGCCGCCCGAGCGCCGTCCCGAACTCCTCGCCCTGCCCTCGCTACCTATCGCCGGCGTGGCCGCTCCGGACGCGACGCTCGCGGACGGCGAACTGCTCGCGCTCCCCGGTCTCCGCCTCCGCGCCTTCTGGACCCCGGGACACACCGGCGGCCACCTGTGCTTCGACGACGAGGAGCGCGGCCTCCTCTTCACCGGCGACCACGTGCTCCCGACCGTCAACTCCGGTCTTGGCCTGGGCGGTGCGGAGTTCGACCCGATCGGCGACTATCTCCGCTCGCTGCTCCGGGTCGCCGCGCTCGACCGTCGGGCGCTCCCGGGTCACGAGGAACCGTTCGACCGGCTGGCGGAGCGCTGCGCCGAGCTCGCCGAGCACCATCTGCGGCGGGCGCGGGAGGCCCGGGATGCGCTCCGGTCGCGACCGGACGCGACGGTCTGGCAGGTCGCCGAGGGGATGACGTGGACCGGCGGCTGGGCCGCCCTCGCCGGGTTCGCCCTGAGGTCCGCGCTCGCCCAGACCGCGATGCACCGCGCGTTCGTGCGGTCGGGTGCGCCTATCGCGTGGTGAGCCGCGCGAAGAACGCCTCGATCTGCGCCTCCAGCAGTTCCGGCGTCGACAGGTCGGGCGCGATCAGGCTCATGATGTTGGCGCCCGCGTTGATGAGGACGATCTCGTCCACCAGCTGGTCGTCGGGCGTCGCGGTGACGATGTCGCCGTCGGCGCGCCCCTGCGCGATGTAGGAGGCGAGCCCGGCGCGCCAGGAGACGAGGTGGTCGCGGTAAGCCTGGTGCAGCTCCTCGTTCGACAGGGCGCGCTCCCAGAAGCTGAGCAGCACCCGACCCGCCGTGATCGACTCCGGCGTGGTCGGCGCCGACGCGGAGACGATCGCGCGCAGCGCCTCCAGTCCAGTCTTGTCGCCGACCGCCTGGTCGACCCCGCCGCTCATCATGCCGAGGGCGCGCTCGTAGGTGCCCTGGATGATCTCGTCCTTGCCCGGGAAGTAGTGCTTGAGCGCCCCGTTCGCGAAGCCCGCCTCGCTGGCGATCTCGCGCATCGTGGCCGCCTCGAGGCCGCCCTTGACGATCAGCCCCCAGGTGACGTCGATGATGTCGGAACGTCGCTGATCGTGGTCGATCACCTTGGGCATGGTCCTCCACTCGTCCGACGGCACGGCGCTGTTAGTCCACAAGTGTAGGGGAAAGCGGTCACTCCCGACGGTGCACGGCGCGCCCGGCGAAGTACGTGGCCCGCGGGCGCAGGTGCACGAGCTTCTCCACCGGCAGCGCGAACGGGTTGTCGTCGAACACCGCGAAGTCGGCCGAGAGGCCCGGAGCGAGCGAGCCCGTCGTGTCGTCGAGCCCCATCGCGCGGGCGCCGTTGACGGTGAACACCTCGATCGCCTCCGCGAGCGTGATCGCCTGCTCGGGGCCGAGCGTCCCCGGTCGACGCCCGGAGGGATCGGCCCGCGTCACCAGGCCCTGGATGCCCTCCCACGGGTTCGGCGTCTCGCTCACCGGCCAGTCCGACCCGCCCGCCACCAGCGCGCCGGCGTCGATCAGCGAGCGATTCGGCTGGAGGCCCGCGACCTCCTCCGCCGGGCGGACGGTGCCCAGGGCGTCGGCGATCACCCCGGGGAACCACAGGAAAGGCGAGATGTCGGCGACGACGCCGAGCTGCGCGAACCGCGGCAGGTCCTCCGCCGCGATGAACTGCCCGTGCGCGATCTGGTAGATCGGCCGGGTGTGCCCCTCGGCGCGGATCGTCTCCACCGCGTCCAGCACCATCCGCACCGAGGCGTCGCCGGTGCAGTGAATCTTGGCGGAGACGCCCTGGGCGGCCGTGCGCCGCAGCCAGTCGAGCAGTTCCTCCGCGGGCATGGTGGTGCCGCCGTGGAAGTCGTCGCCGTACTCGGCCGACGGCAGATAGGGGTCCAGGAAGGCGCCGGAGTGCGCGGGAGGCGTGCCGTCGAGGAAGATCTTCACGAAGTCCGGCCGGTGGTGCGTGGTCGTCAGCTCGTCGCGGTGCGCCAGCAGGGCGTCACCGAGTTCGGCGTAGCCGAAGATCTGATCGTTGACCGTCATCGACGAGACGACCCAGGCGTCGAGTCCGCCGTCCGCATCCAGGGCGGCCAGGGCCCGCATCTGCGGCAAAGAGATGGCCGCGTCCTGGAACGCCGTGATGCCGTAGCTGTGCAGGATCTCGATCCCGCGGGCGGACGCGGCGCGGTCCTGCTCGGCCGTGAGGGCGACCGCGGGGGCGGCGACGGCCTCCACCAGCAGGCCGGCCGCCTCCAGCAGCACGCCCGTCGGCTCGCCCGTCGCAGGATCGCGCAGGATGTGCCCCGCCTCGGGATCGGGCGTCCGCGCGTCGATCCCAGCCAGCGTCAGTGCACGAGAGCTGGCCCAGCGGTTGTGGTGGCTGTCGTCCGTCAGGAGCACCGGTCGGCCGCCCGCGGCGTCGTCGAGCGCGCGTCGTGCGGCGGGGCGGCTCAGCTCGTCGAGGAGCCCCGTGCCCCAGTTGCTGCCGACGATCCATTCGTCGGGACCGCGGGTCGCCGCGTACCGGCGCACCGCGTCCACGATGTCGTCGAGGGAGGCCGTGTTGGGGAACGCGAGCTCGTACAGCTCCGCCCGCCCGGCGTGCGCGTGGTGGTTGTGCACGTCGATCAAGCCCGGCATCGCGAAGCCGCCCGCGAGGTCCATCGTCCGCGTCTCCGGACCGCGCCAGCGCTCGAGGTCGGCCGCGGAGCCGACGGCGAGGATGCGGCCGTCGCGCACCGCGAACGCCTCCGCACGCGAACGCTCCGGGTCGACGGGGTAGACGGTCCCGCCGGTGACGAGGAGGTCGGCGGCGAACGGCTCCACGGCGTTCACGCGGCGGCCGGGTCGTACGCGTCCGGGTGCACGGTGTTGCTCAGGAGCCGGCCGTACGCACCGAAGGTGAAGTGCGTCGGGACCGTGCCCGACTCGTCCAGACCGAAGAGCACCCCGTGCGACCGCAGGGCGCGCTGATCCCGATGGTCGGCGATCGTGACGGACGCGCACGGGATGACCTTCTCGCGCCAGGCGAAGATCAGGATGCCGGGCCGCACCTCCCAGACGGAGCACTCGTCCGTGTCGGCGAGTCCGCGCTCGGGACCGGCGAGGCACTGCCAGGTGTACCACTGCGGGCTCAGGTAGACGTGCTCGTAGGCGTGGTCGGCGCTGTAGACCCACAGCGTGCGGCGGCCGATCAGGGAGGAGGTGGGAGCCGGGGCCGTACCGCTGGTCGCGAGCTCCTCGATGACGGAGGGCACGAACAGCTGCTTGACGGCCGTGCCGCCCGCCAGGTCGCCGCCGATGGCCTGCACGACCGACAGCGCGCGCCCGGCCGTCAGGTCGACGACGAGCGTGACCGCCTCGTCGGGCTCGTACTCGTGGTGGAACTGCACGAAGTACAGCCCGTCATCGACGAGGAAGGCCTCGTAGTCGTCGGCGCTGGAGCTCTCCGGGATGGGGTCGCCGGCTCCCGGGCGGTAGTCCCACTCGACGCGGTCCTCGCCGAACCGGTGCGCGATGCGCGTGCCGCGCTCGTCGACCAGGGTCAGGGTGCGGCCCGCGAGGTCGGTCGTGTGGGGCGCCTTGTTCGCGTCGAAGCCGGGGGCGAGGCCGTCGAGCGGCAGCCAGGCGGCGGTGTCGGTGGGGTCGTCGATGGGCATGGCGTGTCCTTCCGTGTCCCGCCCAGTATCGGCAGCGGCGCGCGACGCGGGATAGGGAGTGCGGGAGGTTGTGCGGCTGCGGCCAACGGACGTTCCGGCGTCGTCAAGCCCGTGTGGTCGGAGCGGCCCGTGTGGTCGGAGCGGCCCGTGTGGTCGGGGCGGCCCGGTCGTCAGCGCAGCTCGGCGGCGATGGTGCGCGCCGACTCCTGCAGGCGGGCGCCGATCGCGGCGGCGTCCCGCCCGTTCGCGAGGAACACCACCGCCACGGCCGCGGGCGGCCGGTCGGGCAGCGGGAGCGGCACCGCCACCGACGCCAGCCCGGGGATCACCTCGTCGTGGCTGGTCGCGTAGCCGCGCTCGCGCGCCTGGGCGGCCTCCTCGCGCGGATGCTCGTCGGGCAGCGCCCGCCACTGCGCGCCCGTGAGGACCGACTGGATGGCGATGCCCGGCGCTCCGGAGGCGAGCGGGTGCCGGGTTCCGGGCCGCTGCACCACGGTCGCGTGCGCGTGCGACGGCTCGACGCTCACCAGCGTGACGACCTCGTGCCGGTCGAGCAGGGCGACGAAGGCCGTCATCGACAGCTCGTTGGCGATGGCGCTGAGCTGGGGGAGGGCCGCCGACTGGAGGTCGCGCGACACGGCCCGGGCGAGGGTCGCCATCCGCGGCCCCAGCTGCACCGCCCCGGCGGCATCCCGGACGACCAGCCCGTGATCCTCGAGCGTGCGCAGGATGCGGTACGCGATCGACCGGTGCACCCCGAGCGCGGCGGACAGCTGCGCGATCGTCAACGGCTCCTCCGCCTCGGAGAGGATCTCGAGGACCCGGATGCCGCGCGACAGGGTCTGCGAGTGCGGTGCGCCGCCGCTGCCGTCCGATCCGACCATGCTGCCCATTCTGGCTCATGGCGCGCGTCGGCCGGCGCCGCTACAGGAGCGTCTCGACCCCGAGCCGCACCGTGTCGCCGACCGAGACTCCCTCCGCCTGCCGCACCGCGCCCTTGATCGCGACGATGTATGCGCCGTCCGCGCTCTCCGGGAACACGGAGGTCGACCAGCGCGATCCGCCGAGGGTCACCATCACCTTGACCGAACCGAACCCGGCCGGCGGATGCGGCTGGAGGCGGATCTCTTCCGAGACGTCGTCGGGAAGCCGCGCGAACACCCACAGGTCGCGTCGCGCCTCCCACCGGAACAGCTCGGTCTCGAACTCGTAGCGCACGCCTGCCATGCCGCCCAGCCTGCCACGGACCACCGACGGCGTCGCCCGGCCCAGAACACCCCTCCCGCGGCGCACACGCCGACCGATAGGGTGACCGTCATCGAGACCGCTCTCCGTGCTCAGAGGAGTCCCCATGGCCGCCACACGCCCCGGTTCGGTGACCTTCGTCGCCGTCCTGACCTACATCAACGGCATCCTGAACATCATCGGCGGCGTGATCCTCCTCTTCACGCGGGAGTCCGCGCCCGGCGCGGACACCGAGGGCGGGCTCGCGGGCATCACGACGTCGGCGATCGTCTCCATCGTTCTCGGGATCGTCATCCTCATCGTCGCGCGCGGCCTCCTGGGCGGGAGCAAGGTCTCGCGCGCGCTCGTCACCCTCGTCATGATCCTCAACCTGGTCAACGGCGTCCTGCTGCTCTTCACCCTGCAGTTCTTCAGCGGGGTCCTGGAGATCCTCTGGGTGGTCATCGTCCTGTCGCTGCTCTTCACGCGCCGCGCCAATGCGTTCTTCAACGCCGGCTCCTCCGCCTGACTCCCCGACGCGGCGCCTTTTCGACGGCGCCGGCCCCGCGGCCTCCTCCCGGATCGGCGAGAATGGACGCGGGCGCCGCCGCCGCGTCGTCCGCGGGCGCTCACGCACGATCGAGAGAGGACGGCTGGAGAGACGATGCGCTGGTCGAACTGGTTCCGCCGGAGCGCGCCGAAGACGGTGCGCACCCGGCCGTTCGACGAGGACGCCCTCGCAGCCCCGCCTGCGCCGACGCTGGAGCAGTCGGTGGAAGAAGGCATGCTCCTCGCGGAATACGCGACGCGTATGGCCGTGAAGAACCACATCGTGGTGGACACGATCCAATACGGCAACGACTTCGATCCCGCGCGCCACACGGAGGAGGCGGCGGGCATCCTGCGCGAGCTGGCGTCCGAGCAGAACGAGGCGGCGGGACGCATCGACGAGGAGCTCCAGGCCGCCACCGGACTCCGCGGCGACGCCACGCACCCGCACGACTACCGCGCGGTCGACATCGACAACCTCACGCTCCGGAAATCGGCCGCGTTGACCCTCGCGCAGCAGCTGCGCGACAAGGCCGACTCGGAGGAGCAGCTGCTGGCTCTCGTCGAACGGGGACGTCAGGACGCGTGGGACGACGTCGGCACTGCGATCGAGGCCGGTCTCGACGCCCTCTCCGGCAAGGAGGCGCTGCGCGACGACTACGAGCGGGAGAAGCCGGCGCGGCTCAAACTGCTCATCTGGCGCGATCTCGCGAAGCTCCAGGAGGAACGCACCGGGTACTGAGGGGCTGACCCGCCCGCGGCGAGGCTCAGCTCCGCAGCGACACCGGAGGGACCAGCGTCCCGGCCTCGGTGCGCACCCAGCGGTCGCCGGTCGCGCGTTTCTCGGCCCGCGTCGTGTACCGGTAGCGGTGCAGCGTCGCGCGCACCGCTCGAGGAGGCCGGCCCTCGAACGGGTCGCGGCGCAGCAGGCGCAGCGTCGGTGCGTCCGCCTCCAGCAGCCGCAGCAGGAACACGTCGAACCAGGGGGAATCCCGCGAGCCCAGCGCCAGGAACCACATCAGCCAGTCCAGCCGCAGGTGGTAGGGCGCGAACTGGCGAGGCAGGCGTCGCACATCACCGGGTTTGCCCCGGAAGGCGTACTCGCGCCAGCCGGCGGCGGGATCGTACGGGTCGTCCGCTGTCCCCTCCACGGTCACTTCGTATCGCTCACGCGTCACGCTGCCGAACGCCCCGTACGCGTTCACGAGGTGCCAGCGGTTGAAGCTGGCGTTCATGAGCTGGCGCCGGCGGAACAGATTCCGCAGGGGAGGCCAGCTCAGATACACCAGGCCGGCCGTCACGAGCAGCGCGACGATCGCGTAGCCGAGCGGGAGGGAGTCCGCCCCGATCCCGCCGAGCCGGGCGCCCCCGTCCGCCCAGCCGAGAGCCCACGACCACACCGGATCGCTGACGGCCGCGAACGCGAGCACGATCGTGATGACATTGAGCCACGCGAAGTTGCCGGTCGCGACGAGCCACAGTTGCGTGAGGATCACGACGCCGGCCGCCGCGCTCGCCACGGGCTGAGGGAGGAAGAGCAGCCACGGGATGATCAGCTGGGCGACATGGTTGCCGAGCACCTCGGCCCGGTGGAACCACCTCGGCAGCAGGTGCGCCGTCCGGCTCAGCGGATTCGGCATCGGCTGCGTCTCGTGGTGGTAGTACAGCGCGGTCAGGTCGCGCCACACCCGATCGCCGCGCATCTTGATCATGCCGGCGCCGAACTCCAGCCGGAAGACGGTCCAGCGCACCAGGATCACGAGCGTGATCGGCGGGGCCGTGTCCCACGCCCCGAGGAACGCGACCGTGAACCCGGCCTCGCAGAGGAGGCTCTCCCACCCGAACCCGTAGAAGGTCTGACCGATGTTGACGATCGAGAGGTACAGGAACCAGATGACCAGGAAGAGCGGGACGAAGACCCAGGAGGATGCGAGCTGCGGCACGCCGACCACGACGAGAGCGGAGAGTGCGGCCCCTGTCCACCCCATGGCGCGGAGCAGCCGGTCGCTGTAGATCGGCCGGTCGTGGCGTCGCAGCCGGAAGAGCGTCGGCTGGGCCCGCCCGGGGGCGGAACGGAGGAACCGTGCGGCGGGCAAGAGACCGTGATCGCCCAGCAGCGCCGGGAACTGGTTCACCGCCGAGACGAACGCGACGACGTAGATGAGTGCGACGCCGCGCTGCAGGATCTCACGGGCGATGGTGTATTCGTCGCCGGCGAGCCAGCCCAGGATGTCCACTCAGCACCTCCCTGCGTGCGCGCTCTGGCCGCTCTTCCGTCTCCTTCGTACCCTCGAAACAGGGCGCGCAGCAGACGGTGCGCATATCGAATCACGAACAATCGGGGGGGGGGGGCTCATGCTGCAGGTATCCATGGTCGGACGCGCTTTCGCGGAGATCGACGCGACGCTGATCACCATCGACGAAGGGGCGATCCTGTGCTGGGCGGAGACGCCGGGCCCGGCAGGCGCGGAGCGTGCGGGCGCGCCTGTGGCCCGCTATCCGGTGGAGCAGGTGCTGAGCATCCGCGTGTCGGCGTCGACTCGCGCCGCCGGGCCCCGGGGGCGCGATGGCGCGCGGGCGTCGTCCCGCTCCGATCCGGAGCATCCCAACGCGTTCCGCCGCTGGACCGCGGAGCAGGAGGACGAGGCGGTGGCGGCCTTCCACCGTGGCGACAGCTTCGACGAGATCGCACGCGCGGTGGGGCGCCGGGTCGGCGGCGTGCGGGCGCGGCTGATCGCGCTCGGCGTCATCGAGGCCGGGCCGACCGACCGGCTGCGGTTCCCCGGTGCGCCCGCGGTCGCCGCAGCGGGCGCGTCGTCCCCGCGGGCGCTGCTGCGGGTGATCGACCTTCCGCGCTCGGAGGGTCGTTCGGGCTAGCCGCCGCTCACGCCGCGCGCTCGGCCTCCAGGCTGATCGCGCGGTGGTCGGACGCGCCCGCGGGGAGCACGTCGACGCGCTCGATGTCGAATCCGGTGGAGGTCACGAAGTCGAAGTAGCCGGTGAAGAACTTGTAGCGCAGATAGGTCGGCTCGGTGCTGCGCTTCAGCGTGTAGCCGCTCGTGGTCAGACTGCGCTCGAGCCCGTTGATGAACCAGGGGTAGTTGAAGTCGCCCACCATGATCGCCGGGGTGCCGGGAGCGATGGAGCGCATGCCCTCGTGGGCCGCGGCGATCTGCTTGCGGCGCAGCGAGTTCGACGCGGTCAGCGGGGCCGCGTGGAAGGAGCCGACCAGCACGCTGTCGCCGCTGTCGCGGTCGCGCAGATGCACGGCGAGGAGCCGCTCGTGCGCGGGGGCGAGCACGCGATCGTGCAGTGACTTGTTCACCGCGAAGACCTGGGTGTGCAGCACCTCGTAGCGGTCGTCGCGAACGTACATCGCGAGGCCGAGGCGGTTGGCGCGGGTCGCGTCGGCGAGACCCAGATGGTGCAGGCGCTCCGGCAGCACATCGGTGTCGGCCTCCTGCAGACACAGGGCGTCGACGTCGTGGGTCAGCGCGATGTCGGCGAGCTCGTGCCCGGCCGCGTGCTTGCGAAGGTTGTAACTGACGATCCTCAGGGGGATGCACCTCATCTCGTGCTCGGGCCGCGCGGGGGCGCGGTCGGACGCGCTTGTCATTCTGGCCCAGTTCGGGACGGACGCCGGGGGACGGGCCGCATCCCACATGGAATTCACACCCTGGTCATCGGGAGTTCGGGCGGTACGGTGGAGCCATGGCAGGCGACGCGGTTGTCCTCACCGTCCCGGGTCCGAGCGGCGACCGGGAGGTCCGCATCTCGAGTCCTGGCCGGGTGCTCTGGCCCGAGCCGGGCATCACCAAGCTCGATCTCGCGAACTACCTGATCACCGTAGGAGAGGCGTTCGTGCGCGCCAATGGCGATCGGCCGGTCTCGCTCCAGCGGTTCCCCGAGGGTATCGACGGCGAGCAGTTCTTCTCCAAGAACCCGCCCCGCGGGGCACCGGACTACGTGCGCTCGGTGATGGTCGTCTACCCGAGCGCGCGGACGCACCCGCAGCTGGTGATCGACGAGCCTGCCGCCGCTGTGTGGGCGGCCCAGATGAACACGGTCGTCTTCCACCCGTGGCCCTCGCGGGCGGAGGACTCCGACAACCCCGACCAGCTCCGCATCGACCTGGACCCGCAGCCGGGCACGGAGTTCGGCGACGCCGTTCCCGCGGCGATCGAGCTGCGCGCGGTGCTGAGGGAGGCCGGCCTCGACGCCTTCGTGAAGACCTCCGGCAACCGCGGCCTCCACGTGTTCGCGCCGATCCGGCCCGAACATGAGTTCCTGGACGTCCGCCACGCGGTGATCGCCGCTGCCCGCGAGCTCGAGCGCCGCATGCCCGATGCTGTGACGACGGCGTGGTGGAAGGAGGAGCGCGGGGAGAAGGTCTTCGTGGACTTCAACCAGGCGAACCGCGACCGCACCATGGCCGGGGCGTACAGCCCGCGCGCCCTCGCGCACGCCCCGGTCTCCACACCCGTGACCTGGGAGGAGCTGCCCGGCGTCGATCCGAGCGACTTCACCGTCCTGACCATCCCCGACCGCCTCGCGACGATCGGCGACCCCTGGGAGCACTTCGGCGACGAGCCCGGCGGCATCGTCACGCTGCTGGAGTGGTGGCAGCGCGACCTCGACGCGGGGCTCGGCGAACTGCCATTCCCGCCGGACTACCCGAAGATGCCCGGGGAGCCGCCGCGTGTGCAGCCCAGCCGGGCGAAGAAGGGCTAGCGGCCGCGGCGCGTTCGCGGTCGCGGAGCCGTAGCGCGCGTGACCCGGCCTGTCAGCGCAGGACGCCGCCGAGGTCGTACGCGACGGGGCGGTCGAGCTGTTCGAACGTGCAGGATCGTGCCTCGCGGTCCGGCCGCCACCGCTCGAACTGGGCGGTGTGGCGGAACCGCATGCCCTCCATCTGGTCGTAGCGGACCTCCAGCACCCGCTCGGGGCGCAGGCGGACGAACGAGACGTCTTTGCCGGAGGAGAACCGGCTGCGGTCCGTCTCCCCGGTGATGGCGGCGCCGGTGTCGTCGCGCTCGACCAGAGGCTCCAGCTCGTCGATGAGCGCCAGGCGTTTGGCGTCGCTGAACGCCGAGACGCCGCCGATGTTGCGGAGGGCGCCGTCCGCGTCGTAGAGGCCGAGCAGGATCGACCCGACGCCGCGTCCACTCGCGTGGATGCGGTAGCCGAGCGCGACGACGTCCGCCGTGCGATGGTGCTTGATCTTGAGCATGGTCCGCTTGTTGGGGGTGTAGGAGCCGGTGAGCGGCTTCGCGACCACGCCGTCGAGGCCTGCGCCCTCGAACTCGACCAGCCAGCGCCGGGCGAGGTCGACGTCGGTCGTCGTGCGGGTCGTTGCGATCGGTGACGGGACGCCGGAGGTGAACGCGTCCAGCGCCGCGCGCCGCTCGGCGAAGGGGCGGTCGAGGTACGACTCGTCCCCGAGGGCGAGGAGGTCGAAGGCGACGAAGGTCGCGGGAGTCTCCTCCGCGAGCAGGGCCACCCTGCTCGCGGCCGGGTGGATGCGCTGCGAGAGCGCCTCCCAGTCCAGCCGCTGCTTCCCCGGCTCGCCCGTGGGCACGACGATCTCACCGTCGAGGACGCACGGCCCGGGGAGGAGCCGGCGGAACGCCTCCACCAGCTCGGGGAAGTAGCGCGTGAGCATCTTGGAGCCGCGACTTCCGATCGCGACCGCGCCGACGCCGCCGTCCTCCCCGGGTTCGGCGTAGACGATCGCGCGGAACCCGTCCCATTTGGGTTCGTAGGTGAGCCCGCCGTCGACCGCGTCGGGCTCAGGGATCGTCGGCACGGCCTTGGCGAGCATCGGTGCGACGGGGGACTCCGGCGTGGGGCGCATGCGTCGATCATCCCGCGGGTGGGAGCGCAGGGGAAGGCCGTTCGCGGCGCACTCAGCGCGGACGCTCGCTGTGCGTCGGCTCAGAGCTTCCGGCTGGGTCTGCGGGTTAGGTAAGCCTGCCCTATACTCGAATCGAGATGCACCGACCCGACCATTCCTCCCACACCGCCGAGACGGCGCACCACGACGACCGCGTCCAGTTCGTCGTCGTGGGCGACGAGACCTCGCTGACCGAGGTGGAGGCCGAGCTCTCGCTCCTGCCGCTCTGCGCGCGCGGGCGGGTCTTCGTGGAGGTCGAGGATGCGGATCAGATCGTGCCGCTCGCGGCTCCCATCCGCATGACGGTCACCTGGTTGACGCGGGCCACCCGCTCGGGTCGACCGGGGACCGGGGAGCGGTGCGCTCGCGGCGAGGCCGCGACCCGCGCCGTCCGTGCGTGGGCGACGGAGATGCTCTGCGACGGCCCGGGTGAGACGCGTGCGGTCGTCACCGGCGGCTTCTCCCTCGTGACGGATGTGCGCGAGCTGCTGGTGGACGAGGTCGGGATGGACGGCGCCTCCGTCGTCACGCCGGCACGTCAACACCGACGAGCTGCTGCGTGACCGCCCAGAGGTCCCGACCGAGCTGCGCGTCCTTCGCCTGCGCCCGCACCGTGCCGTTGGCGGTGAACCGGTCGAAGTAGGTCCCGCTCGGGGCGAGCACGGGGGCCTCCGCGGCGAGCCGCACCAGTGGCGCGGCCCCGTCGGCGACCGGGATGCCGTACGTGCCGCGCGTGACGAGCGCACCGAAGCGGATGAGCGGTGAGGTCCGGCCGAAGTTGGTCGCGATCGTCCCCGGATGGAACGAGTACGCCGTGACGCCCGTTCCGGTCAGCTGCTCGGCGAGCTCCACCGTGAACAGAATGGTCGCGAGCTTGGCGGTGCCGTAGGCGGCCCAGCCTCCACGCCAGGGGCGCTCCTCCCAGTCCAGGTCGTCGAGGCGCAGCCGCCCGAACCGGTTGGCCAGACTCGCGGTGTTGATCACGCGCACGTCTCGCCCGGTCGCGGCGGTGGCCTCCAGCCGCGGACGGAGCAGGTGGGTGAGCAGGAAGGGCGCCAGAAGGTTGTTCTGGATCGTGCGCTCGTGCCCGTCGACCGTCAGCTCGCGGGTGTGGTTGAGGCCGCCCGCGTTGTTCGCGAGCACGTCGATCGTCTCGTAGCGGTCGAGCAGCGCCGCGGCGAGGCCGCGCACATCGTCGAGCCGCTCGAAGTCGGCGAGGAACGGCGTCGCTCCGATCCGCTCCGCGACCGCCCGGGTGCGCTCGGGGTTGCGTCCGACGACAGCGACCTCGTTGCCGAGGGCCGTGAGCTGCTCGGCGGCGACGGCGCCGATCCCCGAACTCGCCCCGGTCAGCACGATCGTCCGCGGACGCCCGTTCCGGGGGGTGCGATCCGCTGTGCTCTGCGCCGCGCCCTCCGTTGTGCCGTCCGCTGCGCCCTCCGCTGCGTCGGCTGTCTCGTCCGTGCCGCTCACCGGTACCCGCCCTTCTCGAGGCCCGCCTCGATCTCGAATCTGTTGCGCAGGGGGTCGCGCCCCGACAGCAGGTAGAGCAGCGGGAACGCCATCCCATAGCGCTGCCACTGCCGCTTGTGCACGGCCTCGTGCTCCAGGATGTCATCGCTCACGTTCTGATCCGTGAGGTAGCACTGGCCGACGCAGGAGCCGCCCCGGCCGAAGGTCTGCGTCGGCATGCCGCGGAACACGAACAGGCCCGCGCGTCGTTCGATGCGCCCCGTGCTCCAGAGGAAGCCCCAGGTGAGCCCGACCGCCGTCGCGTAGAGGTAGCCGAGCCGGCTGACGGGGGAGTCGAACAGCAGCCGGCCGAGCAGGCTCCGGTCGATCGCGTCGGCGAGCCGGTCGCGTGCCCTCACGAGGCGGGCCGGCCGTAGGTCTCGAGCAGTCGCAGCCAGACCTCGCTGATGGTCGGGTAGGACGGGACGGCGTGCCAGAGGCGGGCCAGCGGCACCTCGCCCACGATCGCCACGGTCGCCGAGTGGAGGAGCTCGCCGACGTCTCGTCCGACGAACGTCACGCCCAGCACGACCTGGCGGTCCTCGTCGACGATCATGCGCGCCTGGCCCTCATAGTTGTCGGCGACGACGGAGGCGCCGGCGACGGAGCCGATCGCGTAGTCGACGACCCGGACACGGTATCCGGCCTTCTCGGCCGCCGCCGCCGTCAGGCCGACGGACGCCACCTCCGGGTCGGTGAAGGTCACCTGCGGCACAGCCTGGTGGTCCGCGGTCGCCACGAAGGCGCCCCACGGCTCGAGCGGGACGGGCTTGCCATGCGCCCGCGCCGCGATCGCGTCGCCGGCCGCGCGGGCCTGGTACTTGCCCTGGTGCGTCAGCAGCGCCCGATGGTTGACGTCGCCGACGCCGTAGAGCCAACCGCCTTCGACGGCCGGTTCGCCGCTCTCGTCGACGACGCGCATGCTGTCGTCCACGCGAAGCCAGTCGCCGTCCTTCAGCCCGAACTGCTCGAGCCCGATGCCCGATGTGCGCGGGAGCCGCCCCGTCGCCACGAGGAACTCGTCGGTCTCGATCGTGCTGCCGTCGTCCAGTTCGATCCGGAAGCGGTCGCCCGCGATGCGCTCGACCGCGGTGGGGGAGACGTCGAGGTGCACCGTCGCCCCGAGGTCGCGCAACGACCTCGCGACGGCCTCGCCGGCGAACGGCTCGTCATTGGCGAGCAGCGCCCCGCGCGAGATCAGGTGCACCTCGGTCCCGAAGCCCGCGTAGGCGGTCGCCATCTCGACGCCGACCACGCCGCCGCCGAGGATCGCGAGGGACACCGGAACGCGCTGCACGCTGGTGGCGTCCCGGCTGGTCCACGGCTCGCTCGCGCGCAGCCCCGGGACATCAGGCAGGAGCGCGGCCGAGCCGGTGCTGACCGCGACCGCGTGCGTCGCCGTGAGGACGGTGACCGTGCCGTCTTCGGCCGTGACCGTGACCTCCTTGGGCCCGGTGATCACGCCCCACCCGCGAACGAGGTCGATGCCGGCGCCCTCCAGCCACGAGACCTGGCTGTCGTCCTTCCAGTCGTGGGTCATGTCGTCGCGCCGCTTGAGCACGGCGGCCACGTCGAGCGGGCCGGTGATCGCCTCGCGTGCGCCGCCGACCGCGGCCGCCTCGCGCAGGAGCGCCCCGCTGCGCAGCAGCGTTTTCGACGGCATGCACGCCCAGTATGAGCACTCGCCGCCGACGAGCTCGGACTCGACGATCACGGTGCGCAACCCGCCCTGCGCGGCCCGATCGGCGACGTTCTCGCCGATCGCGCCGGCTCCGATCACGATGACGTCGTACTCGGTGGTGGTCATGGTGTCTCCTTGTCGAGCGGTTCGTGTCGTGCGTGTCGGTGTCTTGTGTGTCGGTGTCGTGCGGGTCGGTCGTCGTGGCGGCGAGGGACGCCTCAGCGCCCCACGAAACGCGCTTCGGAGCGCGTCAGGAAAGCCTCCATGCCGATGCGGGCGTCCTCACTGCCGACGAGGCGAACGAGCGTCGGCTGCAGCTCCGCCTCGGCGGCGGCGTCCCCGGCGCGCACGGCGCGCTTGGCGTTGGCGAGCGCGGCCTGCACGGCGAGCGGCGCCTGCGCGGCGATCCGCTCCGCGATGGCGAGCGCGCGATCGAACTGCTCACCGTCGTCGACGACCTCCTGCACGAGCCCCAACCGATGGGCCTCCGCCGCGTCGAAGGTGTCGCCCGTGAGGATGTACCGCATGGCGTTGCCCCACCCGACGGCGCGCGGGAAGCGCAGGGTCGCGCCGCCGAACGGCAGTATCCCGCGCGTGACCTCGATCTGCCCGAAGGTCGTCGACCGAGCGGCCACCGCGACATCGGAGGCCAGCATGAGCTCGATGCCGAGGGTGAGGCAGGTGCCCTGCACCGCGATCACGACCGGCTTGGTGAGAGAGACCCCCGAGACCTGCCACGGATCGATCCCGCCCTCGCGGACGAACGACAGTCCGTCGCCGCCGATGCGCGGCCCGAGGTCCGCCAGGTCGAGCCCGGCGGTGAAGTGATCGCCGACGGCGTGGACCAGGCCCACACGCAGTTCCGGGTCGCGCTCCAGCTCCCCGTACGCGTCGGCCAGGGCGGAGAGCAGCTCGAAGTCGGCGGCGTTGCGCTTCTCGGGACGGTTGAAGCCGATGAGGAGCACGTGCCCGCGCCTCTCGGTCACGATCTTGGGTTCGGTCATGTCTCCCAAGCTACCCGTCCCCTCACGGGCCGTCGGGGGACGACGCGGGATCGGTGGAGAGGTGACGCGGACGGGCTCCTGTGGAGGACGGAGCGCCGGTGCCGAGCGGTCCCGTCAACGCGCCGAGGACCCGCAGGATCACCGGGAGATCGCGGCCCGCCGCGTCCGGCGACTCCGGCGCGAACTCGGTCAGCCCCGCGCCCACGAGCTCGAACGTGCCGCGCAGCGCACGGATGGCGTCGCACAGCGCGGTCGGCGTCACCCCGAACGGCTCGGGATAGCCGATTCCGTCGATGTCGGCCGGGTCGAGCACGTCCAGATCGACGTGGATGTAGACGGCGCTCGCACCGGTGGCCTCCACGGCCCGCACGACGGAGTCCGGATCCTCCAGCTCGCCCGGCGCGACCACGCGGATCCCCGCGGCGTCGACGAACGCGGACTCGCCGTCGTCGAGCGAGCGAGTGCCCGCCAGCACGAGGTGGGAGGAGGCGAGCCGGGCGTCCCCCGTCGAGGCCAGTCCGGCCGGCCCGTCGCCGAGGAGCGCCCGGACCACCATCCCGTGGAAGGCGCCGGACGGCGAGGAGGTCACATTGTTCAGGTCGCCGTGGGCGTCGAACCACACGAGCGCCACCTCACCGGCGGGCCGTGACGCGACAGCGTGCTGCACGCTCGCCAGGTCGGCGGCGCAGTCGCCGCCGACCGTCACGACCGGACCCTCGAGCAGCGCGAGCTCGGCCGCCGCCAGCTCGCGCACGAGCGTCAGCGAGGAGAAGCGGTGCACGCCGGTGCCGAGGGCGTCGCCCGCGGCGGAGGGCACGGGGACGACGTGCGTCGCCCCGGCGGGCAGATCGCCGCGGATGGCGTCCGCCCCGTCGATCAGCCGCATCGCGCGCGACGACCCCGAGCCCTGCCACTGCGGCACGACCAGGAAGGATGCTGCGCTCACCGGGCGGTCACTGCCCCGGGGTGTAGGGGGCGGAGGAGGCCGGGTCGGCCGTCACCGCGGGCTGCGCCGCGCCGGAGCCGCCGGACTTCAGGGCAGCGAGCCGGGCCTCCACCTCGGTGAGCTCGCCGAGGTCGTCGAGCTGGTTGAACTGGGCGTCGAGGCTGGAGGCGGCGAGCTCCTGGGCTCCGCGCACCTTCGCCTCCTCGCGCCGGATCTTCTCCTCGAACCGCGAGACCTCGCTGGTGGGGTCGAGGATGTCGACGCTCTTCACCGCGTCGAGCACCTGCGACTGCGCCTGCGCGCTCTTCGCCCGTGCGATCAGCTCGGCACGCTTGCTCTTCAGCTGCTCCAGCTTCTGCTTCATGCCGTTGAGGCCCGACTTGAGCTTGTCCACGATCTCGGTCTGCGACGCGATCTGCGGCTCGGCGGCCTTCGCCTCGTTCTCGGACGAGATCTGGCGCTGCAGGGCCACCTTGGCCAGGTTGTCGAACTTGTCGGCGTTCACCGTGTCTCCGGACGAACGGTAGGAGTCGGCCTGCTTGCTCGCCGCCAGGGCCTTCGTGCCCCACTCCTGGGCGGCCTCCACGTCTTCGCGGTGGTCGTCCTCGAGCAGACGCAGGTTGCCGATCGTCTCGGCGATCGCGCTCTCGGCGTCGGCGATGCTGTTGGTGAAGTCGCGGACCATCTGGTCCAGCATCTTCTCCGGGTCCTCCGCCTGGTCGAGGAGGGAGTTGATGTTCGCCTTCAGGAGTTGGGAGATGCGCCCGAAGATGGACTGCTTTGCCATGTGCTGTTCCTTTCCTCTGCCTCTGCTGAGGCGGTCGGTCTGTGTGCCTGTCCGAGTGGTCGTGGATGCGAGGGGGCCTAGAAGCGGCCGCCTCCGCGCCGGGTGCGCGTACCCCCGCCGCCGAAACTGCCGGGGCTGAAACCGCCGCCTCCGCTGCGCCCGCCACCGCTGCGCCCTCCGCCGGAGCCGCCGCCCCAGCCGCCCAGCCCTCCGTTCAGCACCGAGTTGATGAGGATGCCGCCGAGGATGGCGCCCATCGCGCCGTTGCCGCCACCGCCTGATCCGGAGCCGCCGCCGAAGAGATCTCCGAGGCCGCCCTGCTGAGGCTGGAACCCGCCGACGTCGCGCTGCGCGAGCTGCGTGGCCTCGTCGGCGAGCTGCGCCGCGCGCTGGGCCTCCCCGAGTGCGGTGACGGGGTCGGTCGGCGCGGTCTGCTCCGCCTGCACGACGAGGCGGCCGGCTTCGGCGAGTCGCGTCCGCGCCTCGGGGCCGACCGCTCCGCGGCGCGCGGTGATGAAGTCCTCGCAGGCCGAGACCCGCGCCTTGGCCGTCAGCAGCGTCTGCTGCAACGACGACTGGGCGCGCTGGGTCTGTGCGCGCGCGTCGCGGACTCCCTGCAGCACGCCGTCGATCGAGCGGTTCGCCGCTTCCAGTCGCTGCGCGATCTCGAGCGGGTTGATGGGACCGGCGGCGAGTTTCGCGCGCACATCGGCGACGGTCTGCTCCGTGCCGGCGATCACCCCCGCGATCGTGCCGCCCGGGTCCCCCGCGGCTGCGAGGGCACGCGCCTCGGCGAGGTCGCTGTCGAGTTCCGGGAGCACGGTGTCGATCGACTGCTGTGTCGCCTTCAGGTCGGCTGCGACCCGGTCCACCGCGTCGAGGAGGAGCTTCGCCTGGTCGACCGACTCCTCCGCCGCGCGCACCCCGATGGCCGCGGCACTGGTGTCGCCGGCATCCGCCTTCTGCGTCGCGGCGGCGAGGGCGGTCGTCACGAACGCGAGCCGCTGCGTCGCCTGGTCGACGTTGTCCTGCACTGTCGCGAGGGATGCGTCCGTATAGCGCTGTGCGAGCGCCGCCGCCGTGGTGCGCGTCTGCTCGACGCGGGCGGAGACCTGCTGGGCGGCGGCGGACACCTCCGCCGACGCCTCCGGAATGCGCTTCTCGAGCGACCGCAGCTCGTCGAACGCGTCCGCCTGGGCATCGAGTGCCTGGTTCGCGGCGGCGCAGAGCTCGACGATGCGGATGTTCCACTGCCGGCGCTGCTCGTCGGTGTCCGGCTCCGCGTCGTCCAGCTTCTGCTTGAGCGTGAACGCCTCGCGCAGCTGTCCCTTCGCCTGGTCGAGCGCGGCCTGGAACGGAACGACCGGGTCGGCGCCGTACTGCGCCGTCGCGAAGCCGAGCTCCTCCTCGCTGGTGCGGATGGCGTCGTCCGTCTGCACGAGGGCGGACCCCGCACGCCGCTGCAGCTCCTCGATCGGGATGGTCTCCAGCTCGCTCTGCGGCCGTCCGGGGGCTCCGCCGACGGCGGACCCCGCCTTCTTCGTACGCCGAGACCGCACGACCAGGAAGATGACGAGACCGACCACCACGACGGCGATCAGGAAGAACCAGAAGAAGCCGGAGCCGCCGCCGCCGACCGCGTCGGCCAGTCCGTTCGCAGCGGCGATGCCCGCCCCCGACCAGTCGCCCGCCCGGAGCCGGGGCTCCACGTCGTTCTGCTCGATGCTGTCGAGCTGGTCGGCACTGACCGGACCCTCGTCATCGCCGGACAGATAGTAGGCGCGCCCGTCCGTCGCCACCGCGAGCAGGTAGTCGTTCGGGCCGAGGTTGTTCTGCGCCGCCGTCTCGTTGGCCCAGTCGGCGGCGTCCGTCGGGTTGGTGAAGCGCGGGACGTAGACGACGAAGAGGTCGATCTTGTGGTCGTCCGCGAGCTTCGCCGCCGCGGCGGAGACGGCGTCCGCCTCGCTGTCGGAGAGCACCCCCGCGACATCGTCGACGTGGCTGGAGCCGAGGTCGACCGGATCCTCCGCGGAGGCCGGGGCCGCGATCGCGAGCGGCCCGGCGATCAGCGCGCCGGCCAGCAGAACCCCGGTCAGAACACGTCGCAAGAGCATCCACCCACTCTCCAGTAACACTTGGGCCGAGTCTATTGGGGTGGTGCGACGGTGTCACTGTTTCGGCCTGTTACGCGGGCGGATGCGCGCGGCCTCCGGCCCGGCCCAGAATAGTCGGACGCATCCGGCGAGGCGAGAGGAGGGGCCCGTGTCCGCATCCGGCGCTCGCACGCTCGCCGTCGTCGAGGCCACCCGCTTCCGCGGCCACGACCCGGAGTACCACGCGTACGTGCAGCTCCTCGTCGGCAACGTCATCGCCGAGGCACGGGACCAGGGCTGGGCCGTCACGCGTCTCGCCGCGGACGAGGGCGAGGAGGCGCTCCTGCAGCGCACGGACGGGTCGGACGCGCTCGTCGTGGTCGGGGGAGAGGACATCGATCCCGCCTACTACGGGGCTGCCGGCGGATACGCGCACGAGAGTCGTCACCTCGCCGTCGCCGACGCCGCGCAGCTCGCACTCGCGCGCCGCGCCGTCGAGCGCCGCACGCCGCTGCTCGGCATCTGCCGCGGCCTCCAGATCGTCAATGTCGCCCTCGGCGGCACGCTCGTGCAGGACCTGGGCGAGCACTCCCCGCATGTCAACCGCGGGGTCCCCATCCCCGAGGTGCTGACCACCCACCCGGTGCTCCTGGAGCCGGGCTCGCGCGTCTCCGAGCTGCTCGGTTCGGGAATCGTGGACGTGCGCAGCGCACACCACCAGGCCGTCGCCGCGCTCGGCGCGGGCCTCGTCGTCACCGGCCGCGCGCCGGACGGACACGTGGAGGCGGTCGAGCACGTCGACGCCCCGGTGCTCGCCGTGCAATGGCATCCGGAGGACGTCGCCGCGCCCGCCGGTCAGCTCACCGCCCTGCTCGGCGCGCTGCGCAGCGGGGTCGCCGTCGCCGCCTGAGGCGCACCGGGCAGGCCGTTCACCGTCAGTCCTCCGCGCCCCTAGCGGACCAGCGCGGCCCGCCGCTCGGCCAGTCCCGAACGCGCGTGCGCGAGGGCGTCCGGACCGGCGCCGGCCGCCTCCAAGGCCAGGAGTGCGGCGCCGAGGATCGGGGCGGCGGTGACGAGCTCGATGCGGGCGAGCGGTGCCCGCTCGGCCAGTCCGCTCGCGATGCCGTCGAGGAGGCGGGCGTCCCGCGAGCCGACGATGCCGCCGCCGAGCACGACCGGGACGGGTCGGCCGAGCAGCTCCAGCCGCCGCAGGGTGGTCGCGGCCAACGCCACGATCTCCTCCGCCTGGCGATCGACCAGCCCCACGGCCACGGCGTCCCCGTCCTCCGCGCACGCGAACACGGACGGCGCGATGCGGGCCAGATCGGCGTTCGGGATGCGCGCGAAGTGCAGCGCCTCGATCACGGCCTGCACATCGTCGAGCCCGTACACCGCGGGGATCGCGGCCGACAGCGCGGTCGCCGAGCCGCGGCCGTCGACGGCACGTGCGGCGTGCCAGAGCGCCTGCTCGCCGAGATGCCAGCCTCCGCCCCAATCGCCGGAGATCATCCCGAGCGAGGGGTAGCGCACCACCGCGCCGTCGGCGCGCACGCCCACGCAGTTGATTCCGGTGCCGCAGACGACGGCGACGGCGTCGGGTTCGCTGGTGCCGGCGCGCAGGAGGGCGAAGAGGTCGTTGTCGACGACGGCGTCGGCCCAGGCGTAGCCGGCGATCCCGGATCGGAACGCCTCCACTTCCGCGGGCAGGTCGAGGCCGGAGAGGTAGATGCCGGCGGCGGCGATCGGCCGGGGGCCGGTCTCGGCCAGCAGACGCTCGATCAGGTCGTCGACGATCCGTGCGGAGGCGTCCATCCCGATCAGGTGCGGGCTGGAGGTGCCGGCACGCGCGGCGGCCGCGACCGTCCCGTCCAGCTCAACGGCGATGGCGTCGGTCTTGGAGCCGCCGCCGTCGACCGCGATGGCGATCGGCGCGACTCCCTCTGCCCGGCCCCCGGTCAGCGTGCCCACGCGAGGTGCTCCCGGTTGCCGGCGATCAGCAGATCGGTGAGCTTCTCGGCGCGGTCGTACTGCCCGACGAGGGGATGCGCGAGCATCGCGCGAACGACCCGGTCGCGTCCGCCGTGCACCGCCGCCTCCAGGGCGAGGCGCTCGTATCCCGCGACGTGCGCGATCAGCCCGCGCACGTCGTCCGGTAGCGGCTCGATCGGGAGGGCCTGGAGCCCGGCCGCCTCGACCGTGGCCGGGACCTCGATCACGTGGTCGTCGGGCAGGAACGGCAGCGAGCCGTCGTTGCGCAGGTTCACGACCTGCACGTCGCCGCGGTCGCTCGTGAGCGACGCGATGAGGTCGACCGCCGCCTCCGAGTAGAACGCGCCGCCGCGCTGCGCCAGCTGCTCCGGCTTGGAGTCCTGCGCCGGGTCCGCGTACAGCTCGAGGAGTTCGCGCTCGACCCGCTGCACGGCCTCCGCACGGGTGGGGGCGTCGAGCTGCTCGCGGAGCACCTCGTCGTGCGCGTAGTAGTAGCGCAGGTAGTAGCTGGGGACGCTGCCCAGCAGCGAGATCAGCGACGACGGTAGCTCGATCTCCTCCGCCAGCTCGGCGAGATGCGCCCCGAGCAGGGCGGGAAGCGCGTCGCGCGTCCCACCGGCGTCGGCGATGGTGACCGAACGCTCCCACGTGAGGTGGTTGAGGCCCACGTGACCGAGCTGCACCTGCGTGTGGTCGACGCCGAGCAGGTTCGCGAAGCGTCGCTGGAAACCGATCGCCACGTTGCAGAGCCCCACTGCGCGATGACCCTCCTGGAGCAGGGCGCGGGTCACGATGCCGACCGGATTGGTGAAGTCGACGATCCACGCGTCGGGCTTGGCGTGACGACGCACGACCTCCGCGACGCTCAGCACGACCGGCACCGTGCGCAGGGCCTTCGCGAACCCGCCCGGGCCGGTGGTCTCCTGCCCGATGCACCCGCACTCGTGCGGGAACGTCTCGTCGCCGTGCCGTGCGGCCTGCCCGCCGACCCGCAACTGGATGAGCACCGCGTCCGCGTCCGCGACACCGGCGACGAGGTCGGAGGTCGGGACGATGCGCCCGGTGTGCCCGGCCGCGCGGAACATCCGCTCGCTCATGCCCCCGACGAGGCGCAGGCGTTCGGGGTCGGTGTCGACCAGCCACAGCTCCTCGATCGGGAGCACGTCGCGCATCCGTGCGAACCCGTCGATCAGTTCGGGTGTGTAGGTGGATCCGCCGCCCACGACTGCCAGTTTCAACGCGTTATCCCTTCACGCCGGTCAGAGTGATGCCCTCCACGAACACGCGTTGGGCGAAGAAGAAGACGATCACGACGGGGATCGTGACGAGCATGGTCATCGCCATCGTCAGCCCCCAGTCGGTGCCGTGGACCCCGCGGAACGACGCCAGTCCGTAGGCGACGGGCCAGGAGGCGGGGTTCTCGGAGGTGTAGAGCAGCGGCCCGTAGTAGTCGTTCCAGGAGTGGAAGAACATGAAGATCGCGGTCGCCGCGATCCCGGGCTTCGCCATCGGCAGCACGACCCGCCACAGCACGCCGAACTCCCCGTTGCCGTCGATGCGTGCCGCATCCGCATACTCGCTGGGGATGGTCAGGAAGAACTGCCGCAGCAGGAAGATCGAGAACGCGTCGCCGAGCAGGTTGGGCAGGATGAGCGGCCAGAGCGTGCCAGTGAGGCCGAGCTGCGACCACATCACGTAGACGGGGATGGCCGTCACCTGCGGCGGGAGCAGCATCGCGACGATGATCGCGGTGAAGAGCACGCTCGACCCGCGGAACTTGATCTTCGCGAGGGCGTAGGCGGCCGGGACGCTGGAGACGAGCATGAACACGGTGGCGAGGATCGAGTACAGCGCCGAGTTGCCGAACCACTGCGCCAGCGGCACGGTCGTGAACACCTTCGCGTAGTTCTCCCACGCGAAGGGTTGCGGCCAGAGCGACGCGGTCAGGGTCTGCTGGCTCGACATGAGCGAGGTGAGCAGCACGAACACCACCGGCGCGATGAAGAGCACGGCCAGCACGACGAGCACGGCGTGCTCGGCGATCCAGCCCAGGACGCGGCGGGTGCGTAGCGAGCGCGGAGTGGGGATGCGGCCCCGCGCCGGGGAGGGGCGGCGAGCGGCCGGCGGCGCCAGCGGCGGGGTGGAGGAGGTGGCGGTGGTCATTGCGCGCCTTCCGGTGTGAACGCCTTGAATCGGCGCAGGATCAGGATGAGCAGCACGGCGGCCACGACGAACAGCAGCACGGCCAGGGCCGAGGCGTAGCCGAGCTGATACGTGCCGAACCCGCGCACGTAGAGCCACTGTGTATAGGTGAGCAGGGAGCCGTCGGGGTAGCCGAGGTTGTTGCTGATGCCCTCGCCGACCACCGCCTTCCCCGAGGCGACCGAGGAGGCGACGGCCGCCTCCGTGAAGTACTGGATGGCCGCGATCACCCCGGTCACCGCTGCGAACATGAGCACGGGGGAGATGCTCGGCATGGTGATGTACCGCACCTTCTGCATCCCGTTCGCGCCGTCGAGCGACGCCGCCTCGTACTGGTCTTTCGGAACGTCGAGCAGGGCCGCGAGGAAGATGATCATGACGTCGCCCATCACCCAGATCCCGAGCAGCACCAGGGAGGGCTTTGACCAGGCGGGGTCGTTGAACCAGAGCGGCCCCTTGATCCCGAACCAGGCGAGCACCTGGTTGACGGGACCGGTGCCCGGGTTGAAGAGGAAGACGAACGCCACCACGCTCGCCACCGGCGGCACCAGCGCGGGCAGGTAGAACACCGTGCGCCAGAACCCGGAGGCGCGCTTGGCGCGGGCGAGCAGACCGGCGATCAGCAGGGCGAACACCGTCTTCACCGGCACCCAGATGACCACGAACCACAGCGTGTTCAGGGTGGCCTTCCACACATTCGGATCCTGGGTGAACAGGTACTCGTAGTTGCGCAGGCCGATCCACTGCGGTGCCGACACCAGGTCGTACCGGGTGAAGGAGTAGTAGACGGACGCGATCAGCGGGTAGACGAAGAAGATCGCGAGACCCAGGAGGGTCGGCGCCAGGAACGCGAGCACGACCAGGTTGCGGCGCCGGCGTGAGCGGGAGGGCCGTGCGGGGCGGGCGGCGACCCGCCCCGCACGTTCGATGGCTGACGTCATCTCACGGACCGGTGGTCAGCGCGAGCGCGTCGTCGATCTGCTTGTCGACATCCTTCAGGCCCGCCTGGAGGTCGCCGCCCTGGCTCTGGTACTTGTTCCAGAAGTCTTGGAACGAGTTCTGGTAGCCGGCGCCGAGCGGGCTGGCGGGCGTGGTCTGCACATTCTTGTCGGAGGAGATGTCGAGGAACGTCTTGAACTGGTCGGAGACCTCGAGCTTCGGCGACGCGAGCGCGTCCTTGGTGGTGGGGACGTTCTTCAGCCCGTTCGCGAGCTTGACGACGGCGTCGGTGTCGGTCGTGAGGTATTTCAGGAGCGCCCACGCCAGCTCCGGCTGCTTCGAGCCCTTCGAGATGCCGATGATGTTGCCCGTGATGTAGCCGCCGCCGTACAGGTCGGTGTGGTCGTCGGCGGTCGGGAACGGTGCGGTGCCGTAGTTCAGGCCCTTCGCCTGGTCGGCGATGAACGCGGTGCGGTACTCGCCGTCCATGTTCATGGCCACCTGGCCCGTCTGGAACGCGTTGTCGGCGGAGAACTCCTGGCCGAGCCCCGAGGTGAACGCGTTGAGCTTGTCCCACCCGATCTTCGCGACGAAGGCCTTCTGCCATTCGATCAGCTCGGCCCAGCCCGGGCTGGAGGAGATGGCGCTGGTGCCGTCGTCCTTGAGCCACTTCGCGCCCGCGGCGGGACCGTAGTGCGCGGCGGAGTTCTCGTACCATCCCATCGTCGGATTGAAGCCGAGGGTCTTGATGGACCCGTCGGCGTTGAACGTGGTGAGCTTCTCGGCCATGCTCTCGAGCTCGGAGAGGGTCTTCGGCGGTTCGGTGTAGCCGGCGGCCTGCAGCAGATCCTTGTTGTAGTAGAGCCCGTAGACGTCGGCGAGCATCGGCATCGCGCAGCGCGTCCCCTTGAACTCGGTGTACGACTTCACGGTGTCGGAGAACTGGCTCATGTCGACGCCGTCGCGCTCGATCACCTTGTTGAGGCTGCGGAACGCGCCGTTGGAGCAGAAGTTGCCGACGATGTCGGTGGAGTAGGAGAGCCCGACGTCGACCTTGCTGCCCGTGGCGATGGCCTTCTGCAGCTTCTCGTCGTCCTGGCCCGAGTGGACCTCGACCTTGATCGTGGGGTTCTTCTTCTCGAAGTCGTCGACGACCGACTGAATCACGTCGGCCTCCCGGTCGGAGAAGAAGTGCCAGAACGACACGGTGCCCGACAGGTCCTTCGGGGTGGTGTCGGAGAAGGCGGTGCCGCTGGAGCCGCCGGAGCAGCCGGCGAGGGTGAGCGCTGCGGCCGCGGCGATGCCGACGGCGGCGACGAGATGACGGTGTTTCACGGGAGGTTTCCTCACTGATTCCGGTCGTGATGCAGGTGGACGGATGTCGTGCGTGTGGTGTGTGCGGTGTGTGCGGTGTGACTGTCGTACGGGAGGAGCGGTGCCCTAGACCGTGATCCGGGACACTTCGGCGAAGAGCGCGTCGCGCAATTCGCCGAGCAGGTGCTCCCGCGCCCCGCGGAGAACGGGGTGGGCAGGGACGTCGGTGGCGACGATGGTGGGGGAGCCCCACTGCTCGCGCAGCAGGGCGGCGACGCGCTCGGCGAGGCGGGCGCCGCCGGCACGGCCGGTCGAGCCGCCGAGCACCACGCGCTCGGGGTCGAGCAGGGCGAGCACGGGCACGACCCCGACCGCGACGCGCGTGGCCAGCTGGTCGAGGAGCGCGTCCACGGCGTCGGAGTCGCCGACGGAGGAGTCCTCGGTCTGTCCGGCGTCGGAGGAGCCGAAGCCGGGGAGCCCGTGCGCGGCGGCGAGCCGCGCGACGGCCGGGCCGCCGACGAGGTCCTGGAGGTCGTGCGCGTCCGGGTCGAGCTCTGCGGCCTCTCGCGTGATCGGCAGGTATCCGATCTCGCCCGCTCCGCCCGACGCTCCCCGGTGCACGACGCCGCCCTGGTCGACGGCGAGGCCGAGGCCGTCGCCCATCCAGAGCAGCGCGAAGCCGCCCGCGTCGCGTCCCGCACCATCGGCTCGCTCGGCGATCGCGGCGAGGTTGGCGTCGTTGTCGATGTGCACCGTGTAGCCGAGGGCGTCTTCGAGGCGGCGCCGGATGCCCTGCTTCGGCCAGCCGGGGAGCGTCTCGATGTAGGTGAGCTCGTCGGTGCGCGGGTCGAGCGCGCCTTGCACGCCGATGCATACGGCACGCACGCGGTCCGGCGCGACACCGGCGGCGGCGCACGCGGTGTCGACGGCGATCCGCACGTCCTCCTCCGGAGAGCGGCGGGCCAGCGGTGTGACGGCGATCGGGTGCTCGGTGCCGGAGGCGTCCGTTACGGACGAGCGGAGCGCCACCGCATCGATGTCGATCGCCACTCCGAGCATCCGATCGGTGCGCACCGCGTAGCTGGCCGCGTTCGGCCCGCGCCCGCCCGACACCTCGCCGACGACGTGGATGATCCCGGCCGTCTCCAGCCGCGACACCATCTGTGCCGCGGTCGGCTTCGACAGCCCCGAGAGCTCGCCGATGCGGCTGCGGGTGAGGACGCCGTGCTCGAGCAGCAGCGAGAGCGCCGTGCGGTCGTTCGTCTCGCGCAACCATGCAGGCGTGCCGCGGACCGGTCGTTCGGCCATCCTCATCCCTTCGTCGGAACGATCATCTGCCGTGAATGTATCAGGAAAGTTTCTTAATAGTAAACCCTCTGTTTCGTTGCCCGGCACTGCCCGCATGTGGACCAAAAGTCGTCCAGCAGCCAGCGATTCACCACATTCGGTCCAGATGTCGCGGGCGTGAGAAGTGGTGAACCGCCGGAGGGGTGGGCCTCGTGGCATCGGAGGAAGGGAACACCACCATGAGAATGAGAATCGTCGCATCCCTCGCCGCCGCCGCGGTGGTCATGATCGCGCTCGCCGGATGTTCGGCCGGGAGCGGCAGCAGCGGCAGCAGCAGTCCTTCGACGAGCACGGGAGGCTCGTCAGCGTCGTCCGGCTCGGCCTCCGCGACCGTGCTCACGACGGGCGACACATCACTGGGCACGGTCGTCGTCGATGGCGCCGGCCTCACCGTCTATGTCTTCGACAAAGACACGCAGAACTCCGGGAAGAGCTCGTGCTCCGGCGCCTGCGCCGCGCAGTGGCCTGCCGTGGAGGCGGGCGCAGCGACGCCCGCGGTGACCGGCGTGAGCGGAACGGTCGGCACGATCACCGGCGTCGACGGCAAGCGCCAGGTCACCCTCGACGGCTGGCCGCTCTACACCTTCGCTGGCGATTCGTCCGCCGGCGACGTGACCGGCCAAGGGGTCGGGGGCATCTGGTGGGCCGTCACGCCCGGCGGGTCGAAGATCGGCGCGGCCGCGAGCTCAGGAGGCGCGTCGTCGGGAGGCACGGGCTCCGGCTACTCGAAATAAGGGTCTCGCGGGCGCGGGTCACCCGAATGCGCGCGCGTGGTCGACCAGGCGGTCGAAGGCGGCGTCCAGATCCGGGTCGACCCGCTGGCGAGCGGCGTCGGCGAGATACCACTCGACGATCTCGCCCGCCCCGCGCGCGAACGGCGTGCGCTGCTGGAACGCCGGGACGAGCGCGCGCACCTTGCTGTTGTCGAACTGCATGGAGTGGGCCTTGTCGCCCAGCAGCCCCGGGCCGAGCTCGGGCACCGCGGCGGCGATGGACTCGCTCGCGACGTGCACGAGCTCGGCCTCGACGCCGAGGGCCTCCGCGAGGTCGCCGTAGATGCGGTCCCAAGTCGGGGCCTCGTCGCCCGTGATGTGGAACGTGTCGCCCACCGCCTCCGGCAGTCCGAGGAGGCCGGTGAACGCCACGGCGAAGTCGGTGTTGTGCGTGATGGTCCAGCGGCTCGTCCCGTCGCCGTGCACGACGACAGGCGCTCCCCGGCGCATCCGCTCCAGATCGGTCCAGTGGCCGAGCGTGGGGATCATCGTGCGGTCGTAGGTGTGCGACGGACGCACGATGGTCACAGGGAACGCGCGCTCCCGGTAGGCCTCGACCAGGAGGTCCTCGCACGCGATCTTGTCCCGCGAGTACTGCCAGAACGGGTTGCGCAGCGGCGTCGACTCGGTGACGGGGAGACGTGACGGCGGGGTCTGGTAGGCCGACGCCGAACTGATGAAGACGAACTGGCCGACGCGTCCCTCGAACAGGTCGAAGTCGGTGCGGATGTGCTCCGGCGTGAACGCGAGGAACTCGGCGGCGACGTCGAAGCTGCGCTCGCCGAGCACGGCATGGACGCTTTCCGGGTCCCGGATGTCGGCGTGCAGCACCTCGACTCCGTCCGGCATCGGGCGCGATCCGCTCGATCCGCGGTTCACGACGGTGACCTCGTGCCCCGCCTCCAGAGCCTCCGCCACACACGCGGAGCTGATGACCCCCGTGCCGCCGATGAAGAGCGTCCGTGTCGCTGCCATGCTTGTCTCCCGCTTCCTCGCCGCTGTGTCCGTGAGGACACCGTGTCCCTGAGGGCGCAGTGTCCCGGGGGCCACCGTGTCCCCGAGGCCGCCGTGCCGTGGACGCGCCGCATCCCGACGACTCGGACCCCCGGAGGTCTCAGCGTAGCGCGGCCCGGGCGTACACTCCACGGCACCCCGTCCCCGACCCGAAGGAGGCTCCGCCGCCGTGTCCGCCCTCCGAACCTGGCCCGGACTCGCGGTCGCGTGCGTCGTGGCCGTCGTGCTCGCCGTCGTCGTCACCGCGATCGTCGGCGCCGTGCTGCGCGTCGTCGGCCGCCGTCGCGCGTGGCCCGATCTGCTCGTCCGCAACGCCCGCGTACCCTTCCGGCTCTTCCTGCTCGTGGTGGTGCTGTGGATCGCGGTGGCGATCGCCCTCCCGCCGGAGGTCCCGGCCGGCGTGCAGCAAGGCCTGCACCACATCTTGCTGATCCTCGCGATCGTGACCGGCGTCTGGTTCGCGGCGGCGCTGGTGGTGTTCGTGGAGGATCTCGGCCTCGCCCGCTACCGGCTCGACATCCCGGACAACCGGTACGCCCGCAAGGTGCGGACACAGGTGCTCATCCTGCGGAGGCTGACCGTCGTCGCCGCCGTCGTCGTCGGCATCGGCGCCGTGCTGCTCACGTTCCCGGCGCTGCAGGCCGCGGGCGCCAGCATCCTCGCCTCCGCCGGCGTGATCGGCATCATCGCCGGTGTCGCCGCCCAGTCGAGCCTCGCCAACTTGTTCGCCGGGATCCAGCTCGCGTTCAGCGACGCGATCCGGCTCGACGACGTGGTCGTCGTCGAGCAGCAGTGGGGCACGATCGAGGAGATCACGCTCACCTACGTCGTGGTCCACGTGTGGGACGACCGGCGGCTCGTGCTGCCCTCGACCTATTTCACGACGAAGCCGTTCGAGAACTGGACGCGGCAGCACAGCGAGCTGCTCGGATCCGTGGAGTTCGACCTCGACTGGCGGGTCTCTCCGGGCGGGATGCGCGGTGAGCTCAACCGCATCCTGGCGACGACCGATCTCTGGGACGGTCGCACCGGCGTGCTGCAGGTCACCGACGCGGTCGCCGGTTGGGTGCGTGTGCGGATCCTCGTGACGGCGAAGGACGCACCCACTCTCTTCGACCTGCGCTGTCTGGTGCGCGAGCGGCTGGTCGACTGGATGCAGCGGTACTCGCCCGCCGCGCTGCCGCGGTCGCGCGTCGAGTTGGTGCAGCCTCCCGAGCCGACGACACCGCCGGCCCGGGCGCAGGCGCAGACCCAGGACGACGCGCGCCTGTTCGGCGGCTCGCCCGAGAAAGACCAGCGCGGCGCCCAGTTCACCGAGTCCATCCCGATCCAGGGGGACGACGAGGGAGCAGGCCCGGCCGCGGGGTGAGCTGGGGGGAGCAGCCCCGCGGCCGGCGTCGCTCAGCCGACGGATTCCGCGGCGGCGACGATCACCCCGGCGACGACATCCGGCGCTGCGAGCATGGAGACGTGTCCGGCAGGGGTCTCCACGATCGTGGAGCCGGCGCGTCGGGCCATGCGGCGCTGGGCCGTGGGAGGGGTGATGCGGTCTTCGGTGCCGACGACAGCGGGGAGTACGGGCACAGCGGTTCCTTCCGAGGAGCCGTTCCGGGACGAGACGGATGCGATCGTGCGGGAGAGGGCGGGTGGAACAGCCACAGAGTAGGGGAGCGCCCGCGTCGCGGCTAGCCCCCGTGCTCACAGGGAAGTCTCAGCATCCGCGGGACCAACCCGGGTCGCTGCGCTGTTCTCCTCAGTGCGGGTCGCAGCCGGCGGTACCGCATCGAGGAGGAATCGTGACACAGGAGACAGGCGCACAGCGCTACGGCAGGAGTCAGGACGCGATCCGCCGCCTGACCAAGCGCCAGTACGCGGTGACGCAGGAGTCGGCCACCGAGCCGGCGTTCCGCAACGAGTTCTGGGACAACCACGAGGAGGGCATCTACGTCGACGTCGTGTCGGGCGAGCCGCTCTTCTCATCCACCGACAAGTACGACAGCGGCTCCGGCTGGCCGAGCTTCACGCGGCCGATCGAGTCCGCCGAGATCGTCGAGAACACCGACCGCACCTACGGGATGCTGCGCACCGAGGTGCGCTCCGGCCGGGCTGACAGCCACCTGGGCCATCTGTTCGACGACGGTCCCGTCGCCGATGGCGGGATGCGGTACTGCATCAACTCCGCCGCGCTCCGTTTCGTCCCGCTCGCCGAGCTGGAGGAGCAGGGCTACGGGGTCTACCGCCGCCTGTTCGAGAAGTAAGAGACGCAGAGAGACGTAAGGAGTACGAACGAATGACTGAGAAGGCCATCCTTGCCGGAGGCTGCTTCTGGGGCATGCAGGATCTCATCCGCAAGCGCCCCGGGGTCGTGGACACACGCGTCGGCTACACCGGCGGCGACGTCGCGAACGCCACCTACCGCAACCACGGGACCCATGCCGAGGCGATCGAGATCGAGTACGACCCCGAGAAGACCTCCTACCGGGAGCTGCTGGAGTTCTTCTTCCAGATCCACGATCCGTCGACCAAGAACCGCCAGGGCAACGACGTCGGCACCAGCTATCGCTCGGCGATCTACTACACCGACGATGAGCAGCGCCGCGTCGCGGAGGACACCATCGCGGATGTCGACGCCTCCGGTCTCTGGCCCGGGAAGGTCGTGACCGAGGTGGAGGCCGCCGGCCCGTTCTGGGAGGCGGAGCCCGAGCACCAGGACTACCTGGAGCGCATCCCGTGGGGCTACACCTGCCACTTCGCGCGCCCGGGCTGGGTGCTGCCGAAGCGATCGGAGTCGCTGGCCGGCTGACCCGCCGCATCCACAGCCCCGCCGTCGAGAAGGCGATAAGTACGCCCGTGACCGGGCACAACCCGTACTTTTCGCCCACTCGGTGGCGGGGCGGTCAGACCCGCTCCAGCAGGACGGCGACCTCCAGGTGCCCGGTCTGGGGGAACATGTCGAGAACGCGGCCGGTCCGGATGCGGTACGACGGCATCCGGGCCAGGTCGGTCGCGAGGCTCTTCGGGTTGCAGCTCGAGTAGACGACGTGCGGGATCCCCGACCCCTCCAGCCAGCCGGAGAGCTCGGAGCCGATCCCACGGCGCGGCGGGTTCACGATCACCAGCTCCGGCGTGGTCTTCGCCCGGATCGCGAACGCCGTCGCGTCCTGCGCGTGGAACGCCAGCTGGGGGAGGCCCGCCGCCGCGGCGGTTGCACGGGCGCTCTTGACCGCTTCTGCGCTGGTCTCGACGCCGACCACCCGGCGCCGGGGCGCTGCGCAGTGGAGGGCGAAGCCGCCGACCCCGCAGTAGAGGTCCCACACGCTCGCGGGCGACACTTCGTCGACCCACGCGCTCACCTGTCCGTAGAGCTGTTCGGCCACGGCCGTGTTGGTCTGGAAGAAGCTCTGCGGCCGCAGCCGCAGGCCGACTCCGCCGACCCGCATCACCAGCGACGACTCCGGCGTCAGCACGATCTCCCGGTCGCCCTCGACGACCGCCTTGTGCTCCGGCTGGATGTTCGCCGACACCACGCGGGCGTTCGGCAGCGTGCCGAGCAGCCACCCGAGCTCGCGCCGGATCCGCGCCACGGCGGACTCGTCCCGCAGCACGAACCGGATCATCAGCTCGTCGTCGGGCGAGAGCGTCACGAGGACGAACTTCAGCTCTCCGCGCCGCGCGGGCACGTCGTAGGGCGCGAGCCGTGCCCGCGTCACGAATTCCGCGAGCACGGGCAGCGCCGCCCGTATGCCGGGCGCGCAGATCCCGCACTCGCTCAGGTCGACCCCGCGCCCCCGCTCGTCGAGGATTCCGATGGTCGGCCGCTTGAGCGTGCCACCCACCACCATCTTCGCCTTGTTGCGGTAGCCGGCCTCCGCGCTCGCGACCGGAGGCAGCCACATCGCATCCCCGAAGGGCGCCAGCAGCTCGCGCGCCGAACGGTCCTTCCCCGCCAGCTGCTCGCCGTACGGCACACCCATCAGCGTGCACGACCGGCACACGCCGGCATCGAAGTAGGAGCAGTCCATGACCGGTCAATGGTACGCGGTCGTGCACACGACGAAGGCCTCACTCCCGTGGGAGAGAGGCCTTCGTGTGCTGTTCGGTGCCCCCAGTAGGATTTGAACCTACGGCCTTCTGCTCCGGAGGCAGACGCTCTATCCCCTGAGCTATGGGGGCCAGGAGTGCCCGTCCAGGCTAGCATCACTTTTCCGTGCTGCTCGCACGGCGCGGGCCTCGCCGGGGTCAGGCGGCGGGGAGGTTGGCGAGCACGTTCTCCATGAGCGGTGCGGCGTCGCCCGGCTCGAAGAAGGCAGTGGACTCGGCGACGATCCACTGAGTGCCGCGGAAGATCTGCACCTGGCCCGCGTCGCCCGTCTTGAAGTAGCCCTCGATGGGCGGCGCGCCGTAGGTGGGGACGGGCTGGGCGTCGGTGATCGCGGCGTTCTTGAGGGCATCGAGCTGGCTCGCGGGAGGCTGGGCGACGGCGATCTGGATGACGTCGCCACTGGTCTGGTTGAGCCAGGAGCAGGCGACACCCTGCCAGTCGGCGATCTTCTTCTCGAGGCTGCCGTCCTTCGGGGAGTAGCCGGGGTTCGCTCCGAAGTTGGGGTTGTACGCGTACAGCTGATCCGGGGTGACGAGCTGGTCGCAGGTGAGGGTGACCGGCGTGGGGGGCTCGGTCGGCGTCGAGGTGGGGGTGGTCTCCGTCGGCTTCGTCGTGGACGCGCCTCCCGCGGTGGCCGTGGGCGACGACGACGGCGACGCCGAGGGCGTGCAGCCGGCGAGGGCGAGCGCTCCGGCCAGGACGCCGGCGACGAGGAGGGAGCGGGCGGGGCGGGGGGAGAACGGCATGGTGGCGATCGTCTTCCGAGTCGGCGGGCGAGTGCTGTCGACCCTATCAAGGAGTGCACGGGCGCTCCGGCCCGGAGGCGTGCGCGCGCGGCTTTCGTTAGGCAATCGATGCCGTCGCCATCCCGGTAGAATCGATGCTCATGACTCCCGCTGACCTCTCCGCCGCCCTGCTCGACATCGTGACCGCGGTCGTCGACCGGCGCCGAGCGGAGGGCGCGGAGCTCGGCGAGCTATCCCTGACGCTCGCCGACGTGCCCCTGGAGCGGCCGAAGAACCGCGAGCACGGGGACTGGTCGTCGAACGTCGCCATGCGGCTCGCCAAGAAGGTGGGCGCCAACCCGCGCGAGCTCGCGACCGAGATCGCCGCGGCCGCCGCGGCCATCGACGGCGTCGCGTCGGCCGAGGTCGCCGGCCCGGGCTTCATCAACTTCCGCCTCGACGCCGCCGCCGCCGGGCAGCTCGCCCAGACCATCCTGGACGCGGGGGCCGACTACGGGCGCACCGACGTCTACCACGGCCTGAAGGTCAACCTCGAGTTCGTCTCGGCCAACCCGACCGGCCCCATACACATGGGCGGCGCGCGATGGGCGGCCGTGGGCGACAGCCTCGCCCGCATCCTGCAGGCCGCGGGCGCCGACGTCACGCGGGAGTACTACTTCAACGACCACGGTTCGCAGATCGACCGGTTCGCGCGCAGCCTGCTCGCTGCCTATCTGGGCGAGGCGACCCCGGAGGACGGCTACGGCGGCGCCTACATCGGCGAGATCGCCGCGCGGGTCGTCGCGGACTACGACGGCGACCTGTCCGCCCTGCCGCGCGAGGAGCAGCAGGAGGTGTTCCGCTCGCGGGGCACGCAGCTGATGTTCCAGGAGATCAAGGACCGGCTGCACGCGTTCGGGGTCGACTTCGACGTGTTCTTCCACGAGGACTCGCTGCACGAGTCCGGCGCCGTCGAGCGCGCCATCCAGCGCCTCTCCGACCTGGGCCACATCTTCGAGGCCGACGGCGCCGTCTGGCTGCGCACCACGACGTTCGGCGACGACCGCGACCGCGTGATCATCCGCTCGAACGGCGAACCCGCCTACATCTCGGGCGACCTCGGCTACTACCTGAACAAGCGCGAGCGCGGGTTCGAGCAGAACATCATCATGTTGGGCGCGGACCACCACGGCTACATCGGCCGCTTGATGGCGATGACCGAGGCCTTCGGCGACGTCCCGAACGTCAACCACCAGATCCTCATCGGCCAGATGGTGAACCTGGTGAAGGACGGCGAGCCGATGAAGATGTCGAAGCGCGCCGGCACCATCGTCACGCTCGACGACCTCGTCGACGCGGTCGGGGTGGACGCCGCCCGCTACTCCCTGGTGCGCTCGTCGACGGACTCCCCGCTCGACATCGACCTCGACCTGCTCAGCAAGCGCAGCAATGAGAACCCCGTCTACTACGTGCAGTACGCCCACGCCCGCACACGATCGGTCGCGGCGAACGCCGAGAAGGCGGGAGTCGACCGCAGCGCTTTCAAGCCGGAGCTGCTGACCCACGAGACCGAGAGCGCGCTGCTCGGCGCGCTGCAGGAGTTCCCGCGCGTGGTCGCCCAGGCCGCCGAGCTGCGCGAGCCGCATCGCGTCGCCCGCTACATCGAGGAGGTCGCGGGCCTGTACCACGCGTGGTACGCGGTGCGCGACGGTTCGACGCGCGTGCTGCCGTTCGGCGAGGAGCCCGTGACCGACGCGCACCGCACCCGGCTGTGGCTCAACGACGCGGCCGGGCAGGTCATCCGCAACGGACTCGGCCTCGTGGGGGTGTCCGCTCCGGAGCGGATGTGAGCCCGATGAGCGAGCAGCCCACCGAGACCCTTCCCGACCCGGCGGCGACCCCCGCCGGGACATCACCGCGTGCCCGGCGGCCGCGCTGGACGCGCGTGCTGCTGTGGACGCTGATCCCGCTCGCCCTGCTGGCGGTGCTCCTCGTCGTCGCCGACGTCGCAGTGCGCGCCTACGCGGAGCAGCGGGTGTCGTCGGAGATCGAGGAGAAGCTGCCGTCGAACATCGCGGGCGACGTGCAGGTGCACATCGGCGGCGTCTCGGTGATCCAGCAGTACCTCTCCGGCTCGTTCGAGCGAGTGGAGCTCGACGCCCCGAAGCTGACCGTCGACGGCACCCCGATCAGCGCCTCGGTGGTCGCGACCGGGGTGCCCGCCGACTTCAGCAGGCCGATCGCGGACGCGACCGGCACCCTCAGCATCTCGCAGGCGTCGCTGAACAAGCTCGTGACCATCCCGGGCGCGACCGGCGACATCACGCTCGGCGACGGCGTCATCGGCTACCGGGGCAGCATCGACCTGCTCGGCCTCCCCGTCGGCTACTCCGTCACGGCCACGCCCACGGCGCACGGCGACACCGTGCTCCTGCAACCGGGCACGGCCTCGCTGGACACGGGATCCGGTTCGAACGTCAACCTGACGCGCCTCCTCCAAGCCCTCACGGACCGCGGCCCCTTCCCGGTGTGCGCGGCGCAATACCTCCCGAAGGGCGTGAACGTCTCCGACATTGCGGTGACCACGGGCCACGCCACGGTCACCCTCACGGCCAGTGGTTTCGTGCTCGACGAGGCCTTCCTGCGGAGCAAGGGCAGCTGCTCGTAACACGTCCTGCGCCGCCGCACGGCATCGGTAGACTCTTTCGTACTTCTCCACCGGCTTCAGGGGCCAATCCGGGTCCGCTCGCCTGAGAGACCCCCCCACTCGTCGTTCCCGTGAGGTTGTCCCTATGGCCCCGAATCCCCTTGCACCCCCGTGGCTCCGCGTCCCGCACGACGCCAACGCCCTCGTCCCCGGCCTCTGGTCGCGCACCGTCGAACGCGACGGCGGTGAGCTGAGCGTCGGCGGGGTCGCCGTCACCGACCTCGCCGCCCGCTTCGGCACGCCCCTCTACGTGGTGGATGAGCGGGAGGCGCGTGAGCGCGCCGCGGAGGTGCGCGACGCGCTGCAGACCGCGTTCGCGGGGATCGGCTCGGCGGCGAAGGTCTATTACGCGGGCAAGGCCTTCCTCTCGATCGAGGTCGCGCGCTGGATGTCCGACGCCGGCCTCAACATCGACGTGTGCTCCGGCGGAGAGCTCGCGGTCGCCCTCGCTGCCGGCGTCGACCCGGCGCGGCTCGGCTTCCACGGCAACAACAAGTCGGCGACCGAGATCGACCGTGCCGTCGCGGCCGGCCTCGGCGCGATCATCATCGACAGCCTCCAGGAGATCGACCGCGTCGCCGAGGCCGCCGCCCGCCACGGCCGCGTCCAGAGCGTGCGGCTCCGCGTCAACAGCGGCGTGCACGCCCACACGCACGCCTTCCTCGCCACCGCGCACGAGGACCAGAAGTTCGGGATCGCCCTCGGCGATGCCGCGCAGGCGGTCGCCCGCATCCGCGCCCATGAAGGACTCCGCTTCCTGGGCCTGCACTGCCACATCGGCTCGCAGATCTTCGGCGCGGACGGCTTCGCGGAGTCGGCCGCACGCCTGCTCGCCGTCCACCGGGAGCTCCTGGCCGACGGCGACGTCCCCGAGCTGAACCTCGGCGGCGGATTCGGCATCGCCTACACCGCGGCGGACGACCCGGCGCCCATCGCGGAGCTGGCCAGGCGCATCGCCGAGACCGTCGCCGCCGGATGCGCCGAGCTCGAGATCCCGACCCCCGTCGTGGCGTTCGAGCCGGGGCGCTCGATCATCGGCACGGCCGGGCTGACCCTCTACACGGTCGGGACCACCAAGGATGTGCTGGTCGCGGCCGAGGATGACGGCGAGACCGCGGTCCGCCGCTACGTGAGCGTCGACGGCGGGATGAGCGACAACGCCCGGCCCGCCCTCTACGGTGCCGACTACTCGGCCCGTATCGCGAGCCGCGTGTCGCCGGCCGCACCGGAGCTCGTGCGCGTCGCCGGCAAGCACTGCGAGAGCGGCGACATCGTCGTGGACGCGGAGTACCTCCCCGGCGACGTGCGACCGGGCGATCTGCTCGCCGTGCCCGCGACCGGCGCCTACTGCTGGTCCTTGGCGAGCAACTACAACTATCTGGGCCGTCCGCCCGTGATCGCGGTGCGCGACGGCGAGGCCCGCGTGATCGTGCGCGGCGAGACCGAGGCGGACCTGCTGGCGCGCGACGCCGCATACGAGGGTTCCGTCGGCGAAGGAGTGAACCGATGATCGAGTACCGCAACCTCCGTGTGGCCCTGCTCGGGGCCGGCTCCGTCGGCTCGCAGGTGGCGCGTCTGCTGCTGGAGCAGGGGGACGAGTTCGCCTCCCGGGTCGGCGCCAAGCTGGAGCTCGTGGGCATCGCCGTCCGAAACCTCGACGCCCCGCGCGACGTCGACCTGCCGCCTGAGCTCTTCACGACGGACGCGAGCTCGCTCATCCTGGGCGCCGACATCGTCGTGGAGCTGATGGGCGGCATCGAGCCGGCCCGCGGATACGTCCTGGAGGCGCTGAACTCCGGGGCCGACGTCATCACGGCGAACAAGGCTCTCCTGGCCACCCACGGCCCCGAACTGTTCGAGGCGGCCGAGCAGGTCGGCGCGCAGCTCTACTACGAGGCGGCCGTCGCCGGTGCGATCCCGATCATCCGACCGCTGCGCGACAGCCTCGCCGGCGACCGGGTCAACCGCATCCTCGGCATCGTCAACGGCACCACGAACTTCATCCTCGATCGGATGGACGTCAACGGCGAGAGCCTGCAGGACGCCCTCGCGACCGCCACCGAACGCGGGTACGCCGAAGCCGACCCGACCGCCGACATCGGCGGCTACGACGCCGCGCAGAAGGCGGCCATCCTCGCGAGCCTCGCCTTCCACACCACCGTGCCGCTCGACCGCGTCTACCGAGAGGGCATCACCGGTGTCACCACCGCGCAGGTCGATGCCGCGCGCGAGGCGGGTGCCGTCATCAAGCTCCTCGCGATCTGCGAGCGCCTGACCGATCCTGAGACGGGGGAGGAGGGCGTCTCCGCCCGCGTCTACCCGGCTCTGATCGACCGGCACCACCCGCTCGCGGCCGTGCACGGCGCGCACAACGCGGTCTTCGTGCAGGCGGGCGCGGCGGGCGACCTCATGTTCTACGGCGCGGGCGCAGGTGGAGTCGAGACGGCCTCCGCCGTGCTGGGCGACGTGGTCTCCGCCGCGCGTCGGCACGTGGTGGGCGGCCCGGGCGTCGCGGAGTCGACGCACGCCGACCTCCCGGTCCTCGACATCGGCCGTGTCGTCACGCGCTATCAGATCACCCTCGACGTCACCGATCAGCCGGGAGTGCTCGCCGCGGTCGCGCGCATCCTGAGCGACGGAGGCGTGAGCGTCGAGACGATGCAGCAGTCGGTGCCGAGCGCGACCGGCGCGATCGTCATCGCGGGTCGTCTTCCGTCCGCTGAGGGGGCGCCGATTCACGGCGCGGGCGCACCCACCGCTACCCTGGTCATCGGCACGCACGAAGCCGAGGAGGCCGCGCTCGCGGCCACCGTGGAGGCGCTCGCGGCGAGCGACGTCGTGACCGCCATCTCTTCCGTTCTCCGAGTCGAAGGATCGTAATGCCCGAGAAGTCGTACAGCCGTCAGTGGCGTGGTGTCCTCCGCGAGTACGCGGACCGCCTGAACATCTCCGAGGCCACGCCGATCGTGACCCTCGGCGAGGGCGGCACCCCGCTCATCCCGGCCGCGGCACTCTCGGCCCGCACCGGCGCGGACGTCTACGTCAAGTTCGAGGGCATGAACCCGACCGGCTCCTTCAAGGACCGCGGCATGACGATGGCGATCTCGAAGGCCGTCGAGCATGGCGCGAAGGCCGTCATCTGCGCCTCGACCGGCAACACCTCCGCCTCGGCCGCCGCCTATGCGACGCACGCCGGCATCCAGGCGGTCGTCCTGGTTCCCGAGGGCAAGATCGCGATGGGCAAGCTCGGCCAGGCCATCGCCCACAACGCGCAGCTGCTGCAGGTGCAGGGCAACTTCGACGACTGCCTCGACATCGCCCGCGATCTGGCGACCAACTATCCGGTCCACCTCGTCAACTCGGTGAACCCCGACCGCATCGAAGGCCAGAAGACGGCCGCGTTCGAGGTCGTCGAGGTGCTGGGCGACGCCCCCGACTTCCACATCGTCCCGGTCGGCAACGCCGGCAACTACACCGCATACCACCGCGGATACACCGAGGAGCTGCAGCGCGGCGAGGCCACGAAGCTCCCGCGCATGTTCGGCTTCCAGGCCGCAGGGAGCGCCCCGATCGTGCTCGGCCACCCGGTCAAGGAGCCCGACACGATCGCCACGGCGATCCGCATCGGCAACCCGGCCTCCTGGGAGCTCGCGCTCAACGCCCGCGACGACAGCGACGGCTACTTCGGCGCCATCGACGACGCGAAGATCCTGGAGGCTCACCGCATCCTCTCCTCGGAGGTCGGCATCTTCGTCGAGCCGGCGTCCGCCATCAGCGTCGCAGGCCTGCTCGAGCGCGCGGAGGCGGGGGCCATCCCAGCCGGCGCCACGGTCGTCCTGACCGTCACCGGCCACGGCCTGAAGGATCCGCAGTGGGCCCTGCGCACGGCCGACGGCTCGGACGTGCAGCCCACGGTCGTGCCGGTCGACACCGCCGCCATCGCGGACGTGCTCGGACTCGTCGCCAGCGGAGCGACCGCGTGACCTTCACCGCCGACGCCCTGCGCGGCCGGTCCGTCACCGTCAAGGTGCCCGCCACCAGCGCCAACCTCGGTCCCGGCTTCGACACCCTCGGCCTCGCGCTCGCGCTGTACGACGAGCTGCGGGTCTCGGTCCGCGACGAGCCGGGAGCGACCGTCGAGGTCATCGGCGTCGGCGCGGGCGAGGTCCCGACCGACGCGACCAATCTGGTCGTCCGGGCGATCGCGCACACGTTCGCGTCGGTCGGCCACCCGCTGCCCGGCCTCGACCTCGTGGCGCGCAACACCATCCCGCACGGCCGGGGGATGGGCTCCTCCGGTGCCGCGATCGTCTCCGGGATCATGGCTGCGAAGGGTCTGCTGGAGGGCGTGGTCGAGTTCGACGCGCAGAGCCTCCTCGCGCTGGCCAACGACATGGAGGGACACCCCGACAATGTCGCACCCGCGCTGTTCGGCGGTCTGACCATCGCGTGGGTGACGCCGGAGGGTCCCCAGTTCAAGAAGCTGATCGTGCATCGCGGCGTCTCGCCGCTCGTGCTGGTGCCCTCGCACGTCATGTCGACGGCCCTCGCACGCAGCCTCCAGCCGGAGTCCGTGCCCCACGAGGACGCCGTCTTCAACGTCTCCCGCTCCGCCCTGCTCGTCGCGGCCCTCATCCAGAGCCCCGAACTGCTGCACGCCGCCACCGAGGACAAACTCCACCAGAGCTACCGCGCCTCGGCCATGCCCGAGACCAACCGTCTCATCACGCTGCTGCGTGAGCGTGGCTTCGCGGCCGTCGTCTCGGGCGCCGGCCCCTCGATCCTCGTGCTCTGCAGCGACCCGAGCCAGCGGCTCGCCGCCGCCGAGCTCGTCGCGAGCGAGGCGGAGACCGACTGGCAGCCGCTGATGCTGGCGGTCGACTTCAAGGGGGCGACGGTCTCGGCCGTCGCGACGGAGAGCGCGGACACTCCGGCGGCCTAGCGTCAAAAACGCCGGGCCCGAGGTGGTAAACTGTGCGTGCACCCGTGAAGAAACCGCGTCACGAGCGAATTCAGCTTCCGGGTGATCTCAAAGCAATCATGCCGTCATTCCTGCCTGCGTGCCCGGATGTCCGGGGCGCACCGTAGCGCGGATCAGAACGCGAATCGGTCAGGGCAGTTCATGTGACGAGTGCTCCACAGCGACGCGCAGAGAGCGCGTCGGGGGAAAGGAATCCTCTTCAGTGACTGATGTCGAACTCCACGCCGGGGGCGTGGACACCAGCGACCTGACCGCGCTCAAGGTGGCGGAGCTCCAGGCTCTCGCCTCGCAGCTCGGCCTCCAGGGCGCAAGCAAGCTCCGCAAGGGCGAGCTCGTCGAGGCGATCGCGGCCGCCCGTGCCGCCGCCCAGCCGGAGGCGGCGGTGCAGGCCGCCGCTCCGGTCGAGGCGATCGAGCAGCCCGCCGACCACGCGACCGCCGCCTCCCAGGTCCTCATCGAGCCGCTCATCGCCGAGCCGGCCGCCGCCGAGCCGGCCGCCGCCGAGCAGGTCGCCGCCGAGCAGGTCGCCGCCGAGCAGGCCGAGCCCGCCGCCGGGACCACGGTCCCGGATGCGGCTCCCGCGGCCCAGCCGGCCGCCGAGCCGCGCCGCCGTGGCTCCCGTCGTGCCTCCAGCCCCGATGGCACGAGCCTCACCGCCACCGGCCACGTCAACTCCGGCGAGACCGGTGTCGAGTCCCTCATCCCGGACGTCGATGCCCTCCTCGACTCCGCTCTCGCCTCGCGCGAGCAGGCGCAGCGCGACGGCCAGACCGGCGGCCGTCGCCGCCGTGGCCGCGGCCAGAACGGCAACGGCGCCCCGCAGGAGCAGGGCGGCGAGCAGCAGGCCGACCAGCCGCGCGAGGCCGAGCAGGCCGCCGCCAACGGCGAGCAGGGCGACGCGCAGGCGCCGGCCGAGGGCGAGCAGCAGTCCCGCTCCAGCCGCCGCAACCGCAACCGCAACAAGAACAACGGCCAGGCGCAGAACGGCGCGGGCAACGGCGCTCAGGGCGATCGTCCGGGCCAGCAGAAGGACCTCCAGGGCGGCGACGAGCAGAAGCAGTCGCAGCAGCAGGGCCAGCAGAACCGCGGCGGCCAGCAGCAGGACGCCGAGGGCGACCGCTCCGGCCGGTACCGCGACCGCAACCGCAAGCGCCGCGGCGGTGCGGGCGACGAGTTCGAGCCCGAGCTGTCCGACGACGACGTGCTGCTGCCCGTGGCGGGAATCCTCGACGTGCTGGACAACTACGCGTTCGTCCGCACCACGGGCTACCTCCCGGGCGCGAGCGATGTCTACGTCTCCCTCGGCCAGGTCAAGAAGTACAACCTGCGCAAGGGCGACGCGGTCGTCGGCGCCATCCGCCAGCCGCGCGAGGGCGAGAACAACAGCCGCCAGAAGTACAACGCGCTGGTCAAGGTCGACTCCATCAACGGGCAGACGGTCGAGGAGGCCGCGACCCGCGTCGAGTTCGGCAAGCTCACCCCGCTGTACCCGCAGGAGCGTCTGCGTCTCGAGACCGAGCCGACCAAGGTGACCCAGCGGATCATCGACCTGGTCGCCCCGATCGGCAAGGGCCAGCGCGGCCTCATCGTCGCCCCGCCGAAGGCCGGCAAGACGATCGTGATGCAGCAGATCGCCAACGCGATCACCACGAACAACCCCGAGGTGCACCTCATGGTCGTCCTGGTAGACGAGCGTCCCGAAGAGGTCACCGACATGCAGCGCACGGTCAAGGGCGAGGTCATCGCCTCGACCTTCGACCGCCCCGCCGAGGACCACACCACCGTCGCCGAGCTCGCCATCGAGCGGGCCAAGCGCCTGGTGGAGCTGGGCCACGACGTCGTCGTGCTGCTCGACTCCATCACCCGCCTCGGACGCGCGTACAACCTGACCGCTCCGGCGTCGGGCCGCATCCTCTCGGGCGGCGTCGACGCCTCCGCGCTGTACCCGCCGAAGCGCTTCTTCGGCGCCGCGCGCAACATCGAGCACGGCGGCTCGCTGACCATCCTCGCTTCGGCACTCGTCGAGACGGGCTCCAAGATGGACGAGGTGATCTTCGAGGAGTTCAAGGGCACCGGCAACATGGAGCTCCGCCTGTCGCGCAGCCTCGCCGACAAGCGCATCTTCCCGGCCGTCGACGTCAACGCCTCCGGCACCCGCCGGGAGGAGATGCTGATGGGCCAGGACGAGGTCAAGATCACCTGGAAGCTGCGCCGCGCCCTCGCCGGGCTCGACCAGCAGCAGGCCCTCGAGATCGTCCTCGGCCGTCTCAAGGAGACGTCGAGCAACGTCGAGTTCCTGATGCAGGTGCAGAAGTCGATGCCGCAGCCGGCTAATGGCCACGGCAACGCCCACTCGCACGGTCACGAGAACGACCACCGCTAGCTGAGGGAAGTGCCCGTCCGTCGCGCCCGTGCGCGCCGGGCGGGCACTT
>NZ_BPER01000014.1:0-74900 GCF_020521355.1 Leifsonia sp. LS1
CGCCGGGGGCCCGGGGGGGGGGGGGGGGGCCACTTTTCCGTTCCCGGCCCCCGCCTCCCTCCCTCGAGAAAGCAGCCCCCATGTTCGAATCGGTGAACGGCCTCATCGCCGAGCACGACGACCTCCAGCAGCAGCTGTCCGATCCTGAGCTGCACAGCGACCCCGTCCGCTCGAAGAAGGTGAACCGCCGCTACGCCGAGCTCTCGCGCATCGTGGCCTCGTACAACGAGTGGAAGCAGTTGACCGACGACCTGGAGGCCGCCCGCGAGCTCGCCGCGGAGGACGCCGCGTTCGCCGAGGAGATCCCCGGCCTCGAGCGATCGCTGGAGGAGTCGAGCGAGAGGCTGCGCCGCCTGCTCATCCCGCGCGACCCCAACGACAGCCGCGACGTCATCATGGAGATCAAGATGGGCGAGGGCGGGGCGGAGTCCGCGCTGTTCGCCGGAGACCTCCTGCGCATGTACCTCCACTACGCCGACTCCAAGCGTTGGAAGGCCGAGATCATCGAGCAGACCTCCAGCGACCTGGGTGGCGTCAAGGATGTGCAGGTGGCGTTCAAGGGCAGCTCCAGCGACCCGGCGGAGGGGGTGTGGGCGCACCTCAAGTACGAAGGCGGCGTGCACCGCGTCCAGCGTGTGCCCGCGACCGAGTCGCAGGGTCGCATCCACACCTCCGCCGCAGGCGTGCTCGTCTTCCCCGAGGTCGACGAGCCGGAGGAGGTCGACATCAACCCGAACGACCTCAAGATCGACGTGTTCCGTTCGTCCGGCCCCGGCGGACAGTCCGTCAACACGACCGACTCCGCGGTGCGCATCACGCATGTCCCGACCGGCATCGTCGTCTCGATGCAGAACGAGAAGAGCCAGCTCCAGAACCGCGAGGCCGCCATGCGCGTGCTGCGCGCGCGCCTGCTCGCCAAACAGCAGGAGGAGGCGGACGCCGAGGCCGCCGAGTTCCGCAAGGGCCAGATCCGCACCATGGACCGCTCCGAGCGTATCCGCACGTACAACTTCCCCGAGAACCGCATCGCGGACCACCGCACCGGCTATAAGGCCTACAACCTCGATGCGGTCATGAACGGCGCCCTCGAACCCGTCATCGAGTCCAACATCCTCGCCGACGAGGAGGCGCGCCTCGCCGATCTCGGCAACGACTGACCCGCGAGGCGGCTGACAATCGGCCGCCTCGGCGCTCCGGACCCCACTTCGGGCCGCCTCGGCGGGCTCAGATGTAGAGCGCCGGGTCGAGCCAGTCGTCTCCGGCGATCTGCTCGTGGCCCGAGCGCGCGCGGATGCGTGCGGGGACTCCGGTGAGCACGGAGTCCGGCGGGGCGTCCTTGGTGACGACCGCGTTGGCGCCGATCACGCTGCGCTCGCCGATCATGATCGCACCGAGCACCTTCGCCCCCGCACCGACGATGACGCCGTCGCGGATGGTGGGGTGGCGTTTGCCGTGACCGCTGCCGCGGCCGCCGAGCGTGACGCCGTGGTAGAGCATGACGTCGTCGCCGATCCACGTGGTCTCGCCGATGACGACGCCCATGCCGTGGTCGATGAAGAAGCGGCGGCCGATGCGGGCGCCGGGGTGGATCTCGATGCCGGTGAGGAACCGGGCGAACTGCGAGAGGAGGCGGGCGGGCGTCAGCAGCCCGGCCCGCCACATCCGGTGGGCGACGCGGTACGTCCAGACCGCGTGGAGCCCCGAGTACGCCAGAGCGACCTCGGTGGTGTTCCGTGCGGCCGGGTCGTGCCGGCGTGCGTTGCGGATGTCCTCCCGCATTCGTCCGAAGGGCAACGTCAGTCCAGGAGGTCGGCCCAGAGCGGCGTGGAGATGTACCGCTCGCCGGTGTCGCACACGATCGCGACGATGGTCTTGCCCGCGTTCTCCGGCCGCTTCGCCTGCTCGAGCGCGGCCCAGACGATCGCACCGGAGGAGATCCCGGCGAGGATGCCCTCCTCGCTGGCGAGCTTCTTCGCGATCGCGACGGCGTCGTCGAACGAGACGTCGGCGACCTCGTCGTAGACGGTGGTGTCGAGGATCTCGGGGACGAAGTTCGCGCCGATGCCCTGGATCTTGTGCGGGCCCGGCTTCCCGCCGTTCAGGATGGGGGAGTCGACCGGCTCCACCGCGACGACCTTCACGTCCGGCTTGCGCTCCTTGAGCACCTGGCCGACGCCGGTGATGGTGCCGCCGGTCCCGACGCCCGCGACGAAGATGTCGATGCCGCCGGCGGTGTCGGCCCAGATCTCCTCGGCCGTGGTGGCGCGGTGGATGGCGGGGTTGGCCGCGTTGGCGAACTGCTGCGCCCAGATGGCGTTGTCGGAGCTCGCGACGATCTCCTGCGCCTTCTCGACCGCGCCGCGCATGCCGTCGGGCCCCGGGGTCAGCACGATCTCGGCGCCGAACGCGCGCAGCAGCACTCGACGCTCCTTGCTCATCGTCTCGGGCATGGTGAGGATGACCTTGTAGCCGCGGGCCGCGCCGACCATGGCCAGCGCGATGCCCGTGTTGCCGCTCGTGCCCTCGACGATGGTGCCGCCGGGCCGCAGGGCGCCGGCCTTCTCGGCCGCGTCGATGATCGCGACGCCGATGCGGTCCTTGACGCTGCCGGCCGGGTTGGCGAACTCGAGCTTCGCGAGCACCGTCGCTCCGGTGCCCTCGGCGAGCCGGTTGAGCCGGACGAGCGGTGTGCGGCCGACCGTCTCGGTGACGTCGTTGTAGATGTGACCCTGAATCTGATCTGACATGGCCTCTTCCTCGTGGCGGGATGGTGCGGCGGACCGTGGATGGGGAGCGTCCTCCACTCTAATCCGCGCGCGTGCCCGTGAGCCGAACGTGACGATAGGCTCGGTGGGCCATGCCTCCCGAGACCTCTGCCGCGACCCCCGGCCCTGCCTCCGTCCGCTCCGTCCTCGACCGTGTCGTCGCCGTGCTCTCGGCGGCGGGTGTGCCCGACCCCGATGTCGACGCCGAACTGCTCGTCGGCCACGTGCTCGGCGTGAGTCGTGGGCGCGTGCAGGCGCTCGCGGTGATGGGGGAGCGACTCGAGGACGCCGAGGCGGAGCGCGTGCGCGAGCTGCAGGAACGCCGCGCGGCCCGTGAGCCGCTGCAGCACATCACCGGCCGCGCCGCGTTCCGGTCGCTCGAGCTGAACGTCGGACCGGGCGTCTTCGTGCCGCGCCCCGAGACGGAGGTGGTCGCCCAGTTCGCCATCGACGCCCTGCGCTCGGTCGCGGCTCCCGAGCCGGTCGCGGTCGATCTCGGCACGGGGAGCGGCGCGATCGCCCTGGCGATGGCGACGGAGGTGCCGCATGCCCGCGTCTTCGCCGTCGAGAACTCCCCGGAGGCGTTCGTCTGGACCCGGCGCAACGTCGACGAGTCCGGCGTCGCGAACCTGCGTCCCGTCTTCATCGATCTCGCCGATGCGCTCCCCGACCTCGACGGATCGGTCGACGTCGTGATCTCGAATCCGCCGTACGTGCCCGACGCCGCCATCCCACGCGACCCGGAGGTCCGCCTGTTCGACCCCGCGGCCGCGCTCTACGGCGGTCCGGACGGATTGGATGTCGTGCGGACCATCTCGCGCGTCGCGCAGCGTCTGCTGCGCCCGGGCGGCACGCTGGTGCTCGAGCACGGCGAACTGCAGGGCGCCGACATCCGTGCCTTGCTCACGGCCGACGGCTGGCGTGCGGCCGCCACGCACCGCGATCTGACGACGCGCGACCGGGCGACGACCGCGCTGCGCTGAGCGGGCGGCGCTAGGCGACCAGTTCGCCGGCCCGCTCGACCGCGTCGAGCAGCCTGTCCGGCGTGCGGAAGAGGTGCGCCCGGATCCCGAGCGCGGCGGCGGATTCGACGTTCTCCACCATGTCGTCGGCGAAGAAGGTCTCCTCCGGACGCGCCCCGTAACGCTCCAGCACCCGCTGGTAGACCACCGGATCCGGCTTGCGCGCTCCGTAGTCGGAGGAGGCGCGCAGGTGCTCGACGCCGAGGATGGGCACCAGTTCCGGAGCGAGCCGGCTCAGGCGTCGCGCGACCAGGGGGCCGTTGTTCGTCAGCAGGGTCGCGGTGCCGAGCTCTTGGGCGCGCTCGACGGCGCGCAGCGAGGTCGGCCACGGTGTCATCGCAGCGCCCCGGATGCGGAGGAAGTCCTCCTCGGAGACCGGGACGCGGAGGGCCGCCTGCAGGGCGTCCAGATACGCCGCCTCGTCGGCGAACGCGCCGGCCTCCGCCGCCCACTCGCCCTCGCGGTGCCACCAGCGCTCCCGCAGCTCGGCGAGGCTGAGACCCGTGAGCTGCGACATCCCGGCCATGCGGGTGCGCCAGTCGTACTCGTAGAGCACGTTGTCCATGTCGAAGACGAACAGCACTCCTCAGCGCTCCCGCTCGGCGAAGGCGTGGATGGCGTCGAGCAGGCCGTCGGTGTCGAATGTTCCGTCGTCCCGCTTGACGAAGTGGTGCGCGTGCATGCCGAGCTCGCGTGCGCCTTCGACGTTCGGCAGCGAGTCGTCGAACAGGATCGCGTCTTGCGGCTGCACGCCGAACCGGCCGAGCGCGCGGGTGTAGATGCGGCGCTCCGGCTTGCGGGCGCCGAGCACGGCGGACACGAGGTCGTTGTCGCGCAGCACGTCGACGATCTCCGGAGTGAGCACCGGAAGGGAGTCCTTGAACGGGATCGGGTTGTTCGACAACAGCGACACCGTGCCGAGCGTCGCCGCCTCGCGCAGCGCGGCGATCGACCCCGCGATCGGCGTCATCGCGGCCTTCCTGGCCTCCTGCCACTGGGCGAGCGTCAGCCGCGCGCCGGTCACGTCGGCGAACGCCTCGAGGTACTCCTCGCTGGTCGCGTATTCGCCGATCTCGGCGGCTCGCTCATGCCCTCCCGCCCACCAGGTGGAGGCCAGACGGTACTGACTCACGCCGCTCAGCTCCGCCAGCTTCGGCAGCCGCCGGTGGAAGTCGTAGTCGTAGAGCGTCTTGTCGCAGTCGAAGAAGTAGACGTCCATCGATACCAGTATCGACCGTGGACGCAGAGAACCTTGCAGCGGCTCAACTATCATGGGTGCCGTCATGGCACCCATCTACGACTGCTCGGTCGACTCCGAGCTCCTCTCCGGCATGCGTCTGGCCCGTTCGGCCATCGGTCGCGGCGAACTCGTCGTCATCCCCACGGACACGGTCTACGGCGTCGCCGCCGACGCGTTCTCGCCCGCCGCGGTGCAGCGGCTGCTGGACGCGAAGGGCCGCGGACGCCAGTCGCCGCCCCCCGTGCTCGTCCCCGGCATCCCCACCCTCGCCGCCCTCGCCGAGACGGTGCCACCGGAGGTCGACGCGCTCGTGAAAGCGTTCTGGCCCGGCGGCCTCACGATCGTGCTCCCCGCCGCCCCGTCCCTGGTCTGGGACCTGGGGGAGACCCGCGGCACGGTCGCCCTGCGCATGCCGCAGGACACCATCGCCCTGGAGCTGCTCTCCGAGACCGGCCCGCTCGCGGTCTCGTCCGCCAACCTCACCGGCCGTCCCGCCGCCCGCACCGCCGCGGAGGCCGAGGGGATGCTCGGCGACTCCGTGTCCGTGTACCTCGACGGGGGAGAGGCGGGCTCGTCGTACGAGCGTGTGGAGGGCAAGGACTCCTCCTCTACGATCGTCGACGCCACCGCGCTCGCCGCCGGCGCGGGCAAGCTCCGCATCCTCCGCCACGGCGTGATCTCCGTCGAGCAGCTGCGCGGGGTCGTCGGCGACGCCCTCGAGGCGGGCGCCGACGCCGCGGCGGACGCCACCACGGACAGCTGAGCCGTGACCCTCCTCCTCGTCCTCGCCCTGATCTCGGCCGTCATCACGTTCGGGATGTCGCTCGTCGTCTACAAGCTGAGCCTGAAGTACCGGCTGTACCCGAAGATCCGGGAGCGCGACGTGCACACGCGGCCGACTCCCCGGCTCGGCGGCATCGCGATGTTCCTCGGCATCCTGGTCGCGGTCGGGGTCTCGTGGCTGCTGTCGAGCCAGTTCGGGGTGCTGTCGCTGATCTTCTCAGACAGCGGGCCCATCCTGGCGATCCTCGGCGGGAGCCTGCTGATCGTGGTGATCGGTGTGGCGGACGACATCTGGGACCTCGACTGGATGACCAAGCTCGCCGGCCAGTTCGTCGCCGCAGGGCTGATCGGCTGGCTGGGCGGGGTGCAGATCCTCTCGCTCCCGATCGGCGGCCTCACGGTCGGATCGCCGATCATGAGCATCGTCATCACCCTGTTCGCCATCGTGCTGGTGATGAACGCCATCAACTTCATCGACGGGCTCGACGGCCTCGTCGCCGGCGTCGCGCTCATCGCCAACGGCACGTTCCTCATCTACACCTATCTGCTCCAGCGTGAGATCAGCCCGCAGAACTACTTCAGCCTCGCCGGGGTGATCGCCGCCATCCTGGTCGGCGCCTGCGCGGGCTTCCTCCCCCTCAACTGGCACCCCGCGAAGATGTTCATGGGCGACGCCGGGGCCTTGCTGATCGGCCTCCTGATGGCGACGTCGGCCATCTCGGTCACGGGCACGATCAACCCGGAGACGCTGCAGACCCTCGGCCGGTCGAGCCTCGTCCCCGCGTTCATCCCGATCATCCTGCCGTTCGCGGTGCTCATCGTGCCGCTGCTCGACTTCGGCCTCGCCGTCGTCCGCCGCCTGCGCGCGGGCAAGTCGCCGTTCAGCGCCGACCGCAAGCATCTCCACCACCGGCTGCTCGACATGGGGCACTCGCACCTGCACGCGGTGCTCATCTTCTACGCGTGGACCGCTGTCGTCTCGATCGGCTCCCTGCTGTTCTTCTTCGACCCGTACTGGATGGCGATCGTCTTCCTCGCCGTCGGGCTCGTCGTGTGCACGGTCTTCACGCTCGCGCCCCTCAGCCGCCGCAAGCTGACGGAGGCCGCCGCCGAGCTCGCACCCGCGGGCACGGAGGAGGCGGCCGAGACCGCCCGCTTCGACCAGCTCGACGCCGCCAGCGAGCGGCACCCCTATTCCGATCCGACGCCCGCCGTCGGGCCGTCCGCCCCCACCTCCGAGGAGTCCCGATGACCGACCACCAGGACGGCGCCCCCGCGCCCCGGCCGGCCACGCCCGCCCAGCCCACCTCCACGCCCGTGCTGAAGGACGTGCTCAAGTACGGCCTCATCCTCGCGCTGGTGATCGCCGTCGTCGGCGCACTGCTCGGCGGGATCTTCGCCGGATGGATCGGCGTGACCAGTGCGCTCATCGGCACGGTGATGGCGGCCGTCTTCCTCGGGATCACGGCCGTCAGCATCCTGATCGCCAACCGCTTCATCGGGTCCGACCTCTTCGTCGGGCTCTTCTTCGGCATCGTCCTCGGCGGCTGGATCCTCAAGTTCGTGCTGTTCCTGGTGCTGGCGATCCTGCTGCGCGACCAGTCGTGGATCAACTCGACGGTGCTCTTCCTGAGCCTGATCGCCGGGGTGATCGGCTCCCTCGTCGTCGACATGATCGTCGTCTTCCGGTCCCGCGTCCCCTACGTGAGCGACGTCACCCTGCCGGGGGAGAAGCAGTGAGCCGTATCCGATTCGTTACACTGCGAAAACTCTTGTAGAGTTGTCAGTGATCCCCCACCCGAACGCGCTTTCACGCTTCACCGGCGCTCGGTCTCGGGTGTACCCATGTTCGTCGTCGCGAGGGCCTGAGGCTCGACGCCCCGAAACAGGAGATAGCGCTGCTAGCTAACGCTGTGAACCTGCTGGTCCAGGCCGCAAGCTCCGATGATGGAAGCTTCACCGGCCCCTCGATCAACGAGTTCTTCCCCCCGACCCTGTTCACCATCGGCGGACTCGAGTTCAACCGCATCATCGTGGTCCGGCTCATCGCCCTTCTCGCGCTGATCCTGGTCTTCTGGCTCGGCACCCGCAAGATGAAGCTGATCCCCGGCCGGTTCCAGTCGGTCGTCGAGATGGGTCTCGACTTCGTGCGCGTGAACATCGCGGAGGACCTCCTGGGCAAGAAGGACGGCCGCCGGTTCCTCCCGCTGCTGACCACCATCTTCTTCATGGTGCTGTTCTTCAACCTGACGGGCATCATCCCGTTCCTGAACATCGCGGGCACCTCGGTCATCGCGCTCCCGCTGCTGCTGGCGGTCGTCGCGTACATCGCCTTCATCTACGCCGGTATCAAGAAGAGCCCGAAGAACTTCTTCAAGAACGCGCTCTTCCCGCCCGGCGTGCCGTGGTTCCTCTACATCATCGTGACGCCGATCGAGTTCGTCTCGACGTTCATCCTGCGGCCGGTGACGCTCACGCTCCGACTCCTGATGAACATGGTCGTGGGCCACCTGCTCCTGGTGCTCTTCTTCAGCGCCACTGCATTCTTCTTCTTCACCGCGGGTAGCTGGTGGTCGCTCTTCGGAGTCGGCACCTTCGCCTTCGGCTTCGTCTTCACCCTGTTCGAGATCCTGGTCGCAGTCCTGCAGGCCTACGTCTTCGCACTGCTCACCGCTGTCTACATTCAGCTCGCAGTCGCCGAGGAACACTAAGAACGATCCGCGCACCCGCACGGATCGCCATCACGGAAGGAAACACACAACGTGGACATCGCTGCAATCAACGGCAACATCGCCACCGTCGGTTACGGCCTCGCGGCCATCGGCCCGGCCATCGGCGTGGGCATCGTCGTCGGCAAGACCATCGAGGGCGTCGCCCGTCAGCCCGAGCTGGCCGGCCGTCTCCAGGTCCTGATGTACATCGGTATCGCGTTCACCGAGGCGCTCGCCTTCATCGGTATCGCGACCTACTTCATCTTCCAGTAATCCTCTTTAGCCCATCCCGTAAGGAGGAACGATGCTAAGTGGTGTCGTGATCGCCGCCAGCGAGGAGCAGCCGAACCCGCTGATCCCGCACTGGCCGGACATCATCGGGTCGCTGATCTGCTTCATCATCATCCTGTTCTTCTTCTGGAAGCTCGTCCTTCCGCGCATGAAGAAGATGCTCGATGAGCGCGCAGCAGCGATCGAGGGCAACATCGCGAAGGCCGACGAGGCCCAGCACAAGGCCGAGGCGCTGCTCGAGGAGTACACCGCGCAGCTCGCCGACGCCCGTGCCGAGGCCGCGAAGATCCGCGAGACGGCCCGCACCGACGGTCAGAAGATCGTCGCAGAGGCCAAGGACACCGCGACGGCCGAGGCCGCCCGTGTGACCGCGACCGCTCAGGCGCAGATCGAAGCCGAGCGGCAGACCGCCCTGGTGTCGCTGCGCACCGAGGTCGGCTCGCTCGCGATCGACCTCGCCTCGGGCGTGGTCGGGGAGGCGCTCACCGACGACAAGAAGTCGCAGGCGATCGTCGACCGCTTCCTCGCGGACCTCGAGACCAGCGAGAAGGCAGGGTCGAGCAAGTAATGGGAAGCGCCACCAGAGAAGCATTGGCCCGCTCCGTCTCGGCTCTGTCCGGGCTCGGGGCCAAGGCCGATCTGGCGACGGCTGAAGACCTGTTCGCCGCAGGACGAGTCGTCGCCGACTCCGCCCAGCTCCGCGCGGTCCTCAGCGACCCCTCGGCCGACCCGGCCGGGAAGACCGCGCTCGTGCAGCGCATCTTCGGTTCGCTCTCCGCCCCGGCGGTCGAGCTGCTGGTCTCCGTCGCCTCCGGCCGCTGGTCAGGGCAGGACGACCTGCTCGACGCCGTGGAGGAGCTGGGGATCCGGTCGATCGCCGCGTCTGCGCCCCGCAACCTCGACATCGCGGCCGAGCTGTTCGCGTTCGGAGGGGCCGTGACCTCCGACGCGGAGCTCGAGCTCGCGCTGCGCAGCAAGCTCGCGGCGCCCGAGGCCAAGGCCGCGCTCGTCGACCGGCTGCTCGAGGGCAAGGCGTCCGCCCAGACGGTCGCCATCGTGCGCCAGCTGGTGCTCCAGCCGCGCGGCCGCAGCATTCGCGAGTCGCTCCGGTCGGCTGCCCGGATCGTGGCGGCGCAGGACGGCCGCACCATCGCGACGGTCATCACCGCGCAGCCGCTGGCCGCCGCTCAGGCGGAGCGCCTGCGCAGCACCCTGGCCGCGAAGTACGGCGACCTCAAGCTCAACCTGGTCGTCGACCCGACGATCATCGGAGGACTGCGCGTCCAGATCGGCGACGACGTCATCGACGGCAGCATCGCCTCGCGCCTCTCCGAACTTCGACTTCAGCTGGCGGGCTGACCGCCCTCTATACGAGAAACCCAGGTAGGGAACTAACGATGGCAGACATTCAGATCAGCCCCGACGAGATCCGGGACGCGCTCAAGGACTTCGTGTCCCAGTACGAGCCGACCAAGGCGGAGACCACCGAGGTCGGACACGTCCTCGACGCCTCCGACGGCATCGCGCACGTCGAGGGCCTCCCGGGCGTGATGGCCAACGAGCTCATCCGCTTCGCGAACGGCACCCTGGGCCTGGCCCAGAACCTCGACGAGAACGAGGTCGGCGTCGTCGTCCTCGGCGAGTTCGACGAGATCGTCGAGGGCATGGAGGTGACCCGCACCGGCGAGGTCCTCTCCGTGCCGGTCGGCGACGGCTACCTCGGCCGCGTGGTCGACCCGCTGGGCAACCCGATCGACGGTCTCGGCGAGATCGCCTCGGAGGGCCGCCGCGAGCTCGAGCTCCAGGCCCCCGGCGTCATGCAGCGCAAGTCGGTGCACGAGCCGCTCCAGACCGGCATCAAGGCCATCGACGCCATGATCCCCGTCGGCCGCGGCCAGCGTCAGCTGATCATCGGCGACCGCCAGACCGGCAAGACGGCCATCGCGATCGACACGATCATCAACCAGAAGGCCAACTGGGAGTCGGGCGACGTCAACAAGCAGGTCCGCTGCATCTACGTCGCCATCGGCCAGAAGGGCTCGACCATCGCCTCGGTGAAGGGCGCGCTCGAGGACGCCGGCGCGATGGAGTACACCACCATCGTCGCGGCCCCCGCCTCCGACCCGGCCGGCTTCAAGTACCTCGCCCCGTACACCGGCTCCGCCATCGGCCAGCACTGGATGTACGGCGGCAAGCACGTCCTCATCATCTTCGACGACCTGTCGAAGCAGGCAGAGGCCTACCGCGCCGTGTCCCTCCTCCTCCGCCGTCCGCCGGGACGCGAGGCCTACCCGGGTGACGTCTTCTACCTGCACTCCCGCCTGCTGGAGCGTTGCGCCAAGCTCTCCGACGAGCTGGGCGCCGGCTCGATGACCGGTCTGCCGATCATCGAGACCAAGGCGAACGACGTCTCCGCGTACATCCCGACCAACGTGATCTCGATCACCGACGGCCAGATCTTCCTCCAGTCGGACCTCTTCAACGCCAACCAGCGTCCCGCCGTGGACGTCGGAATCTCGGTCTCCCGAGTCGGCGGCGACGCGCAGGTCAAGTCGATCAAGAAGGTCTCCGGCACGCTCAAGCTCGAGCTCGCCCAGTACCGCTCGCTCGAGGCGTTCGCGATGTTCGCGTCGGACCTCGATGCGGCCAGCCGCCGCCAGCTCGCCCGTGGCGCGCGCCTCACCGAGCTGCTCAAGCAGCCGCAGTACTCGCCGTACCCGGTGGAGGAGCAGGTCGTCTCGATCTGGGCCGGCACCAACGGCAAGCTGGACGAGGTCGCCGTCGAGGACGTGCTCCGCTTCGAATCCGAGCTGCTCGACCACCTGCGCCGCAACACCGACATCCTGACCACGCTCCGCGAGACCAACGTCCTCGACGACAGCACGGTCGAGGCGCTCGGCGCCGAGGTCGACAAGTTCAAGCTCGAGTTCCAGACCGGCGAGGGCAAGCCGCTCGCCTCGGTCGGGCGCGAGGAGTTCGAGGCCATCGCGGAAGAGGACGTCGACCAGGAGCGCATCGTCAAGGCGAAGCGCTGAGCCGGCACGCTCAGTAGGAACTTAGGAGACACATGGGAGCACAGCTTCGGGTCTACCGGCAGAAGATCAGATCTGCCCAGACGACCAAGAAGATCACCCGTGCGATGGAGCTGATCTCCGCCTCACGCATCCAGAAGGCGCAGGCGCGGGTGGCCGCCTCGTCGCCGTACGCTCGCGCGATCACGCGCGCGGTGTCGGCGGTGGCGACCTACTCGAACGTCGAGCACGTCCTGACCACGGAGCCGGAGAAGATCGAGCGCGCCGCGATCGTCATCTTCTCGTCGGACCGCGGCCTCGCGGGCGCGTTCAACTCGAACGTGCTCAAGGAGTCGGAGAAGCTCGCCGAGCTGCTCCGCAGCCAGGGCAAGGACGTCGTCTACTTCCTCATCGGACGCAAGGCGCAGGGCTACTTCAGCTTCCGTCGTCGCGCGTTCGAGCGGGTGTGGACGGGCAACACCGACGCGCCGGAGTTCGAGCAGGCCAAGGAGGTCAGCGACGCGATCCTGGAGTCCTTCCTGCGCGACGCATCGGACGGCGGCGTGGACGAGATCCACGTCATCTACAACCGCTTCGTCAGCATGCTGACCCAGGAGCCGCAGGTCGTCCGCCTCCTCCCGCTGGAGGTCGTCGAGGGTGTGGAGGAGCCGGACCGCAACCAGGTCCTCCCGCTCTACGAGTTCGAGCCGGACGTCGAGACGGTGCTGGACTCGCTGCTCCCGGTCTACATCGAGAGCCGCATCTTCAACGCCATGCTGCAGTCGGCCGCCTCCAAGCACGCTGCGACGCAGAAGGCGATGAAGGCGGCGAGCGACAACGCCGACAAGCTCATCACCGACTACACGCGCCTCGCGAACAACGCCCGTCAGGCCGAGATCACCCAGCAGATCTCCGAGATCGTCGGCGGCGCGGACGCGCTGAGCGGCGCCAAGTGACATCCGGCCGAGAAGTTTCACAACGAGAAGAGAACGAATCATGACTACCGCTACCGCCGAGGCCCAGGCTTCGACCGCGCAGCCGGCCGGCGTGGGACGCATCGCCCGCGTCACCGGTCCGGTCGTCGACATCGAGTTCCCGCACGACTCGATCCCGGGCATCTACAACGCTCTGAAGACCACCATCACCATCGGTGAGCAGTCGACCGAGATCACCCTCGAGGTCGCCCAGCACCTCGGTGACGACCTGGTCCGCGCCATCGCGCTGAAGCCGACGGACGGCCTCGTCCGCGGCGGCGAGGTCCGCGACACCGGCGCCCCCATCTCGGTGCCCGTCGGCGACGTGACCAAGGGCAAGGTGTTCGACGTCACCGGCCAGGTGCTCAACGCCGAGCCGGGCGAGAAGATCGAGATCACCGAGCGCTGGCCGATCCACCGCCAGCCGCCGTCGTTCGACCAGCTCGAGTCGAAGACCCAGCTCTTCGAGACCGGCATCAAGGTCATCGACCTCCTGACGCCGTACGTGCAGGGTGGCAAGATCGGCCTCTTCGGTGGTGCGGGCGTCGGCAAGACCGTCCTCATCCAGGAGATGATCCAGCGCGTCGCGCAGGACCACGGCGGTGTGTCGGTGTTCGCCGGTGTCGGCGAGCGCACCCGTGAGGGCAACGACCTCATCCACGAGATGGAGGAGGCGGGCGTCTTCGACAAGACCGCGCTCGTCTTCGGCCAGATGGACGAGCCGCCGGGAACGCGTCTGCGCGTCGCCCTGTCGGCCCTGACGATGGCGGAGTACTTCCGCGACGTGCAGAAGCAGGACGTGCTGCTCTTCATCGACAACATCTTCCGCTTCACCCAGGCCGGCTCCGAGGTCTCGACCCTGCTGGGCCGCATGCCGTCCGCCGTGGGCTACCAGCCGAACCTCGCCGACGAGATGGGCCTCCTCCAGGAGCGCATCACCTCGACGCGTGGACACTCGATCACCTCGCTGCAGGCGATCTACGTCCCCGCGGACGACTACACCGACCCGGCGCCGGCGACCACCTTCGCCCACCTCGACGCCACGACCGAGCTCTCCCGTGAGATCGCGTCGAAGGGCCTGTACCCGGCCGTCGACCCGCTGACGTCGACCTCGCGCATCCTCGACCCCCGTTACCTGGGTGAGGACCACTACCGCGTGGCCACCACGGTCAAGCAGATCCTCCAGAAGAACAAGGAGCTGCAGGAGATCATCGCCATCCTCGGTGTCGACGAGCTCTCCGAAGAGGACAAGATCACGGTGTCGCGTGCGCGCCGCATCCAGCAGTTCCTCTCGCAGAACACCTACATGGCGAAGAAGTTCACCGGTGTCGAGGGCTCGACCGTTCCGCTCAAGGACACCATCGAGTCGTTCGACGCCATCGCCAAGGGCGAGTTCGACCACGTCGCCGAGCAGGCCTTCTTCAACGTCGGTGCGATCTCCGACGTCGAGGAGAAGTGGGCGCAGATCCAGAAGGAGAACGGCTGATCATGGCTGTTCTCAACGTGAGCGTCGTCGCCGCCGACCACGAAGTGTGGTCGGGCGAGGCGAGCATGGTCGTTGCTCGGACCGTGGAAGGGCAGATCGGTATCCTGCCCGGCCACGAGCCGCTGCTGGCCATCCTCGCCTCCGGCGAGGTGCGCGTGACGCTGAACGGCGGGGAGTCGATCACGGCGCAGGCCGACGACGGCTTCCTCTCCGTGGAGAACAACACGGTCACCGTCGTGGCCCGCCAGGCGGAGCTCGTCTGACATGGCGGAGCCGGCAGCCCCCCTCGACCGCCAGTTCGGTGACGTCCGCGTCCCCGTGCTGGTGGTGATGGCGGGGCTGCCCGGCTCCGGCAAGTCCACGATCGGCGAGATCGTCGCGAGCCGCATCGGCGCGACCGCGATCTCCGTCGATCCCATCGAGGCGTCGATCCTGCGCGCAGGCATCGACTCCGACCAGCCGACAGGCCTCGCCGCCTACCTCGTGGCGGAGACCATGGCCGAGCAGGTGCTCGTCTCGGGCCGCTCGGTCGTCGTCGACGCGGTGAACGCCGTCGAGCCGGCCCGCCTGCAGTGGCGGGATCTCGCGGAGCGCTGCGGCGTCTCCCTGCACGTCGTGGAGACCGTCTGCGATGACGAAGAGCTGCACCGCGACCGGTTGAGCAAGCGCGAGACGCCGATCACGGGCTACGCCGTCGAGCAGAGCATCGAGGACTACGCGGAGTGGAAGGGCGCCAGCGCGGCGCTGCCCCGCATCACCCTGGACACCTCCCAGCCGCTCGGCCAGAACGTCGAGGCGGCGGTCGCCTTCGTCGGACGCTAGCGTGCTGATCCTCCTGCCGCCCTCCGAGACGAAGAGGGACGGGGGAGTGGGTGCGCCCCTCGATCTGGAGCTGCTCAGCCACCCCTCGCTCACCTCCGTGCGTCGCGAGGTCATCGACGCTGTGCTGACGCTCTCGGCGGATCGCGACGCTGCGGTCCGCGCGCTCAAGCTCGGCCCCAAGCAGGCCGGCGAGGTCGATCGCAACCGCGCCATCCTCACCTCACCGACGATGTCCGCACTCGAGCGGTACACCGGAGTGCTCTACGATGCGCTCGCGCCGCAGACGCTGGCACCGGAGGCGCTGGGATTCGCTGCGTCCACCGTCGCAGTGCAGTCGGCGCTGCTCGGCCTCGTGGGTGCGGCGGACCTCATCCCGGCCTACCGGCTGTCGTTCGACTCGCGACTCTCGCTCGAGCGCGGGGTGCCGTCGCTCAAGAGACGCTGGGCGCCGACGTCGGGCGCCGTGCTGGAGGAGCGAGACGGTCTCATCCTGGATCTCCGGTCCGAGGGCTATACCGCGTTGGGGCCGATCCCGCGTCGCCGCGGGGCCCACTACGTCCGCGTGCTCGCCCGCGACGAGAGTGGAGACGTCCGTGCCCTCAATCACTTCAACAAGCAGGCCAAGGGCCTGCTGACCCGCGCCCTCGTCGAGGCCGGCATCGACTTCGCCACGACCGCGGACCTGCTCGACTGGGCAGCGACCGAGCGGTACGAGCTGGCGGAGGCCGCCGACGGCTCGGGAGATCTCGAGCTCGTGGTCCCGGAGGTCGCCGGTTCGCCCGGCAGGCTGATGGCCGTATTGCGGAGCGACGCCGCGTAGACTGCGCCGCACCTGTGTGTGACGCTCGCTCCTCTTCGTGTCGATTCACTCTTGCATTCACGGGAAAGTGAGATAAACTCACACTAAGCGAGAAGGGATCTCCGATCCGAGAAGCGGGACGCCGCGGGGGTGTCAGCGCGACTCGCGGAATAGTCGGGCCGACGAAGCTCTCGACGTGTCATCCCACGTCGGTGTCGGGGTCGTGTGTGATGGTGGTGCGGTACCGCGTGCGGTCGGGCACGAGCGGAGTGTCACCGTCGCCAGCGAGAAACGACCCTCGACAACACGCCTCCGTCGGCCCGACTATTCGTCCGTCCGGCCGTGTCTGCGGCTGCGGGCCGCGGTGCCCCGCCGTCAGGCGGCCCGGAAGCATCCGGCGAAGTGGTCGTCCACCATCCCGGTCGCCTGCATCAGGGCGTACATGGTGGTCGGCCCGACGAAGCGGAAGCCCCGTCGGCGCAGTTCCTTGCTCAGAGCGGTCGATTCGGGCGTGACGGCCGGCACGTCGCCCCACGCGCGCGGTCGTGCGCTCTCCGGAGCCCTCGGGGGAGCGAAGCTCCACAGAAGCTCCTCGAGGGGCACGTCGAGGCCGAGGACGGCGCGCGCGTTGGAGATCGTCGCTTCGATCTTGCCGCGGTGCCGGATGATCCGCTCGTCTCCGAGCAGGCGCAGCACGTCGTCCTCCGTCATCGCCGCGACCCGTTCCGGCTCGAAGCCGAGGAACACCTCCCGGAAGGCCGGGCGACGGCGCAGGATGGTGATCCACGAGAGTCCTGCCTGGAACCCCTCCAGGCAGAGCTTCTCGTACAGCGCACGCGGATCGCGCTGCTCTCGGCCCCACTCCTCGTCGTGATAGCGGCGGTACTCCGCATCGGAGGCGGACCAGGAGCAGCGGTCGAGACCGTCGTCGCCCCGGGCCAGGGCGGCGCGCACCGGAGTGGATCCTGCGTCGGAATCGATGGCGCGGCCGGCGGCGTTCGTGGCGGCGGCGTTCGTGGCGTCGATGCTCATGCGGCCAGCAGGATCCCCTCGTGCTCCAGGAGCCACAGTTTGGTCGGGACGCCCTCGCCGCCGCTGTAGCCCGTCACCTTTCCGCTCGTGGACAGCACGCGGTGGCAGCCCACGATGATCGGCACCGGGTTCGCTCCGACGGCGCCGCCGATGGCGCGCCCGTACCCGCTGTAGCCGAGCGAGAGCCCGAGCTCGCCGTACGAGGTGAGCGTGCCGAACTCGAGGCTCTGCAGCCGCTCCCACACCGCTCGTCGAAACGGTGTGCCCTCGAACCGCACCGGCACGTCGAACTCGCGCCGGTCGCCGGCGAAGTACTCCGCGAGCTGGCGTGCCGCCTCGTCGAGGACGCCCCCGCTGCGTTCGGGATGCTCGTCGAGCGGGAGGCGGCCGCCGCGCTCGATCGAGAGCGAGGTCACGGCATCGCCGTCGCCGGCGAGCTCGATCCTGCCGATCGGACTCGTGGTGCGGAGGAGGTACGCGAAGCTGGTCATGTGTCGACTCTAGGAGCAGCCACCGACGGAGGCTCGCGGAAATCGGACATTGGGGACACGTGGCGTCGGTGGCCTCGCTGTGGATGGGCGCAGGCCGCTCCCGCGCGCTCGAACCGGGCGGGAGCGGCCGCACCCCGTCCTAGACTCGGGGCATGGCGAACATCGACTACCGCACGCTCGGCGATTCCGGCCTCGTCGTCTCGACGATCGGTCTCGGCTGCAACAACTTCGGCCGCACCGGCACCGTCACCGAGACGCAGGAGGGTACCGATGCCGTGATCGGCGCCGCCATCGATGCGGGCGTCACGTTCTTCGACACGGCCGACATCTACGGCGCCGAGCGCGGGCTCTCGGAGTCGCTGATGGGCAAGGCCCTCGCGGGCAAGCGCGATCGCATCGTCCTCGCCACCAAGTTCGGCATGGACATGGCGGGGACCAACGGCCCCGATTGGGGAGCGCGCGCTTCACGCCGCTACATCCGCCTGGCGGTGGAGGCCTCGCTGCGCCGCCTCCGCACCGACTGGATCGACCTCTACCAGCTGCATCGGCCGGACGGCGTCACACCGATCGAGGAGACCCTCGCGACCCTCGACGACCTGATCGCCGAAGGCAAGATCAGGTACATCGGCCACTCCAACCTGGCCGGCTGGCAGATCGCCGAGGCGGAGTTCACGGCTCGGCTGCACGGGCATCCGAAGTTCGTCTCCGCGCAGAACGAGTACAGCCTGCTCGTACGCGACGCGGAGCGCGAGGTCCTTCCGGCGGTCACCGCCTACGGCCTGGGGTTCCTGCCTTTCTTCCCGCTCTACAACGGTCTCTTCACCGGCAAGTTCTCGCGGGAGGGTGGCCCAGCCGACAGCCGCATCATGATGATCCGCAAGCACCTGCTGGACGACGCGCCCTGGGACCGTATCGAGGAGTACCAGGCGTTCTGCGACGAGCGCGGGGTGACCATGCTCGCGGCGACCTTCGCGTGGCTGCTCGCGCAGCCGGGACTCACGAGTGTGATCGCCGGTGCCACGAAGCCGGAGCAGATCGTGGCGAACGCCGAGGCGGTCACCGCGTGGACGCCGACCGTCGACGACGTGGCGCGCATCTCGGAGATCTTCGCCGTCGTGCCGTAGCGGGGAGGGAGCTTGTTCGCCGTGGGCGAACGGGTGTGCGTTGTGAGTGAGCACTCACTCCGCGTAGCATCGCCTCCGTGATCAGAGAAGACGCCCCCTCCGCGGAGGCCGGGCCGGAGGGACTCGCGCGCGAGGCGCGATCGCGCGCGCAACCCCTCTCGCCGGAAGACCGCAAGGCCATGATCATCGACGCGGTCATCCCGCTGCTCATCGAGCACGGCCGCGGGGTGACCACCCGTCAGATCGCGGAGGCCGCGGGCATCGCGGAGGGCACCGTCTTCCGTGCCTTCGGCGACAAGGAGACCCTGGTCGCCGCCGCGATCGAGAAGTACCTCGATCCCGAGCCGCTCAGGGACGCGCTGCGGGCGATCGATCCCGCCCTGCCGCTCGAGCACAAGATCCGCGCCGTCATCTACCTGATGCGCGAGCGCTTCCAGAGCGTGATGCGCATGATGGCCGTCATCGGTCCGGAGCGTCCGAGCGTGCCGCAGGAGCGCCACGAGTTCGCGCACATCATCGCCCGCATCATCGAGCCGGAGGCGGCGGCCCTCAACCTCCCGCCGGAGCGCGTCGCCTACGTGCTCCGTCTGATCAGCTTCTCGTCCGCGTTCCCGGCCCTCAACGAGGGGATCGAGTTCAGCGTGGACGAGCTCGCCCGGATCGCGCTCCTCGGCGTCGCCGGGCGCCCGTTCGTCGTCTTCACGCCCTCGGGCGCCGCTCCCGCCGCCGACGCGGCTCACCACTAGGAGGTCGCACATGCTCCTGAGACTGCTCGGCCGGTTCCTCCGGCCTCATTGGCGGCTGCTCGTCGGGGTGGTGGTGTTCCAGCTCGGCCAATCGCTGCTCTCGCTCTGGTTGCCGACGCTCAACGCCGACATCACCGACAACGGCATCGCCAAGGGCGACACAGGCTACATCCTGACCGTCGGCGCCGGGATGCTCGGCGTCACCCTCGTGCAGGTGGCCTGCTCCATCGCCGCGGTGTACTTCGGCGCCAAGGTCGCGATGCGGGTCGGCCGCGATCTGCGCACCGCCGTCTTCCACAAAGTGGGGGAGTTCTCGGAGCGTGAGGTCTCGCGGTTCGGGGCGCCGTCGCTCATCACCCGCACCACGAACGACGTGCAGCAGGTCCAGATGCTCGTGCTCATGACGTGCACGCTCCTGGTGTCCGCGCCCATCCTCGCGGTCGGCGGCATCGTGCTCGCCATGCAGCAGGACCTCGAGCTCTCCTGGCTCATCGCCGTGAGCGTGCCCGTCCTGCTCGTCGCGGTCGGCCTGATCATCACCCGCATGGTGCCCCTGTTCCGCAGGATGCAGGAGCGGATCGACCGCGTCAACCGCGTGCTGCGGGAGCAGCTCACCGGAATCCGCGTCGTGCGGGCGTTCGTCCGTGAGGACGTCGAGACGGCGCGCTTCACGGTCGCCAACGACGAGGTGACCGAGACGGCGCTCAAGGCGGGCCGGCTCTTCGCGCTGATGTTCCCCATCGTGATGCTCGTGCTCAACGTGTCGAGCGTGGCCGTGATCTGGTTCGGCGCCTTCCGCGTCGACGACGGATCGATGCAGATCGGAACGCTGACGGCGTTCCTGCAGTACCTCATGCAGATCCTCATGGGTGTCATGATGTCGACGATGATGGCGGTGCTCGTGCCGCGCGCCGCGGTGTGCGCCGACCGGATCGGAGAGGTCCTCGCCACCGAGCCGTCCGTCCACGCTCCCGAGAACCCGGTGACCGCGCTGCCCTCCCACGGCACCGTCGAGTTCGTGGACGTCAGCTTCGCCTATCCCGGCGCGGAATCGCCTGTGCTCAGCGACGTGACGTTCCTCGCCCGGGCGGGGGAGACCACCGCCATCATCGGCAGCACGGGCTCGGGCAAGACCACCTTGGTGAACCTGGTGCCGCGGCTGTTCGACGCGACGGGCGGCCTCGTGCTGGTGGACGGCGTGGACGCCGCGGAGCTCGACCCGGAGCTGCTCTGGTCGCGCATCGGTCTGGTGCCCCAGAAACCCTATCTCTTCTCGGGGACCGTGGCCTCCAACCTCCGCTACGGCAAACCGGATGCGACGGACGACGAACTCTGGCGGGCCCTCGAGATCGCCCAGGCGAGGGACTTCGTCGAGGCGATGCCCGACGGGCTCGACGCGCCGATCGCCCAGGGCGGCACGAACGTCTCCGGCGGCCAGCGGCAGCGGCTCGCGATCGCGCGCGCTCTCGTCAAGCGGCCCGAGATCTACGTGTTCGACGACTCGTTCTCCGCCCTCGACACCGCAACCGATGCCCGGTTGCGCGCGGCACTCGCCCGCTCGGTCGCCGACGCGACGATGATCGTGGTCGCGCAGCGCGTCTCGACCATCGTCGACGCCGACCAGATCATCGTGCTCGAGGACGGTCGTGTGGTCGGCCGCGGCACGCACGAGGAGCTCCTCGAGAGCAACCCCACCTACGCCGAGATCGTCTCGTCGCAGCTGACCGCGGAGGAGGCGGCATGAGCCAGGACACCGAGGACCGGCCGGCCCCCGCCCGTCCGCCCGTGCGGCGCGGCCCCGGAGGCGGTGGCCCGTTCGGCGGCATGGGGATGCCCGCCGAGAAGTCCCTGAACTTCGGGCCGTCTGCGCGCCGGCTGGCCGGCCAGTTGAAGCCGGAGCGCTGGCCGATCGTCTTCGTGGCCCTGCTCGCCGTGGTGAGCGTCGTGTTCGCCGTGCTCGGACCCAAACTCCTCGGCAACGCGATCAACCTGGTGTTCGCCGGAGCGCTCTCGAAGCAGTTCCCGGCCGGAGTGAGCCAGTCACAGGTGATCGCCGGGCTCCGCGCGGAGGGCCAGGGCCAGTTCGCCGATCTCCTCTCCGGGACGACGTTCACCCCCGGCGCCGGAATCGACTTCGTCGCCGTCGGGCACGTGCTCATGTGGGTGCTCGCGCTCTACGTCGCATCGTCGGTGTTCAGCTACCTGCAGGCGTATGTGCTCAACGGCGTGACCCAGCGGACGGTGTACCGGCTGCGCCAGGACGTGGAGGAGAAGATCAACCGCCTCCCGCTGACCTACTTCGACACGATGCAGCGCGGCGAGCTTCTCAGCCGGGTCACCAACGACATCGACAACATCTCGCAGACCCTGCAGCAGTCGATGAGCCAGCTCCTCACGTCATTGCTGACCATCGTCGGCGTCGTCGTCATGATGTTCGTCGTCTCGCCGCTGCTCGCGGTGATCGCGCTGGTCACGATCCCGCTGACACTGCTGATCACCGCGCTGATCGCGAAGCGCTCGCAGAAGCTCTTCGTCGCGCAGTGGAGGAACACGGGCGAGCTGAACGGCCAGATCGAGGAGGCCTTCACCGGCCACGCGCTGGTGAAGGTGTTCGGTCGGCACCGCGAGGTCGAGGAGCGGTTCGGGGCGAAGAACCAGGAGATGTACGAGGCGAGCTTCGGCGCGCAGTTCGTCTCCGGCATCATCATGCCGGCGATGATGTTCGTCGGGAACCTGATGTACGTCGCGATCGCGGTCGTCGGCGGCCTCCAGGTCGCGAGCGGCGCGATGCAGCTCGGCGACGTGACGGCGTTCATCCAGTACTCCCGCCAGTTCACGCAGCCGCTGACGCAGCTCGGCTCGATGGCCAACCTGCTGCAGTCGGGCGTCGCGAGCTCCGAGCGGGTGTTCGAGCTGCTCGACGCCGAGGAGCAGACTCCCGACCCCGCGCAGCCGCAGAGCCCTGCCGGGACGAAGGGCCGGCTCGCGTTCGAGGACGTCTCGTTCCGGTACAGCGAGGACAAACCCCTCATCGATGACCTGTCGCTGGTCGCCGAGCCGGGCCAGACGGTGGCGATCGTGGGGCCGACCGGAGCGGGCAAGACGACGCTCGTCAACCTCATGATGCGGTTCTACGAGCTGAACGGCGGACGCATCACGCTCGACGGCGTCGACATCGCGTCGATGACGCGCCACGACCTCCGCAGTCGCATGGGGATGGTGCTGCAGGACACCTGGCTGTTCCAGGGCACCATCCGCGACAACATCGCGTACGGCCGTCCTGGCGCGACGGAGGAGGAGATCGTCGCCGCGGCGAAGGCCACCTACGTCGACCGTTTCGTGCGCTCGCTGCCCGACGGCTACGACACGGTACTGGACGACGAGGGAGGCAATGTCTCGGCGGGGGAGAAGCAACTGCTGACCATCGCGCGCGCGTTCCTCGCCCGGCCGAGCGTGCTGATCCTCGACGAGGCGACCTCGTCGGTGGACACGCGCACCGAGCTCCTCGTGCAGAAGGCGATGAGTGCGCTGCGGGCCGACCGCACATCCTTCGTGATCGCGCACCGCCTCTCGACCATCCGGGACGCCGACCTCATCCTGGTGATGGAGGCGGGGAGCATCGTCGAGCAGGGCACCCACGCGGAGCTCCTCGCACGCGGCGGTGCGTACTACTCGCTCTACAACGCGCAGTTCGCCGCCCCCGCCGAGGAGGCGTGAACGGCACGGCTCACGTGAACGGCAGGGCTCAGAGGCGGGCGGCGACCGATCGCACCAGCCAGAACACGCCGTAGGCGATCAGGCCGACTGCGATGAGGATGAGGAGGACGGGTCCGAAGGGGAGCCCGACCAGCGCCTTCAGACTGCCATCGAGCCCGCCCGCTTTCCCGGGGTCGATGGTCACGGCGCCGGCGACCACGAGGCCGCCGACGAGGAGCAGCGCGACGCCCTTCGCGATGTAGCCGACGCGGCCGAGTGTCGTCGTCACCTCGGCCAGCGCGTTCGGGGGGAGGCGCAGGTCGCGCTCGAAGCGGCGCGTGATCCCGTTGCGGAGGAAGACGACGCCTCCCGCGATGATGGCGAGCCCGACGATGGCGAGCACGAACACGCCTCCGGGCTGGGCGAGGAGGCGCGCGCTCAGCGTCTTCTCCGACGACGAGGAGTCGTGCGAGCCGCCGAGCGCGATCGAGATCGCCAGGGCGGCGAGTGCCGCGTAGAGCATGCACTTGCCGAGTTCGACGAGCCGCGTGCCCGTGCGCTGCGCCCGCATGGCGACGAGGATCTGCCATAGGGCGAGGACGATCAGACCCGCGGCGGCCAGCCACACGGCGAACAGTCCGCCCGGCACCGCGACGACCGCTTGCAGGGCGCCGGACTGGTCGGCGTCTCCGCTCCCGCCCGCCGCGATCGCGACGGCGATCGCGCCGATCAGGATGTGGAGGAGGCCGATCGTCGCGAGACCCACGCGGGCGAGGGCACGCACGACGGGGTTGCGTTCGGCGGTGGCGGCGGCTCGGGTGGGGGCGCTCATGCGGTGCACGGTACCCGCGCGGGTCCGGCAGCGGGCGAGGGTCCCACGTTCCCCGAATCTCGGGTACCGTAGATAGTCGAGTCCGCCGTGCCATCGCGCGGCGGCGCAATCTGAATAGAGGAGGCCGGCATGGACATCGACCTCAGCGTCTTGCGTCTCATGGAGCGCGAGAAGGAGATCCCGTTCGACGAACTGGTGCACATCATCGAGCAGGCGATTCTCACCGCCTACCTGAAGCACACCAACCAGGCCGACCACCGCCACGGCCACAGCCACGCGGACGAGGTTCCGGCCGCGCGGGTACAGCTCGACCGCAAGACCGGCCACGTCACCGTCTTCGTGCCCGAGCGCGACGAGGAGGGCAATGTCGTCGGCGAAGCCGAGGACAGCCCGAGCGACTTCGGCCGCATCGCCGCCTTCGCCGCGAAGCAGGTCATCAATCAGCGTCTGCGCGACATCGCGGACGACGCCGTGCTCGGGGAGTTCCGCGGCCGCGAGGGCGACATCGTCGCCGGCGTCATCCAGCAGGGACCGAACCCGCGCATGATCCACGTCGACCTGGGCAGCGTGGAGGCGATCCTCCCGCCCGAGGAGCAGGTGCCGGGCGAGGAATACACCCACGGCTCGCGCATCCGCGTCTACGTCACGAGCGTCGCCAAGGGCCCGAAGGGTCCGTCGATCACCGTGTCGCGCACCCACCCGGCGCTCGTCCGCAAGCTGTTCGCCCTCGAGGTCCCGGAGATCGCGAGCGGTGTCGTCGAGATCGTGTCTCTGGCGCGGGAGGCGGGCCACCGCACCAAGATCGCCGTGCGTGCGACCGAGCCGGGCATCAACGCCAAGGGCGCGTGCATCGGCGAGCTCGGGCAGCGCGTGCGCGCGGTGACCGCGGAGCTCAACAACGAGAAGATCGACATCGTCGACTACTCGCCCGACCTCGCGACGTTCGTCTCGAGCGCGCTGTCGCCCGCGAAGGTGACGAGCGCGTTCGTGATCGACGAGTCACTCAAGGCCGTGCGGGCGCTCGTGCCCGACTACCAGCTCTCGCTCGCGATCGGCAAGGAGGGTCAGAACGCCCGCCTCGCTGCGAAGCTGACGGGCGCGAAGATCGACATCCAGCCGGATTCGATCCTCGATCGGGAGTAGGAGGGGCCGTGCGTCGACCGGTGTGGCCGGCGCGCGGGTGTAAGATGGAAGCTGTCAGAACGTGCGTCGGATGCCGTTCTCGCGCTCCCCGATCCTCTCTTCTGAGGGTCGTCGCCCGGAATTCGGAACTCGTGGTGGATCGATCCGCCACGCTCCCCGGGCGAGGCGCGTGGCTGCATCCGGTCGACGAGTGTCTCGACATCGCCCTCAAGCGGCGGGCCTTCGGGCGCGCGTTGAGGGTGGAGCGAGCGCTCGACCCGACGGCCATCCGGGCCTACCTACGAGAACAGGCTGAAGAACAAGTGACTTCACATGAGTGACAACCGATGAGCGGCTCGAAATGAGTCCCGTCCGCTACTAACGCCTGCCCTGTCCGGGGTGGGCCCCAGACAGGAGAATTGTGGCTGCAAAACCACGCGTACATGAGGTCGCGAGCGAACTCGGCGTCGACAGCAAGGTCGCGCTCGCGAAGCTCAAAGAGATGGGCGAGTTCGTCAAGGGACCGTCCTCGAGCATCGAACCCCCGGTAGCCCGCAAGCTGCGCGCTGCTCTGGAGGCGGAAGGCTTCACCCCCGAGAAGGCCGCCGCGGCCGCTCCCAAGGCGCCCGCGCCCGGTCCGCGTCCGGGTGCCACGCCCGGCCCGCGTCCCCAGGCGGCCTCGGCCGAGGCCGAGTCCGGCGCGCCCAAGCCGCAGGCGCCGATGTCGGTCGCCGAGCGCCAGGCCGCAGCCGAGAAGGCAGCGGCCGAGAAGGCCGCCGCCGACAAGGCCGCCGCGCAGACCGCCGCACAGTCGGCGCCGCAGGCCGGAACGCCCTCGGCGGCGGGCCCGGCCGACGCGGCCAAGCCGTCGTCGGCGCCGCGCCCCGGCGGCAGCAGTGCGCCGCGTCCCGGCGCACCGCGCCCGGGCAACAACCCCTACTCGTCCAACCAGGGCATGGGCCAGCGTCCCGCGCAGCCCCGTCCGGGCAACAACCCGTTCTCGAGCTCGCAGGGAATGGGCCAGCGCCCCACCCCGAGCAACATCCCGCGTCCCGCTCCGCCGCGTCCGGGCTCGCCGCGCATCGGCGCGCCCGGTCAGGGCGGCGGCCAGGGACGCCCCGGCGGCAACCGCCAGGGCGGCGGTGCTCGTCCCGGCTTCCAGCAGCGTCCCGGTGGCGCCGGTGGCGGCGGCTTCCAGCGTCCCGGTGGCGCTCCCGGCACGGCCGGTGGGTTCTCCGGCCCGCGCCCGGGCGGTGGCGGCGGTCGCGGTCGTGGACCGGGCGGCGGCACGGCCGGCGCGTTCGGCCGCGGTGGCGGCAAGAGCAAGGCCCGGAAGTCGAAGCGCGCGAAGCGTCAGGAATTCGAGATGCGGGAGGCCCCGTCGCTGGGCGGCGTGACCGTTCCCCGCGGCGACGGCGGCACGGTCGTCCGACTGCGTCGCGGCTCGTCCATCTCGGACTTCGCCGACAAGATCGACGCGAACCCCGCGTCGCTGGTCACCGTCCTCTTCCACCTGGGCGAGATGGCGACCGCGACCGAGTCGCTCGACGAGGCCACCTTCCAGATCCTCGGTGAGGAGCTGGGGTACAAGATCCAGGTCGTCTCCCCGGAGGACGAGGACAAGGAGCTCCTCGAGGGCTTCGACATCGACCTCGACGCCGAGCTGGAGAACGAGTCCGACGAGGACCTCGAGATCCGCCCGCCGGTGGTCACGGTCATGGGCCATGTCGACCACGGTAAGACGCGACTCCTCGACGCCATCCGCAGCGCGAACGTCGTCGAGGGCGAGGCCGGCGGCATCACCCAGCACATCGGTGCGTACCAGGTGTGGACCGAGCACGAGGGCATCGAGCGCGCGATCACCTTCATCGACACCCCGGGTCACGAGGCGTTCACCGCCATGCGTGCCCGTGGTGCGCAGGTGACCGACATCGCGATCCTCGTGGTCGCGGCCGACGACGGCATCATGCCGCAGACGGTGGAGGCGCTGAACCACGCCCAGGCGGCCGGCGTTCCGATCGTGGTCGCGGTCAACAAGATCGACAAGCCCGAGGCCAACCCGGCCAAGGTGCGCCAGCAGCTCACCGAGTTCGGCCTGGTGGCCGAGGAGTACGGCGGCGACGTCATGTTCGTCGACGTGTCCGCGCGGAACAACATCGGCATCCAGGACCTCCTGGACGCGGTGCTGCTCACCGCCGACGCCGGTCTCGACCTGCGTGCGAACCCGAACAAGGACGCCCGCGGTGTCGCGATCGAGGCCAAGCTCGACAAGGGCCGCGGTGCTGTCGCGACCGTGCTGATCCAGTCCGGGACGCTCCGCGTCGGCGACGCGATCGTGGCGGGCACCGCCTACGGCCGCGTCCGCGCGATGGCGGACGAGAACGGCGAGGCCGTCTTCGAGGCCGCCCCGTCGCGTCCGGTCCAGGTGCAGGGTCTGTCGAGCGTCCCGCGCGCCGGCGACACCTTCCTCGTCACCGAGGAGGACCGCACGGCCCGTCAGATCGCCGAGAAGCGCGAGGCCGCCGAGCGCAACGCGCAGCTGGCCAAGGCCCGCAAGCGCATCTCGCTCGAGGACTTCACCCGCGCTCTGGAAGAGGGCAAGGTCGAGGCGCTCAACCTCATCATCAAGGGCGACGTGTCCGGTGCCGTGGAGGCGCTGGAGGAGTCGCTCATGAAGATCGAGGTCGACGACTCGGTCAGCCTGCGCATCCTGCACCGCGGTGTCGGCGCGATCACCGAGTCGGACATCGACCTGGCGACCATCGACAACGCGATCGTGATCGGCTTCAACGTCCGCCCGGACGTCAAGGCCCGCGAGCGTGCCGCCCGCGAGGGTGTCGACGTGCGCTTCTACTCGGTCATCTACAACGCGATCGAGGACATCGAGAACTCGCTCAAGGGCATGCTCAAGCCCGAGTTCGAAGAGGTCCAGTCGGGTGTCGCCGAGATCCGCGAGGTGTTCCGCTCCTCGAAGTTCGGCAACATCGCCGGTGTCATCGTCCGGTCCGGAACGATCACGCGCAACGCCAAGGCGCGCGTCATCCGCGACGGCGTCGTGGTGGGCGACAACCTCGCCATCGAGTCGCTGCGCCGGTTCAAGGACGACGTCACCGAGGTCCGCACGGACTTCGAGGCAGGTATCGGCCTCGGCAAGTACAACGACATCCAGGTCGGCGACGAGATCGAGACCACCGAGCTGCGGGAGAAGCCCCGCGTCTGATCGGATGCACGGAAGGCCCGGCGGTGATCCGCCGGGCCTTCCGGCTTCACCGTCCACCCGGAACGAAGAGGAGACAGCAATGGCCGATCCGGCACGCGCGAGGAAGCTCGCCGACAGAATCAAGGTCATCATCGCCAAGCGGCTCGACCGCGGCCTGCGCGACCCGCGCCTCGGGTTCGTGACCATCACGGACGTGCAGGTGACGGGCGACCTCCAGCACGCGACCGTGTTCTACACCGTCTACGGCACCGACGAGGAGCGAGAAGGCTCGGCGGCGGCGCTCAAGGCCGCCACCGGCATGCTCCGCAGCGAGGTGGGCAAGAACATCACCGCCCGCCTGACGCCGACGCTGGAGTTCCAGCTCGACGCCATCCCGGAGAACGCCGCACACATCGAGGACCTGCTCCGCGAGGCGCGCGAGCGCGACACCGCGGTGGCCGGTCTGGCCGCCGGTGCCGCCTATGCGGGCGACGAAGACCCGTACGTCAAGCCGCGCGACGAAGAGGAGTGACCGAGGTTCACGTCGTTGCGCTCATTCCGCGGTTTTGAGCGCAACGACGTGAACTTCGGCGAGAGCCGACGGTTACGGGAGGGTGTAGCCGCCCTGGGACCGGACGGCGAGGCCGTCCGCGAGCAGCCCGGTGAGGGCGCGGTCGCGCTGCGCCGCGTCGGGCCACACGCCCTCGAGCTCGGCTGCGGTGACGGGGATGTGGGACGCCCGTAGTTCGGCGAGGATGAGGCCGCGCACCTGGCGGTCACTGCCCTCGTACTTCTTCTGCACGGCCTTGCGGGGTCCGTCGTATTCCGGGTAGCCGGCCGCCCGCCACGCGCACCGATCGCGCAGCGGGCACTCGTCGCAGCGCGGCGAACGGGCGATGCAGACGATCGCGCCGAGCTCCATCATTCCGGCATTGAATGCGGCCGCGGCCGGTCGATCCGCCGGCAAAAGGGCCTCCATCGCGGCGAGATCGCGCCGGGCGCTCGGCGGAGCCGGTTCCGCCTGTCCGTCGACGGCACGGGCGATGACACGGCGGATGTTGGTGTCGACCACCGGGTGCCGTTCGCCGTACGCGAAGACCGCGACCGCGCGGGCGGTGTAATCGCCGATTCCGGGCAGGGCGAGCAGCTCGGTCACATCGTCGGGGACGACGCCGCCGTGCCTCTCGGTGATGGCGACGGCCGCCGCGTGCAGCCACAGCGCACGGCGGGGGTAGCCGAGCGACTGCCAGGCGCGGACCGCCTCTCCGGGCGGCACCGACGCCAGGTCCGCGGGTGTCGGCCACCGCTCCAGCCACTCCTCGAGCCGCGGGATCACCCGCGAGACGGGCGTCTGCTGGAGCATGAATTCGCTGACGAGCGTCCCCCACGCGGTGAACCCGTCGCGTCGCCACGGGAGGTCGCGGCGGTTGGCGTGGTACCAGTCGACGACGGTCTCGGCGAAGGTGTCGGGCATCCTTCGAGGCTACTGCCTGGCGGCGCGGCCTATGCTCGGGGCATGAGACTGCCTCCCACCCCGCGTGTGTTGCTCCTGAGGGATGTGGCGGGGACCGTCCGCGCTGCGTCGCCGCTCGGACGGGTCGTCGTCGCGGTGGACGGCGGGGGAGGCACGGCGGCGTTCGCCGACGATCTCGCGGACGTGTTCCGTGAGGCCGGGACGGAGACGTTCCGCGCCTCCATCGGCGACTTCCACCGCTCCCGCGCCGACCGGACTCGGCTCGGGCGGGAGACGCTGGAGGACTACTACCGCTCGTCGTTCGACTACGTGACGCTGCGGCGGGTGCTGCTCGATCCGTTCCGTCTCGCCGGGAGCACCGGCTTCCAGACCGCGGCTTTCGACGAGGTCAGGGATGTCCCCGTCGAGAGCCGCTGGGAGACGGCGGGACAGGACGCCGTGCTCGTCATCGACGGCGAGTTCCTGCTGCGGCCGGAGCTGCGCGGAGAGTGGAACGCGTCGGTGTTACTGGTGAACGCGCCCGAATGGGAGCCGTACGAGCGGGAGGCCCGGCCGCGGGAAGTCGCCGACGTGCTCGTCGACGACGCCGATCCGGCGCACCCGGTGCGAGTTGCGCGCTGAACCCGTCGCGCCGACCTCAGGCGGTCAGCGGACGCAGGCGCTCGGCGACGGCCTCCGGGGCGAGGAAGCCCCCGCGCTCCTCGACCTCGTGCACGAGCGCGGTGAGCTCCGCGTTGATCGGTGCCCCGCGCCCGATGGCCGCGGCCTCGGCGACGACGGCGCCGTTGAGGTAGTCGATCTCGCTCCGCTGCCCGCGCCGGATGCTCTGCAGGGTGGACCCCGGGTTCGGCGTCGCACCCATCCGGCGCTTCATGAGCAGCGGAACGACCTGCGCGGCCCAGCGGGGTGCGGCGGCGACGAACCTCAGGATGCGGTGGTCGAGGCCCTGGATGCTCCCGTACCGGATGCCGTGGTCGAGGCCGATGCGGGTGGCCTCCTGCATGCTCGCGGTGACGATCGCGCGCAGCCTCCGGTCGGCCAGCGTCTGCTGCACGCTGAGGCCCGTGATGGCGGGCATGGCGTTGACCTGGTTGACGATCAGCTTGGTCCACTGACAGCCGGTGAAGTTCTCGACCGCGAAGGCCGGCATGGCCACGTCGAGGATGCGCGCGGCCTCCACTGCAGCCTCGGGGGGCGCGCCGTCGCCGGCGCCGAGGTACGTGTTGGCGGTGGTCGTGACGGTGATCCGGCCGGGGGAGAGGTAGCTCGAGGCGTAGAGCGCGAGCGCTCCGACGCAGTCGGAGTCGGGGAGGAGGCCGGCGGCCTCCCGGAGGCCAGCGAGCCCGTTCTGCACGACGACCACGGTCACGCCGCGGAGGACGTGCGCGTTCTCCTCGATGGCGGTTCGGGCATCCTGTGCCTTCGTGCACAGGAAGACGAGTTCGGGCGTGGACTGCAGGGTCTCCGCTGCCTCGACGCGCGCGGTGTGCTCACCCCAGCCTCCGTCGAGGCGGAGACCGTCCGCTCGGATGGCGGCGAGGTGCTCGCCGCGTGCGGTCACCTCGACCAGATGGCCGACGCGGTCGAGCAGCGACGCGACGGCGCCGCCGATCGCTCCTGCTCCGATGACGCCGATCCGCACGCGGACCAGCCTACGTCGTGCGGCTTGCTGCTCACGCGAGACCGGGGTCGCATCCTGCCGTTCCGCGCGCGCCGAAGCGGCAGGATGCGACCCCTCGGACCGGGATGCGGCCCGTCAGGGGACGGGGACCGGGGCCGCCTCGATCGGGGCCGGCGCGCCGACGTCGTCGTGGCCTGCCTCGTCCGTCTCCGCCGCAAGCCGGGCGGCCAGGCGACGGCCGGGGAGCGCGAAGGCGATCACCGCGGCGACGGCCAGCGCGGACGCGCCCACCCACACAGCGGGGATCGCCGCGTCCACGTAGCCGGTCGGGGTGAGCGTCCCGCCGGCACCGGTGAAGACGGCGGTGAGCACGGCGACGCCGAGGGCGACGCCGATCTCGCGCAGCGTGGAGTTCGTGCCCGACGCCTTCGCGTGATCGGCCGCCCGCATGTTGGCGAGCACGGCCGTCGAGCTGGGAGCGAAGACGAGTCCCATGCCGACGCCGGCGAGCAGGAACGGCGGCCACATCTCGGAGTACGGGAGGGTGGCGGAGAGGGTGAGCGCGATCCAGCCCATGGCCACCGCGAGGAGCACGAGGCCGCCCACGATCGGCAGCCGCGTGCCGGTCCGCGACGAGACCAGGCCCGTCAGCGGTGCGACCACCATCGGCGCGAGGGTCCACGGCATGGTCATCACGCCGGCCTCGAGCGGCGTGTGGCCCTGCACCACCTGCAGGAACTGGATCAGGATGAAGATCGCCCCGAAGATCCCGAAGCTGAAGGTCATGCCGACCAGGTTGGCCGCGGTGAAGCTGCGGTCGCGGAACAGCCGCAGGGGCAGGAGTGGCGCGGGCGTCCTCGACTCCCAGAGCACGAAGGCCACGAGCAGCACACCGCCTCCGATCAGCGAGACGAGCACCTCGGTGCTGCTCCAGCCCGCGTCGTTGCCGCGGACGATCCCGTAGACCAGTCCGAAGACACCGGGGGCGGCCAGCAGGAGGCCGACGATGTCGGAGCGCACGCGGGCGCCGAAGCTGTTCGGGAGGGCGAGGAGCACGAGCGGCACCGCGATCACGCCGAGCGGCACGTTGAGCCAGAAGATCGCCTGCCAGTTCCATCCCTCGACCACGGCGCCACCGATGAGCGGGCCGAGGGCGACGCCGAGGCCCGAGATGCCGCCCCAGATCCCGATGGCGGCGGGACGCAGCCGGGCGCTGACGCTGCCCGCGAGCAGGGTGAGCGAGAGGGGGAGGAGCGCGGCGGCGCCGGCGCCCTGCACGGCGCGGGCCGCGATGAGCATCCAGGGCTCGGTGGCGAGCGCGGCGGCCGCGCTGGCCACCGTGAAGACGACGATGCCGCCGAAGAAGACCGTGCGTCGGCCGAACCGGTCGCCGAGGCCGACGGCCATGAGCATGAGGGTGGCGAAGCTCAGCGTGTACGCGTTGACGACCCACTGCAGCTCCTCGATGGAGGCGCTGAGGTCGCGGGCGATCACCGGGAGGGCGCTGGTGACGACGAGGTTGTCGAGCGTCGCCATGAACATCGGGAGCGAGGCCGCCACGATGGCGAGCCACACCGGGATGCGCCGGCCGGCACGCGCGGCGGTCGGGGCGAGGTCTGTTGCGGTCATGAGCGGGTGTCCTGTTCTCGGAACGAAGCCGAATCAAGGTAGTAATCGAATGATTACCACGGACTCTAGTAATCGACTGATAACCTGTCAAGCGTGACGGACAAGATCACCGAACGGATCCCCTCGGCGCAGCGCCGGGAGCAGATCCTCAGCGCCGCCGGGCGCGTCTTCGGCGAACGCGGGTACTTCGGTGCGACCACCGATCAGATCGCCAAGGCGGCCGGCATCAGCCAGCCGTACGTGGTGCGCATGTTCGGCAGCAAGGAGAACCTCTTCGTCGAGGTGCTCAGCCGCGCGCTCGACACGCTGCTCGTCGCCTTCACGCAGACCATCGCCGAGTGGAACGCGCAGGGCCGGCCCGCGGGCGACTCCGTCGACGACCGCAAGGAGATCAGCCGCCGCCTCGGGCTCACCTACGTCAACCTCATCGAGGACCGCGGCATTCTTCTCTCCCTCATGCAGGCGTTCGGGATGGGCCACGACCCGGTGATCGGGGGCAAGGCCCGCGACGGCTTCATCGCGATCTACCGGATGCTGCGGGAGGACGCGGATTTCGCCGCCGACGACGCGCGCTCCTTCCTGGCGGAGGGCATGCTCCTCAACACCCTGCTCGGGCTGCGCCTGCCGGACGAGTACGGCGACGACCCCTGCGCCACCGAGCTGCTCGAGAGCACGTTCCGCACCAAGCTGCAGCTCGTCCTCGACACAACGGGGGCGGACGCGTGACCGGCAGCGGTCTCCTTCTCGTCGACAAGCCGGGAGGGATGACGAGCCACGATGTCGTCGCGCGCGTGCGCCGTCTCGCCGGCACGCGCAAGGTCGGCCACGCGGGGACGCTCGACCCGATGGCGACCGGACTGCTCATCGTGGGCGTCAACTCGTCGACCCGCCTGCTCACCTACATCGTCGGCGCCGACAAGGAGTACCTCGCGACCATCCGGCTCGGATCCACCACCACCACGGACGACGCCGAAGGCGACGAGACCGGGCGGGCCGACGCCGCCGCGCTCGCCGCGGTCGAGGACGAAGCCGTCCTGGCCGGGATCGCCGACCTCACCGGCGAGATCCAGCAGGTGCCGAGCGCGGTGAGCGCCATCAAGGTCGACGGCAAACGCGCCTACGCCCGGGTGCGGGCGGGGGAGGAGGTCGTCCTCGAGCCGCGCGCCGTCACGGTGAGCGCCTTCGAGCTGCTCGCCGCGCGACGCATGCCGGACTCCCTCGACCTCGACGTGCGCGTCGTCTGCTCGTCCGGCACGTACATCCGTTCTCTCGCCCGCGATCTCGGCTCCGCGCTCGGCGTCGGCGGGCACCTGACGGCCCTGCGCCGCACCCGCGTCGGCCGGTACGACGTGCGAGACGCGCACGACCTCGATACGCTCGACCCGGACGCGGCGCTGCTGCCCGCGGTGGATGCCGCCACAGCACTCTTCGAGCGCCTCGACCTCACCGAGCAGCAGGCGATCGACCTGACGCACGGGCGACGCATCCATCTCGCCGACCGGGAAGGACCGGGCGGCGTCCCGGTCGCGGCCGTCGCCCCGACCGGCCACCTGGTGGGGCTCATCGAGTTCCGCGGAAAGGAAGCAAGGACCCTCGTGAACTTCCCGACCGACGAGATCGCCACGGCATGATCGAGTGGTTCACCACGGTCCAGGTGATCGTCGCCTGCGCCGCCGGCCTCCTGTGCCTCGTGCTCGGCCTCGCCGGCCGCGTGCCGAACGACCTCACGATGGGCGCCGTCGCGCTCGTGGAACTGCTGCTCCTGGCACAGCTCGTCGTCGCGATCGCGGCGCCGGCGGTCGGAAACACTCCCAGCGGGAGCCTGCCGGAGTTCTACATCTACCTGATCTCGGCGATCATCCTCCCGGCCGCCGGGGGCTTCTGGGCCCTGATCGAGCGCAACCACTGGAGCACCGTCATCCTGGGCGGCGTCTGCCTCGCCATCGCCGTCATGGTGTACCGGATGGGCCAGATCTGGTTCGTCCAGGGCGCCTGACGCCGCGCGGGCGGCCCGCCTCCCGTGGGCGCGAATAGAATCGTCTTCGATGTCTCCCCTCACCAAATCCGCGAGCGAGCGCGCGCAGCGCACGAGGACCCGGCGCATCTCCGGGATCGGCCGTGTGCTCGTCTTCGTCTACGGCGTGCTCGCCCTGGCGGCGACCGGCCGCAGCGTCTTCCAGATCATCGATCGGTTCGACGAGGCGCCCGTCGCCTTCACCCTCTCCGCAGTCGCCGCCGTCGTCTACATCGTCGCCACCGTCGCCCTCGTCGCGCCGGGCCGTGCCTGGTACCGCGTCGCCTGGGTCACCATCACTTTCGAGCTCGTCGGCGTGCTGGTGATCGGCTCGCTCAGCCTCTTCGCGCCCGCCGCCCTGGGCCTGCACGACGTCGACCCGTTCGGGCGCGACGCCACGGTGTGGTCCGTCTACGGGATGGGCTACCTCTTCGTCCCGCTCGTGCTGCCGGTCCTCGGTCTGGTCTGGCTGCGCGGCCACCGCCCCCGCACGGAGGCGTCGTGAAGGTCTTCCGCAGCGTCGACGAGGTGCCGGAGGGTTTCGGCCCGAGCGCGGTCACCATCGGCAAGTTCGACGGTGTCCACTCCGGGCACCGCGCGGTCATCGGACGCCTGCGCGAGGTCGCGGCCGACCGCGGGCTCACAGCCGCCGTCGTGACGTTCGACCGCAACCCGCTCGAGCTGATCGCCCCCGCGAAATGCCCGGCCTCCCTCGTCAGCAACGACCAGAAGCTCGACCTCCTCGCAGGCACGGGCATCGACGCGACGCTCATGGTCGCATTCGACCGCGCCCTCGCCGAGCTGGAGCCCGAGGAGTTCGTGCGCCGCATCCTCGTGGACCGGCTGCACGCCGCCGTCGTGCTGGTGGGCAGCGATTTCCGGTTCGGGCACCGCGGCGCGGGCGACCTGGCGCTGCTGCGCGAGCTGGGCGGGGACTACGGCTTCGGAGTCGAGCTCATCGACGACGTGCGCCCGGAGCACGGGCGCCGCGTCTCCTCCACGTGGATCCGCGAACTGCTCGCAGACGGAGACGTCGCGCACGCCGCCGAGCTGCTCGGTCATGTCCCCGCCGTGCGCGGCGTCGTGGTCCACGGCGCCGCCCGCGGGCGCGAGCTGGGCTTCCCGACCGCCAATCTGTCGCCGGAATCCGAGGGGCTCATCCCGGCCGACGGCGTCTACGCCGGCTGGCTCACGGACGGCGAGGAGACCTACCCGGCCGCCATCTCCGTCGGAAACAACCCGACCTTCGAGGGCGTGCCGCACAAGCAGGTGGAGGCGTACGTCCTCGATCGCGAGCTCGACCTGTACGGGCACCGCGTCCAGGTCTCGTTCGTGCAGCGCATCCGCGGAATGGTCGCCTACCAGGGCGTCGAGCCGCTGATCGCGCAGATCTCGGACGACGTGGAGCGCGCCCGGAGCATCCTCTCGGCCGAGCCCGCGTGAGCGGGGCCGCCCCTGCGGTGCGGCCGCTCTGGCAGGGGCGCACGATCGCGCTGCTCGGCATCCTGCTGGTCGCCGCGAACCTGCGCACGGCGGTCGCCGCGCTGTCGCCGATCTACGCCGAGATCCGTGCGGAGTTCCCGGTCTCGAGCCTCGGGGTCGGGCTGCTCGGGATGCTCCCGCCCATCTGCTTCGCCGTGTTCGGACTGGTCGCCCCCTCCTTCACGCGACGCCTGAGCCTCGAGACGGTCATGCTGATCGCGCTCGGTGCGATGCTCGCCGGACACGTGCTGCGCGCGTCCGCCGGCACGTTCACCGTGCTCGCCGCCGGGTCTGCGGTCACCTTCGCCGGGATGGGCGTCGGCAACGTGCTGCTGCCTCCGCTCGTCAAGCGGTACTTCCCGGATCGGATCGGGCTGGTGACCTCGCTCTACGCGACGGTCATGTCGGTGAGCACGCTGCTCCCGCCGTTGATCGCGGTGCCCGTCGCCGACGCGGCCGGGTGGCACGTCTCGGTCGGGATGTGGGCCGTCGTCAGCCTGCTCGCCGTGCTGCCGTGGTTGCGCATCCTGATCACGCACACGCCCGCGCATCCCGCGCACGACGTCGAGGTGGAGGGCGCGCCTCCCGCGATGGTGGGCCGGGTGTGGCATTCGCCGCTCGCGTGGGCGATGGCCGTCGTGTTCGCCGTGTCGAGCCTCAACGCGTACGCGATGTTCGCCTGGCTCCCGCAGATCCTGCATGACGTCGCGGGGACCCCGCCGGCCGAGGCGGGCGCTCTGCTGTCGGTGTACGCCGGGATGGGCATCCCGGCCGGGCTCCTCGTGCCGCTGCTCGCCGCGCGGCTGCGGAGCGTCGCCGGCCTCATCTACGCGGCCGTCGCGTTCTTCGTGCTCGGCTATCTGGGGCTCATCCTGGCTCCCGGCGCCGCGACCTGGCTCTGGGTGACGTTCGCCGGGCTCGGGCCGCTGCTCTTCCCGCTCGTGCTCGTGCTGATCAACATGCGTACCCGCACGCACGCCGGCGCCGTCGCCCTGAGCGGCTTCACCCAGGGTCTGGGCTACACGCTGGGTGCGCTCGGCCCCCTCACCGTGGGACTCCTCCATCAGCTGACGGGCGCGTGGACCGTCCCGCTGATCGCGCTCACCGCGACCGCCCTCGCGGCGGCCCTCGCCGGGGTCGTCGTCGCGCGCCCCCGCGCCCTCGAAGACCGCCGCTGATCGGCGTCGAGGCGGCGAACATTCCGCCGCGTCGGTCGTTCGCGTGCGACTTCTCGCCGCATCGATGCGCGGTCAGGCGGGCAGGAGGCTCGCGCGGTGGATGAGGGCTCCGGCGCCGATGAGCGGGCCCTCGGACGAGAGGGCCGACGGGACGATGCGCACCTTGCGCACGAACGGGAAGTAGTGCTCCTCGATGACCGTGCGCATGTGCGCGAACAGGTCGGGCGTCGAGTGCGAGAAGCCGCCGCCGATGGCGACGAGCTCCAGGTCGAGCAGCGCGGTGGCCGAGGCGATGGCGTGGCCGACGGCCCGTCCCGTGCGCGCGATGGCCTCCCGGGCGACCTCGTCGCCGGCGGCGTAGGCGGCGGCGAGCTCCTCGCCCGTCGTCCCGGTGAAGCCGTGCTGCTGCGCCCAGGCGACCGTGTGCGGCCCCGAGGCCATGGCCTCCAGCGCGTACGGATTGCCGAACGTGTCCTCGCCGCGGATGTCGCCGACCTCCACGTGGCCGATGTGACCCGCGTTGCCGGTGGGGCCGGTGATGACGTGGCCGCCGACGATGAGGCCCCCGCCGATCCCGGTGGAGACGACCATGCCCATCACGTTGTCGATGCCCTGCGCGGCGCCGACCCAGTGCTCGGCCATCGTGATCGCGACGCCGTCCATCTCCAGGGTCACCGGGACGTCGAGGCCGGCCGACCGCACCTCGGCGGCGATGAAGTCGCGCATCGGGTAGTCGCGCCAGTGCGGCACGTTGAGCGGCGAGACGAGGCCGCGCACGCGGTCGATGGGGCCGGCGGAACCGATCCCCACGCCGACGACCGACGCAGCGGAGGGGAGGACCGCGAGCGCGTCGCGCACGACTCCGCCGACGGAGGCCTCGAGATCGGCGACGGTGGCGGTGCGGCCGGTGGGGCGACGGAAGCGGGAGCCGGGGACGAGGAGGCCGTCGGCATCGACGAGCGCCGCCTCGACCTTCGTGCCGCCGAAGTCGACGGCGAGAGCGAGGGGTGTGGGCACGAGCATCACCCTAGACGATTCGCCGATCGCTCATTTGAGCAACGCCTGCGCAAAGGTTGCTCACGATCTAGGCTGGGCACGTGGCCCTGAACGATACCGACGAGATCCTCGCCGTCAAAGCCGCGGAGCTGTATTACGAGGCGGGCAAGACGCAGGACGAGATCGGCGTCGCCCTCAACGTCAGCCGCTGGAAGGTCGGCCGGCTGCTCGTGGCGGCGCGCGAGCACGGCTTCGTGCGCATCGAGATCGTGCATCCGAGCGCCAGGCGGTTCTCGCTCGAGCGCGAGCTGTGCGGGTTCTACGGCCTGGAGGACGCGGTCGTCGTGCCCGCGGCCGAGAGCGAGTCGGAGACCCAGGCGCGCGTCGCGCAGGCCGCGGCCGACTACCTCACCACGCTGCGGCCGGTGCCGCGCACGCTCGGCGTGAGCTGGGGCCGCACCCTGCACGCGGTCGCCGCCCGGCTCCGCCCGGGATGGGCCGTCGGAGTCAACCCGGTGCAGATCAACGGAAGCGTCTCGAGCACCCGCCAGGCGACCGCCGCCGCGGACACCGCCGTCGTCATCGCGCGCAAGGCGCAGGGCACGGCGACGCTCCTGCCGAGCCCCGCGATCTTCGAGCACGCGGCGACGCGCCGGGCCATCGAGTCGGACCGCTCCGTGCAGTCGGTGCTCGATCTGGCGCGCGCGGCGAACGCCTACCTGTTCAGTGCGGGGGTCGTGGACACCAGCTCGGTGCACGTCGACTCGGGCTACCTGACCCCGGAGGACGTCTCCGAGCTGGCGGCCAAGGGTGCCGTGGGCGACGTCGTCGGCCGATTCATCACCGACGAGGGCGCCGTGGCCGATCCCGAGCTCGACGGGCGCACCCTCGGCCTCTCGCTCGAGGAGCTCCGCAACGCGCGCACGAGCATCGCGGTGATCGCCGGCGAGGCCAAGCACGGGGTCGCCCACGCCGTCGTCGCGAGCGGCCTCTGCACCACCCTGATCACCGACGAAGCCACCGCGAACGACCTCCTCGGCCGCAGCCAGCCGGGTTCGTGACCGGAACCCGTCCCTCGACCCGAATCAGTAAGGAATGACGTGACCATCGAAACCACCGTCCCGCCCGTGCGCACGCTCGCACCGGCGGCGCGCGCCGTCGAGGTGCTCGGCGGAGACCTGACCGAGGCCTCGCTGCGCCGGTACCTGAACGGCATCCCCGGGGTCGACGCGGTCGGGCTCGAGCAGCGCGCCGCCGGGCTCGGCACCCGCTCCATCAAGACGTCCAGCAAGCGCTGGGCGCTCGACACCATCATCCGGCTCATCGACCTGACCACCCTCGAGGGCGCCGACACCCCCAGCAAGGTGCGCTCGCTCGTCGCGAAGGCGCTGACCCCGGACGCGGGCGACCCGACCACCCCCCGACCGGCCGCGGTGTGCGTCTACGGCGACATGGTCCCGTACGCCGTCGACGCGCTCGGCGCCGCGCACGCCGAAGCGCCCGAGGGTGTCGCCGTCGCCGCGGTCGCGACGGCGTTCCCCAGCGGGCGCGCCTCGCTCGCGGTCAAGCTCGCCGACACCGCAGACGCGGTCGCCGCGGGCGCCGACGAGATCGACATGGTCATCGACCGCGGCGCGTTCCTGTCGGGCCGCTACGGCCTCGTGTTCGACGAGATCGTCGCCGTCAAGGAAGCCTGCCGCCGGCCCGACGGCAGCTACGCGCACCTCAAGGTCATCCTCGAGACCGGCGAGCTGAACACGTACGACAACATCCGTCGGGCGTCGTGGCTGAGCATCCTCGCGGGAGGCGACTTCATCAAGACGTCCACCGGCAAGGTCTCGCCGGCGGCGACCCTGCCCACCACCCTCCTCATGCTCGAGGTGGTGCGCGACTGGCACCGACTCACCGGCGAGGAGATCGGAGTCAAGCCCGCGGGCGGCATCCGCTCCTCGAAGGACGCCATCAAGTACGTCGTGACCGTCGCCGAGACCGTCGGCGAGCACTGGCTGCAGCCGCACCTGTTCCGGTTCGGCGCGTCCAGCCTCCTGAACGACGTGCTCCTGCAGCGCCAGAAGCTCGCGACCGGGCACTACTCCGGCGCCGACTACGTGACGATCGACTGACGAAAGCAGACCCAGAATGAGTTTCCTCGAATACGCCCCGGCTCCCGAGTCGCGGTCGATCCTCAGCCTCCGCGACGAGTACGGCCTCTTCATCGACGGCGAGTTCGTCGCCGGCCACGGCACGCCGTTCCAGACGATCTCCCCGGCGACGGAGGAGCGTCTCGCGACGATCGCCACGGCCGACTCCTCCGATGTGGACGCCGCGGTCGCCGCCGCCCGCCGCGCGTACGAGAAGGTCTGGTCGCGGATGAGCGGCACCGACCGCGGCAAATACCTGTTCCGCATCGCCCGCCTCGTCCAGGAACGGGCGCGGGAGCTCGCCGTGGCCGAGAGCCTCGACAACGGCAAGCCGATCACGGAGAGCCGCGACGTCGACGTCCCGCTCGTCGCTGCCTGGTTCTTCTACTACGCCGGCTGGGCGGACAAGCTGGAGCACGCGGGCCTCGGCCCCGCGCCGCGCGCTCTCGGCGTGGCCGCGCAGGTCATCCCGTGGAACTTCCCCCTGCTGATGCTGGCGTGGAAGATCGCCCCGGCGCTCGCGGCCGGCAACACCGTCGTGCTGAAGCCCGCCGAGACCACTCCGCTGACCGCGCTCCTGTTCGCGGAGATCGTGCAGCAGGCCGACCTGCCGCCGGGAGTCGTGAACATCGTGACCGGCGCGGGGGAGACGGGCCGCGACCTCGTCGCGCACCCCGACGTGAACAAGGTCGCGTTCACCGGCTCCACTGCCGTCGGGCGCGAGATCGCGCGCTCGGTCGCCGGCACCGACAAGAAGCTGACGCTCGAGCTCGGCGGCAAGGCGGCGAACATCGTCTTCGACGACGCGCCGATCGACCAGGCCATCGAGGGCATCGTGAACGGCATCTTCTTCAACCAGGGCCACGTCTGCTGTGCGGGCAGCCGCCTCCTGGTGCAGGAGAGCATCCACGACGAGGTCGTCGACCGTCTCAAGGACCGGTTGTCGACCCTGCGTCTCGGTGATCCGCTGGACAAGAACACCGACATCGGCGCGATCAACAGCGCCGAGCAGCTGCAGCGCATCCGCGAGCTCTCGGACATCGGGGAGGCCGAGGGCGCCGACCGCTGGACGGCCGACTGCGCCATCCCGGAGAACGGCTTCTGGTTCGCGCCGACGATCTTCGACAACGTGTCGACCAGCCATCGCATCGCCCGCGAGGAGGTGTTCGGTCCGGTGCTCTCGGTGCTGACCTTCCGCACCCCGGCCGAGGCCATCGCCAAGGCGAACAACACCCCCTACGGCCTCTCGGCCGGCATCTGGAGCGACAAGGGCAGCCGCATCCTCGCGGTCGCCGACAAGCTGCGCGCCGGTGTCATCTGGGCCAACACCTTCAACCGGTTCGATCCGGCCAGTCCGTTCGGCGGCTACAAGGAGTCCGGCTATGGGCGCGAGGGAGGCCGTCACGGCCTCGGCGCGTACCTGGTGCCCGGGCGCACCCTGCCGGCGGTCTCCGCCTCGTCCGCCTCCGCCTCCGCCCGCCCGACCCGCAAGGGAGCCAAGAAGTGAGCCGCCTCGCCGTGCCGAAGACCTACAAGCTCTACATCGGCGGGAAGTTCCCGCGCAGCGAGTCCGGGCGCACCTACGAGGTGCTGTCGGCGACGGGCGCCTTCCTCGCGAACGCCGCGAAGGGGTCCCGCAAGGACGCCCGCGACGCCGTGGTTGCCGCACGCGCCGCCGTCTCGGGCTGGGCAGGGGCCACCGCGTACAACCGCGGCCAGGTGCTGTACCGCATCGCCGAGCTCCTGGAAGGGCGGCGGGCGCAGTTCGTCGACGAGATCCGGAACGCCGAAGGCGTCTCGGCGGCCGCCGCCGGCGCGCAGGTCGACGAGGCGATCGACCGCTGGGTCTGGTACGCGGGCTGGGCCGACAAGTTCGCACAGGTCGCGGGCAACGCCAACCCGGTCGCCGGCCCGTACTTCAACATCTCGGTGCCCGAGCCGACCGGTGTCGTGGCGGTGATCGCCCCGCAGGACTCGAGTCTGCTCGGGCTCGTCAGCGCTGTCGCCCCGGCCCTCGTCGCGGGCAACACGGTCGTCGTGGTCGCCAGCGAGCGCTTCCCGCTCTCCGCGATCAGCCTGAGCGAGGTGCTCGCGACCAGCGATGTGCCCGGCGGCGTCGTCAACATCCTCACCGGGTCGCCGGCCGAGATCGCCCCGTGGCTGGCCTCGCACGCCGACGTCAACGCGCTCGACCTGGTCGGCGCGGGTGCGCTGGACTGGGTCGACCTGCAGATCGCGGCGGCGGAGACGCTCAAGCGCGTCCTCCCGCCGGAGAACGGCACGGACGCGGCGGCTCCGTCGCTCGACCGCATCGCGTTCTTCACCGAGACGAAGACGGTCTGGCACACCAAGTCCCTGCTCTGATCGTCTCGGCCGCCCCGACCCCCTCGCCTCTCCGCCCGATCTGAGGGAGGATGGAGAGGAGTCGGGGAGGATGGTACGCATGCCGGAGGAATGGGACGCGGGCAGGGGCGCGCTGGCCCTGATCGGTGACAGCTTGACGCAGAGCGGGGACTGGTCGGCGCTTCTCCCCGGTGAGACCGTCTGGAACTTCGGCGTCGCGGGGGATACGACGGACGATGTCGTCGCGCGCCTCGGCGATGTCATCGCCTCGCGCCCTGACACGATCGCCTTGATGATCGGGACCAACGACCTGGCCTGGCGGCGTTCCGCCGAGCATGTCGTCCGCAACGTGGAGACGGCGCTCGTGACGCTGCGCAAGGAGCTGCCGGAGGCGCGCATCCTGGCGCAGTCCGTGCTGCCGCGCGGCGTCGAGTTCGCCGAGCAGATCAGGGACATCAACCGCCACCTGTGGCAGTTCGCTCCCACCGTGCACGCAGGCTGGCTGGACCTCTGGCCCGCGATGGCGCTGGAGGACGGCGAGCTGAACCCGGCGTACACCGAGGACCGCCTCCACTTGAACGCCGAGGGCTACCGGGTGTGGGCGGGGGAGCTGGCGCCGGCTCTCGAGCGCGTGCGCGAACTGCCGCCGTCGAGCCGGGCGATCGAGCTGCCCGACCTGGGCGGGGCTGCCTGAGGCGTCGCTGCGGCGGTCAGGTCCGGCGGTCAGCTCGACCGGAGCATCAGCTCGTAGAAGTCGATCCCGCGCAACCAGGTGCGCACGTGGATGCGCTCGTCGCGCGCGTGGAGCGTGCCGCGCTCCTCCGTGCTCATCTCGAAGGGCGTGAACCGGTAGACGGTGTCGCCGATCGTGGTGAAGTGGCGGCTGTCGCTCGCCCCGAGCATGATGTAGGGGGTCACGATCGCCCGCGGGTGCGTCCGTGCGAGCGCGGCGACGACGCGTTCCCACTCCGGGCCCTCGCTGGGCGACACCGGGGAGGGTTCGCTGGCGTCGACGGCCTCGATGCGCACCTGCGGGTCGCGGATGGCGCGGCGCAGATGCTCGAGGGTCTCGGCGACGGTCGAGCCCACGGCGATCCGCACGTTGACGACGGCCTCGGCGCTCTCGGGCAGCGCATTGGCGGCCATGCTCCCGCGGAGCTGGGTCACGGCGGTCGTGGTGCGCACGATCGCCCGCGTCTCATCGCTCAGCCGGCCGAACACCGAGCGCAGGAGGGGCTGCAGGCGCCGGGCGCGCGTGAAGACCGCACGGAGCGGGCCGGAGGCGTGTGCGCCGAGTGTCTCGACCATCCGCAGGTTCGTCTCGGTGAGGCGGGCGGGGAACGGCTTCGCATTGAGCCGGGTGATGGCGCGGGCGAGGCGCACGGTCGCGGTCATCGGCGGCGGCGTGGACGCGTGCCCGCCGTGCTGCTCGACGGTGAGGCGGACGGAGGTGATGCCCTTCTCGCTCACGCCCACGACGGCGATCGGGCGTGTGACGCCAGGGAAGATGCGCTCGACGACGGCGCCGCCCTCGTCGAGGACGAGCGCCGGGCGCACACCGCGCTCGCGCAGCGCGGTGACGATGGCCTGAGCCCCGCTGCCCAGGGTCTCCTCGTCGTGACCGAAGCTCAGGTAGACGTCCTCGCGCGGGGCGAACCCGTCTGCGAGGAGACGTTCGGCGGCCTCCAGCACGGCGACGACCGCGCCCTTGTCGTCGAGGGTGCCGCGGCTCCACAGCACGCGGCCGTCTCCGGTCCCGGTGATCTCGGCGGCGAACGGCGGGTGCTGCCAGCCCTCGTCGGTCGCGGGGACGACGTCGTAGTGCCCCATGAGCACGGTCGGCCGCCCGGTGGGAGCGTCGCCGGGCCAGCGGAAGAGGAGCGAGTGGCCGTGCTGCTCGCGCTCGAGCGTCGCGTGCACGAGAGGGTACAGCCCGGGCAGGGCGGCGATGAACGCGTCGAAGGCGGCCCAGTCCGTGAGGGTCACGTCGTTGCGGGACATGGTCGGGATGCGCAGGAGGGTGCGGAACCGTTCGACGGCGGCGTCCTCGCGCTCGGCCACGGGTGCCCCCTCGGCGGCGCTCACTCGCCGGCCGCCGCTCGGAAGGCGGCGAGGGCGTCGTCGCCGAACAACACGAAGCGCACGAGCTCGACGGAGCCGACACCGGACGAGAGCACGGCGCGCACGGTGCTGACCGCGATCCGGGCCGCGTCGTCCATCGGCCAGCCGTAGACCCCGGCCGACACCGCGGGGAACGCGACGGTCGTGGCGCCGAGCTCACGGGCGGCCCGCAGGGACGACCGGTAGGCGTTCTGCAGCAGCGACGTGCGGTCCTCCGTCGCGGACCAGACCGGCCCGACCGTGTGGATCACCCAGCGCGCGGGGAGTTCGCCGGCGGTCGTCGCGACAGCCTGGCCGGTCGGGAGCCCGTCGGGGAGCGTCGTCGCCCGCAGTTCGCGGCAGGCCGCGAGGATAGCGGGGCCGCCACGGCGGTGGATGGCGCCGTCGACGCCTCCTCCGCCCAGGAGCGAGCTGTTGGCGGCGTTGACGACGGCGTCCACGGCCTGATCGGTGATGTCGCCACGGACGATCTCGATGGGGTCGCTCATCTCAGCCCCGGTTGTTGGAGAGCTCGTAGACCTTGAGCAGCTCCAGGATCGCGTCGTCGCGCTGGCTGCCGCCCTCCTCGAACATCTCGGAGACGTGGGTGCGCAGGTGGTTCTCGACCAGGAGCTTGTTGAGCGATCCGAGGGACTTCTGGATGGCGAGCGACTGCGTGATGATGTCGACGCAGTAGTCCTCGTTCTCGATCATCTTCTCCAGCCCGCGCAGCTGTCCCTCGAGGATGCGCGTGCGGTGGAGGGCTCGTTTCTTGATGTCGGCGATCACTTCTCCAGGATACCGCGCATCCCATATACCCCTATGGGGTATGTGCTACGGTGGAGGCATGGAAACGACCTACGACATCCTCGGCATGACCTGCGACCACTGCGCGCGGGCCGTCAGCGACGAACTCTCCGCGCTCGGCGGGGTCGAACGCGTGGATGTGGACGTCGCCGGGGGGACAGCCACCGTCGCCCACGCCGCACCGCTCGCCGGCGACGCCGTGCGCGCGGCCGTCGAGGAGGCCGGCTACACGCTCGGACGCCCCGACCGCCTCCCTCTGCTGTGACCGGCGCGACGACGACCGGGGTCGAGGGACTCGTGCGCGTCGACCTCGCCATCGAGGGCATGACCTGCGCGAGCTGCGTGGCCCGTGTCGAGAAGCGGCTCGGCCGCGTCGACGGCGTGACGGCGACGGTCAACCTCGCCACCGAGCGCGCCAGTGCGCTGGTGCCCGCGACGCTCGACGCGGCCGCGCTCGTGGCGGAGGTGGAGAAGGCGGGATACGGCGCGCGCGTGCTGCACGACGACCGCGAGGAGCACGCGGGCGGCAGCGGCCTCGACGCAGAAGAGACGAGGGGCAACGACAGGGACTCCCGGCGGCTGGTCCCGCGGGCCATCGCGAGCGCCGTGCTGAGCGTCCCGATCGTGCTGATCGCGATGGTGGAGCCGCTGCACTTCGCCGGCTGGGAGTGGGTCTCGCTCGTGCTCGCGGCGCCGGTCGTGCTCTGGGGCGGCTGGCCGTTCCACCGCTCGGCCGCGGTCACCCTCCGGCACGGCTCGACCACGATGGACACGCTCGTCTCGCTCGGGACCCTGACCGCCTTCGTCTGGTCCCTGGTCGTGCTCCTGCTCGGGATGGGCGGCCACGTCTACTTCGAGGTCGCCGCGGTCGTCACGACGTTCCTCCTCCTCGGGCGACTCGCCGAGGCCCGGTCGCGCCGCCGGGCGGGGAAGGCTCTGCGCGAGCTGGCTCAGGCGTCGGCGCGCGAGGTGTCCCGGCTCGACGAGTCGGGGCGCGAGCGGCGCATCCCGGTCGCTCTGCTGGCGGTCGGCGACCGTTTCGTGGTGCGGCCGGGGGAGCGGATCGCGGCCGACGGCCGCGTCGTCGAGGGGGCCGCCGCGGTCGACGCGTCGGCCATGACCGGCGAGTCCGCGCCCGTGGAGGTCTCCGCGGGCGATGACGTGACGGCGGGGACGGTGGCCGCGGGCGGGACGCTCGTGGTCGGTGCCGAACGGGTCGGAGCCGACACGCGGGTCGCCCGGCTGGCGTCGCTGGTCGAACAGGCCCAACTCGGGAAGACCCGCGCGCAGCGGCTGGCCGACCGTGTCTCCGCGATCTTCGTGCCCGTGGTGATCGGGCTCGCGCTCGCGACCTTCGCCGTCTGGTGGCTGCTCGCGGGCGACCCCGCCGCCGCCGTGTCGCCGGCCGTCGCGGTGCTCATCGTCGCCTGCCCCTGCGCCCTCGGCCTTGCGACGCCCACGGCGCTGCTCGTCGGCACGGGAGGGGCGGCGCAGCGCGGCATCCTGATCTCCGGTCCCGACGCGCTCGAGCGCGCCGGACGCATCGACACGGTCGTGTTCGACAAGACCGGGACGCTCACGACGGGTCGGATGGCCATCACGGGGACGGTCGCCGTGCCCGGTGTGCGGGTCGACGACCTCCTGCGACTCGCCGCGGCGGCCGAGCGCGGTTCGGAGCATCCGCTGGGCAGGGCGATCGCGGAGGCGGCGCCCTCCGACGCGGTCGTCGCCGGATTCCGTGCCATCGCCGGCTTCGGCGTCGCTGCCGTGGTGGACGGGCGGGAGGTCGTGGTCGCGCGCGCGTCCGGCGGTCTCGCCGAGGTGCTCGCGAGCGCCGTCGACGAGATCCGGGGGCGGGGAGCCACGGCGGTCGTCGTCGCGATCGACGGGGAGGCGGCGGGGGTGATCGCGCTGAGCGATCCGTTGCGCCCGGACGCCTCCGAGGCGATCGAGCGCGTGCGCGCTCTCGGCGCCGAGTCGGTCGTGCTGAGCGGCGACCATGAGACGACGGTGCGCGCCACCGTCGGTTCCCTGGGTGTCCTTCGTGCGGTCGGAGGCGTCGACCCCGAAGGCAAGGCCGCCGAGATCGTGCGGCTTCAGGGCGAGGGGCGGACGGTGGCGATGGTCGGCGACGGCGTGAACGACGCGGCCGCGCTGGCGACGGCGGACCTCGGCATCGCGATGGGCGGAGGCTCGGACATCGCGCGGGAGGCGGCCGACTTGACCCTGCTGCGGCCCGAGCCGGCGCTGGTCGGGGACGCCCTGCGTCTCTCGCGGCGCATGCTCGCCGTGATCCGCGGCAATCTCTTCTGGGCGTTCGCGTACAACGTGGCGGCCCTGCCGATCGCCGCACTGGGGCTCCTCGACCCGATGATCGCCGGAGCCGCCATGGCGTTCTCGAGCGTGTTCGTCGTCCTCAACAGCCTGCGACTCCGACGGTTCTGAGGGTGGGAGCGCACAGCGGATCATTAGCAGGTGCGTATCCGCGCATTCCGGATGCTCGGCGGCGCGTCGGGGGAGCATCCCCTTAATGGGGGGTAGGGGAGGACATACTACTTGTTCTATCCTCATCTGCAGGGGTTGAGAAATATTCGTTTTGCAGGAAAGGCCCGACTTTGCTGAAGAACCTCAGCCCGCTGCTGTCCGGTGCGCTCTTGAGCGCCCTGGACTCGATGAAAGACGGCGAGACGCTTACCCTCGTCGGCAGCGGCTATCCAGAGAACGCCATCAACACGCCCGTCGTCCACCTCGAGGACGACACCACCACAGAGGCCGCCGCCGAGGCGATCCTCAGTGTGTTCCCGCTCGACAACACCCACCCGTCACCGATCGCCTTCCTCGACCTGGCAGGCGAGCCCTATGACGTCCCCGACGTCGCCTTCGCTGTCAACGGCATCGCCTCCGATGCCGAGCTCCGTCGTGTCCCGATGGAGCGCCTCGGCCTGGACGAGTTCCTCGACCAGGCCCGCACGTCCTCGGTGATCGTCCGTGTGGGGTCCGACGCCCCGCCGTGCGCCTTCCTGTTCCGCAGGGGAGCGCTCTGACGACGACCGCCGTGTCCGGCTGCACCCGCCCCCCGAGAAGGTCTCGTCTCGGACGGGGCGGGTGCCGCTAGGGTGGTGGGGATGTCCACCTCCCGCACCCCGCAGCAGCCCACCGTCAACCGGGCGGCCCTGGCGCCCGGGATCATCGCCGCGATCGTCCTGCTCGCCGGCCTCGCACTCATCGGCGGTGCGTGGTACCTCTACGTGCAGTACGCCGTCGCGATCCTCGCGCTCATCATGTGCGTGTTCGCGGGGCAGGCCAAGCAGTGGTGGTGGCTGGTGGGTCTCGTACCGATCGCCGTCGTCTGGAACCCGGTCTGGCCGCTCGCCATCGACGGGACCGTGCTGCGCGCGCTCCACGTCGTCGCGTCCGTCTTCCTGGTGTGCGCCGCGGTCCTCATCAAGATCCCGGCCGACACTCGTCGCTGAACCGCCGCGCATCCGGTAAAATGGTCGCGCGCGGCGATTCGTCCGCCGCGCTGCCGGCGTCACCGACGCCCGGTCGGGGCCGCTCGGTCCTCCGGCCGGACATCGCGCCGGCCCTCACGCCTATGGCTCCGCGCTCTCGGACAGCGCGCGGCGCACCCACATGGAGGACCATGTCTCGTTCCGGTCAGCGGACGTCCGGCCAGCGCTCGAACTCGACGCGCACCCCGCAGCGGCGGCCCCGGCATGCCAACAACGACGGCCTCATCCCCGTCCTCGCCCGCAAGGTGCGCGAGGTCGAGGCGAAGGCGTCCGACGGCAAGAAGCTCGGCCCGACCAACCGCACCAAGTTCCAGGTCATCGCCTTCCTGATGCGCGAGGAGCGCGCCCGGGCCAAGGCCGACCAGGAGCTGAGCGACGCCGCCCGCGCCGAGCAGCTGAAGCGACTGGACGGCATCGCGACCATCCTGGCCAAGACCGCCGCCCGGGACACCTCCCTCATCTCGCTGCTGGAGAGCGAGTCCCCGCCGACCGCGACGGCGCAGAAGATGCGCCGCGACTGGCTGCTCGAATCCGGCACGGAGCTCAGCCCCGACGACCTGATCATCACCATCGAGCGCCCGGTCGCCAAGACCGACAGCGTCATTCCGCCCGAGCTGGCGGAGAAGCAGGTCGTGCCGCAGTCGGTGAAGGCGCGCCAATTGTCGAATCCGTTCCTCGCGCCCGATCTCTCGCGGCTCACCCCGGCCCAGCCGACCCCGCGCCGCCGCCTCGACTCGTGGGAGCTCCTCGGCCCCCTCTTCAAGTCGTTCGAGTACGGCGCCGGCGGTCAGGCCGCCAGCATGGAGCTTCCGCCCGCACCCGCCATCGACCGCTACTCGCCCCCCGGGCTCGAGCTCATGCACCATCAGGCCCGATTCGTCGAGAGCGTCCGCCAGGGCCACCGCAGCTTCCTCCTCGCAGACGAACCCGGCCTGGGCAAGACGGCGCAGTCCGTGCTCGCCGCCTCCGTCGCCGGCGCCTACCCGCTCCTCGCCGTCGTCCCGAACGTCGTCAAGATGAACTGGGCCCGCGAGGTGGAGCGCTGGACCCCGCAACGCCGCGCCACCGTCATCCACGGCGACGGTGAGGGACTCGACGCATTCGCCGACGTCGTCATCGTCAACTACGAGGTCCTCGACCGCCACCTCTCCTGGCTCAGCACCCTCGGATTCAAGGGCATGGTCGTCGACGAGGCGCACTTCATCAAGAACCTGCACTCGCAGCGCTCCCGTCTCGTGCTCGGCCTGGCCGACGCCATCCGGTCGAACACCCCGAACCCCCTTCTGCTCGCCCTCACGGGCACGCCGCTCATCAACGACATCGACGACTTCCGCGCCATCTGGCAACTGCTCGGCTGGATCGACGGCTCCAAGCCGACGGCGGAGCTGATGGAGCACCTGGAGGAGACCGGGCTCACTCCGGCCGAGTTCGGCTTTTACGCCGCCGCCCGCGAAGCCGTCATCGATATGGGCATCGTGCGCCGACGCAAGCTCGACGTCGCAGCCGACCTCCCCAGCCGGCGCGTGGTCGATCTGCCCGTCGAGCTCGACGGAGATCTCGGCCGCTCGATCCGCCAGGCGGAGAAGGAGCTCGCCGACCGGCTCGTCGCGCGGTTCTATCGCGCCGCCGCCGCGGGCCGCCCCGACAGCTTCGACGGCGACGACGAGGCGCACCGCGAGCACCTCATCCGCCTGGTCGCCCAGTCGGAGCTGGAGGAGTCCAAGTCGGCCAAGACCGGGGACAACGTCTTCACCATGGTCCGCAAGATCGGTCAGGCGAAGGCGGGCCTCGCCGCGGACTACACCGCGCAGCTCGCGCGCTCGGTCGGCAAGGTCGTCTTCTTCGCCAAGCACATCGACGTGATGGACCAGGCGGAGGAGGCGTTCGCAGCCCGCGAGCTGAAGACGATTTCCATCCGGGGCGACCAGAGCGCTCTGGCCCGGCAGAAGGAGATCGACGCGTTCAACAACGACCCGGACGTCTCGGTCGCAGTCTGCTCGCTCACCGCAGCGGGTGTCGGCCTCAACCTCCAGGCCGCGTCGAACGTCGTCCTCGCCGAGCTGTCCTGGACGGCGGCCGAGCAGACCCAGGCGATCGACCGGGTGCACCGCATCGGCCAGGAGGAGCCCGTCACCGCGTGGCGCATCATCGCCGCGCAGACGATCGACTCGAAGATCGCCGAGCTGATCGACGCCAAGCAGGGCCTCGCTGCGCGTGCCCTCGACGGCAGCGACGTCGAGGTCGGTTCGGCGGACTCGGTGCAACTGGACGCGCTCATCCATCTCCTCACGGAGGCCCTGGGCTAGGCGCCGAACATTCGTGCCGAATGTCGCGAAAGCGTCACGCTTTCGCGACATTCGGCACGAATGAGAGCGCTCCGCTCAGGCGATCCCGGCGTCGTCGGGGTCGAGGGACACCGGGCGGTCGTCGTCGGGGACGATGCGGTCGTCCGCGTCGTCGTCTTCCACGGGCACGTCGTCGGCGTCGTGGAGCACAGGCTCGGGCTCGTAGTCGCCCTCCTGGGACTCCCGGAAGTCGTCCTGTTCCTCGTCGCGCCGGTCGCTCATGACACCGAGGGTACCTCTCGCCCCGTTCGGGGTCGAGGGGCCGTCATGTCGTGAGCGAGAACACGAACGACGGTCCCGCCTCGTCGTGCACGATGCGGGCGCCACCCGCGAGACCGGCGAAGTCCCCCGTGCCGGTGCCCGGGACGATCCAGCCGAACGTGGACGGATCGTCGGGGTGCTGGAGCGCCCCGTGGTGCACGGTGAACGAGCCGCTGCGGCCGTCGGTCAGCTCTCCGGTGATGCGTTCGACGGCGAGGTAGCCGCGCCCGCCCTCCTCGGTGCCGGAGGAGACGAAATGGGCGACGGACTCGCCGACGAGCCCGTCCGTGTAGCGCTTGCGCATGACGACGGCGCCCACCCAGTCGCCCTCGAGCCCGGCGAGCGGCTCCGGCTCCCAGCCGGTGACCTCGAAGCGGGCGGTGATCGTGTGCGTGGTGTCCATGCCCCGAGCGTAGGCACGGGGAGGCGCCCGGGTCTTGTGATTTCGCGACACGGCCGAAGTGGACTAGACAGTAGGGCATGGAGCACCGGAGCCAGGTCGAGATCGAGCGCAAGTACGACGTGCGGGAGGACACCGTCCCTCCCCAGCTCGTCGGTGTCGGTGCCGTCGCGGTCGCGTCCGAGCCGGAGACCGCGGAACTCGTCGCCACCTACTACGACACCGCCGACCTGGCGCTCGCCCACCAGCGGATCGCGGTGCGCGCGCGACGCGGGGGCTCCGACGAGGGCTGGCACGTCAAGCTCGCGCCCGGCGATGAGGGGCGCGTCGAGCTGCACTGGCCCCTGGGCGACGGGGAGCGCGAGCCGCAAGCCCTGCGGGACGCGATCGCCGACGCGCTGGGAGACGCGACGCTGCTCCCGATCGCGCGCATCGTCAACACGCGGGTGACGACGGTGCTGCGGGATGCCGCCGGATTCGACCTGGCCGAGCTGTGCGACGACCACGTGCGCGGCGAGAACCTGCGCAGCGGCGGACGCGACGAGTGGCGCGAATGGGAGGTCGAGCTCCTGAGCGGTGCCCCCGATACGAAGTCCGGCCGCACCGCACTCCTCGACGGGGTGGAGCAGCGTCTGCTGGAGGCCGGAGCGCGTCCGTCGGCCAGCGGCTCCAAGCTGCAGCACGTGCTCTCGCTCTGACGCCCCGTCCCGCAGGCCCGCTCCAGGGGTGCGACCGTGGACCGAGCGGTCCACGTGCGCGTGGATACCCCACCGCCCACCCGCTGTAAAGGGCGCTTTTGTGCTGTGGGCGGGAGGTCGGGCATGATGCGTAGGGGCGTAACTGAAACGGCGAGAGACGGAGCACCATGAAGATCGGCATCCTCACCAGCGGCGGCGACTGTCCCGGGCTGAACGCGGTCATCCGCGGCGCGGTCCTGAAGGGCGACCGCGTGCACGGCTCGGAGTTCGCCGGCTTCCGCTACGGCTGGCGCGGTGTCGTCGAGGGCGACATCATGCCGCTCGACCGCCACAGCGTCCGCGGCCTCTCCCGTCAGGGCGGGACCATCCTCGGCTCCAGCCGCACGAACCCGTTCGAGGGCGAGCAGGGCGGCCCGGAGAACATCCAGCGGATGATGGACGAGAACGGCATCGACGCGATCATCGCGATCGGCGGCGAGGGCACCCTGACGGCGGCCCGTCGCCTCACCGACGCCGGCCTCAAGATCGTCGGCGTGCCGAAGACGATCGACAACGACCTCGCGGCGACGGACTACTCGTTCGGCTTCGACACGGCGGTCGAGATCGCCACCGAGGCCATCGACCGCCTCCGCACCACCGCCGAGTCCCACCAGCGCTGCATGGTGGTGGAGGTCATGGGCCGCCACGTGGGCTGGATCGCCCTGCACTCCGGCATGGCCGGCGGTGCGCACGCCATCCTCATCCCGGAGCAGCCGCAGTCCATCGAGCAGGTCGTCGAGTGGGTCGAGTCGGTCCGCGATCGCGGCCGCGCGCCCGTCATCGTCGTCTCGGAGGGCTTCCACCTCGACACGATGGAGGAGGCCCACTCGCACAAGGGCCTGGACGCGTTCAACCGGCCGCGACTCGGCGGCATCGGCGAGATGCTCGCCCCGATGATCGAGGAGCGCACCGGCATCGAGTCGCGCGCCACGGTGCTGGGCCACATGCAGCGCGGCGGCGTCCCGAGCGCCTACGACCGCGTGCTCGCCACCCGGCTCGGGATGGCCGCGGTCGACGCGGTCTACGAGGGCCGCTGGGGCTCCATGGTTTCGCTGCGCGGCACGGACGTCGTCAACGTGTCGATCGCGGACGCGACCGGCGGCCTGAAGACCGTTCCCGACGCGCGCTACGAAGAGGCCGCGCTGCTCTTCGGCTGACCCGGCCCGGCTCCCGAGCGCCGCGATCCATTACTGGCTCCGAGGCGGCGGGTCTAGGCTCCGTCCTACGAGCGCATCCCGCGCACGGGGATGCCTCGACCGGAAGGAAGGGATGCCGCATGCCCAGATTCGTCCAGTTCGAGGAGTTCGGCTCCCGCGACTACCTGCAGGTGGTGGACCGGGAGCGGCCCTGGCCCGGCCCTGGGCAGCTGCTCGTGCGGGTGATGGCGGCGGGGCTCAACCCGATGGACTACAAGGCCTACCGCGACGAGCGGACGGCCGGACGGATGGGGGTCACCCTCCCGAGCGGCATCGGCCAGGACTTCGCGGGCTTCGTCGAAGAGGTCGGCGACGGCGTGACCCGGTTCGCGCCGGGTGAGGCGGTGCTGGGAACGGCGCCCTTCGCCGCGGTCGCCGATTTCGTCGTGGTCGCCGAAGACGGCCAGGTCGTGCCCAAGCCCGATGCGCTGACGTTCGAGGTGGCCGGGGCGCTCGGCGTCGTGGGGCGCACCGCGATGGCGAGTACGGCCTCCCTGAACCTCGGCGAGCACGACACCGTGCTGGTCAGTGCGGCGGCGGGAGGCGTCGGAGTCCTGGCCGCGCAGCTGGCGATCCGCTGCGGCGCCACCGTCGTCGGCACGGCGGGGGAGGGGAACCACGAGTTCCTCGAGACGCTCGGCGTCATCCCGGTGTCGTACGGGGACGGGCTGGCCGACCGTGTGCGCGAGCTCCTCGACGGTGAGCGTGTCACGGCGGCGCTCGACAACCATGGCGGCGGCACCATCGAAGCCGCTCTGGAGCTCGGCGTCCCGATCGAGCGCATCAACTCCATCGCGGTCTTCGGCCCGGCGGCGCACGGCGCGGCGAACGTCGGCGGGGCCGCCGCGGGAAATGCCGAGCTCTCCGAGATCGCCGACCTCCTGGCCGAGAACGAAGTCGTGCTGCCGATCGACTCGATCTTCCCGATCGAGCGGACCGGCGAGGCGTACGGCCGCCTCGAAGGCGGCCACCTGCGCGGCAAGATCGTCGTGGTCACGGATTGAGCGCCGGGATGATCGACGACGACACCGCCCGTCTGCTGCGTCAGGCGGGGCTGCGCTGGCAGCCGCAGTCCGGCGACACCTTCGCCATCGACCGGCCCGGGATGGGCGGCGAGCGCTTCACCGTCAGCGAGATGACGATCGAGCCGCACCACTTCGACACCGGCACCATCCTCGGCTTCAACGGCACCACCGAGTGGGCGCTCGACTCCCTCGCCGTGGAGGATGCGCTCTGGATCCCCCGGGAGGATCAGCTGCGGGAGCTGCTGGGCGGGTCGTTCCGTCATCTGGCGCGCACCGCGGACGGCTACCGGGTGACGATCCTCCTGTCCGGCGTCGAGCGGATGTTCGAGCACGACGACCCGGCCACGGCGTACGCGCAGGCGCTGCTCTCCCTCATCGGTGCGTCGGCGGACTGAGCGCGCCCGACCGCCTCGTGTCCCTGCGGGTCAGCCGTCGGCGCGGCGGGCGGCGCGCTCGGCGTCGCGCGCCTTCACGCGCGCGTTCTCGGCACGCACCGCGGCCTGGGTGGCGCGCTCGGCGACCAGCCACTCCGGCGGATCGGCCAGCAGCGCCTTGATCTCCGCGGTGGTGAGTGCCTCGTCGACGCCGGCACGGGCGAGGCCCGAGTTGGAGACGCCGAGCTTGCGGGCGACCTCGTCGCGCGGGTGCGGCCCGTCGGCGCGCAGCGTGCGCAGCCACTTCGGAGGTTCGGCGTTCAGCGCGTCGAACTCGGTGCGGCTGATGTCGCGGTCGCGGAATTCGGCGGGCGCGGCGGGCAGGTAGATGCCGAGCTTCTTGGCGGCGGTGGCCGCCTTCATGGTCTGGGGTCGCTTCTCGGCACTCATGGGTTCCAGGGTACCGTTCGGTACCCTCGGAGGATGACCTCCCGATTCGCCCTGGCCTTCCCGCGGGGCGTCAACGTCGGCAAATGGACGCGCGAGTTCGAGCGGCGGCACCCGGAGGCCGAGCTCGTCGTCGCCCCCAGCGCCGACCCGCTGGCCGCCCTGGCCGCGGGTGACGCCGACATGGCGTTCGTCCGCGACGCAGAAGCGGACGACGATCGGCACCTCATCCCGCTGTACGCGGAGGACGTCGTGCTGGTCATGCACCACGAACACCTCCTCACCCTGGAGGAGAAGCTCCACCGCGCGGACCTCGACGGGGAGCCGCGGATCGACGGCGAGCCGTCGGAGGCCGCCATGCGCCGGATCGCGGAGGGGGAGGGCATCGCGCTCTGGCCGGCATCGATCGCGAAGTCCTTGCGCCGCAAAGACGTCGTCGCGGTGCGCCTGGAGGACGGCGACGAGAGCGCCGTGGCCCTGACCTGGCCGCGCGAGGGACAGCATCCCCTCGTCGACGAGTTCATCGGGATCGTGCGCGGACGCACCGCGCACAGCTCCCGCAACCCCGAGGTCGCCGAGCAGCAGGCGGCCGCCGCCAAGCAGACGGCACCGAAGCGGTCGACCGCCCGGCAACCCGGGGCGAAGCGTGCCGGCGGTTCGGCCTCGGCGCGGTCCGGTCGGGGCCGCAAGCGCCGGTAGGGCATGTCTGATCTCTCCGAACGACGTCCCGATCGATGTGGTAGTGCGAGATCGTGCATTGATCGTGAACACGCGAAGTGCACAGGCGTTGATGAGGGCCGGGATATCTCCACAGGAGTGGACGATTCGGAACATGACAGGCGACCCGGATTCGGAATCGCGACTAGACGGCCGGCTTTCGAACAATAAGCTCGACGGTCGGGGGACCGACGATGTTTACTCCCGTGGTCTTCTGAGGGGAGCGAGAGGAGGAGAATAGGGATGTCAAAGCGTGCCGCGCCCGAACCTGCGCACCGGTTCCTTTTTGAGCTGCCCTACGGTCCCGAAGAGGTCGATGGCGAGTCTTGGCTCAGCGGGCGCGGCAGGATGGAGTTGCGCGTACCACTCCAGCGCGATGGACTCGGTGTCGATGCCGTTTTATCGTTCGACTGGGTCCGTGCGTACAAGTACACGGTCGAGCCGCTCTGTCTGCCGTTTCAGAGTCAGGCGTACAACAAACTCGTCGAGGTAGAGAACTCCATCTGGATTTCGGAACTCATCCGAGACCGGCGGGAGCGGAATGTCGCCCACCTCGACCTGTCCCACTTCCTGATCTATGTCGCGGAAGAGGGCTGCTACGAGTTCGCTGCTGAGACGTGGCAATATCAGGAGCAATCTCATGGTCACTGATGGAGAGATCAGCAGGGCGATCAGTTATGCTTTACGTCACGCGCCCGAGGCGTACGGGCTTGCTGTGAGTCGCGATGGCTGGGTGTCCGTTCACGACCTCGTACGGGCCCTCGCCAACCACGGCGTTGGCGACGTGACTGAGGAACGCATCCGTCGCATTGTCGCCGAGGCACCTCAGCAGCGTCATGAGATTCGGGACGATCAGATTCGTGCGCGCTACGGGCACTCGGTCGTTACGCGTCAGAGCTTGCTGGGGATGAACCTCCGAATCTCCTGTTTCGCGGCACTCAGCGGCGAAATCTGGCCGCGATTCGCGCGGAGGGCTTGCGACCGATGCAGAGGCAGCATGTTCACCTATCTCCGGAGAAGGAGACGGCATCACGTGTGGCCAGGAGGCACGGCGCCGATGTCGTAGTTCTGACCGTGAAGGCGGCGAGCGCATTTCGAGCCGGGGTTAGGTTTGATCATCGTGAGAACCACGTGTGGATCTGCGAAGCCATTCCGCCGGAGTTTATCGATCTGTGAGCAACAGGGGGAGCCTGGGCCTGCAAATCGCCAAGGATGCGGCGCCCTCGCGGACGAAGCAACTCGCTAGCGTGACGTGGGAGTTCGGTCGAAGCGATGCGACTGGCAAGATTGGGCCAACTGCTAGTGTCCAGCGGGCCTTGAACGCGGCGGGAATCAACTGGAGGGTGGGTCATTGATCAACTGGGGAGACTACTCGCTGTACGAGCCGCCGGTGCTGGGACCGCCAGAGAACATGTCGCGGCGAGATGCTCGGGTCGCGTACGCGGATGTGATGGAGAAGAAGCCTGAGAGACTCGACTACTTGAAGGCGTTTGCGGCACGCAACGGTGTGGTGCTCGACGGTCATCGAGAGTCGACCGACAGGTGGGGGCGGTGGCTCTATGAACATGTGGAAGAGGATCCCGTGCGGCCGGGACGTCTCCTGGGAGACTGGTATTCCTTAGTCTTTGACTCGGGGTTGTTTGTCGGAGACCTGATAATCGCGAAGAATCCGGCCCGGTTCTGGAAGATGCAGGAGGGAGGGAAGCGGCACGTCTCCTACCAGAAGCCGGTCATCGCGGGCTTTGATGATCCTCGATATAGCGTCGACCCTGACCGTTTCATCGCGGGGCTTGGCTATGCCGGAATCAAGCGTAAGCCGTTGGACGACTCGCCGATCTGGGAGTACGTCGCCATTGCAGCAGGTGAGGGGTGATCCTCTGCGGATGGTGGTCGGCCCTGGCAGAACAATCAACGATGCCGACGAATCCATGGGAGCGGTAAACGCGAGCCGAAACAAGCTCGCCCCTCCCGCTCGCAGCAGACGACCGTCGAGTCGTCTGCGTGGTATTTTCCGGTCTACAGATACCCGTGCGCCGCTCCAAACCCAGGGTTGCGAGAGACTGGCAGAAATCGAGGACTCGCGGTGGATCTCAGATCTGATCCGGGATCGGGCGACGAAAAGGTCCTGGCATCCGAATCCGACGCGCTACCTGATCACATCGCAGACGAAGGCTGCTACGAGTTCGCTGCCGAATCGTGGAAGTACGGGGAGCAAGCGCATGACCGATGACGCAGAGAACCGCAGCGTCTGTATCCTGAGACGCCGCAACGGCTGTCGAGAGCTACGGCGCTACCCCGACGCTGAGGGAGTGCGGCACGTGCGCAAACCGGCGAACCCGCCAGCGGCGCGGATCGCGAGGAGGGTGACGGGCCGTTGACGCATTCCCAGAATCGGCTGCGGGCGCCCTTCGAATGGGGCGGATGGGAGATTCATACGCCGGGAGGGGCCGTCCTCTTCGTCATCGCGGACGGCGTTGATCTTGAGGCAGATCCACGAGTGTTCCGAAGCGTGAGGAGGTCTCCGGAGAGACTCGAGGAGTTCTGGGTCGCGAGTATCGCGGCCAGGGATGCCGCAAGACTGTTCTCGACCGAGGAACGCGGCCCGTACGAGCGGCCGCCATCCACGTCTGAGCCGTGGATTGTCAGGGATCCGATTCCGAGGTGGCGGGTGCAGCTCATGGACGGCACCAGCCTCGAAATCGCGGCCGACACCTACCGGACGATTGGCGAATGGTGCGAGTTCACTTTTGGCGTGGACGATGGCAGCCGTGGCTGGGATGAGCCTGTGCTGTTGGTGCGCTCGAAGTGGTTCTCGTCGGCGACGGTCCTGACAACGTGACGTTGGAGGTCGATGTGTCGGCAGAGTGTGGGGTGCGAGTCGTGCACGTTCGACGTCCTGACCGACACGCCGGACAGGCGAGAGGAGGTGAGAGTCGCGAACATGTCAGCTACTGACGTTTCCATGGCGTCTTCCACGTCCACGGGGCCGTATGAGCGCGTGAATGAGTGGATCAGTCGGTGATCCTCAGCGACCCGATCCCGACGTGGAACGTTCAGTTTCGCGATCGTGTCGAGGTCAGGGTCTCGGCGGACGGACTCCGTCGGATCAACGCCTGGACCCAAGCACCGTCCAACACACGGTAGAGCAGAATGGCGGCATGGCAGCCAGTGCGGGCCGCGACGCCCAGTCCGAAATCTATCGCGCCGGAGTGAGCGGCACGCGCCCGCGCATCCCGGTCGGACCGATCGCCCTGGAACGGGCGGCGGAGCGGAGGATGTCGCGCGCGGCGTTCGCGTACGTCGCCGGCTCTGCGGGCGCCGAGCGCACCGCGCGGGCCAACCTCGAGGCCTTCCGGGCGCGGCGGATCGTGCCGCGCGTGCTGCGCGACGTGGCCGAGCGCGACCTCGGCGTCTACCTGTTCGGCGTGCGCCGCCCCACCCCGCTGCTGCTGGCGCCGATCGGCGTGCTGGAGCTGGCCCGGCGCGGTGGCGACGCGCTCGCGGCACGGGCGGCGGCCTCCGTCGGCATCCCGGCCGTGCTCTCCACCCAGGCCTCGACGCCGATGGAGGGGGTGGCCGCGGCGATGGACGCGGTGCGCCCCGGCGAGTCCCGCTGGTTCCAGCTGTACTGGAGCTCCTCCCGTGACCTCGTCGCCAGCCTGGTGGAGCGGGCCGAGCGCAGCGGGTGCGAGGCCATCGTGGTCACCCTCGACACCCACGTGCTCGGCTGGCGCCCGCGCGACCTCGACCTCGGCTACCTCCCGTTCAGCCGGGGCCTCGGCATCGCGCAGTACACCAGCGACCCCGTGTTCCGGCGTCTCGTCGCGGAACGGGTCGCCGGCGGACCCTCGCGCGCCCGCCCCCGGGTGACCCCGGCCGCCATCGCCTCCTTCGCGAGCATCCTGCGCCATCACCCCGGCGGGACGCGCCGCAACCTCCGCTCGCCCGAGCCGCTCGCTGCGGTCGAGACCTTCCTCGACGTGTTCGCCGACCCGTCGCTGACCTGGGACGACCTGACCTTCCTGCGCGAGCGCACCCGCCTCCCGATCGTGCTCAAGGGTGTGCTGCACCCCGACGACGCCCGCCGGGCGGTGGACGCGGGCGTCGACGCCGTGCAGGTCTCGAACCACGGCGGCCGCCAGCTCGACGGGGAGGTCGCCGCGCTCGACGCCCTGCCCGCGGTGGTGGACGCGGTCGACGGGAGGCTCCCGGTCCTCTTCGACAGCGGCGTGCGCGGCGGAGCCGACGCGGTCATCGCCCTCGCCCTCGGAGCCCGCGCCGTCGCCATCGGCCGCCCGTACGTCTACGCGCTCGCGCTGGCGGGGGAGGAGGGCGTCCGGGAGCTGCTGCGCAACGTGGTGGCCGAGCTGGACATCACGCTGGGGCTGGCGGGAGTGCGCTCGGTGGGGGAATTGGTTGCGGGGGTGCTGACGGGTCGATGATCGACGCCTTCGGGCCCGATCGTTCTGGTGGACGAGCAGGCCCGAAGGCGGGAAGGCGGCTATCCGCGACTGGCTCCGGAACCGGAGATCGTGCCGTTCGAATAGACGGTCGCCGTCATTCCCCAGCTTGTCGTCAGATACCCGGGCTGACCGACGTTCCAGGTGCAGTTCATCGACCGACTGCTCGTTCCGCCCCCACTCGCTCTTGGCGACGTTGGAGATGGACCACGGCCAGACAACGTCGTTGGTGAAGCAGGCGTGCGAGCCGCGATATCCCGCGTAGCTCTCACTGACCCAGACACGCGAACCGTTGTAGTAGAACGTGCCGTTCTGAGTCCGTGTGTACGCCGCCCCCGTGACGAACTGGCTCCAATGGTTGGATGAGACGCCGGCGTACGCTGCTGCGGCGGTCAGTTCGGCTTTGGCGAGGGGGCTGAGGCCGGAATCATGCGCGATATCCTCCGCGGTCACGATGACCGGTTCGCCGAGGGAGAGGACGGTCGAATTACCGTCCGGACCCTCGAATGATCGCGACTCGCCGGGGGTCACGAGTTCGTCGGATGCAGCCGGTGTCCAGGCATTGGCCGGAATGCCAGAGCCGAGCGCGAGTGCGGTCCCGGCGAGGACCGCGGATCCGGTGGCCGCGATGCGACGGTAGGTGGGAAAATGCATGACCTATCTCCTTTGATCGTCAAGCGAGCGAAGTATTCGACGAGGTGTCGATACCCTTCGGCCATCCCATCTGAAGTATTAACTTCGCAACACACAGTATCTACTGCTAGCGTGTAGACATCACTCGTCGAAGGAGCCGAGATGGAAATCGTGGGTCTGATCTTCGCCGGTCTGGCCGGTGCGTTCTACCTCGCTGCCCTTGCCTATGCGGTGATGCGGATCGTCAAAACGGAGCAACTCAGCCGCATGGAACGGATCATCTGGATCGCTGCGGTCATCGCGTTCCCTCTCGCCGGACCGATCGTCTGGTTCCTGCTGGGGCCTCATCCACTGGGCGTGGGCGTACCCCACAACCGCTGAGATCCCGTCGTCGCCGGATCGGCGTCACGCCCCCGGGGTCTCGCCCGCCTTCTGCGCCGCCCGCGCCAGCACCTGCGGCCCGGTGACCAGCGCTCGCTTCCACGGGGCGACGCCATCGATCTCGACTTGCAGCGAGAAGCTCAGGATGGTGCGGATGAGCACGATGATGCCGAGCACGATCGCATCGGTGAGGGTCGGACTGGAGGTCACGGTCTTCACCAGATCGGCGGCGACCAGGATCTCGAGGCCGAGGAGGATGACGCCGCCGAACGTCTCGCGCAGGGTGCGGAACCCGACGGTACCGCTCCGGCTGCGCCGCCAGGCGACGAGGGAGATCGCCACCGCCACCACGAAGCCCAGGGCCATCGCCACGACGCCGACGAACTCGAAGGCGACGCCGATGGCCTCGAAGAACGCGTGTCCGTCCATGCGGTCATGGTCCCACAGCGCGGGGCCGATCAGGAGACGTGGACGGCCGGTCGGCGTTTCACGTCCTTCTCGGCTTCCCGGAGCACCTCCCTGGTCACCGGGGCGACCTCGCCGACACCGGTGATGAGGAAGCGGAACATGTTCGAGATCGGGTTGCCCTCCGTCCACTCGAAGTAGATCGTCGGGACCACTCCGGTGATGTCGCGGATCTCGAGCAGGACGGCGGCGATGGTGTTCGGGACGTTGCCGCTCCTGACCTGGAGAACACGGTAGCCGTGCTTGATGACCCCGTGGACGACGAGGTCCTCCTCGAAGTCGGAGGAGTCGGAGCGGAGCACCTCGAGGAAGATGGTCCGCGCGCGCTGCGGGATGTGGCTGAACTTGCGCTCGTCCTTGTTCTTCTCGGCGTACTCCTTCGTGGTGTCGACGTCGGGCTCGTGCGAGATGATGCGGATCTCGCCCTCCTCGGCATCCTCCAGCACGAAGTCGAGGGCGGAGACGTCGAGCGTCACCGAGGTGGCGCGCAGTTCGAAGGAGCGCCCGATGCGGGAGACGATCGAGACGACCAGGATGCCCAGGATGAACAGCAGGGCGATGCGGATGCCGTCGGGGCGCTCGATCACATTGACGACGGTCGTGTAGATGAAGATCGCGGTGATGATGCCGAACAGCACGAAGCGGCGCGGCTGCTTCTTGCGTCGGGCGGAGAGGGCCACCGCCAGAGAGGCCGAGGTGATGAGCACGAGCACGCCCGTCGCGTAGGCGCCGCCCTGGGCGTCCACGCTCGCCTGGAAGACGAGCGTGATGAGGAACGCGATCGCGGTGAAGACCAGGACGAGGGGCCGCACGGCGCGGGCCCACTGCGGCGCCATCCCGTACCGGGGCAGGTAGCGCGGCACGAGGTTGAGCAGGCCGGCCATGGCGGAGGCACCGGCGAACCAGAGGATGAGGATGGTGCTGATGTCGTAGACCGTGCCGAACACGTTGCCCAGGTATTCGTGCGCGAGGTAGGCGAGCGCGCGGCCGTTCGCGGAGCCGCCGGGCTGGAACTCCTTCTGCGGGATGAGCAGCGTGGTGGTGAAACTCGACGTGATCAGGAACGCGCTCATGATGAGGGCGGCGGTGGTCAGGAGCCGGTGAGCTCCGCGGATGCGGCCGGCCGGGTGGCTGGGGTCGTCGTCCGGGCGGCCCGTGATCTGCGGCATGACCGCGACGCCGGTCTCGAAGCCGGAGAGACCCAGCGCGAGCTTCGGGAAGACCAGCAGTGCCACTCCGACGATGATGAGCGGGTTGCCGTTCTGCCGGAACAGCATGCCCCACCAGTCGTCGATCGCGGTCGGATGCTGGAACACCTCGACGATGGAGGTGCCGACCACGATGACGTTCAGGGCGAGATAGACCGCGACGAGGATGACTGCGATGCCGATGGCCTCCCGGAATCCGCGGAGGAAGACGGCTCCCAGCAGCGCGAGCAGCACCAGGGTGATGATCACGTTCTGCCCGTGGAACCAGTCGGGCGCGAACGGGTTCTCGATGGCGTGCGCGGAGGCATCGGCCGCGGACAGCGTGATGGTGATCATGAAGTCGGTCGCGGCGAAGCCGAGCAGGACGAGCACGAACAGCTTGCCGGCCCACCAGGGCAGCAGCCGCTCCAGCATCGCGATCGACCCCGAGCCGCGGAAGCTCTCGCGCGCGACCCGGCGGTAGACCGGGAGCGCTCCGAGCAGCGTCAGCGCGACGAGCACGAGGGTCGCGAACGGCGAGATCAGCCCGGCCGCGAGGGCGGCGATGGCGGGCTGGTAGCCGAGTGTCGAGAAGTAGTCGACGCCGGTGAGGCACATGACCTGCCACCAGGAGTGCGTGCGCTCGGGGTTGCGCCCGTGCGGACCCTGCTGGGTGCCGCGCTCGTCGATGAGGCCCGACAGCAGCCAATGGCGGAACCGGCCCGCCTTCTGCGGGGCGTTCCCGCCCGGCCGAGCCTGGCCGGGCAGAGGGACGGGCGCCGGCGCGCCGTCCTCCGGTGTGGTCGACATCGTCGCTCCTCGTGGTGGGCCTACGGGCTTAGCGTAGTTCGCTCACCACGCCGACGCGCGGTAGTCCTTGAGAAACACACCGTAGACATCTTCGCCGGCTTCGCCGCGGACGATCGGGTCGTACACGCGCGCGGCGCCGTCGACGAGGTCGAGCGGGGCGTGGAAACCCTCCTCGGCGAGCCGCACCTTCGTGTAGTGCGGGCGCTCGTCGGTGATCCAGCCCGTGTCGACACTGGTCATCAGGATGTTGTCGGTCTCGAACATCTCGCCGGCGCTCGTGCGCGTGAGCATGTTCAGAGCGGCCTTCGCCATATTGGTGTGCGGATGGCCGGGACCCTTGTAGCGGCGGCCGAACACGCCCTCCATCGCGGAGACGTTGACGACGTAGGCGCGGCCCGCCTCGACGGCGGCCATGGACGGGCGCAGCCGGTCGATCAGGATGAACGGCGCGGTCGTGTTGCAGAGCTGGACCTCCAGAAGCTCCAGCGGGTCGACGTCGCCGATCGCCTGCGTCCAGCTGTTGACGCGCTTGACGTCGGGGACGAGCCCGCCCGCGTCGATCGCGGTGCCGTCGGCGTGCTTGGCGAGCGACGACGAGCCCGGCGCCATCGCGAGCGCCGCGAGATCGTCCGCCGTGAGCGCGCCCGGGCCGGCGAGCTGCGCGACCGTGCCGGCGATCGTGGCGCTCGACAGCAGCGGATGGGCGGCCACCGACGCCTCCAGTGCCTGCGGATGAGGGTCGGCGGTGTGGCCGAAGGTCTCCATCTCGGGCAGCGGACCGTCGGGGAGGGGCTGGGACTCCGCCTCGGCCAGCAACGAGTACGAGCCCGGGGACCGGCGCACGGTCTGGGCGGCGTTGTTGATGAGGATGTCGAGGGGACCGTGCGCGGCGACCGAGTCGGCCAGCGCGATCACCTGCGACGGGTCCCGCAGGTCGATCCCGACGACGCGGAGGCGGTGCAGCCACTCGGCGGAGTCGGGCAGCTGCGAGAAGCGGCGCACCGCATCGCGGGGGAACCGTGTCGTGATGGTCAGGTGCGCACCGTCGCGCAGCAGGCGCAGGGCGATGTGCATGCCGATCTTCGCGCGGCCGCCGGTCAGGAGGGCGCGCTTGCCCCGCAGATCGGTGCGGGCGTTGCGCTTGGTGTGGCTGAACGCGGCGCAGGAGGGGCAGAGCTGGTGGTAGAACCAGTCCACCTCGGTGTAGTCCTGCTTGCAGATGTAGCAGGCGCGCGGCTTGAGCAGCGTCCCGGCGGAGGTGGTGCCGGTGGAGCTCGACGTCAGCTCGCGCCCGCGTGTCTCGTCGTCGATGCGATCCGGCGCTCCGGTGGCGGTCGCGGCGACCACCGCGCGGTCGGCCTCGGCGACCGCATCCCGCAGCTCCCGCCGACGCGCCTGCTTGACGGCCTTGAACATGTGACCGGTCGCCTGGCGCACGGCGACGAAGTCGGGGTGCTCCCGGTCGAACGCGTGAAGGCTCCCGAGCACGCGGAGGGTGATCGCCAGCTCGGCCGGGTCGATGCCGGCGGGGGAGTCGGAGGAAGGGGTCGTGGATGGCACCGGAGAATTCTACGGTGCCCTGCTGGACGGGCACTGCCTGCGCCGGCGCCCGGATGCTAGGGTGCCGAAAAGGGGGTGCACCGTGAGCGTGCTGATGGAGAAGCTGGAGCGGGCGCGTCGCCGCCGTACACGGGTCGTGCTCCTGGTCGCCGGGGCGATCGTCAGCGGTGTGAGCGCCTGGCTGGCGGGGCCGTACGGTGTCGTCCTCCTCACGGTCGGCGACCCGGTCGGGTGGGCGCTCGTCGCCGTCGGCGTCGTGCTGGTCGCCGCGTGCGTCGTCGCGATCGTCGCCGCGGCGCGGGCGTGGGTGGTGCCCGCGAGCCTGCCGGGCAAAGCCAACCCGTCGTTCGACGAACCGGTGCCGTCGATGAAGCCGGACGGCGGCTACTCGATGTCGGGGTCGTACCTGGGGTCGTAGGAGCGGCACCGACGGCGGGCGCGGGCGTCCTGGTCAGATCGGCACTCGAAGCCACGCGAGGCCCCGGAGGTCGAGGCACACGGAGTCCTCCAGCTCGGTCGCCTGTGCGAGAACCTCGCCGCAGAGCGCGCACCGCAGCACCATTCCCGTGCCATGCAGATAGAGACGGCCGGCGGCGACGACGTTCTCGTCGCCGCAGTGCGCGCAGCGGCCGCGGGCCGCTGTGACGTCGACGGCGAAGAGTTCGGAGAGGAGCCCTGCGGCGGCATTGCCGTCGAGGTAGCCGGGCTCGGCCGGGTCGTCCTGGTCGGTCATGATGCACCTCCGATGCCGCCGTAGCGCTCGGTCCGGATGCGCTCGGGCGCGTGTCCGGCGTCCACCAGCCAGCCTGAGACGGTCTCGACGAACGGTGTCGCTCCGCACACGTAGAAGGTGGGTGTTTCGGCCGCGGGAACGACGGCTGCGGCCAGCGCTTCCGCCGTCAGACGCCCGGGCGGTGTCGCCGCTCCGGCCGGCGCAGCGCGGGTGTAGACGTAGTCGACAGTGAGCGGTGCTGCCGCGTCGTGGCCAAGCCGTCCGAGCTCGTCACGATAGAAGCCCGACTCCGGCGTGCGGATCGAGTAGAGCAGGCGGAACGGTGCCGTGCTTGCGGCGGCGGCGTGCGCCCGTGCCATCGACATGAGCGGCACGACGCCGGAGCCGCCGGCGATGAGCTGCACCGGGCCGGTATCGGTGGCGCGCCAGACGAACCATCCCCCGACCGGGCCGCGCACCTCCAGCTGCTCTCCGACCATCAGACCGCGCACGAGGTAGGGGGAGACCTCGCCGTCGGGGAGCTCCTCCACGGTGAGCTCGAGCTCGTCCTCCGCGACGCCGTTCGCGCCGGTCGCCGACGCGATCGAGTAGGAGCGGACGGCCTGGTAGCCGTCGGGGGCCGTCAGCCGCACATCCACGTGCTGTCCGGCGAGATGTCCGTGGAGACCGGGGATGCGCAGGCGGATGGTGCGGGCCGAGGGCGTCTCGGGCCGCGCATCGACGACGTCGGCCACGCGCCAGACGGTGCTCACCAGTAGCGCTGCTCTTTCCACGGGTCGCCGTACATGTTGTACCCGTTCTGCTCCCAGAATCCGGGCTGGTCCTGCGGCAGCATCTGCAGTCCGCTGACCCACTTGGCGCTCTTCCAGAAGTACAGGTGGGGCACGAGCAGACGCGCGGGACCCCCGTGCTCGGGAGCGAGGTCCTCCCCGTCGAAGCTGTGCGCGATCCACGCTTTGCCGTCGAGCAGGTCGGCGAGGGGGACGTTCGTGGTGTATCCGCCGTAGGAGTGCGCCATCGTGTACTCGAAGGCGGTGTCCACCTCCGCGAACAGGGTGTCGAGGGCGACGCCCCGCCATGACGTCCCCAGCTTCGACCAGCTGGTGACGCAGTGGATGTCCGTGCTGACGTCCTCCTGTGGGAGGGCTTGGAACTCGGCCCAGCTCCAGCGGCGGACGTCGCCGGTCTCGGTGGTGATCGTGAACGCCCAGTCCTCTTTCGAGATGCGTGGCGTCGGACCGGCCGACAGCACCGGGAATCCGTCCGTGGCGTACTGGCCGGGCGGAACGCGCGGGTCGTCGTTTCTGCGACGCCCCAGGAATCCGGAGGAGACGATACCCATGCGCGAAGCATATTGCGCCGGGCCGCGCGACACGAGACCCTGCGACATGGTTGGCTGTGCGTATGGCCTTTCCGCCGCTCGTCGAACCCGCTCCCGAGCTCTCCGCCGAGCACCGGGCGCGCTACGCGCGCACCACCAGGCTCCCCGGCTTCGGGATGCTCGCGCAGCGCCGGCTGCACGCGGCGCGGGTCCTCGTGGTGGGGGCGGGCGGCCTCGGCTCCGCTGTCCTGCCGCTGCTGGCCTCCACCGGTTTCGGCACCATCGGGATCGTCGACGACGACCGCGTCGAGCCGAGCAACCTGCCCCGCCAGACTGTGCACACGCCCGCGGACATCGGCCGCCTCAAGACCGATTCGGCCGCCGAGACGGTGCGCGCCATCGATCCGGAGAGCGAGGTGCGGCTCTTCGCCGAGCGGCTGACGGCGGCCAACGCCCGGGAGATCATCGCCGGGTTCGACCTCGTGCTCGACGGCAGCGACAACTTCCCGACCCGCTACCTCGTCAATGACGCTGCCGTGCTCGCCGGCGTGCCGGTCGTCTGGGGCGCCGTGCACCAGGCCGGTGGTCAGGTGGGACTCAGCTGGGCGGCGCAGGGACCGCACTATCGCGATCTGTTCCCCGTGCCACCCGAGCCCGGCAGCATCCCGAGCTGCGCCGAGGCGGGGGCGCTGCCGAGCGTCTGCGGCACGATCGGATCGCTGATGGTGGGCGAGGCGATCAAGCTCGTCACCGGCACGGGCGAGCCTGTGCTCGGCCGGGTGATCGTGCACGATGCCCTGCACGGGACCTTCCGCGAGGTCGCGTACGAGCGCGACCCGGCGGGCGAGCCGGTCACCGGCCTGATCGACTACGACGCGTTCTGCGGAGTCTCGGACACCGTCTCGGCGGGGGAGCTGCACGCCCGCCTCCTCGCGGGCGAGCCCCACACCCTGCTCGATGTGCGGGAGCCGTGGGAGGCGGACATCGCGGAGATCCCTGGCTCGCTGCTGGTGCCGCTCGGGGTGGTGCAGCGTGACCCGGCCGGTGTCGCGGCGCGGCTCGGCACCGAGCCGCTCGTCCTTGTCTGCCATCACGGCGTGCGCGCCGAGACCGCGCGCCGCCTCCTCGCCGACGTGGGAGCGCCCGGGCTCGTGCTCGCCGGCGGGATCGACGCGTGGGCGCGCGACGTCGATCCGTCCCTGCCGCGCTACTGACCGCGGGCTAGGGTGAGGACATGACCGCCGTCAACCTCGGCTCGCCCGCGCGGATCCCCGTGCGCTCCGGCGGCGGCGACGCGGTGGCGCCGAGCCTCGCCGGTCGTCCCGAGCATCCGGGACTGATCGATCGCTTCGGACGGGTGGCGCGGGATCTGCGTGTCTCCGTCACCGAGAAGTGCTCGCTGCGCTGCACCTACTGCATGCCGGCCGAGGGCCTGCCCACGATCCCGCGCGAGAGCCTGCTCACGGCCGCGGAGATCGCCCGGCTGGTCGGCATCGGGGTGCGTGACCTGGGTGTCAGGGAGGTGCGGTTCACCGGCGGCGAGCCACTCATGCGCGCCGACCTCTCCGAGATCGTGGCGCGGTCGGCGGAGGTCGCCCCCGGCGTCGATCTCAGCATCACGACCAACGGCATCGGGCTGGACCACCGCCTGAGCGCGCTCGTCGCCGCCGGTCTGACCCGGGTCAACATCTCGCTCGACACCGTCGACCGTTCGCATTTCGCACGCCTGACCCGTCGTGACCGCCTGCCCGCCGTGCTCGCCGGCATCCGAGCGGCCCGCGACGCGGGACTCACCCCGCTCAAGGTGAACGCCGTCATGATGCGCGACACCCTGGCCGACGCGCCGGAGCTGCTCGCGTGGGCGCTCGACAACGGCTGCCGCCTCCGCTTCATCGAGCAGATGCCGCTCGATGCGGACCGCGCGTGGGCGCGGGACAACATGGTGCCGGCGAGCGAACTGCTGGAGACGCTCGGCACGCGCTTCGCGCTCACGGAGGCGGGACGGGACGACCCCTCCTCTCCCGCAGAGGAATGGCTGGTCGACGGCGGTCCGGCGACGGTCGGCATCATCGCCTCCGTCTCGCGCTCGTTCTGCGCCGCCTGCGACCGCACGCGCATCACGGCGGAGGGGACCGTGCGATCCTGCCTGTTCGGCGACGAGGAGACCGACCTGCGCGGCCTCCTCCGAGGCGGGGCGGACGACGCCGAGATCGCCCGCTGGTGGCGCGGCGCGATGTGGGGCAAGCAGGCGGGGCACGGGATCGACGCCGCCGGCTTCCTGCCGCCCGCCCGGAGTATGGGGGCGATCGGTGGCTGACGTACTGGTGCGCTATTTCGCCGCGGCGGAGGAGGCGGCGGGATGCGCGGAGGAGCGCATCGTCCTGGCGGAGCCGACGCTGGGCGCGTTGCGGGAAGAGCTCGCCTCCCGTCACGGCGAACCGATGCGGCGCGTCCTGCGGGGCGGATCCTTCCTCGTGGACGGCGTCGTCGCGCGCGACGCAGGACGGCCGCTCGGTGAGCGGGTGGATGTCCTTCCACCGTTCGCCGGCGGCTGACGCACCGTCCGGACGTCAGAGGGGAGCGATCGACACGTCGTCGGGAGCGACGCGGAGAGCGACGGGCGTCCCCGGCGACAGCCGCAACTCCGCGACGACCGCGGCCGGAAGCAGTGCCGTGATCCGATCCGTGCGCACCCGCACCAGGTCGTCCCGCGGCTCGAGTGCGGTGACACGGGCGGGGATGCCGTCCGTTCCCACCGGATGGACCGTGACGGACGACGGCCGGATGATCGCCGTGACCGGTGTTCCGGCGCTGATCGGGTCCGTCGTCGTGCCGGCGACCTCCAGCCCGTCGTCCGTGCGGATCCCGCGCGCGGTGCGGCGGCCGGTCAGCAGACCGAGCCCGGCGATCTCCGCCGTGAACGGGTGGCGCGGGTGGCCGAGCACCTGCCGGGTCGGGCCCTGTTCGACCACCCTCCCGTCGTGCAGCACCGCGACTCGATCGGCGAGCAGGTAGGCGTCGAGGACCTCGTGCGTGACCAGGACCGCGGTGCGGCCGGCGAGCACGGCGGCGAGCGTCTGACGCAGCTCGGCGGCGATGCCGACGTCGAGGGAGGCGAGAGGTTCGTCGAGCAGCGTGAGCCGCGGCTCGGCGGCGAGCGCCCGCGCGATCGCGACCCGCTGCGCTTGACCGCCCGACAGGCCGGCCGGGCGCCGGTCGGCGAACGCATCCGCCCCGGTGCGGCCCAGCCATTCCCCGGCGTGGTCGCGGGCGGCAGCGCGTGCGAGGCCGGTCGTGCGCGCGGCGAAGGCGACGTTGTCGCGCGCGGTGAGGTGCGGGAACAGCAGCGCGTCCTGCGCCAGCAGGGCGACGCTCCTGCGGTGCGGGGCGAGCCAGGTCGACGGGAGGTCGAACAGGGTGGCGCCGTCGAGCGTGGCCGTACCCTCGTCGGGGCGGACGAGGCCGGCGAGCATCCCGAGCACCGTGGACTTTCCCGCGCCGTTCGGGCCGAGGAGGGCGAGCGTCTCTCCGGAGCCGAGAGCGAGGTCGACCGCGACGCCGCGCTCGGCGAGCGACGCCGTGAGCCGCAGCGTCATGCGGTGCGCCTGCGGAGCGGCTCGCCCGCTCCGTGAGCGACGGCGACGACGGCGATCGCGACCGCGATGAGCACCAACGACAGCGCGACTGCTGCCTCGGGGTCGGTCTCCCGCTGCACGTAGATCTCCAGGGGCAGGGTGCGGGTGACGCCTTGCAAGCTGCCCGCGAAGGTCAGGGTCGCCCCGAACTCCCCGAGGGCCCGGGCGAACGACAGCACCGCACCCGAGACGATGGCGGGCGTCACGAGCGGCAGGGTGACCCGGAACAGCACCGTCGACGGACCGGCGCCGAGTGTCGCGGCCACCGCCTCGTACCGATCGCCGGCTGTCCGCAGCGCCCCCTCCAGGCTCAGGACGAGGAACGGGAGGGCGACGAACGTCTGGGCGATCACGACCGCCGGGGTCGAGAACGCCACGGCGAGCGCACCGCCGAGCAGACCGCGGCGGCCGTAGAGGGCGAGCAACGCCAGGCCGCCGACGACCGGAGGGAGGACGAGCGGCAGCAGGATGACGGCTCGCACGAGACCTCGGCCGCGGAAGGGCACACGCGCGAGCACCACGGCCATCGGGATGCCGAGCACGAGGCAGGCGGCGGTGGCCGTCAGCGAGGTGCGCAGACTCAGCAGCAGGGCGTCCACCGACGAGGGCGAGCTGATGAGAGCCGGGAACTGCGCCCAGTCGACCTGCAGCACCATCGCCGCGACCGGGAGGAGCGCGAACAGGGCGCCGGCCCCGGCGATCACGAGAAGCCAGGCCGGGATGCCGGTCGCGGGCCGGTTGCTCACGGTGCGCCGAATCCGGCGGCCCGCAGCACCCGCTGCCCGGCCGGACCCGTCACGAAGGCCAGGAAAGCCTTCCCGCCCGCCGTGTTCGCGCCCTGCCCGACGGCCGCGATCGGATACGTGTTGACCACGCCCTTCGCCTCGGGGAAGGGCACCGAGCCGACCGCGTCGCCCGCACCCCGGACGTCGGTCGCGTAGACGATGCCCGCGTCGGCCTCGCCGGCGATCACTTTGCCGAGGACGTCCGTGACCGAGGACTCCTCGCTGACCGGCGCGAGCGTGGTGCCGGTCGCGGCCTCCACCTTCGCCGTCGCCGCCCCGCACGGCACCTGTGGTGCGCAGACGACCGTGGCGACGCCCGGCTTCGAGAGATCGGCGAAGCCGCCGATGTGTGCGGGGTTGCCTTTCGGCACGGCGATCGCGAGCACGTTCGTGGCGAAGTCGACCGGGTCGCCCGCGGTGACGCCGGCCGACACCGCCTTCTTCATGGTGGCTTCGTCCGCGGAGGCGAACACGTCGGCGGGCGCGCCCGCGGTCAGCTGGGTGACGAGGTCGGATGATCCCGCGAAGCTGAAGGTCACCGCGCTGCCCGGGTTCGCCTTCTCGAACTCGGCGCCGAGTGCGGTGAAGGTGCTCGTGAGCGACGCTGCAGCGAACACGGTGATCGTGCCCGTCGCCCGTCCCGTCGCCGAGGAGGTCGGGGATGCGGTCGCGGAGGACGAGCCGGCGGCCGAGCAGCCCGTCACGGCGAGGAGCAGGACGGCGAGGGAGGCGGTCGCAGCCGCCAGGCGCCTCCCCGCGGTCACGACGATGCCCCCGGGGTCTCGACGATGACGGTGGTGGCCTTGACGACCGCGACGGCGACCGAGCCGGGCTCCAGCCCGAGCTCGCGCACGGCCTCGCTGCTCATGAGCGAGACGACACGGTGCGGGCCGCACTGGAGCTCCACCTGGGCCATGACGCGATCGGCGACGATGTCCGTGACGATGCCCACGAACCGGTTACGGGCCGATCGGCCGACTCCGGACGGGTCGTCGGGCAGCACGGCGTTCTGCTTGGCGAGCACCGCGAGTTCCAGGCCGTCGACCACGGTGCGTCCGGCCCCGTCGTGTTCGCTCGACAGCAGCCCGCCCTCGATCCAGCGGCGCACGGTGTCGTCCGAGACTCCAAGGAACCGTGCTGCGTCTTTTACCCGTATCTGCGGCATGACTGTCATCATAGAGTCGCATCCGCGGTTGCGGGAGAGGTCAGAGGCCGACCCACTCCGAGGCTCCGGTGGCGAAGTGCTGCCGCTTCCAGATCGGCACGCCGGCCTTGATGGCCTCGACGAGCTCGGCGCACGCGGCGAACGCCTCCGCCCGGTGCGGCGCCGCGACGGCCGCGACCAATGCGAGATCGCCGACCCTCAGCGACCCGACCCGGTGTTGCGCGGCGACCCGGAGCCCGGTGCGTGCGGCGACCTCCTCGCAGCAGGCGCGGAGGAAGGACTCGGCGTCGGGATGCGCGCGGTAATCGAGGGAGACCACCGCCTGGCCCCCGTCATGGTCGCGCACGATCCCGTGGAAGCAGACGACGGCTCCGGCTTCCGCGCGCCAGACGAACTCGTCCGCGATCCCGGGATCGAGCGTGGCGGCGCTGATCTCGGCGAGCACCGCCCCCGCCGCCGTCATCGCCGGCCTCCTCGGTGGTCGCCGCCGGCGATCTGGTCGAGCAGGTGCGGCAGCAGCTCGGCCAGCACCGCGAGACCGTCGGCGACCCCTCCACGAGACCCCGGCAGGTTCACGACGAGGGTCGTGCCCGCGACGCCCGCTCGTCCCCGGCTGAGGGCCGCGAGCGGCGTGCTCGCCGCTCCTCGGGCGCGGAGCGCCTCGGCGATGCCGGGCAGCTCCCGGTCGAGGACGGCGGCCGTCGCCTCGGGGGTGAGGTCGTCGGGAGCGAGGCCCGTGCCTCCGGTCGTGAGCAGGACGCGCGGCCCCTCGGCGACCGCCGCGCGCACCGCGTCCCCGACCGCGCGGTCGGGCACCACA
>NZ_BPER01000015.1:0-59252 GCF_020521355.1 Leifsonia sp. LS1
CTACTGAGGCCCTCGCCGCCGGCTTCGATTACGACGAATACGCCGGTCGGGAATACGCAGGGTCACCACTAGTCTCAGGTGTACTGGCAAGATTTGCAGATACACCCGATCTTCGTCGTTGTCATCGTCAGTGCCGATCGGCATCCGCGTCGCTACGGGAAACTGTAAGGTTCGGCAATATCCCGTTCGTCCGAGACTCGTGACTGCGGCTGTCGGCCGTCTCGATCGGCGATGCAAATTTACGTCTGGGGTTTTGCCAGTCAGAGGGTCGGCTGCTTTTCGCGTTCGACCGCATAGGGATCGAAGTGCACAGCTCCACTGGTGGCGGCGTCGATGATCCGGGACGGGCGGAATGCCTGCAACAACGCGGACTTCTCCCCGCTGGCAATCTCCTCGGCGGCAAGGCGACCGGTGATCGCACCGAGAGTAACCCCGCTGTGCATCGTGGTCACGTAGAGTCCCGGAACGCCGTCCCACTCGCCGATGACGGGAAGGCCATCGAGTGGATAGGGGCGGTGCGCAATCTGCACACGCTCCGAACGCACGAGCGCCGAGTCTACGTCTACGACAGCGGCTGCGGCCTGCTCGAAGAGTCGGCGAATCGCATGGTCGGGTAGCGTCCAAGTCGCGAGGTCGATCTCGCGGTCAGCCGCCGACGACCGGACAACGATGCGGCCGCTCGTATCCGGGCGGATGCTGAGCCCTGGCAGGTGGAGCATCGTGGACACGTTCGAGGTGCCTGGCGACGTGGTCACGGTGATGCCAGGTGTGCCCTTGGTCTGTGCATCAACGCCCTGCTTTCCGAGCAGGTCGCCGATTCCGGCACCCGCAGCCAGTACGACCAGGTCGGCTTCGAGTCGCGTACCGTCGTCGAGGATCACACCGGTGACCTGGTCGCCACTTCGGTGAAGGTCGGTGACGGTGGTGCTATGACGCAGCTGGCTGCCCAGAGAGGTTGCCGCGCCGAGCAGATCATGGATCAGCAGGGGAATGGTGATGTGTCCCTCTTCAGGGAAGAACACGGCCAGTTCGTATTCGGGACGCGCGCGCAGCTGCGGCTCCAGGCGGGACAGGTCACGTAGCGGGATGGGGACGGCTGCGTATCCGAGGGAGTGGGACTGTTCGACGATGCGGAGGAGATCTTCGGCATCCGCAGGGTTGTCCACGATATGCAGGTTGCCATCTCGGTGCAGCCAGCTCGTCGTGCCGACTTCGCGGGCGAGCAGGTTCCATTCGCCGATCGACATTGCGCTGAGGTTGTGCCACTCTCGGGGATCGGCCTTGTCGTTGGAATTGATCCAGGCGAAGCTGGCGGCGCTGGCTGCATCGCCGGGAATGCTCTTGTCGATGATGGTGACGTCGACGCCGCGCTTGGCGAGCTGGTAGGTGATAGACGACCCGAGGACCCCGGCGCCGATGACGATGACTCTCATTCGTTTTCCCTGTTCATTCGGTTTGGTTGTGTGGCGCGATGCTTATGCCCGGGTAGTAATTGATTCCAAGTGGAACGGCCCGGTCGGGCTGGTGTGGGCGATCTCTCCGTTGATGAGGACGAGTTCGATGTCCGACAGGTTCCTTGGTGATGCGACGACGAGGTCGGCCGCGAGGCCCGGGCGAACCAGGCCACGGGTCTGCCCGATTCGCGGGATCGCGCGTGCGACGTTTCCGGTAGCCATCGCGACGGCCTTTTCAACAGAAGCGAGACCGGACTGGATGATCGCGGCAACCATCTCCCAAGCGCTGTCCCAACTGCCGGCACCGTAGTCGGTGGCGATGATGTCGACAAGATCTTCCTGCACGAGCGGGATCAGGTGGGAGGGCGTGTTCGGGCGCAGGTCTCCACGGCCCCAGGAGCTAAACGTGTCAATCTCGACGTGCCCGCCGTGCGATCGGATCCAGCGGGCGTTGGCAATAGCCTCGTCCGCTGTGTAGCTGTCATGGTTGGTGTGGCCGCCGATGAACAGGCCGCCGGCCACCCGGGCGGCTTCGCGAGTTGCGTCGTCGGACGCGGCAGCGTTGTGGACCAGGGTGGGTATCCCAAGGTCGCGGGCGAGCGACGCGGACCGCACCACGCCCTCACGCGCCGATGCCATTGACGGCAGCACCGACTGTTCGATCAACGCCACCAGATCGTCAACGGACAGCTTCTGCAGTCCGAGCGAGTCGATCAGAACGCCTACCTGCTCGAGGTCCGGGTTGCCGGGGCGGATGTGCCGGCCGAGCACGGCGTACTTCAGGGCTTCCGCCTGCGTTGGGTCAACGACGACGCCGGTTGCGTTCGCCACTGCCGCGGGAATGTAGATGTAGTCCTGTCCGCCGCCACCGAGTGTCATACCCGCGCCGACCTCACCGATGACGACCGCGCCCTGGTCTGCGAGTTCCTTAGCGGTCAGCCGGCGATGCTCCTCGGTCAGCCCGGTGCCGTCGCACGCGTCGGCCGCGGCGAACATCGGGTCGAAATGCACGGTCGACTTCTCCACCTTGACTGGCTGAATCAAATGGACGGCCGAGTTCTCCGCTGGGGTCTTGAACCCGTCAAGATCGACCACTGTAGTGTGGCCCTGTACGAGGTGAAGTCGTAGGTTGCCAAGCACCTCCGGGAGTGACAGCCCCGGCGTCCCGCTGGCAAAACGCGGACCCGGGGCGGTCGCGTGCGCGTGCGCGTTGATCCCTCCAGGTGCGACCACGTGGCCGCGCACGTCGATCACCGTGTCCGCAGGTGCCCCGCTGAGATCCCCCGGGGTCACCGCAGCGATAGTCCCGTCCTCGACTGCAATGGACCCACTGAAGACAGGGGTGCGGCCATCACCGACCACGACCTGCGCGTTCTTCAAGACAAGCATTCAAGTAGCGTAACTGTAACTAGTTACATTCACAAGATATCGGCGCTTCGTGCAGCATCCGCCCCGACCGCACGCTTGCGCTGCGCTTGCTTGGCGCGGAAAGCGGTCCCAGGGATGTTTCGGAAAAGCTTTACCCAGCCTCGCCACATGACGTTCGCGCGATGAGCTCCGGCTCGAAGACGAGTCGATTCGGGGCGAGGGAGTTCTCCACTACGAATCGGGCGGCGCTTAAGCCCATTTCATAGGCCGGCTGGGCCACTGTAGTGATGCCCAGTGCAGCGGCCCAGGCGAAATCATCCATGCTGAGGAATGCCATATCAGCCGGGATGGCCAGCGATCGATTCGCAAGTGCGGTGTGAGCAGCGACGGTGTGTCGCCCAGACATGCAGACGATGGCGTTCAACCCAGCGTTGTTGTCCAGAAGCGTGCCGATGGCGTTGTCGACCTCGACCATGCCGCCGTCGTCGTCCAGGATCTCGACGGCGCTGTCCATGAGGTATTCTCCGTGGCGTCGCAGGCCGGACCTGAGCCCGTCCACGCGTGCCACCTGGGATGCCGACGTTCCGGCGGATAACACCCCAACGGATGTCCGCCCGCAGGCGACAAGGTGTTCGGCCATAATCTGGCCTGCGGCAAGGTTGTTTAGTGAGACGGAGTGCAGTCGGGGCCCTTTGGTTTGAGGCGCCCTCGCGACCAGGACGCAGGGTGTGCCCTCTTCCGCCATGCGTTGCACGCGTTCATCGACGGATGGGCCGCTTGTCACGATTAGTCCGCGCACTCTTTGTTCGTCCATCGCCTGCACCTGCGCGACCTCGCGGCCGGTGTGGAAGAAGGTGTTCGAGAACATGACGAGGCTTCCGTTGGCATTCGCCACATCGTCTATGCCGCGCATCAGGTCGGTATAGAACGGGCTGCGCAGATCGTCGATGAGCACGCCGAGTGTGCTCGATCGACCGGCGAAGATGCTCTTTGTGAGCGCGTTGGGGGTGTATTTCAGTCGGTCTGCGGCGCTTCGCACCTTGGCGGCTGTGATTTCGGTAACGGGGCCGCCATTTAATACGCGGGAGACAGTTGCGATCGACACGCCGGCCGCTGCGGCGACATCACCTATTGTCGTCCTCTTCATCAGAATTCCCCTACCTGGATCCGCGCCCTGGCCATTGAGGCGTTCTCCGCGGGCACCGGCCAGCAGGCTCCGGAGCGATTCGGCTTCGATGGGAGCCAGAGACGCGTCAAAAGTAACTTGTTGCACACCATGTTGGCATGCCCGGCGTTCAAGGACGGCCGCTGCAAAGCATCGCCTATCGCATTGCTCGACAACGCGCTCCGGGATCTTCGCCCGAGGGTTGGAAGGAAAATCTTGACCACGCGTCGCCGGTGTGCTGTCATAGAATGTAATTAGTTACATTCCCTTTCTATACTCCGGTGATCCCTGGACTGATCCCAGCGTCGCCGGTGGCCAGAACCCCGACCCGACCGGTCGACCGGCACCGCACAACCTCAAGCATTGTCCCAGGCATCCACTCAATGATGAGCAGACCCCATTAGGAGCAGCCATGTCGGTTGATCGCCCCACCATCCCACAGCACGCCTCGAACACCGCGCGCCGGGCCATGCCCTGGAAAGCTTCGCTGGCCTCTATTGCACTGCTGGCGCTTGGACTTGTCGGCTGTACAGCCGACCCTGGCATCTCTGGCACGACGCCGTCCAAAAAAGCGTCCACTGCGATTCCCGTCCAAACGCTGGACCAGACCCTGCACAACCAACTGCCAGCCGACATCAAGAGCTCCGGCACCATCAACGCCGTTAACCAGGGGAACTACCCGCCCTACTCAATCATCGCCGATGGCTCGGCCCCGAGCGGCCTCCTGGGCGATATGTCGGATGCGCTTAGCCAGATCCTCGGTGTGAAGATCGAGCAAACCGCTGTGTCGGGCCTTGCCCCCGCCCTCGCAGGGATGCAAGGTAACCGGTACCAACTCGAAGTGGACCCGAACGGCGACTACCCTGAGCGGCACACGCAGGCGACCTTCATCGACTACATCCAGGAGCATGTCCTTTTCGCGGTGGCGAAGGGCAACCCAAAGAACATCAACGGCCTCGATAACACCTGTGGTAACCGAATTGCCGTTCTCGCCGGCGGGTCGGCCGAGAAGACGATTAAGGCGCAGTCGGACAAGTGCGCAGCTGCTGGCAAGCCAACGGTCGAGGTTCAGTCGTATCAGGACGCACCGTCAGCGTTCCTCGCCGTCCAGTCCGGACGCGCGGACGCCGACTTCGCCGCGCAGGGTCCTCTGACCTACTACATCAAGCAGCATGGCAACAAACTCGAACTCGCCGGAGCCGGCCAGGCCAACGGGCTCGGGGCCACCTACCAGGGCGCCATGGTTCCAGCGGGTTCGCCTCTCGCGCCGGTGATTCTTGCTGCCATCCAGAAGCTCTACGCCAACGGGACGTACGACAAGATCATCGCCAAGTGGGGACTCGAAGGCAACAAGCTCGCCAAGCCCGGCATCAACCTCAGCGGGCAGTAGACCATGACCACCCTGGAAAAGGAACGCACCATAATGGCCGTGGATCCCGAGTTCGACATCAAATACGCCTCGCGTCGGCGACATCCGTGGCGCTGGGTCTCCGCGATCATCATCCTCATCTTCGTTGCGGACTTTGTACGGAATCTTGTCACCAACCCGAACTTCGGCTGGCCTGTCGTGTTCAGTGCGCTGCGTGCCGAATCGATCATCAAGGGTCTGGGGGTCACCCTCCTCCTGACCGTGATCGCGATGATTATCGGAATCGTGCTCGGAGTTCTGCTGGCGATCGCGCGCCTTTCGCCGAACCCGGTCCTGCGGTCCGCCGCTGGCACGTATGTATGGTTCTTCCGTGGAACGCCGACGCTCGTTCAGCTGATCTTCTTCTATAACCTGTCGGCGCTGTTTCCTCATCTGAGCATCGGCCTCCCCTTCGGCGGCCCGCAGTTCGCGACGTTCGACACGAACGCCGTCATCACGCCGCTATTCGCCGCCATCTTGGGTCTTGGTCTCAACGAGGGTGCTTATATGTCAGAGATCGTGCGCGGCGGGCTGCTGTCGGTCGATGCCGGGCAGCAAGACGCCGCCCACGCCTTGGGAATGACGGACGCTCGCGTCATGAGGCGAATTGTCCTGCCGCAAGCGATGCGCTTCATCATTCCCCCCACCGGTAATCAGGTGATCAGCATGCTGAAGGCCACCGCACTGGTGAGTGTGATCGCGCTGTCCGATCTGCTGTACGCAGCGCAATCGATCTACAACCGCACCTTCGAGACGATTCCCCTTCTCATCGTCGTCTGCATCTGGTATCTCGCTATCACGTCCGTCCTGTACGTCGGACAATCGTTCATCGAGAGACGCTTCAGCCGGAGCGACCGACGCGCGCGAACCACGTATCGGGATTTCCTGCGCATTCGTCCCAAAGCAACGACTCCCCCCGTCACCGAGGGACCGACCGCATGAACGCGTCAACCAACACCGCAGATCTCGCTCAGACCTCGACCGGCCCCGTTCTCCAAGCCACGGGGATACGAAAGAGTTTCCACCACGTGGAGGTACTGAAAGGAGTTGACCTGACAGTCGAACGCGGCGAGACCGTAGCAATCCTCGGCCCCTCTGGATCAGGGAAATCCACGTTTCTGCGCTGCATCAACCTGCTCGAATCCATCGACGGCGGACGTATCCTCGTCGACGGTCAGGATGTAGGGTACGACATCGCCGCTGGCCGGCGCCTACGCGAAGTGTCTCCGAAGACACTGGCAAAGCGTCGCAGCGAGATCGGCATGGTCTTCCAGCACTTCAACCTCTTCCCCCACATGACTGTCCTCGAGAACATTATCGAGGCACCCGTGGGCGTCAAGGGCGAGCCCCGATCCGAAACAATCGCCCGCGCGCAGAGCCTACTCGCCCAGGTCGGGCTGCAAGGGCGCGAAAAGGCATATCCTCGCCAACTGTCTGGTGGCCAGCAGCAGCGTGTCGCGATCGCGCGAGCACTGGCGATGCGGCCGAAGCTCATGCTCTTCGATGAGCCCACCTCTGCCTTGGACCCCGAGCTAGTGGGAGAGGTCCTGACCACCATGAAACAGTTAGCAGCCGGGGGACTAACGATGGTCGTCGTTACGCATGAGATCGGGTTTGCCAGAGAAGCGGCAGACCGCGTTATCTTCATGGACGGCGGGGTTGTGGTCGAACAAGGAAGACCGGAACAGGTGCTTGACTCCCCGCAGCATGAGAGAACACGGGCGTTCCTCGCCCGCGTTCTCTAGCCCACCGTCGTATCACCACAGGTTGCCAATTGCATCGGCTGCCCTGCCTCCGCCGATCTTCAACCTCTGAACTCGCACTTCACTTACTATGCGCGCTTACGCCCATCGCTGAGCACTGCGACGACTGGCGACCCATCGTCGCCACGCGCGCCGGAAAGAAGCGCTCCCTCCGTTTCCGGGCCATCGGCAAGCTGGAAAGCGCTCCATTCAGTTCACCCGGCGACGACACGGTCGGGTATCTCGCGGAAACCGGCCCACTCCCCCTCCGGCTTGAACAGATCGTGACTAGCCCTGAACTCAACTTCCGCCCCAGTGGTGGAGGGCGACTTCTGTTGCAGGCCCTCGATCTGGACGTGACCGCCGATCCAAGTAATGTGCCTGCCACCGACTCCCCGCTGGCACAAGAGTTCCTACGGCGCCTGCGCCACATCATCAACGGCGCGGACACCGCGCAAGTCGAACGACTCGTCGTGGGGCAGCGCGCCATGCCAAGCGACGGCCGCACGATCGCCGGCCCGCTGACGAGCGCTCCCTGGCTGTACGTCGTAGCCACACACAGCGGCATCACCCTCGCACCCTTCCTCGGCGAAAGTGTCGCCGACGAGGTACTCGGTAAGGAACGAGAAGAACTAGATCCCTTCAGGCCTGATCGATTCCACAACCAAAGCCCCTATATCCTGACCGCTGACTATGGCAGCTTGAGTGGAGACCACTAGGACGGCTTGATTCGCTACCACCTTCCGACTTGCCGGGTGATCGTGACGGTTTGATCGGCGCCCACCCCACCGTTGGAGCATCTGGCTTGATGGGATGCCAGCGGTGAAGGGCAGATATGAGGTTGCGGATGGAGCTGTTCGCCAGGATCCGGCGGGATGCGCGGGTCGAGGGTCTCTCGATCAGGGAGCTCTCGCGACGGCATGGGGTGTCCCGGGAGACGGTGCGGACGGCGTTGGCGCAGGCGGAGCCGTCGCCGCGGAAGGTCCCGGTCCGTGTCGCGGCGAGGTTGGGTCCGTTCAAAGCGGCGATCGATTCGATGCTGCTGGAGGACACGACGGCACCGAAGAAGCAACGTCACACCGCCCGTCGTGTCTTAGCGCGGTTGGCGGAGGAGCATGGCGCCATCGATCTGTCGTATTCGACGGTCCGGGATTATGTCCGCCGGCGCCGGCCGGAGATCGATGTTGCCGTCGGTCGCCGCCTGGAAGTATTCGTTCCGCAGGAGCACGCACCGGGTGCTGAGGCGGAGGTCGACTTCGGTGAGGTCTGGGTGGTGCTGGCCGGGGTGAAGACGAAGTGCCACATGTTCGCGTTCCGGCTCTCGCACTCCGGGAAGGCGGTCCACCGGGTCTACTCGACCCAGGGCCAGGAAGCATTCCTGGAGGGCCACATCGACGCGTTCGAAACGATCGGCGGGATCCCGTCCAAGCACATCAAGTACGACAACCTCACCGCCGCGGTGACCGCGGTCATCTACGGCAAAGGCCGCAAGCGCACGGAGAACGACCGGTGGGTGCTGTTTCGGTCGCACTACGGGTTCGACGCGTTCTACTGCCAGCCCGGGATCGAGGGCGCACACGAGAAGGGCGGGATCGAGGGCGATGTCGGCCGGTTCCGGCGCAACCATCTCTCACCGATGCCGGTCGTGTCCTCCCTGGCAGAGTTGAACGACCGGATCCGAGCCTGGGACGAGGCGGACGACAACAGGCGGATCGCGGACCGGATCCGCACCGTCGGCCAGGACTTCGCCGCTGAGCGGGAGCAGTTGGTCGCGTTGCCGTTTGACCGGTTCGATCCGGGCCTGCAGCTGACACCGCGGGTCGACCGGTCAAGCCTGATCACGGTCCGGATGGCGAAGTACTCCGTCCCTGCCCGGATGATCGGCCGCCCAGTGCGGGTGTCGCTGCAAGCGTCAGAGGTGGTCGTGTTCGACGGCCGCACCGAGATCGCCCGCCACCCCCGGGTCGCGGCAGCGCACGGGCAGAGCGTGAACCTGGACCACTACCTCGAGGTGCTCCGCGGCAAACCGGGCGCCATGCCTGGCTCGACCGCGCTGGCGCAGGCACGCGCCGCGGGGACGTTCACCGCCGAGCATGAGGCGTTTTGGGCGGCAGCGCGCAAGACCGACGGGGATGCCACCGCGACCAGAGAACTCATCGATGTGCTTCTCCTGCACCGATCCATGGCCGCCGCCGACGTTACCGCCGGGATCGCGGCTGCGCTCACCGTTGGGGCTGTCACCGCGGACGTTGTCGCGGTCGAGGCACGCCGGCACGCTGCGGCGGGTGGTCGCGATTCGAACCGTCATCTCGTTGAACATCCGCCGACCCCCGAGCGGCGGGTTGTCAGTCTTACCCAGCGCCGGCTTGCCGACCCGACCGCTGTGATCGCCGGCTTGCCACCGGACCGACGACCACTGCCGACGGTTGCCGGCTATGACGAACTGTTGACCCGCCGCACACCCCAGTTCCCTGCAGCACCAACTCAGAAGGAAGACACCGGCACATGAGCCCCGTCACCACCACCACCGTCACCACCACCCTCCGCCGCCGTCGCGGGCTGACCGAGGAAGCCGCGACCGCGGCCGTCGATCAAGCCTGCCGACGGCTGCGGCTGCCCACGATCCGCGCCGTCGTCGACGAGGCGGTCAAGGTCGCCGAGAAGGAGCAACTGTCCTACCAGGGGTTCCTCGCCGAGCTGCTGATGGCCGAGTGCGATGACCGCGACCGCCGCTCCTCCGTCCGCCGCGTCTCCGCTGCCGGGTTCCCGAGAGACAAATGGTTGGGCGATTTCGACTACGACGCAAACCCGAACATCAACCCCGCCACCATCAACCAGCTCGCGACCGGGGAATGGATACGCAAGAGCCAACCGCTCTGCCTGATCGGGGACTCCGGCACCGGGAAGTCCCACCTCCTCATTGGGCTGGGCACGGCGGCTGCGGAGAAGGGCTACCGGGTCAAATACACGCTCGCCACCAGGCTCGTGAACGAACTCGTCGAGGCCGCCGACGAGAAGCAGCTGGCCCGCACGATCGCCCGTTACGGACGGGTCGATCTGCTCATCATTGACGAGCTCGGCTACATGGAACTGGACCGGCGCGGCGCCGAGCTCCTCTTCCAAGTCCTCACCGAACGGGAAGAGAAGAACTCGATCGCGATCGCCTCCAACGAATCCTTCTCCGGCTGGACCAAAACCTTCACCGACCCCCGACTCTGCGCCGCGATCGTCGACCGGCTCACCTTCAACAGCACAATCATCGAGACCGGCACCGACTCCTACCGCCTCGCCCACACCATGAACCAGCTCCAAACCGCCTGACCCGCCCCACCGGGTGGTAGTGAATCAAGCCGTCCTACCGGTAGTCATTCGAGTTGACATAGACAGACCGCGGTGCCGCGTCGGCCAGGCGAACAATGAAGGCCCAGTTGACCAGCAGGATGGAGCAGAAATGACACTGCGTCGCGAAACAGTGGCAGAACAGAGTGCCGAGCTCCTACGTGCGCAAATGCTCGCAGGCCAGCTGCGTCCCGGCGACCTCGTCACCGAAGATGCTATGGCCAAAGAAATTGGCATTTCGCGGCCGACCATGCGCGAAGTGCTGGGCGCCCTCGTCGTCGAAGGACTCCTCACCCGCAATCCCAGTACCCGCGTTCTACACGTCACACGGGTAACCGAACAGGAGATCCGCGAAATCTACATCGTCCGCCGCCTCCTTGAGCTGGCAGGCGTCGACGCCATGAAATCCCAGGCGCTCAGCGCCCTGGCGCCGCTAGAGACGGCAACCAGGGAACTCGCAGACGCGGTGGCAGCGGGCGACCGTCCCGGTGTCGCACGAGCCGACATTCGTTGCCACCTCGCCACCGTGGGGCTCGTGGGATCCCCTGACCTCGTAGATTTTTACCTACGCCAACTCACCAAACTCGAGCTAGCGATGGCGGAGGGTATGCGATCGCCCGCCGAGTTGGAAGTGGCGCAAGAAGTCCATGTGACATTCCTTCAGTTGCTGCGCGAGGGGCGAACTCAAGAGGCGCGGGAGCAGCTGGAGACGCGGTTGAACGAGGCTGAGGCAGATCAAATCGCGATCATTCAGGGGAAAAAGGGACGCGTCGCCTCCTAACCCCCAGTGTCTTCCTAGACGCAACGAGGCTCTCTTCGCGCAGAGGGCACACTAATCCAAGTTCGGCTATGCCGACATCGGCCAGGCGTTGCCTGCCCAGAAAAGGAAATCGACGAAATCATGGTCGCTCCCTACGCCGAAGCGCTCGCGAGATATGCGCAAGTGGACCGCGCCCGCGTGTATGTGCCTGGACACGCGGCAAACAGATCAGCGGCGCCGGAACTTGCGGCGTTCTTCGGAATGGACACGCTCACTCGCGACGTCCCTCCTCTGCTACCCGGGCTGGACAAGGGCCACAACAACCCGCTCGACCAGGCCCATGAACTCGCCGCCGTTGCGTGGGGCGCGCGCCGAACATGGTTCCTAACGAACGGTGCCTCGCAAGGCAATCGAATCTCCGCGCTGGCCCTGGCATCATTCCGTGCCGGCGATGCGCCGGTTATTACACAGAGGAGCGCACACTCCTCTTTCATCGACGGGATCATTCTTGCTGGTTTGGACCCCAAGTTCGTCCTACCCTCGATCGACACCCGGCTAGGAATCAATCACGGCGTCTCCGTAATAGCGCTAGAAAACGCGCTTGACCGCGCGGACGGCCCTAAGGGCGTCTATCTCATCAGCCCCAGCTACTTCGGCGCTGTTGCTGACATCGGTGCTCTGTCGAGAGTCGCCCACGAACATGGAGTTCCGCTCATCGTGGACGCCGCCTGGGGAGCGCACTTCGGCTTCCATGACGGACTGCCTGAAAACCCGGTTCGCCTAGGAGCGGACCTCGTCATCTCCAGCACTCACAAGCTTGGGGGGAGCCTGACTCAGTCGGCAATGCTGCACCTCTCTGACGGGCCGTATGCAGACGAGCTCGAGCCCCTCGTCGAGCGCGCGTTCACGCTGACCCAGTCAACAAGCGCGAGCTCCCTGCTACTCGCCTCTCTTGACCTCGCGCGAGACACCCTCGAGAAAGGCCGAGTGCAAATAGCTGCTTCCATTGCTGCCGCCGACCGGATGAGAGCAGCTATCCGCGGCCGCAGGCGCTTTGGCATCGTGAGCGACACCTTCGAGGACTTCGCGGACATCATCGATGCCGATCCCCTCCGGGTCTCGATCAACGTCGCACAGGGTGGGCTACACGGACACACCGTGCGAGATACGCTAGAAAACGCTGGCATATCGTTCGAAATCGCAACTGACTCATGCGTGGTCGCTGTTCTGGGTGCAGGAGTGGTGCCAGACGTGGAACGCATTGTTTCCGCGCTTCATGACCTTGAGCCTGAAACAGAATCGCCATTGGGAGCGGAGAAAGTAGCTCGAGCATTGCCGGCACCTGGTCCCCTGGCAATGCTGCCGCGAACCGCCTTTCTGGCCTCCTCCGAGGTCGTTCCGATCGCCGAAGCCGCGGGGCGCGTTTCCACTGACTCGCTTGCGGCCTATCCTCCAGGTATCCCGAACGTCCTGCCAGGCGAACTTATAACGAAGGACGTCATCCAGTTCCTTCAACGAATTGCCGCGACGCCTGGTGGGTATGTGCGGGGTGCCGTTGACCCATCTTTGAAGACTCTTCGAGTCGTGCTGCGAGCGTGACCATCCTTTGCCCGGCGAGGCCGATACCCGCCGTTATGCAGGCTGACGCCTGCGCACTCGCGATCATTCAGGCGCCATCGGAAGATGTGATTTGCCGCAGTGATGAGCGTCCCGCCGCGAAAGCGCTGACTTGCAGCGCCTAGTCAGCCGCTTCGCCAGGCTGCCTGGCTTGCCACCGGTACACCGGACGCACTGGGTCATTAACCGCGAGAATGTAAAGGTCCCGCGCGCCGCTTCGCCCCTTGGCTGGGAGCTCGATCCACTGTGGCGGTCTCCCGCCGACGAGTTCGATGCGACGCGCGAGGGCACCGTTCGGCGATCGGAAGATCGCATCACGGTAGTTCGGAGCATCAGTCATGTCGTGCCTCCAATGGCACAGCACAGATCGCCAAGCAACGTTCCCGCTGGAATCAAGAGATGCGGTCGGCCACTTTTCGAGCGGGAACGGGTCCGGTGGTCCGGCCGACGATCATCTCTCCATGCAGTAGAACGCCGCTGGTGCCGATCGGATTGTCGTGGATGAGGTCGTCGAGGAGTTTCAACGCGGCTGCTGCCATCTCGTCGACCGGGATCCGGTACGTGGTCAATCCGAACACTGAGTGGTCGAACGGTGGAACGCCGTCGTAGCCCGTGACAGAAAGATCTCCGGGTACGGAGAGGCCGAGTCTGTCAGTGGCTGAGAGGACATCGAAGGCGACCCAGTCGCTCGGGGCCATGATTGCGGTGGCACCCGATCGGTAGAGGCTGTCGACGATTTCGGTGAGGTCCTGGTCCGGTTCGATCCATTCAAACCCGGCGAGCATGCCGCGGCGGGTGAGTTCGTCTCGCATCCAGGAAATGCGAGCCCACTGCGTCGGCGCGTGTTGGGCCGGAAGTGCTAGAACCGCGATCGCAGTATGGCCGAGGCCAGCGAGGTGCTCGATGAGATGGCCGCCGTCGCGCGGGTCCGGGGCAACGAACGGTACGCCAGGGTTGGAGGGCTGTCCCATCTGGCTGGCCAGGACGAGGGGAACCCGCGAGGCCACCTGACGGATGGTGCGTGGATCGACGTTCGGCGTCGCTACGACGATGCCAGCGGTGTGGAGATCTGCCATGAGCATCAGCGATCGGTAGTTGGCCTCATCAGGTTGGTCTCCCGAGGCCAGGGACATCACTTCGTATCCCTTGACCGCTGCGCTCTCCTCGAACGCACCAGCGAGGTGTGCGTAGAAGGGTGCGCGTGTATGCCGCAGGAATAATCCGAGTACCGCCGACGAGCGGGCCGTGAGGCTGCGTGCGATCTGGTTGGGAACGAAGTCGAGTTGTTCGATCGCCTTGAGGATCTTCTCGAGGTTCTCGGCGCTGACACCGCCTTGGCCGGCGACGGCGCGGGAGGCCGTGGATTTGGAAACTCCGGCCAATGCAGCGACGTCGCGGATCGTACTGGACCTGCGACCATGCTGCTTGTTCTGGCCTGGTGGCATGGCCGTCATACTAGCAACCCCCTCTTCCCTCTGCGGGACCTTCATCATCAGTCACGCCGTCGCCGTCACGGCCGACACGAACGTAGGAAAACGTTCGACGAACTCCTCGCTGCCGGTAAGCAGTTCACGGCCGTGTGCCGGGAGATTGCATGCCGAGGTGTCGACGTCAAGCTCAAGAATGCGGCGGACGTCGCCGTGGTTCTCCAATAGGGAGCCAGCGACCAGGTAGCCCTCCTCGTGGAGCTCGTCAACGAGCTGGCGATCCAGCATGTCCAGCGGGATGAGCACCATGGTCGCGCCCAGTCGCTTCGCGGCCTCGCGCCAGTTGCTGGTGACGTCGTGGGTGTGGAACCCGATGCCGCGACCAATGGCAGTGTCGCCCCACTCATCAGCGAAATCGGCAAGTGACAGGGCGTCGAAGCTCGTGAACAGGGACCGCTGCAGGTCACTGCTCGGACGACTTCGCAGGAACTTCGCCAACGGGCGGGCGGCGCTGAGAGCTTTTATCTCAACTTGAAGCAGCACGGTGGTTGCCTCAAGCGTCTCCTCAAACGTTGGCACTCGCTGGCCTTGGCCTAGGTCGACACTACGGACCTGCTCGAACGTCAGCTCCTCGATCGGCGTGTGTAGGTAAGGGCTCCATTCAGCTGCTGTTCGCGCGAGGGTGTGATCGTGCACGATCACGAGCACACCGTCGCTGGTCACGCGCACATCGAACTCGATCTCGTCGACACCGACCCGCTCAGCGCTGGCAAAACCGAGCAGGGTGTTCTCAGGAGCTTCCGCCATGTTCCCGCGATGTCCGCAGAAGACGAAGGAGCGAGAGGTTGTCATCGAGTGTTTCCTTTGTTCAGTTTGGTCACGAAAGAACATGTCGGGCCAGTCAGGCCAGATGGGGTTGGAGTGCGTCAACGAGGTCACCCTCAGCGACCAGAAGCAGCTGGCTCGAGGGCGCGCCTCCATCAAGGCCGTGCACTGACGCGCCGGCTCGAGCGGCGATTAGAGTGGCGGCGGCGTAGTCCCAGATCGGGAGACCGCGTTGGAAATAGCCGTCCACGCTGCCATCGGCCACCCCGCAGATACCGAGCGCAGCGGAGCCGCTCATGCGAAAGTCGCGGATGCGTGGGCTGAGGGAAGCGATGTCTTCGACCACGCGCGCCCGGCTGGCCAGCCCGTAAAGGAAACCGGTGGAGACGAGCGCCTTATCCAAGGGCACCTGCGTGTTAACCCGCAGAGTGGCACCGTTCCGGTGAGCGGGGTGACCCGCCGCCGCTGTGTACTCGGCGCCGAGTTCGGGTGCGTAGACGACCGCGGCTACCGAGATGCGGGTGTCGCCTGGTCCCGGGGCCGTCGCGGCGATGGAGACCGCCCAGTTAGGGGATCCGTACAGATAGTTCACCGTGCCGTCGATCGGGTCGACGATCCAGACGATCTCGCTGTCCCGATCGTCTTTGCCCGCTTCTTCTCCCAGCACGCCGTCACCGGGCCGCGCTTGGGCTAGCCGGTCGCGGATAAGAGATTCGACCGCGGTGTCAGCTTGAGTGACGATGTCAAGCTGACTGGATTTGGTCGCTGCCACGCTGATGCCGTCGCGGCGCATGCTCGCGGCCAAGGCGCCGGCCTCTCCGGCGACCACCGACGCGATGTCCAGCAGCTCGAGCGGGTCAATTGTGGTCACCGATGGGTGTCCTTTCAGGTGTGGCATCCCGCCCCTTGTGCGCTGGGGGGACGACGAGAGGCGGGATGGTGTGGGAATTCGATCGGCTACTTCAGTCCTGAGCGCGCCACGCTGGCGATGAAGTGCTTCTGCAGAACGAGGAAGATAATCACCATCGGCAGAGCGGCCAAGGCGCCAGCGGACATCAGGACGTTGTAATCGGTTGTGTAGGTGCCCTGCAGCAGAGCGAGCCCGGGCCCCAGCGGCAACTTATCGACGGATCTGTTGATCACAATCGGCCAGAGCAGCTCTTTCCATTCCGAGAGCACCGTGAGCAGCGCCACGGTGATGATGCCGCTCTTGGCGATCGGAACGACGATGGACCAGATGATGCGCACGTGCGTCAGACCATCGATGCGCGCCGCCTCGACCAGCTCTCGCGGGATACCTCGAAAGAACTGGTAGAGCAGAAAGACCGCGAACACATCGAAGATGTTCGGCAGGAACAGAGCGACCAGGGTGTTCGTGAGCCCGGCCGACGCGATGATCGCGTAGTTCGGGATGATGAAGATGTCCCCGGGAACCATCAGCAATGCCAGGATGCCGATCAGGATAAACCGCGCCCCAGGCACCTTGATGATCGCGAGCGCGTAAGCGGCGAGGACACCGATCACGACCGTGCCGATCACGCGGGCGGCCGAGACGAGGACGGTGTTCGATAAGAGACTCCAGAACGGGAGGCGTTGGAAGACCTGCTCCACTCCCTCGAGAGTGACAGGCGAGGGGAAGAGCTTCGGCGGGACCTGGAGTGTCTGGGCGGTGCTCATCAGGGCTGTGGAGATCATCCACGCGAACGGGGCCAGGATGGCAAGGCCGACGATGGCGACGATGATGTAGGTCCACCAGCGGGCGCGAGTCAGTTGTAGCATCAGCCGTCCTCCCCGTAGTGCACAAAGCGGCGCTGGAGGCGGAAGAGCACTAGCGAGACCGCCATGATGATCAAGAACAGAAGGATTGACACCGCGGCGGCGTAGCCGCGCTGGCCGATGCCGTAGAAGGCGAGTTGGTAGTAGTAATACACGACTGTGATTCCGTATTTTGCTGCCGTGGGCTGGTCCGGCGGCAGCAGCAGATAGACGACGTCGAACAGCTTCAAGGTGCCGATTGTGGTCGTCAGGATGACGAAGAACAGCGATGGGCTGAGCAGCGGCAAAGTTACAGAGAAGAACCGGCGGGTTGGGCCCGCGCCATCCAACGATGCTGCCTCGTAGACCTCCGCGGAGATCTCCTGCATCCCGGCGTAAAGGATGATCGTCGGAACGCTGAATGAGAGGAAGACCATAATCACGGTCACTACGACCGCGAACCCACTGGCGCTTCCAAGCCAGCTGACTGGGGATCCGCCCATCGCCTTGATTGCCGCGTTGATGATTCCGTACTGCGACTGGAAGATCCAGCCAAACAGGAGGATGACAGCCGTGGGCAGCGCGACTGCGGGCAGGAAGATGATGGCTCGAAATGCGGACTGACCCGGGAACTTGTACTTCATCAGCGTCGCGCAGAGCAGCGAGAGGATGACCACGCAGGGCACGATCAAGACGCAATACTTGAACGTGTTGATGATCGCGACACCGAGCAGTTTGTCGCTGAACATTTCTTGGTAGTTCTCGATGCCGATCCACTTCGGTGGACCAAACGCTCCCGCCTTGGTGAACGAGAGCCAAACGTTGTAGCCGAACCCGTAGAAGCGGAAGATTGCCAGTCCAGCGAACAGCGGCAGAAGAAACAGCAGGCCGATCCGGGCGTCGCGCCGGGCGCGCCCGGGGCCCCCCCCCCCCGCGGGCCTTGCGGGCGCCGCCGCACAGGGCGGCGACGCTGGCTCGGTTCGACGACCTCAGGAGGCCGTGTAGCAGTGGAAGTGGTCATTTCGCGAGGGCGTCATTCAGGATCGAGTCGATGTTCTTCTCGACCTCGGCTGCCGACGTAGAACCCTGGTAGTAGTCGCCGACAGCGCTTTCGATTTCCGGGTTCTTCGGTCGCATGGCGGGGTACTGCGTTGTGGTGCGCAGGTAGCTGTCCTTCAGCATCGGCTGGTACGCCTCTTTCAGGTTGGCGATCGAGCTGTTGGCCTTGTAGTAGGCGTCCTGCACTGCGGTGGAGGTGTTGGCGGCAAAGCCGGCCCCGCCCTCGACGTGGAGCTTGGCACCCTCTTCCGAGGTGAGGTACTCGATGAGCTTCCACGCCTCGTCCTTATGCTGCGAGTTGGCGTTCATCGTGTAGGACAGTCCGTTCGTGTCCGTCGCACGGGAGCCGTTGATCGACGGCACCGGTACGGCATGGAGGGTGCCGGCCGGCAGGTTGGCCTTCGTCAGATCCGAAAGATAGTACGAAGGAACTTCTCCCATAGCCAGGGTGCCGGAGATCAGTGCTGACGTTTCGCTGTAGTCAGCAGCCAGGGAGACCGGCGGGACGAGTTTGTCGTCCTGCAGACCCTTCAGCCGCTGAAGTGCCTCAGTGCCCTCTTTGGAGCTCATCGTGCCTTTGTTGTCCTTGACAACGGTGCCGCCCAGCTGGTGCACGATGCCGGCCACGCCATTGACGAAGGTCGTGTAGTAGTACATCGGGAAGTCAGAATCGGTGGTCTGCTTGGCCTTGATTTCCTTGGCGATGCGGATCATGTCATCCCACGTCCACTTGTCGGTGGGGACATCCGTGATGCCGAGTTTCTTGAACGTGGCGGTGTTGTAGATGAAGCTCCAGACGTCTTCGTCCTTCGGAATGCCGTACTGCTTGCCGTCGAACTTATAGAGGTTGACGAGTTTCGAGGGATAGTCGGAGAGCTTCACCCCGGACTCCTTGATGTATTTGTCCAACGGCTCGAGCGCGCCGCCGTCGACATACTGCGACGCCAATGAGCTCTGCCACATCACATCGGGGCCTTGGCCGGCGGCGAGGGATGCGTCGAGCTTGGTGTAGTACTGCGCCTGGGGAATCTGCTCCACGTCCACAGTGATGTTCGGGTTGGCCTTCTCGAAACCGTCGACAGCTTTTTGGACGCCCGCCTGCTGCTCGGGATCCCACATCTGGAGACTGAGGTTGACGGGTTTGCCTCCGCTGGACGACGACGAAGACGAAGAGGAAGTCCCGGAGGAGCAGCCTGCAACGGCGACAGCAATCGCTACTGCGGCAGCTGCCGCACCAACGATGCGCTTGGTTCGTTTGGGGGAACGCATTTATGGGGCCTTTCAAATCGACAGTGATTGGGACCGGTCCCGAGTCTAGACCGGTTTTTCAGGAATAGGCTAGCGGGACCGGTCCCAGCATAAACAAATAGCTGGAAATTGCAAGATGAAATCTTGACGAACGTGGGGTAACGTACTCGTCATCGCGGGACCGGTCCCAGGTTGCCGGGCCCGACCTTTCTTCTGCCTAACGACTGAAAGAGCGGTGATGCTCGCTATGGATCCAAACCCTGCGCTGCTGCTGGACTTGTCTTTTCGCGTGCTGGTCGCGATTCTCCTTGGGGCCGCGATCGGACTCGAACGTCAATGGCGATTGCGTAGCGCTGGACTGCGTACAAACGCACTGGTCTCGGTGGGTGCTGCCCTATTCGTGATCGTCGGAGCTGTCGGCATCGAAGGTTCAAATGCCGACCCGACACGAGTCGCCGCCCAGATCGTATCTGGCATCGGTTTTCTCGGCGCGGGTGTGATTCTGCGAGACGGACTCAACATCCGCGGCCTCACAACCGCCGCGACGTTGTGGTGCGCCGCCGCGATCGGAGCTCTCGCCGGCTCCGGCATGCTGCTCATGGCACTCATCGGTGCGACCGCCATCGTTGCCACAAACACACTGCTCAGGCCCATCAGCCGATGGGTGAACCTGCACACCGGACAAAAAAAGGCCGGAACACTCGAACTCGACGACGACAGCTCGACCGATTACGTGCTCGAGGTCGTCACCACCGACAAGAGCGAGCAGCGCGTTCGCGCATTGCTGCTTCAAGCCGTCGATCGGCCCGAATACACGTTGCGGTCCCTCGACATTCGGCCAGGAAAGAGCTCACAGATGAAGCTCCTCGCGGGCGTCTCGGCCACCCACTCAGGCGACACCGACGGTTTGCAACTGGCAGTGCAACGCATCAGCCTCGACCCGAAAGTCACCTCCAGCCGGTGGTGGCCCGCCGACACAGACGACTGAGCGCCGCTCGACTAGACGAAGGCATAACCCATGAACTCACCGGACTCCCTCACCCGCTCCAGCAGCACCGGCGTTGCACTCATCGCGACTTTTACGGCCATTGCCGGGCACGAAGACGCCGCCGCGCAGCTTCTGGCGGACTACACGTCGGCAGTCCGAAGTGAGCCGGGCTGCATACAGTTCGAGCCATACCGCGATGCAGCCACACCCTCAAGGTTCGTCGTGTTCGAGCGCTACGAGGATGAATCGGCGTTTACTGACCATCTGAATAGCCAGGTCAACGCAATCTTCAATCACGCCCTAGCGCCTCACGTGGCGGGCGCATCCGAGCTACAGTTCCTCGATTCCCTTCCTGGAGGAGGCGGCCACACCCTGCCCAGCGTCCATGCGGCTGGAGGGGACGAATGAGATCGCAAGTCCTCGTCGTTGGCGAAGCGCTGACGGACATCCTTAGCACCCCGACCCTCGTCGAAGAGATCCCTGGCGGGTCCCCAGCCAACGTCGCACTCGGTCTCGCACGTCTGGGAACAGCGACTCATTTCCTCACCGCTCTCGGTCCCGACGCCCGCGGCGATGCAATCGCCGCGCGGCTGGCCGCTGCCGGGGTGACGATACTGCCTGAATCGTGGAGTCTTCCCGCAACCTCGACTGCGGTGGCCGAAATACAGGCCGACGGCTCCGCCAGATACGAATTTGACATCCGATGGCGTCTGCCTGATCGAGTAGAACTACCGCGCGTCCACCATGTGCATATCGGGTCGATTGCGGCCTTCCTCTCACCTGGCGCGGACCAGATCGAAGAGCTACTCGCCGCACTTCCCAGCAAAACGACGATCAGCTTCGATCCGAACATCCGTTCCGATCTCCTCGGGGACGATCACGCAGCGAGAGAGCGATTTGAACGGATAGCTTCGAGCGCTGACCTTGTGAAGCTCAGTGACGAGGACGCGCAGTATCTCTACCCCACCACGACCCTCGGCGAAGCTGCGCGGTGCATAGCCGCGTTGGGGCCGGTCGTGGCGGTTACCCGGGGCGCGGCCGGGTCGTTTGTGCTGACTAAAGAAGACATCATCGAAATCGAGCCGGTACCTTCGCCCGTTGCGGACACGATCGGTGCCGGAGACAGCTACATGTCTGCGCTCCTTCACATGCTCCTTGCGAGCGGATCCCTTGTATCTGCGATCGGGAGCACCACAGATATGCACGCTGCAGCGCTCTTCGCCGCGCGCGCGGCGGCCGTGACGGTTTCTCGTCGAGGTGCCGAACCGCCGACTGCCTATGAGGTGTAGGACCCGCGATTGACAAGGCGGGCTCGGCGGAAAGCCTTCGAATCGACCTGATGACGACGGGTCGCCTCTTCGGCTCACCGTGGTCAGAGGCCGTGACCCACGTGGATCATGGACCACAACAGCCCACCGATCAGCAAATCGTGGATGCCACCAGGATTGACGGATCCAGCGCAAAATTCACGCAAGAAATGGGGATGGTCTGCGCTCCTCTAGATTGCCTCGGCCACACGCAGAATCCGCCGTGTGAGCTGGTCGACAGATTCCTGGGCTGTGGGGGCTGCGCCCGGGATGGGGAACATAGCCCGTGCAAAAGGTGATATGAGCAGCTCACCTCAGCGAGTCGTAGCATCGCACGATGGACGACAACGCGAAGCGAACAGCCGACGTACTTCTCGATTTTTACGCAGGCTTTGCCGCCTCCGAGGATGAGCAGGTCCGAGAAGCTGCATTCAATACGGCCCTCTCGCGATTCAACGATGTGGGTGCGTTCTCGATCACCATGACGGACGAGCACGTGGCGCAGGTTGAGATCACCCCGGTCCTTCTCGCGACCGGAACTACCACCCTCTGGCTCGTGGACCGTCTCGCGGCCGCATCCAACAAGTCGGAGGAAGAAGTCCTATTCGATCTCCGCCAATTCATCGCGAAGCTGTGACTGCGGCCTCAGTACATAATCGGGGACGTGGGGAAAGCACAAGCGAACAAGGAGCGTCGCCGCACTGCGCGAGACGCAGCGCGAACCCTGACGTTGTGGCATGGAGGCGCTGCCGGTTTGGCGGTAGGGGACCGGCTGCTGCCGCCCACTCACACCAACGCCATCGGAAACCTTGCGGATCTTGGCATGAAGGAGTCGAGGCGCGATCGGGTCTACTTCACGCTCGATCGCGAGCTGGCTCGTGTCTTCGCTGCGGCGGTGATGCGGATGACAGGGGCCAGTGCCCTCTATCGAGTGGAGCCTGTTGGGGAGATGGATCTCGACCCGGACTTTCCGGCGGTTGGCTTCCAGGCGAAGCAGGCGCGGATTGTCGAGGTCATCGAGACAAACATCACCCTCACAGCGACCGAGGAGCTGCAGCGCCAACGGCCCTACCTGGTGTGGACGGACGACCGTCACGTCTACACCGAGGACGGCCGCGTGCAGATCAATCCCACAGCGGCCGGACTCGGATTCACGCAACGGGATTTCGACAACCTGTTCCCGCGATGGACTCCGCTCTCGATCGTCGAGGACACGATCCAGCAGCTGCTAGTTGATCGTCAGGTGAGCCGGCGCATGTCGGGGAACAGGCCGGCCGGCGGAGCCTCATAGGGCAGCGGTTCGCCGCGCTTGTTCTGATCGTCCGATGCAGCGAATGGCCCGTTCGGGCTGAGTAGTGCGGGCATGTGGTGGTCGGCGTGATCACGCCACCACACACTCATCCCGGTAGCTGGGTCCAGCCGCAGATGCTCCCACGCCCGCCAGAGCGCGTCGAGCCGGCTGAGAGCTTCCGGGTACTCCCACCAGCGTGCAGCCCATTTCATGCCGCCCTGAGCGCCCACGGGACGCCGGTAGACCTTGATCAGGTATTCGCGCACGAACTCGTCGACCGAGCCGTAGAACAGGTCCGGCTCGGGCGTCTCGCCGGCGTCGTCGACGGCCGTGCCCTGCTCGTCTAACTCGTCGTCGCGCATGTCGTCCTCGTAGCTCACAGCCGGTCCTCTCGTGACGCGGCCGCGTCGAGCCAGGCCCGTGTGCCAGCTGAGCCATCAGATGGGCTCAACGTGGGGACAGGAACCTCAAAAGGGGAGTTCGCGGGGTCGTGGGCGGCGATCGACGCGCGCACCGCGTCAGCCTGGTCACCACGCGTCCACGGGACGGTCTCAACCAGCGTCGCGGGAGCGCCCGAGGCGAACACGACAGCGCGGCCGCGCGGAAGCGCGGCAAGGTCGGCAACATCCATCGTGCGCTCACGACGAATCGAGTTCGACGTCGAGCGTCCTCCGCGGCCGACACTCACAGAGGCGGTGCGCTTGTCGTGGTCACCGATCAACTGCGACATCTCGGACAGGAACTCGGTCTCGGCCACGCCACCGCCGTAGACCTTCACGTTCGAGGCGGACCACAGCTTGCGCATCCCGTTGCGACCCCAGACCTCGACGCCCTGGGACCAGGACTGCAGGATGGTCATCAGGACGATGCCGCGGGAGCCGTAGTGCGAGTACAGGTCCGGCAGGGCCTCCCAGCGGCAAACGTTCGCCGCCTCGTCGAGCACGCCCAGCATGGGCGTGGCCAGCCGCCCGCCCGCTTGCGTGGTGGCCAGCTGCTCGGCAGCCTCGATCGTCGCCGCGGTGAGCGCGGTCACGAGAGGGCCGGCGGTGCCCTTCCCCTCCTTGGAGAGGCTGTAGAGAGTGTCCGAGCTGCGCACAAACACATGCGGGTCGAAGTGCCGCCGCGCATCGCCGGCGAAGTTGCCACCGGTCGGTGTGACCCAGGCGGCGATCTTCCGACTCTTCAAGCAGGAGGCCATCTGCTGCGCCGTACCAAAGACACCGGAGCGCTGATCGGGCGCCGCGAACACGTAGCCGGCGACCGCATCGGCCACCTGGTCGTAGCCGTGGTCGCGCAGAATATCGATCGCCTTCTCGTCGCTGGGCCGGGTGGTCCAGGTGAACACCTGAGTGATCGGCAGATTGTCCAGCGCGGCCGCCAGGAGGAGCCCGGCAAGGAGATCCTGCCCGGCAGGGTCGAAGTACGCATCCGCGCGTGCATCGCCCGCGCGCGAGCCGGAAGCGAAGTGATTGGCCAGCTTCGCCGCCTGCTCCTCATCCGTGACGTAGGAGAGCGGATTCCACCACCACGACGGTGCTTCCAAGGCGATCCCCTGAGGATCGAACGCCCACACCGTGCCCTTCTCCGCCCGCACGTCGCGGGTCGCGTCGAGCACGTCACGCTTGTTCGAGGTGACGATGACAGCGCCCGGTGCGCTGAGAATCGCCGGGATCGCCCGGGAGGTCGTCTTGCCGGTCCGCGGGCCCCACACGTCGACGTGCATGTCCTCCGGGGAGCCGTACAGCCATTGGCGGCCGGCGACGGTGATGCCGATCGGCACACCGAGCCATCCGGCGACGCCGAGCCGCTGCGCCGTGCTCTTCGCGCCCTTGGTCGAGAGGGCGGCCAAGTCGCGGCCGCGGCCCATGTGTCCGGCAGCGTGGTCGACGCGCGAACGGCGCCGGCGGCGCTTGGCGATCGCGACCATGATCAGGATCGCGAGGAGCACGACGATAGCCGCGGCGACGATGAGGATCCACGTGGCAGATGGCGGCCACACGTAGGTGCCCTTCAGCGTGCCGAAGAACACCGTGAACGGGTTCAGTGGCAGGCCGGGGTTCACCCCGTCGTGCTTGGAGCCGAGGGTGACGGCGACCCAGAGGCCGCCGACGAGCACGACGACGAGGCCGATGAACACCCAGACCAGAGCGCCGTCGCCAGCGGCGGACGGCTCCTTGATGCGGTTGGTGGGGCTCATGCCGGGACCTCGGCGCGGCCGACTGTGCCGGTGCGGGAAACGGCGTGCCACAGCTTGTTCGTGTCGTTGATGTGCAGCTCGGCGTCCGTGAGCTCCACGGTCAGCGGGATCCCGGGGCGACCGCCGACCTTGATCAGAAACTTGCCGCGGCCGGGAGGGTCGGCCTCCTGGCCGGTAATCGGGTCCCACGCGGGCGGGTCCTGCCAGCCCTGCAGCATCTCTTGTTCGGCGCGGGACATGCTGATGGCGCTGTTGAGCAGCGGCATCTCCTTGGAGGGGAGGCCGCCGCAGATGACCATGCCGGAGCGCTCGACGAAGCCGGCAGCTTTCATCCGGTCCTCTTCGGTGGGCAGCGACATGAGGTCGCTCATCGTGTGGGAGATCATCGCCATGCCGACGCCGCGCTGCCTGTTTAGGCGAGTGAGCGCGTCTACCCGGTCGACCATGCCGCGGCCGGCGCGCAGCGCCCGCCACAGCTCGTCGAGGATCACGAAGTAGTGGCGGCGCGGTTCCAGGCCGGCATCCGCCAGCGCGTTCGACACGTTGACTGTGCCGAACCCGGCTGACCAGCACGCGAGCAGGACGGCGGCCTGCAGATCCGTCTCGGAGTCGTCGATGGTGGAGACGTCGTAGACGACGGGCCGGTCTCGGCGCATCGGTGTGGTGGTCTGCCGTGAGAACAGCTCGCCCAACCGTCCTCCCGTGGTGAGGCCGATGAGGGAGGCTTCGAGGTTCTCGGTGATTGCGTCGTACCGGGCGCGGTCGCCGCGGTCCAGCGCGACGGCGCGCAGCTCGGGCGGTGCCTCGCGGATCAGGTCCAGCAGATCCTTCAACACCGGCACGCCCTCATGCTGCTCGTCGAGCAGCTTCAACGCCCGGTCGACGATAGTTTCCTCTCGATCTGTGGGAGGCGACTTGCGCATGATCGTCAGCAGTGCCGACACCATTGTGAGGCGGCGGCCGTGCGCATCCTGCAAGACCTCCGCAGCGAGTTCGTCATCGCGCTTCGCCCGCTCGACGCGGGCCGTCGTGGAACCGACCAGCGCAGCGATCCGCTCACGGATCAGCTGTGCCCGCTCGGGATCCTCCGGTACCTCGAGCGAGCGCAGCTGCGCGAGCTCCGCTTCTTCTGCAGCAGCAGCCTCACGCTCGGCGCGGGCGGCGTCGCGGAGCAGCTGTGCCGCTTCCTTGGCCTCGCCCGGGTCGAGGATGTTCAAGAACCCGCGGCCGCGGCCGAGGCGGATCACCTGGCCGCCGAGGGCTTCGATCAGGTCCACGTAGTCCGGCTTCAAGTCGCCCAGCACGAGCGGCTGGACGCCGTATCCGGCCAGGCCGGTCGCCATCCGGCGCACGATGGTCGACTTCCCCAAGCCGGGCTTGCCCAGCACGAACGCGGACGGGTTGGAGATCAGATTCGCGCGCTGGAACCACGAAATCGGGTCGCAGCAAACCGTCCCTCGATTGACCAGGTGCCGGCCAAGCGGCACACCGATCATCGGCGCGCCCGTACCTACGCCGAACGGCCAGAGGCCGCACACCTGAACGGTAGTGCCGCGCCATTCCGGGGCGGCGGAGAGCACCATCATCTCGCCGCGGCCGCGGCCCGGGTATCCACGCGCCGGAACACGGCGCGGCGTCGCCGTGGTCGTGGCAGGTGGCCCCCCCGGGGGGGGGGGGCCCGCGGGGGGGGGGGCCCCACGCTCGGCCGGGCTGCTCGAACGGGAGAGCTTCTTGAACCAGGTGGCCATCAGAGTGCCCCTCGCAGCTCGGCCGGCAGTTTCAGGTGTTTGGGAACGACGATTCCCAGCGGGAGCGCAGCCGCGAACGCGGAGTCCTGGGCGCCGGTCACGACCCGCAGCCGAAGGCGGGCCGTGGCCGACAGGTTCTCGATCGCCGCTTTGGCGTCGGCTGCCCGGGTTGTATCGGTCACGGTGGCGGTGACGACCATGCCGAAGTTCACCAGGCCGGCACCGTTGGCCTCTTCTTCTGCCGTCGCCATCGCGGCGCGCGTTCCCACGACGTCGCGGGCGGTGGGCCGGTCGCTGGAAGTCATGTTGAAGCTCGCGGCGCGCAAGTCGGACTGGACGATCGCCGCCGCACGCGCGACGTCGATCGGCCGGTACAGCCAGGTCACCCGCTTGCGCGCGATATCGCGGTGCGGGGCAAGGAACCGGGTCAAGATGTTGGCCTGCACGATGCCGCGCGGAGCTTCGGTCATCTGCCAGGTCACCGAGAGTGCAGAGTCATGCCGATAGCTGTCCCAGTTCGCCTGAGCACCCGAAGGGCCGACGTCGGACCAGCGCAGTTCGAACGGCTCGCCGGACTGGTGCGCGTCGTCAATCAGTTCCGCAATCTCCGGGTCGTAGGCGATCCGGATTACCTCGCACAACTGCTGCGCCCCGAGAGGCCGCGCAGCACCCGCGCCAGTTGCCGACAATGCTTGCGTCAAGCCAGGGAGGCGGGCGGCGAGTTCCCGCCCCATCTCGTCGGCGTCGCGACGTCGACCGTTGGCGCGGGTGGCCGCCGCGAACGTGATGGAGACGTACGCGCGCACGGTTGCGGATCCGGACGGGTAGCTGGCCACGACCTCGCGGAGCATTGCCTGGGCGAACGCCGGCGCTTCCGGGTCGATGTTCAGATTGACCTCGCCACGGAGGCGACGGCCCGTGTCGGGGGCCGTCTCGATCGTCACGGCAGCGGCGACGATGCCCGCCTCGTCGCCGAGGTTCGCCAGCCAGTGGCCCCAGTCGGCTACCCAGCTGTCGATCTGTTCCTGATCGACGAGCGCAGCGCCGTCGGGCTCGGTGCCGATCACGACGGTGTAGTCGCCAGCCGAGGGCACGTAGATCATCGCGAACGGTCGTCCGTACGAGTCGGTGTACTCGCTGAGCCGCGACTGGGCTGCAAGTCCCGGCAGCTGCGCGGTGCCCCAATCGGTTCGGCCCAGAGGCCCGGAGCGGTACAGATTAGAGCCGGACGAGCGGGCACGCGTCCAGTTCAGACGGTTCGTCGTGCGGGTGAGCGCGCTCTGCCCGTGCTTGTCCTTCACCGCGACGGTCAGGAGGAAGCCGGCCATGATGGCGAATACGATCACACCGTTGATGAGGCCGCCGAACATGACGGTGATGACCGTCGCGACGAGGCCTGCCAGGAGCACGATCGTCCCGACCATCCCCAGCCCCAACAGGCCGGGTGTCGTCGGTCGACGCCAGTTTCCGTAGGTGCGGACCTGCGATTGCGTGTTCGTCATGCTGACTCCTAGTTACTTCCCGATGCGCCGTCACCGGCTGCATCTGCCGCAGCGGTGCGCACTGCGCCGACTGCCTTCTGTCCAGCTTCAAGGCCCTTCTGGGCCGCCATAACGCCAACGCCCACCGGGCCAGCTGCCGCAGCTCCACCCGCTGCAGCTCCGCCCCCAGCGCCGGAAGCTCCCGCCGCTTTCCCGGCGGTAGCCGCTGTGCCGGTGTTTCCGCCCGTGGGGGCGGGGGCGGGTTTCGTCGCGGGTGTACTCATCGCACCGGTCGCGTTCGGATTACTTGTGGAGCCGCCACCACCACCACCTGATCCGCCACCCGTGTTGGCTTTGCGGATCGCGCCGGTGGCGATTTCTGCTGCGCCCGCACCCGCGCCAGCGGCGAGAGCCAAGCCGGCACCGCCGCCACCACCGACCTGGGACACCATTGGCGCTACGAAACGCATGAGGGCTGGCAGCGCTACGAGCGCCATCGCCATGAGCGCGAGGCCAGTGAGGATCTTGATCAGGCCGCTGCCGTCATCCTTGAACAGGTCGGCGCCGGTCAGTTTGAACGCAGCCGCGTAGACGATTGCCGCGGCGGGCTTGTAGAGAATGAACGCGATCAGCCAGCCGGTGCACTTCTTGAACCAGGCTCGCCCGGTCTCCGTGTTCGTGAACGCTGCGGAGATTGGGAAGATGCCGGCGAGCAGCACGAGCATGCCACCACGGATCACCATCAGAATCACCTGAATGTAGGTGAAGAACGTCGCGACGATGCCGACGATCAGCAGAGCGATGAGCCCGATCCCGCTCGTTGAGCTGATGGCGATCATCGCCGTGATGTTTTGACCGAAGTCCTTGCCGGTCGCGCCGTCAAGAATCCACGTCGAGAACCCATCAGCGGCCGCGACGGCCAGGCCGATGCCGGTCAGGCCGGCAGCTGACACAACAACGAGAGTGAAGAGTGACTGCAGCAGGTCCTTGCCTGCCTGCGCCCGCTGCGTCCATGCCATCCGTGCGCCGGCGATGATCACCGACAACACCGCCAGCCCGCCCGTGTACCACCAAAGCGAGTCCTGGATGTAGCCGACCGCATCCGACGCGTTCGAGGATCCCATGCCGGGCAAGAGCGCCGCGACGATGGCAGAGGCTCCGGAAATGAGCACCACCGCGCCGAGGATCACGCCGAGCCGCCCCAGATGCCGCTCACCGTCGCCCCGGCGACGATTCACGGCCAGGAGCGCACCGCCAGCGATCAGCGAGAGAACGCAGATCGCGAGGGAGATCCACACGGACCACTGCAGGATCGTAAGAAAGCCCGATGCGCCAGCGGCACCCTCAGCCGAGTGATTAGCGGCGGTCGAGCCGCCACCCGTTAGGTTCGGTGTGGGAATCAGCACCCACACCGAACCGAGCGCTGCAAAAGCCTTCCCAACGCCCTCCACGACGTTGTTCACCAGCTGCTGCAGGCTGTCGTTGGTCGCCTTGGAAATGATGCCGGAAACGCATCCGGTGGGGTCGATGATTGAGCAGGCCATTATGCGCCCGACCAAGGAATGTAGCCGCCGAGGCTCTGCAGCTGCGCTGGCGGCAAGGTGAAGCCGCCGTCATCTGTGGTTTTCACCTTCCAATCCCCGTCGACCCATTGCAGCGCGAAGGGGAAACTGACGAGTTCGCCAGTTGAGAGGTTGACCGCAATGTCGACGGTGGCCTGGTCGCTCGAATATGAATCGAGCTTGAAGCCGGCGATCTGGTAGCGGACGGGCGTGGAACTGGGGGTTCCGGACTGCTTGAGAAGCGCGTCACGGCCGGGGCCCGGCACCGTCAGCTTGTCGGCTACCTCGTGCAACAGGCTGCGATCGGATACGACCGCCAGCATGTTCGCCGCAGCGTAGAGGGAGCCGGTTGGCGTGTGTGCGTAGCAGCTCCGGAAACCGGAGGACTCCACGTTGCCCGGTCCCGACCCCTTCGGGTCGGTCGGGGCGGCAACGGTGCCAACTAGCGCCCACTTGGTGTTCGGCGCTTGCGTAAGGGTTCCAGACTTCTCAAACCCGGGAAGCCCGCACGCGCTCCGATCAGCCTCGCTCACGGCCGATTGCGTAGAGGTGTTGGTCGGCGCCGCTGACGGATTCGCATTCGGCTTCGCCTGGCCGCCGATCACTGAGCTAACGATTAGGACGACCGCGCAAAGCAAGACGACCCCAACGACGACCGCCGCGACGATGAATCGTCGGCTGGTGAACGGGTTCGACTCGGATGGCTGGCTGTCGGACATGCGTCTCTTCCTTTCGGTCAGCTGACGAGGAAGCCGACGAGGCTGGCTGCGCCGGCGATGACGATTACGCCGGCCATTGCCATGCCGAGCGCGCCCAGGTGGGCGCCGCCCTCGCCGCGTCGGCTCTCGATCGCGAGCTTCGCGCCGATGATCATCAGGCCGATGATCACGACGCCGAGCGCGAGCCACTTCACCCAGCCCATCACGGCGATGAACTTCTCCGATCCGGGAGGGGCGGAGCCGTTTCCGGGGTCGGGAACGTCGAGCGGAACGAACGAGTTCACGGTGTCGAGAACGGTGTGGAGGGTGTGCATTGTGCTTCCTTTCGGTCAGGCCGTGTTAGGCGCTGGTCGTGGTGGTCAAGGCGCTCACCGAGGCGATGAGCGTCCGAACGTCTTTGGGTGCGTGCTCGAGGTCGGGCGTCTCCCCGAGCCGCCACGCCTCTACCCAAGGGATGTGCCAGGTCTGCGGCACTCCCCCGGAAACCAGGTGGGCCAACTCTCGGAGAGGCTTCGGAAGCTTGCCGGGCGCATCGGCCACGATCACGAGGCCGATGAGGTTCACCGATGGGAGCACGCCGGATGCCCACTCGATCGCCGCGCGCTGCGCGGCGGCGAGTCCTGAGGCATTCGAGCGGGCAACGAGGACGACGTTTGTCGTCGCTCCGTCGTAGCCAACCGGCCACGCGTGGCCCGCCGAGCGGGAGCCGGCGACCAGGTTGGCCAGGGTGGACTCCCCCGCGCCCCCGTGAACGCCGAGCCACCACAACGGTGCCGGACGATTGACGTCCCTCCGCGGGAGCCGGTCAGCCTGATCGGGCGCGGGAACGCCCGGCTGAGGAGCGGCCGGGCGTGGGAGTTCGCGGCGAGCCCGGACGGGTGGCGGTGCCTGTTGAGGCACGCCCGGTCCTGCAAGCCACGGGTGCTGGGAGTCCGTCACCGGAGAGCCCCCTCCTTCGGTACATGAACTGAGTCGTCTACCCAGTATCACCTGCATGGGTGACACGAAACGGGATACTGGAAACATCACCACCCACACCCCCGAGGATGGAGCGTCAGCGATGTTGCCGAATAGACCCGGATATTGCCGAACCTTGCCGATTGATCGAACTATACGCCTAAACTGTTCGGCATGGACAGATGGCCGGACTTTGACATGAGCGCCCTCGACGACCTCTTGGCGGGGCTCCCGCCGACTCTCAGCGTCAGCGAGGCAGCCAAGGTGTTCAACGTCAGCGAAGACGTGATCCGCGGCGCCATCGGCTCCGAGAACCCCGAGGAACGCCTGCCCGCGCTGCGAATCGGCCGCGGCTACACGATCCTCACAGCGGACTTCGGCGCGTGGGCACGGGCGCGCTATACCGGGCACAGCGACAACTAGGAAGGCGGCAACATGGCGCAGCAGGAAACCTCGCAGCCCACCATCCGGGCGATTGTGAACCCGGATGCAACCGGGGTGCTGGTGATCGAGGGGACTCACCACGAGGTCGCCGGCAACAACGACACTCACGTCCGCGAACAGATCCTCACCCAAGTCACCGGCCGAGCGCGTATGTACGGCCGCCCGGTGATGCTCATCACGCAAGACGCGATGGGCCAAGGGCAGCTGATCGTGTCACCGGACGGCAGTGTCGAAGCGGTCGGAGAGTTCATTCCAGCTGAGCCAGCATCCGCTGTAGAAGACACCGTGCAGCGGGTGGAGGTGCCGCCGACATATGACGTCGAGCGTGTACCTCCGCCTCCCGCCGCAACTCCGACGCCAGCGCCGGCGCCGGTGGAGGCTGCAGCGCCGCAGCAGACGACGATCAGCGAACGGCGCGCAGCGCGCGCATCCTTCCTCGAGAAAGAAGCACCCGAGCAGCCCGCGACGCAGGGATGGCGAGGCGTGCTCGCCCGCGTCGGCGTCCAGGTTGCGCCCTCCGAGTCGGAGCTAGCCGAGCGGCGCGACGTCCACGCCGTGAGCCAGCACTGGCCGGGACCGCGCACGATCGCCATCGTGAACGGCAAGGGCGGGGCCAACAAGACCCCGACCACCGCGCTCCTGTCTGCGGTATTCGCCCGCTACGGCGGCTCAGGCGTGCTCGCGTGGGACAACAACGAGACGCGCGGCACGCTCGGGTGGCGCACCGAGCAGGGTCCGCACGAGGCAACCGTGCACAACCTCCTGCCGCAGACGGAGCGGCTGCTCTCCCCCGCCGCCCAGTCGTCCGACTTGGCACACTTCGTGCACCACCAGACAGGCGACAAGTACGACGTGCTTCGCTCGAACCCGCAAGCACTCTCCGCTGACCAGCGGATCAGCCGCGTCGAGTTCGACGCTCTGCACCAGGTCGCCAGCAAATACTTCCGTCTGATCTTCATCGACTCCGGCAACGACGAGTCCGCCGAGCGCTGGCAGCAGATGATCGACCGCAGCGACCAGCTCGTCATCGCGACCACCGCGCTCGGAGAGCACGCCGAAGCCGGCGCACTGCTCCTGGACGGGCTCGCCCAGCGCGACGAGCGCTCCGCCGCACTGGCCGACAACGCCGTGGTGATCGTCTCCCAGTCGGAGAAGAGCGCCGACAAGGGCGACGCACAGCAGATCGCCAACGGCTTCTCGTCGATCGCGCGTCGAGTCGTAACCATCCCGTTCGATGAGGCGCTGCACAGTGGCAAGATCCGCTACGACGCCCTCAACCCCGTCACGCGGCGTGCGTGGCTTGCCGCTGCGGCCGCCGTCGCGGAGGGCCTATGAAGCGCGCCGTCGCTGCCGCTGGCGTCGCCCTCGCGGCTCTCATGCTGACCGGATGCGCACCGCACATGTCGCCCGTCTCAACGCCGGTCGCGACATTCCCGGACGGCACCACCAAGACACCACGCTCAACGCCGACCGATGGGCTCGACGACGGGCCGAACGGCCCAACGCCGGCCCCAGCGGACTCCACCAGCCAGGCGGCGGCCGTCAAGCTTGCCGAGAAGTTCATGACGGCCTTCGCCCGTCCGCAGCTGGACGCTACGACATGGATGAACGCCCTCTACCCGATGCTGACGCAGCAGGGCGCAGCCGCCTACGAAGGCACTGACCCGTCCAACGTCCCCGTCCACCAGGTCACCGGCCGCGGCTCCGTCGTCGACGGGGCCACCGCGTACGCCCTGGTTGTGACCGTTCCGACCGATATCGGAACCTACGCCGTCTCGCTCACCCGCAAGGCGCCGACCGACCCGTGGCTCGTCGACCGAATCACACCACCAGGGAGGTAGACACATGCAGCAAGGCGGCAAGGGGGTGCTCGCGTTACTGCTCGTCCCCCTCCTGTTCGTCGGACTCCTGTTCGGCTTCATCCTGCTCCTCGGCGGCAGCAACGCCGCCGCGGCCGCGTGCGGCCCGGCCGGTGCAGGCGTCAAGGTCGACGAGAACACCGTCCCGACCGCCGCGGTGGCCGGCTACGGCCACGACCAGCTCGTGAACGCCGCCTACATCATGAACGCCGCCGAAGCGCTGGGCCTGAACGCCCAGGCCCAACAGATCGGCGTCATGACGGCGATGGGCGAATCCGGACTCCGCGTGCTGGACCACGGCGACCAGGTAGGGCCGGACTCCCGAGGCCTGTTCCAGCAGCGCGACAGCTGGGGCAGCCTTGCAGACCGGATGGACCCCTTCAAGTCCGCGACCCTCTTCTTCGAGCGCTTGAAGAACGTCCCCAACTGGGAGACCCTCGAGCCGACCCTCGCCGCCCATAAGGTGCAGGTCAACGCCGACCCGTACTACTACGCCAAATACTGGGACGCGGCCGGACAGGTCACCGCCGCTCTCAGCGGCGTCACCGCCTCTCCCTCCACCGGATGCGGCAGCAGCGCCCTCGCCATGCCGCTGGATATGCCGTTCAACATGACCGACAAGTTCGGCCCGCGCAGCTCACCCACCGAAGGCGCAAGCAGCTACCACCCGGCCGACGACCTGCAGAACTGGCCGAACCCGTGCGGCAAGCCCATCTACGCTATCCAACCCGGCACGGTCGTTCTCTCCGACCGGCTCTACCTCTCGATCAAGAGCCCCGACGGGTACACAATCTCCTACCTGCACAGCCACCAATCCGACCGGCTCGTGAAGGTCGGGGACACCGTGCAGACCGGCGAGAAGATCTCCCTCGTTGGGGATGAAGCACCCGCCACCGGATGCCACCTGGACCTCCGCATCAACGTCGTCGGCAACATCAACCCGCAGGTCGCGACGCTCCCCCTCGACTCGGCCGTGCCCGGCTGGGTCGACCCCGAGAAGTTCTACGAACTCTTCGGCATGACCCTCTGCAACGACACCTGCCACAGGAACTACTGATGCCGACATTCATCCCAGCCCCGTCACTGCTTGTCAGCCATACGCGACCACGTCGTTGTCGAATGCGACCAGCACGTCAGGGATACGTCCGTCCCAGCACCGCCTACGACTTCTTCGCGACACGCGGTCCGTTAATTCCAGTAACTGTTACTAATTCACGCTTGACTCAGACCATGTCGAACGCACGTGGTGGCCGTAGGTCCAAAGGGCAGCGCGAACTACTTGGTACGCGAGCCCCCGTCCTCCTCGCTGAAGCAGCACGAACCAAGGCCGCCGAGCTCGGCCTCAACGTGAACGACTACCTCGCAACGCTGATCGCGCAGGACACGAACATGCTCGAGTTCGCACCGCGACCGGCCGACCCCACTCGACTGGAGCTGCCTATCACCGCCGCTTAACGAGAGAGGGCCGCCTTTCGGCGGCCCGTCCCCACGATTTCACTTTGAAGCCGAACCGCCCACTCGCCAAAGTTACGGTTCGATCTTCAACCCAGTAAGCCGGAGAGCCCGGAGGCTCTTCAACATCCTGAGAGGAGTTGGCAGCATCGTAACCCAGATTTCTGGTTCCGTCACGTTCGTGGTCTTCCCGCGTGTCGGCGTGTCGCCTGCCGTCCGCTCCGCCGTGACCACCGCCGGCGTCGAGCTCGTTCGGCCCCTCTCCCCCGCCGACTTCCTGCGCGGACCCGCGCGGGCACCCTTCGACACCCTGGAGGCGCGCACCCAGAGCCCTTAAAACGAGTGGCCCGCCGCTTATGCGACGGGCCAGAAGTTCCTTGCCGATCCGGCGAATCTTGGCGGAGGAACCCGGATCTGGACTGTTCAGTTCAAGTCTCCCGGCAGAACCGGGGGGCGAGGCTATGCCCGTTTCTCTCGAAAGGACGCCTTCATGGTAGCGCTGCTCGCACCCATCAGTGGTGATGGCGACGTCTCCGGCACCGGCGTGTCGCCGTCCTGGGAACGGGCCTGGAAGCTCACCCGACTGATCTCCCCGCGCTCTGAGGTCCACAAATCCGCCCGCGACGCCTACGGTCAGCCGGTCAACGACTACACGCTTGCGCACGGGGTGGGGCCGGTCGTCCCGATGACGCCGTGGCTGGTCCATCTGGCTGATCTCGACTGCCGCTACTGGCTGCTCGCCTTCGACTTCGACGTCGTCGCCGGCGACCCGGTGAGCATCGAAGAGGCGCAGGACCATGCCGACGCACTCTCGATCCTGCTGGGCCAGCTGTCGATCCCCCACGTCGTCTGCGAATCCTCGTCGAAGGGCGGTCGCCACGTGTGGGTCGCGATGGCCGAGGGCGCTCCCGCCGAGCTCGTCGCCCAGGTCGGAATCGCAGCCAAGGCGGTTCTGCCTCGGCTCGACCGCGGCATGCTCTCCAACCCGCAGCGCGGTGGGGCGCGGCCGCCGCTCTCTCCGCACCGGAACGGCTCGTTCTCACGAGTGCTGCGCGGCTCGCTCGATTACCTGACGGCGCCGTCGACGACCGTGGCCGACCTCGAGATGCTGCTGGACGCTCTCCTGGAACGTTCCCCTGCGCTTTCACCGGAGGATGCTGCAATCTCCGGCGAGCTGCGCCGCATCGAGTTCACCGGCAGACGCACCCTCTCGCCCGCTCAGGAGCGCTGGCTCCAAGTAGACGGCGGGGGAGACGACCCATCCAGGACTGCGTTCATCGCGCTACTGGTCCTAGCCTCCAACGGATTCTCGTTCGAGGACGTGGTGGCCATCGCCGCGATCGCCCCAGGGCTCGAACACTTCCGCACCCGGCGCGCTGGCGAACGTGGCCAACGGCGGCCGCGGTCAGCAGAGGAAGCACGCTCTCGTCTCGAGGACGCGTGGGAGAAGGTCCTTAAGCGAGTGCGAGTCCGCCGCTCGGCGCCTGCTGCCGAACCGAAGGACGTCGTCACGCTGCAGCGCCAGGTGGTGGCCGCCGAAGACCTCCTGGAGCGGTTCCGGGTGAACCCAGGCCGATGGGGCGGCCGCTACGGCGCGCCCACCCGTCGCACAGTTATGACCGCCCTGGCCTATCTGACGCTCCGCACTGGCAAGAGCGCCGTCGCTGCATCAACACGCACCCTCGCCGAGCTCTGCAATATCGACCACTCCACGGCCGCACGCGCCCTCCTCGACCTGGAAGCAGATGGCCTCATCGGACGTATCCAGCATGCGGAGGGCGTCAACGCAGCGGCGTGGTCCATGATCCCCAGCCAGAGCTTTTACACAGCTTCAGATCTAGGTGCGACACAACCCTTAAACAACACACCCCGCCCCCACGAACCTTCTTCTGAACTGGCCTTGCTCTACGCCCGCCGCTCTAGCGTGCTGGAGTTACTCGAACAGTTCCTTGGCGACCTGCAGCACGACGTGTTCACCTATCAGGGACTTGGTCACCAGGCTGGCCAGGTCTGGGCTCTGATGCGTGGTGGAGCTGTCTGGACGGTGGAACAACTTGCCCGCACCATGCAGGTCAGCTACGGCCACGCCACCGAGCTCCTCTCACGCCTTCGCGGAGTGAAACTCGTTCGGACGTCTGCCGAGGGTTGGACCAGCGCGCGACGCGACCTCCGACGCTCGGCCGCTGAACGACTGGGCGTCACCGGTTACCTCGGGGCGCGTGAGGCCGGTCACGAGGTCGATCGCACTATCTGGCGCTGGTGGCGTGCTGAGTTCGAGCGGATGACCACTCCCCCGTGGGAACGCTCCAAGCGGCGACACATCACAGACCGTGCCCTCAGTTGGGGTGACCGCGCCCGAGGCGGAGAGACCGAATGGCCGATGTACCCCCGGCGACGCGATGATCCTCGGGCACTGGCTGATCACCGGCGGGCGCGTGAGGACGTCGAGGCCGGCTTGCTGAGTCCCTCGTCGAGGTGGACCCTCGGCACTTATCGCGAGGCGGCCTGACGGCTGATCAGGACTCGCTGTTGATCCCAAGCCAGTGAGTATCCTTTGGCCATGACGGACACCAGCTCCTCCTCCCCAGAGGACTTCCTCCAGGCCTTCATCGTCGAGGGCGACCTCATCCCCGTTCGCGAGCTCGAGTACGACATCCGGTCGTTGGCCCGGATCGCAGCCCTCAGCGCGTGGCTGGGAACCGTGGCCTTCGGCGAACAAGCCGGCCAGCTGCTCGACGCCGAGGCGATCGACGAACTACCGGTGCGGCGCATCCAGTACGGCAGCCCCCTCACGATCGACTTCCAGATGCTCCCTTGGGTCCTGAGCTATGCCGTTGCCGCGACACCGACTGTGGTCGCATTGCTGAAGCGCATCGGTCAGCTGCGGGTGGACTTCGCGAACGCGAGTGAGTCGAACGCGCGCAGAGACGCTACCCAGGAAGATGCCGAAACCACCCGGTCCGTAAGGAAGTTGCGCGAATACCGCGAACGCCTCCATTTGATCCGCGATGCGGCGGAATCGCTCCGGCCAAGTCTTGACGAGAACGATGCCTTGATGGTGGATCACCTCGTGCGTCAGGCAGAGTTGCGACCCGACCTGCTGCAGGACTCGATCGACGCGCTTTGGCAATTGTCGGAGAAGACGGTGCGAGTGCAGTCGGTCTCGGCCGGCCCGGGTGGTGACTCGGCCGCTGAGGCGTGAGGCTCCGGCAGCACCGCTACTCCCCCGTCGGCGCTGGTCCGGACCTCCGAACATCTTCATCGGCCTTTGCGGAGTACCGCTGCCACGAACGTACGAGCTCGAGAGCCGGCCACTCCCCCGCCGACACGACGCGTGCGATCTCGTTCGCGTAGATATCGCGCATATCCTCCGCTGCGTGTTTCAGCGGATCCTCTGACTCCCCCATGGTCCCTGACAGTACGTGCGACCACCGCCAAATCGATATCCCGCCTTTAAGGGTCACCGCGGCCAGCAGCGTTTGAGCGGGGACCCTCTCAGCAGCGCTGTACGCCCGGCTGACCGCCCCTCCCCCGTCTTGGACCCAGATACCCTCAGCGGAACCGATTCGCTCGATACAGGTGAATTTCCGCTACCCCGACGCGCCAGAACTGCCCGATAGCGCTATCGGGCAGTTCTGGGATTGCTGGGTATACAAGAATGGCCAGAATTGCCAGCCGTACCAGAATGACCAGAGAGTGCAAACCCGACAGGGCAAGAAAGAATTGCCCGATCTGCCAGACGTGCCCGATAGCGCTATCTGGTAGTTCCAACAAAGCAAGATCGGTCCGATTGCGCTATCGGGGGATTCCGGCAATGCCAGACACGCCCGACTCACCAAACGATCTGGGCGACCCAGATAGCTACACTCGTGCCCGACAGCCTGCCGGAACTGTGGCGGCATCATCGAGTGAGATCGGACTGAAATTGGCGGAAATCGACTTCGACCGCAGCGAGCTGCAGCAGGTCGTCGCTGTGATCAACGGCAAGGGTGGCGTCGGCAAGACGACGATCACTGCGAACGTCGGGGGACTGCTTGCGGCAAGCGGCTGGCGAGTACTCGTCGTCGACGCCGACCCGCAGGGCAACCTCGGCTTCGACCTCGGTTACGCGGATACCGACCGTGACGACGACGGCAAGGAGCTGTCGAAGGCGCTGGTCTACGGCGACGCTCCGAGACCTTTGAAGGACATTCGTCCGGGGCTCGACGTTCTTCCCGGCGGACACCACCTCGAGGGTGCCGCTGCGACGCTGGCGACGAAGATCGGCAAAGGGGGCGCGAACTCAATTCAGGGCCGGCTCGCCCTGGCGATCGCGCTCAACCAGATCGCGGGCGACTACGACATCATCCTGATCGACTGCCCGCCGAACATCGACGTCCTCCAGACCGCCGCCGTGGCTGCCGCCCGCTACGTACTCATTCCGTCCCGAAGCGACGCCGCCTCGCGTAAGGGTCTCACCCTCACCGCGAATCGGCTTGACCAGGTCATCGACTTGAACCCGGACCTCGACCTCTTGGGCATCGTGCTCTTCGGCACCTCACAGAGCGCCAAGCGCGTCCGCAAGGAGGCCGTCGACGAAGTCAACGAGATCCTCGGCGTGACAGACGCCGAAGGCATCGTCTTCCAGAACTTCATCAGCCACTCCGAGGCCACGGCAAAGAAGGCTCGTGATAGAGGCCTACTGGTCCACGAGCTCGACGATGCGATCAAGGCTGCGCCCAAGTGGTACGAGCTGATGAAGAAGGGCCAGAAGGTCGAAAGCCCTGGCCCGGCGTCCGCACAGTCCGTCGCCGACAGCCTCCAGGCAGTCACCCAGGAGTTCGTCGCTCGCTTCACCGCGCGCACTGAGGCCACTGAGCAGGAACAGGAGACTGCTGATGTCTGACACCACCTCTCGCCCCGTCGGCGGCCCGCCGAAGCGCGCCGCGAAGGCCCCGGCGAGCTCGCTCATCAAGCGGAACCGTTCGCAGCCGTCATTCCCGTCGGCCGCGGAGGCTGAAGTGTCCGCCGTTGAGACCGACCGCCCCGAGACCGCGCAGCTCGATCAGGCCGATGAGACCATCACACCCGCGGCGTTCCTCGATCGGCCAGACGCCCCTGTGAGCCCTCCTTCGACGGTAGCGCCGGTGGGGGAGGAGCCGACGACCGAACCGGCTGTCACCGAATCTGCCGCCACCGCCCAGCCCACGGCGGTCGCACCCGTTCAGCCGGCTGCACCCGCCGTGTCGAACGCCGAGCAGGACGCGCTCGTGAACACGACCTTCCGCGTCCGCCGAAGCTCCAAGAAGGCCTTCGACGCCGCCTTCCTCGCCGCCAAGCTGCACGAGGGATGGCCCAGCGCGGAGGCGTACTTCCAGGATCTGCTCGAACGTGAGACCAAGCGGATCCAGGACGACTACAACAACGGCCAGCCGTTCCCGATCCGCGAGAAGGCACTGCCGCGGGGCCGGCCGATCGGCTCGTAACCGGTCATCCAGGTGTCGTGGCGGGGGAGTGGGGCTGTGACACACCGCACTATCTCCCCGGCCCTCCAGCGCCCGCGCCGACAATGGCAGAGATCGACCGATTCGTGACGCACGTGACCATCAACCTGGACAGGACACCCGAGCATGTCTGCTGAGCGCGAGTTCCGGCTCGACACATCGCAGCCCGGCGACCTCGATGCGGGAGAGATCGAGGAAGAGCGCTGGAACGGCCTCGTCGTGCCTCGGTCCCGCCTGAAGATGCTGGACTTCGCCACTCGAGCTGAGCAGGGGGCGGAGGACCAGAACATCGGCTTCTCGGCACGCCTGTTCGCGCAGGTCTCCCTGCCGCAGCGCAACCCGGGCGAGATCCCGTATTACGAACGCCGCAACGGGAACGTCACCCTGACGATGAGCCCGGGGCTGATCACGCGCCGAGACCGGACCAAAGTGCGGAAGTACCCCTACGGGATCTACCCACGTCTGGCCCTCACGTACGTCGCGACGGAGGCGTTCCGGACGCAGAGTCCGGTCATTGACCTCGGCCGCAGCATGCGCTCGTTCCTGTCCAAGCTGAACGTCGAGTACAGCGGCCGGAACGCGAACATCGTCAAGGACCAGCTCGCCGCGCTTTTCGGCGCCCAGCTGTCAGTCGAAGGCCTGGCCGTGACCGAATCCGGCCATGGCACGGTCTCCGAATACTTCCAGATCGCCAAGAGCGTCAGCCTCTGGTGGGCGAACCGGGAGGAGCTCGGCGACGAAGGGCTCTGGGCATCCGAGGTGCACCTTTCCGAGGAGTTCTTCAACTCGATCAAGGCATCCCCGGTACCGGTCGACCTGAAGGCAATCCGGGCACTCGGCGGCAGCAGCTTGCGGATTGACCTGTACATCTGGGCGACCTACCGCATGTACTACATGACCAAGCCGACCCGCATCAAGTGGGAAGACCTCAGCAACCAGTTCGGCGCCCAGTACGGTCGCCTGCGCGCGTTCAAGGCGGCCTTCATCAAGGAGCTCCAGGCGGTGCAGATCGTCTACCCGGCGCTCAACGCCGAGGTGACACAGGACTACCTGATCCTGCGGCCGTCGCTGACCCACGTACGCTCTCACAAGCCGTACAAGGCCGTCGAGTCGAAGGCCCGACCCGCGAAGTAAGCAACAGCCTCGGCCATTCGGCTACGAGCCAAGTCGGTGCGCCAAGCGTGGGGTCAATTGGTGGCGCTCGCACCAGGCGGTCGCTCTGGGGTCATTCGGTGGCGCTTTGCTCGACCCGTCGCCAACGGGGTCATTTGGTGGCGGCCCTTGCTCGCCGTGCTGGCGAACATCCCGTGGGGTCAATTGGTGGCGCGCTCGATCACCGTGGCAGCTTTGGGGCCAATTGGTGGCGCGCGGAACCCGCTGGAGTGGGGACATTTGGTGGCGGCCTTCGAGCAGCTCATCGAGAGCGGGGGAGTGGGGTCAATCGGTGGCGCCCGGTCTGATCCGCGGACGCTGCCGGCTGGGATCAATCGGTGGCAGAAACGGCCTCTTCGGCGCTGATTCCCGCCACCAGATGTCCCCGGATTTACTGGGATCAATCGGTGGCGCTCTGGGGTCTTCCGGTGGCGCCCGTGGGATCAACAGGTGGCAGTCATGGGGTCATCTGGTGGCGCAGGCACCGTTCAGGACGGCCCGCGATCCCAGTACTCGCGCGGGAGTCGGGGCCATCGGCGTGCCGCCCCCTGTAGTTCTTCCTATAGCTCTACCTGTTGAATACCGGCTTCTTAACTGAACCACGGAGCGAATCGGCACTGATCTTCGTCGCGAGCGTCAGGCGATTTACCGGTTTGGAGCAAGTCAACTCATCGTGGAGCCGGGTCAGCTATAGACAGCCAGCAGGATTCAGCGACCCGCAGTCCACTCATCTGACCGCAGCCAAGAGCCAGCTCAGTCGCCAAAAGGCACAGGCGGAACGGCGCATGCTGATCGCTAACAACAAGGCGTGGGCGTCCGCCGAGACGGTTCGCCGGGAATGGCTCACCGAGTTCCTGACCCGCAAGACCCTCCCCAAGGACGCCGCCAAAGTGATCGCCCAGGGCCTTACCATCCACCGCCGCGACGTGGGAGCCGCTGCCGCAGCTGGAAACGAGTTGGCCCACCACCTGCTCGGCATCGAGCGCGGCGGCTACTACGACGACAAGCTCGCCGCGCACGTCGAGCAGTCCCCCACCAAGGCCCAGCACGTCAGTCTCGCCGCGGTGCTCGGCGGTATCGAGTCCGCCACCAGCAAGAACACCTGGCGCTACCCGGAAGCCACCAAGGCGGCCTACCTGTCCCAGCTCGCCGCGTGGGGTTACAGTCTGTCCGACGTCGAGCAGATCGTCATCGACAACGCAGCCACCCGCAGCACGGCACCGCTGATCGAGGACGACGAGGACGACACCGACTTCGACGAATAGCCACCGAACTGGGAGGGGCGGCGTGCATCCCATCCGCTGCCCCTCCCACCCCCTGGCCGTTTTCCCCAAAGCGGTCCGGGGGCATTCCCCGCACCAGGACCGGCACGGAGGCCGGCCCATTCGATTGCAGAGTGATATCACTCCAATATCGGCGTGACGGTGCCCGGCATCAGCGCCGGGAAATGAGGGGCGGCGGCGTGGCCGCCGCACTGTCTCATCGAATCGGAGCCGCTGCGCGGCACAGCCCTTGTCGGTCTTTTGTGACCATTCCGGCAGATCACCGTAGTTCGCTCCGCGCCTGCAGCCTGGGCTTTCGCGGCATATCCTCACTCGCTGCGCTCGCTCCGGTATTCCACGACCCGGGCCTCCGGCGCTCCCGCTCACTATCGATTTCTCTCGCCGGAAGGCACAAAAAACAGTTGTCCACCTGGGGAGAGTCCGATGAGCACCAGCACCAAAGCCCGCCGCACGAGTAAGAGCATCGAAGAGAAGAAGGCCCAAGCACAAGCGCTGCACGACTCGATCAGTGAGCAGATCGAGCAGCTGCGCAGCTCGGAGCGGTGGCGCGCGTTTCTGGACTTCGCACAGTCGTTCCACACCTACTCGCTGAACAACCTCCTGCTAATCCTGTCCCAGAAGGCCGACGCCAGCCACGTCGCCGGATTCCGCAAGTGGCAGGCGCTCGGCCGCCAGGTCCGCAAGGGTGAGACCGGCATTCGCATCTTCGGCTACTCCACCAAGAAGATCACCGACGAGGACGAGAACGGCGACGAGGTGGAAAAGCGGGTGGCCCGGTTTCCGGTCCTGTCTGTGTTCGATATCAGCCAAACCGATCTCATCGAGGGAGCAGAGGATCCCAGCTCCCTCGCGCAGCAGCTCACCGGGGCGGATGACTTCGGCGTCATCGACGCCCTGTCCGCGCACTTGGTCGCACAAGGCTGGACGATCGAGCGTCGCCCCCTCCCCGGCACCCAGAACGGCTACACCGACCCGGAGGTGGTCGCCGTGGTGCTGGACAGCGACCTCAGCCCCGAGCACACCGCCAAGACCCTGATTCACGAGACCGCGCACATTCTGCTCGGACATACCGACGACCTCACTGAATACGCCCAGCACCGGGGACTGATGGAGACCGAGGCCGAATCCGTCGCCTACGTCGTTGCCGGCCTCGCCGGATTCGACACCAGCGCCTACAGCATCGGCTACATCGCCGGATGGGCGCAGGGCGACACCGACCTGATCAAGTCCACCGCCGCCCGCGTGCTCCACACCGCCCACGAAATCGCGGAAATCTTCGACCCCGCCGACGACCCCGCAGAGGACGCCGCCTGACAGGCGGGCACTCGCCACCCGGCAGAACGGAAAACCTCATGATCATCACCTACGAACGGCCCGAGACCCTCCAGCCGTACCAGCTCGACTCGCGGCGGCCCCCAACCTCAGCCCCACCGGCGAGGAATGCGGCGGCATCACCTACTACGTCGGCGACCCGGAATGGTGCTGCACCCGTGCCCCACCCCGTAGGCAACGAACACCGAGCCGCACTCGAGCGGTGACGCTCACTTAGTATGGCGGCGAGTGTTCGAGGGGGACGGATGCGCGGGGAGCAGAGCCTAACGCGGCGACGCGGCACGGAGGCCGCGCGCTGACGGAGCCGCTGCGCGGCGCTGAGCGTGTCCTGCATTCTTTGACCTGTCCGGCCGATCACCGTAGCTCGCTTACGCGGCTGCCGTTCCGCGCTTTCGCGGCATATCCTCCCTCGCTGCGCTCACTCCGGTATTCCACGACCCGGCACTCTCGCCGCTCCCGCTCGCTATCGATTCTCTCGTCGGCAGGCAAAGAAAAACTCTAATGATCAGTGGTTGGTCTGAGGCTGGCTGACAGACTAACCTTCGGCCCTGGCGCTGCGTGACTCCAAGAAAAACTGGCCCGCCGTGAGGTGGTGCCTTCCGATCGACCCGTCCGCGCGCTGGGGGCTGAATGTCGGTCTGTCTGTTCCGATGGCTTCATAGAAGGTCGTCCGCTCCCGGCGTTCTGGGCTGCGTGACTCGTTAGAGATACGCCTCGCAACACCCTTGACCGACGTGATGAACCATCCGTTGAGAAAGGGAGGAGTGCTCGGTGACGACCGTGACCGATGAATACGACTACGTGGTCGGGGTGGATACTCACGCCAAGACCCACACTTACGCGGCGCTAGCCGCGGACACTGGCCGAGTGATCGACTCGGCAATGTTCCCCACCTCGCCCACAGGAATCAGCCGAGCGTTGGCCTGGATGCATCGCCGCGCTGATGGCCGGCTGCTGATCGCGATCGAAGGGGCCGGCTCCTATGGTGCCGTCATCGCCCGGGTCTTCCAGGACGCGGGCCTGGCCGTCTGCGATGTCCGGCCGCCGAAACGCGCAGCACGCGCTGGCCGGGGCAAGTCCGATGAGATCGACGCCGTTGCCGCAGCACGCACCGCCCTCGCCACCGACGTCGAGCGGCTCGCGGCCCCACGCTCGGACGGGATCCGCGCCGCCTTGCGAGTCCTGCTGATGGCGCGGCAAGCGATGGATGGGCGACGCACCGCGGACCGCAACGCGCTCACCGCACTGATGCGCAGCTTCCAGCTGGGGATGGACGTCCGCAAGCCGCTCACCGACGGCCAGATCCGCGAGATCGCCGGCTGGCGGCACCGCCCCGCCGAGGATGCGCCAATGACCACCATCCGCCAAGAAGCGCGCCGGCTTGCGCTCTCGATCATCGAGCTGACGCAGCAGCTCGAGCTCAACCGGGAGGCGCTGGCTGACTACGTCGAACAGCTGGCGCCCGGGTTGCAGAACATCCGCGGCGTCGGCCCGGTGACCGGTGCTCAGGTCCTCGCCGCCTACTCGCACAAGGGCCGGATCCGCAACGAAGCCGCGTTCGCCAACCTCGCCGGCGCCGCCCCGCTGCAAGCCTCCAGCGGCAACACCACCCGGCACCGGTTGAACCGGCAAGGCGATCGGCAACTGAACCGGGCGCTGGACACCATCATCCGGGTCCGACTCACCTGCGACCGCGGCACCCAGGACTACATGGCGCGACGAACATCGGAAGGCAAAAGCCGCCGAGAGGTCCGCCGCGCCCTGAAACGCTACCTGGCTCGGCAACTCTTCCGACAGCTGAACACAGTCATGGCCTAACACCCAGTCGGGTTAGTCACCACAGCCAAGCGGAGCCGCACGGAGGCGGCGCTGATCTTGCTGTTCGGAACGCCTACGGCGTGCTGTTCTTGCCACCATATTTTCGCCATTCCGGCCGGCCGATCATAGCTTCCTCCGGCAGCTCCGTTCCCTCCGGTCGCTATTTGCAGACTCCACTCGCTGCGCTCCCTCCGCTTAGCAACCGCTCCACTCCGGGCACTGCGCTGCCTCCACGCGCTCTCGATCTCTCTGCCGGAACGGCAAAAAAACTGATCGGCGGGACAACCAAAGCAACACCCGCTGATTTGACACAGACCCATAGAAGGGTCGATCAGGAGCAGGACAGCAGAACCGCCCTCACCTGGTCAGTCGGCCCGGCAGACCAATTTGACACCGACCCATAGAAGGGTCGGTTGGTTGAGAGAGAGAAGAGAACGATGAGCACACTCATTGCGGACACCGACGACGTGACCCGGTTCTGCGCAGTTTTCTCGGACGTGGGCCTCGCGCACGACGTCGCACCCACGCTGGGATGCCGAGAAACTGAGGCGCTGGCAGGAATTCTCCGAGCGCTGGGGGAGCCCGCCGCTGCCGACCTGTGGCTCGACGCGCACGCCACCAGTGACGAGCTGGGCGACCAGCACTACATGCCCGCTCCCGAGCCCTACATCGTCCCGATCGACCCCATGGAGGACCTTCAATGCGACTCCTGCCAGTGATGGCGAAGAAGCCGCAGGGGCGGGCGCAGCGCGCCCGCCCTCCTTCGGCGCGCCGGGGCGGGCTGTCTCCATGACCAAGTACACACCGGCCGAAATCATCGCCGGGGGTATCCAGGACACACGCGAGAGCTTCGCGGACCTATACGTCGAGCTGCACGAACTCCGTCAGGAAGCGGCGTACTACTACCACCGAGCCTTCGTCGACGACGGGCCCGAACCGCAGCAGGAGGGTGCGGTGGACTTCCATCCCTCACCGCCGGCGTTCGGTGGCAAGGACCTCGAATGGCCGGCACGGCGAGTCCGACTGGACCGCCTCACCCAGAAGGGCCTTGCTCTGTACGTGCACGGCGTATGCACCGCATTGCAGGAGCGAGACGAACTCCTACGTCAGATCCAAGACGCCGAACACGACATAGAACGCACGGTGATCGCGATGGACGGAACAATCGCCCAGATCGTCAACCGCCATCTGCGTTACATGACCGTGCTCGAGCGGCGCACCAAGAACGAATCCGAGTCGGCGCCCCTCACCCCGTGGGACGTACCGATCCGACAACCAGGCACTGACCAATATCTCCCGCCGCACCCATGAGGCCACCGCGTAGGACCATCCGACGACGCCTCACGTCCCAAGAGCCAGCCCCGGCCGCACTCTCCCGGCCGGGGCTTTCTTGTGTCTAGAGCGAGCCGCGAGGCGCGTCGAGCACGGCGTTTCCCAGGAGCTCGAGCAGGCTGCGCCAGCGTTGCTGCGCAGCAGTGGGGGAGTCGAATTGCCCCAGGTGCACCACGAACTCCGAGAGTCCCTGCAGCTTGCATCGGACGCTGACCATGATCGGCGCTGGAGGCGTCGTGATCGTTGGAACCAGTGAGGTTATGTGTTCAGGATTGACCCACATCGTCGGGTTGTCCCGGTCGGGGAACGGCACCAGCGGCATGCGCGCAGCCTAACGGGTGTCACAGCCGGTGCACGAAGTTCCCCGCCACCCATACGTAGACAGGCGATCGACCGCCTTCGGGAACATAGCGGATCAGGACCAGGCCACCGGTGGTCCAGGCGATCGCCTCGGCGTCGACGAGCTGCACGTCGGTGTAGGCCACCTGCACCGGCACGTGCGCCTTCACCGGGACCGGTTGAGGTTCGTCTCGACGTCGACCGCTGGCACGCACCATCTCGTCCGGGAGGCTGATCGGCCGCGGTTGTCGCTCGGCCGCCTTGGTAATCTCCGCCAGCTGTGCCGAATAGACGTCGTAGCGCTTGTTCGTACCCACGAGCTCTCAAGTCGGGTCGACGTCGACCAGGATCCAGCCGACACCGTGGCGCTGCAGCTGGAACACGCGCACGTCCGCCGGATCCTGCTCACTGCGGCCGATGACCGACCACCCGACCAGGTGCTCGGCCGGATGCGTCAGAGCATCGTGGGCCACCGCTGTCCGGATTGCCTCAGCGCCTACGGCTCTGTACCGGTTACCCGCCCACACCAGGCGGACCGGGGAGCCCTGCTCGATCCAGACGTGAACAATGTCTGCGGCGGGCGCGATGCTCATGACCAGGACCTCCAACTGCTCGGTGTCACCCCATTGCACCACAATTCGAAGATATGTTCGAATGTTGTGGGAGGTAGGAAACGTGAAAACGCTGCACGCGGGGGAGAAGGTCTGGCTGGTCCTCGACGACGCTGCGAACCGGATCGAGTTCCAGATCGAGTACGCGCCGGCGACCCGCTCCGACACGCACGAAACGCTGATGATGTACCGCGTCGACCATTGGGTTCTCAAGCGCAGCGACCGCTGGCCGTTGGGCTACTACGACGAGCTGCGGCAGGCGCTCGACGCGTGCGCGCTGGCGCTTGGCATGCCGAACTTCCTCGCGCCGGCGACCGCGCCGGATGGCACGATCATCACTCCCGAAGAGCAGCGCGAACGATGGCGGGCCGGTCTCGACCCGCGAACCGGACGCAGCCCCAGTGCGATGCTCGCCGATGCCGCCCGCGGTGCAGGTTAACCAGCCGCCTTGGGAGAGTCGTCGGCGGTTGTCATCGGGATGCTAAAGAATGGGAGAGTGAGTTCCGTGTCCCTGCTTGATGCCTCTGACACCTCAGAGCTGCGCAAAGCGCGGGGCGCATTCTTCACCCCACAGCCGCTGACCCGGTTCATCGCCGAGTGGGCGGTCCGCACGCCTGCCGATCAGGTTATGGAGCCCTCGGCGGGTGATGCTGCATTCCTGATCGAGGCGGTACGCCGGCTGGTCGACCTGGGCGTGGCGGCGCCCACCGTTGCCGGTGTCGAGATCCATGAGCACAGCGCTCGCGTCGCGCGCGAACGCATCACCGGCGCTGGCGGTGCTCCCAACATAGCCCACAGCGACTTCTTCTTGGTCGATCCTGCCCCCCGCTACGACGCGGTGATCGGGAACCCTCCCTACATCCGATACCAAGATTTCACCGGCGAAGCCCGCAGCCGTTCACGCGCAGCAGCGCTCAAGGCCGGGGTGGCTCTGAGCGGGCTCGCGTCCAGTTGGGCCGCCTTCACCATTCAGTCGGCCCTGTTTCTGCGCCCGGGGGGCCGCATGGGGTTGGTGCTACCTGCAGAGCTATTGAGCGTGAACTACGCAGCCCCGGTCCGGCAGTTCCTCTTCGACCGGTTCAGAAGTGTCGAGCTGGTGCTGTTCACCGAGCGCGTCTTTCCGGAAGCTGAGGCTGACGTCGTTCTTCTGCTCGCGGACGGGTTCGATGAGGGCCCCGCAGATCACGCCACCATCCACGAAGCCCGCGACGCCGAAGCCCTCGAAACGCTCGGCGTCCCGCTCACATGGTCGCCGAGGACGCCGGCGGATAAATGGACTGGGCTGCTGATCGGTGCGGAAGCACTTCGACCTCTGAGGGAGTTGCGTGAATCGGGTGCATTCGGTGTGCTCGAGGACTGGGGTGACACGACCCTGGGGATGGTGACGGGTAACAACGGATACTTCGCCCTCTCGCCTGCACGCGTGAAAGAACTGGGCCTGAGCCGATCCGATCTTTTGCGGTTGTCTCCTCCGGGCAGCTCACATCTTCGGGGGCTTTCCCTCACGCGGCACAACATGACCGACCTCGGCAACGCGGGCAAAGCGACCTGGCTGTTCCGCCCCGGAGATACTCCCTCTGCTGCTGCCAAGGAGTACATCAAGGCCGGCCACACCGCTGGCGTCGACCAGGCGTACAAGTGCCGCGTCCGGCGTACTTGGTACCAAGTGCCCCTCCTTCCGCCGGCTGACTTGCTCCTGACATGCATGAATGCCGACACGCCGCGACTGACGACCAACGAGGCCGGCGCGCTGCACCTCAATTCGGTACACGGTGTCTACCTCTCGGACGAGCATCGAGAGCTCGGCCGAGAGTTGTTGCCGTTGGCCAGCCTGAACTCGGTGACGCTGCTGAATGCGGAGATGGTGGGCCGCTCCTATGGCGGCGGCATTCTCAAGATTGAACCCAGGGAAGCAGACGTCTGGGCCATGCCGTCGCCCACCCTGGTGGCAGCACGCGCGGACGCGCTTCGCGCCATCAAGCCGCGTGTGGCCCGCCTTCTGCGCACGGGTGAACTGCTCGAAGCCGTCAAGGTTGTCGACCAGGCCCTCCTCTTGGACTCAACAGAGCTTTCGGCGCATGACGTGGACGTCGTGCGCCGGGCACACCAGGCGATGACCTCACGACGAGTAGCAAGGGCAGAAAGTGGCCGCTGAACAATCCGCTCGGTCCAAGGCATGGGCTGTTTTTGACCGGATCTGCTCCGACGCGGCGCCTGGCGGCATCCACTCCAATCCCTGGGCTCAAGGGGCAGACGGTGAAGTCCGCTATGACCCCGACTATGACGTGCTTGAAAAGCTTCTTGGGGTCCCTCTGTACTTGGAGGCACCGACAACCTCCGGTGTCCCTGCTCTGGCTCTGGACGTGTGGGTCTCGTACGAGCTGCGCCGTGCCGGTTTCGATCCGAATGCGACGTGGCCGCGCGCCGAACATCCTCGAATCCTGCCGACGGCGATCGCGAACCTGCTTCAAAGCCTGAAAGGTAAGGAGCGCGCGCAGCTCGTCGCCCGCCTCGCGAAGCCCACACCGATGAAGGGTGTTGTCTCGGCTTCAGCGAACATCCTGGGGAAGAACTACCTCAAGCAGGTCGACGTCGTCATGTCGGACTGGGATACCGGGCCTGAGCTGCTGATCAGTACTAAGCGCATGGACTCCAGCTTCGGCAAGAACGCCGCGAACCGGGTCGAGGAGAGCTATGGCGACGCGAAGAACCTCCGGCTCCGGCACCCACTCGCTGCTCTCGGCTTCGTCTACGGTCTGCGCTCAACGATCCTGACTGAGGAAGCGAAAAAGGCCAGGTGGCTGATCGACCTCCTTCAAAAGCTGGGCCGCGAAGACGACGCCTACCACGCGGTCGCACTCATCATGATCGAGTACGGCGCTGAAGTGCCCGCCGAGGGCGACGTGGATGAGGACGACGGCGAGAACCCCCTCGCGGCCGCCGGCCTCGAACCAGACGAGAACGAAGACGAGGTCGAGGAAGTTCCCGCCTCGGCTATTGACGAAGCCCTCGATAACCTGCCGCGTGTGACCATCCGTCACGACGCGGTGCCGCCGGCGCTCCAGCCGTCGCGATTTCTAGAGCTGATGGTGCGGAGAGTCATTGACGCCACTCCAGTCGATCGTCACGAGGAAGCCCGACGACGACTGGACGCCCCCCGAAAGGCTGAGCCCACCTTTAGTTGAGTATTGCCCTCGAGATGACAGGGTGCAATGGAGGACGGCTTCCGGTGCATGGGACATGAGCCGGAAATCATTGCAATCCAACTCATTTGTTGACCTGTCCTGAGATAGCGCCCGATAGCCGGTCCCTCAGTGCATCCCTCGGCTGGCGCACCACGCCATGCGACGTCTCACTCGTCGTATGTACCTAAACGATGAAGTGCGCGGTGATGGGGGATAACTGCACACTGGTTGCTTCTCTCCGCGCCTTTGCGGTAAAGTGAGGAGCGCTCTAGTAGTGCGCAAAAAACGGTTGAACCGGAAGGTTCGGCCGTTTTGTTGTTTAACCGGCGAACTCCGCACCCACCCGTGCGGATCGCCGCATGTGACTGGCTGATTGCCGTCCGGCGGTCAACCTTCGTCGACCGGTTGGGTCGACACCTCGCAACAGGAGGTGGCTCATGCCCCCACTGCTGACCGAGGCTCTTCAATACGCCGGCGCGTTCCCGTTCCTCGGGTTCGCCCTTGGCGTCGTGATCCTGGTCGCTGCTTTCAGCGACCAGGTCAACCGTCGTGTCGTGCGCCTTATCAGGGCGTTCCGCGGCGGGAAGAAGTAGCCAAAAATCACAGGTGCCCCCAACCGACATGTGATTCGCGACGGTAGATGGCCGATTTCGAGCGACGCTATTTGTCATCTCTCAGCCTCAAATGGCGATTGCTGTTCGGGGCATCCCGCGCTTCAGGTGGTTCCCGATGATGGCCGTCCGCCGGTGAGGCGGCCTCGGAATTCGTTACACCAGTCGCGGTCGGCGCGGAGTCCGTGCCAGGTGAGACGGAAGATTTCAGTCACGTGCGATGGTCCGACGGTTTCGGAGCGCTCGATCATCGCGTGCTCCATCGCGAGAGCGTCGTCGATGACTTGGACGCGGGTAGTTAGCCCCGCGTCGAGTTCCTCAATGCTGAGGCTCGGGGTGAAGTAGAGCAAGGGCATCAGGCTCATCGGCTGGAAGTCACGCTCGTGAAGCAGGCCGAGCATGAGCTCGCGGAGTTCTTCTCGCCCGGTCGGAGCGCAACGATACTCGGTGGCTCGCCCAGTCGAACCCAGCACAGGCTCCACTGCTCCATGGGCGGTGAGGGTGCGGAGTTGCTGGTAGATGGACGCGGGCGCGATCGTCGTCCACCGGGATACGGCCCACTCGTCCAGAGTCTTCTGGATCCCGTAGCCGCTGATCGGTTGCCGGTATGCGATCACGCCGAGCACCATCAGCCGTGTGGTCTGTCTCGACATGGGCGACCGCCTCCTCTAAGCTTTACTAAAACTATAGTAAGGGGTTCGAGATGGCGGCAGTGAGACCGCGTGGCGATTACGGCATCGACGCACCATGGGTTCCCTGGATGTGGATCGGATACACCGTGCTCTACGCCGCGATCACGATTGCAGCGGCGACTCTTTGGGATGCCTGGTGGTGGGTCGTGGCGCTCGTCGGCCTTGCGACCATCGGCTTTGCCGCGGGAGCCGCGCTCTACTGGCACACCTCGTTGCGCGGCAAGTTCGTCCTCTGGGATCGGCTTCTCTCTCAGACGACTCTCTCGGGCGGCTCATCCGCTTTGGATCTGGGATGTGGGCACGGCACTGTCGCGATCATGACAGCTCTACGGTTCCCCGACACCATCGTGACCGGCATCGACCTCTGGCGCTCCGTCGATCAATCCGGCAACACCATTACCGCCGCGCAGAGCAACGCAACACTGAACGGCGTCCAGGACCGCATCCACTTCGACACCGGAGACATGACCGCACTGCCCTACCCTGACGGCACCTTCGACCTGGTCACTGCGAGCTTGGCGATCCACAACATTCGGAGCCGCGACGGTCGTCACCGAGCCGTCTCCGAGGCTGTCCGAGTCCTCGCCCCGCAGGGCCGCATCCTCATCGCCGACATCCGCCGTGCGAAGGAGTACGCGACTGACCTGCGCGCCGCAGGCCTCACCGTCACGACCTTCCCACTTGGTTGGCGCGGATGGTGGAGCGGGCCCTGGATGAAAACAACCGCCGTCACTGCAACCCGATAGTCCGTCCCTCTTCTCCGCTACCGGGAGTGGGACGCCCTCGCGAACGACCGTTCATGAGTCAGCTGACACCCTCCTCGCTCATGTGGACTTTGGCGCTCTTTGGCGGTTTTCTGTGGTCGCTTTTTGTCGCTAGTTGCCGATGACGAGGATGCTGGCGGCGGCCTCGATGACGTCGTCGGTAATGCTGTCCAGCTGGTTGATCTTGAGTACTCGGTTGATCTGGGGGAATAGCCGCTCGAGGAGGCGGAAGTTGCCGCGGGTTATGCGTTCGATCGCAGCAATTGCTTGCGCGTCAGTGAAGTCGTCAGGGTCGAGAGTTCTGCCGAGTCGCTTCCAGTGGCGGTCGAGAACAAAGAGGAGTTCTTCGCGGCCGAGGGCACGGTAGTGATGTGAGAACCCGAGCCGACTGTAGAGCTGGGGGTAGTGGCGGAATCGTTCGTCAATGCCGGGCATTCCGATCAGGATCATCGCCCGGTTGGTGCGGTCGTGCTGATCGCGAAGTAACTCCAGTGCCGTGGGCGTGAGGCGTTCGGCTTCGTCGATGATAAGCAGCTCGACGAGGCGAGTGACGTCGTTCTGCCTCAGCCGTTCCGGCTCAGGCATCAGGGAGCGGATGTGCTCGTCGGCGCAGATGCCGACTTTCATCTGCCAGTGGTCGATGTCGTGCATGAGGTCTTTGGGTCGGCAGAGGACTTCGGGGGTGTAGAAGACGGTGCGGGATCGGTTCGCGAGAGCGTAGTGTTTCGCGTCGTGGTCTCCTCTGGGTCCCCATTCGTTGATGTAGGGCTCGAGGGCGTCCCAGTTGGCGTAGCGGCGTGCGGAGTTGGTTTTCCCGACGCCGGCGGCGCCGTGGCAGATCCCGATGGTTTTCTCTTTCCGCACGGCGTTGGCGAACTCGGTGAAGCGTCGGTGTTCTTTGGTGACGATGAATGCCTGGTTCATCACTCGTCCTCTTCGTAAGTGCGCAACTTCGGCCGCCGCTTCGTCGGTTGAGGGGTGCGGGGTTCCTCGCGTGTGGCCACGGTCGGGATGCGATCGTTGATGGCTCGGCGCAGCTGCTTGCGGCGGGTGCGGCGGGCCGTTTCGATGTCGCGGAGGCTGAGGCGAAGGTTGGGATGGGCTTCGTCGATGGCTGTGCAGATGAACGTGTCGCGGTCGTACACGCGGATCTCGGAGATGTCGCGGGGGTCGTACCGGATCGTGATGGTATGCCCGACGAACGGGGCCAGGGTCGGGGCGAGATAGCGCTGGCCTTGGAAGTGGATGCCGTCGCGTTGCACGACCCGGTTCTTCGGAACAGTAAGGAGCAGCCCGTCGAGTTCTGTGAGGCTGTCGGGCATCCGAGGCAGCCAGCCATCCGCAACCCACGCGTCGCGCGGTGAGGTCCCCAGTTCGCTGTGGGTTCGCTCGTTGTAGGTGCCAATGAATTCGCTGATCGCACGATCGAGGCCGGCAAGGTCGAGGACCGGTGCAGGTGTCCGGCTGCCGGATCGGAGGTGGCCGGGGAGCGTGGCCAGGAGCTCGGTGTTAATGGTGCGGAAGAACCGCTCGATCTTCCCTCGTCCCTGGGGTCGGCCGACGGTCGAGTGGATGATCCTGATGTGCAGGGCGATCGCGGTCCGCTCAAGGTGATGGCTGATGAAGTCGGAGCCGTGGTCCACATGCAGGATGTCTGGGATGCCGCACATCGCCCACGCGGGATCGGTCTTGCGCCAGATGGCCTGCCGCAAGGCGAGGGCGGTGTTGATTGCTGAGGGTGCGCCGGTGAAGACCATGTACCCGCAGATCGCCCGGGAGTAGTCATCCATCACCGTCGTCAGCCAGGGCCTGTCAGGTTTCCCGTCAGCGCCGACGATGAGGATATCGAGTTCGGTGTGATCGGACTGCCACGTCTGGTTGGGGTGTTCCGCTCGGCGCCGGAAGACGAGCTCGTGCTTGTCCCGGTACGAGACCGGGCCTTCAAGTGCCAGCGTGACAAGAGCCGGATCGAGTGCCTGCACGATCTGTCGCACGGTCGCGTAGCTCGGCGACGGCAGTGCGTGAGCTCTCGCATCCGTAGAGGCGAGCCGGTGCAAGGTGGCGATGCCCGGGCGTGGCCGAGTGAGTGCTAGTCGTTCGATGAACGCGACCGTCTCCGCTGGGGTTCGGCGCACGCCCTTGTCGGTGCGGTCATGAGGGTCGAGGGCTGCGACGCCGCCTACGCGGTAGAGATGTTTCCAGCGTTGCAGCGTTCGGACGGAGATCCCGGTCTCTCGGGCGAGGACTGCGAGCGGGATCTGGTCTTCGACATGCAGCCGAAGAACACGCCACCGCTCGGCCGCGTCCATGCGTCACCTACACGGTGGTGCTCTCGCGAGCCGCGAGGGCCTTCTGATGCCGGTAAAGAGTGGCGCGGCTCCACCCGACGAGTTTCGCTGCGTCCTCCGCGGTTCGGCCTTTTGCCCTGGCCTCGGTGACGAGCTTGAGCTTGTCGGCAACGACGACGGGATCTGACAGGGGCCGGCCGAACTTGGTGCCGCCTTCCCGGGCGGCCGTGATCCCGGCGTTCACACGTTCCGTGATCAGTTCACGTTCGTACTCAGCCAAGGTGGCAAGCATGTTGAGCATCAGCCGACCTGACGTCGTCGACGGGTCGATGCCATCCGAGAGACTCTTCACCTGCACGTCCCGCTCCCGAAGCAGCTTCACCGTGTTCAGCACATCGATCAATGACCGTCCGAGTCGGTCGACCCGCCAGACTACGACGGTGTCACCGGGCTCGGCGTAGTCGAGGAGCTTCTTCATCCCGGGGCGGGAGATCGCGGTCCGGCTGCCCGAAGTGACGTCGGCGAAAATGTCCCGCTCTTGGACGCCGGATTTGACCAAGGCGTCGACCTGCAACTTCGCGTCTTGGCTTCTGGTGCTGACCCGCGTATACCCGAGATGTCTCACAGAACCATTCTGCCTTAGAAAGTGCTAGAAGCGGCGGAGCAAAGACACTTCACGGTAAGACATGTTTCCAAGACAAACCGCGTCCCGGAAATCCGGCACGTCTCCGCGAGGCTCAGAAGAGGTCCGGCGTGCCTCGAAAAGCTTTTGTTTTCCAAGACGTAGTGCGACCGGCAGACCTGGTGCGCACTATCGTCTGAGTGGGGATCGCCTCGCCGCTCCTGACATAGATAGGCAAGCCGCGTCGAGAAGTTACAGCGAGCAGTGCGCTGGTATCGGTGCCCGATACTCTGATCCCATGTCGCCTTCGTCCTCGCTGCGTGTTCGCCCGCGAGTGTGGCTGGGCGTCGTCGCCTACCTCGCGTACCTTGCCGTGTTTTACGGCATCTGGATTCTCAACGGGATCGATTACCCGAACATCGGCGACAGCGCAGACACCCTATGGAAGTGGTACGTTGCGCCTCTGCTTGGCGGCCTTGTCATCATCGTCATCATCGTCTCAATATTCGGCTGGTGGCGACCAGCCCTGTTCGAGACACGGAAGCGTCTGCCCGGTTGGGTGTGGGTTCTGCCCGCTATTTTCGCGGCGGCCGCGGTAGTCAATCTTGTGACCGGTGACACCTCGCACGTCACGCCGACAATGTGGTTGCTGTTGGTTCTCGGCAGTCTGATCGTGGGATTCAACGAAGAACTCGTCACCCGTGGCCAACTCATCGTCGCCTTGCGCAGCCGCTTCGGTGAACTCGGGGTCTGGTTCTTCAGCACCCTCCTGTTCGGCCTGCTGCACCTGCCCAACACCGTCTTCGGCACCGGCCTCCCCGGCATCTCTCAAGTGTTCATCACGTTCTTGTTCGGCAGCGTTCTGTACCTCACCCGGCGAGTGGGCGGAACACTCATCATCGCCATGGTCCTGCACGCCCTGTGGGACTTCTCCTCGTTCGCGGCAGCCACTGCCGTTACCGCGATCGTCGGTATCCCGGTGGGAATCGCCGCGGTCATCATCGCGATCGTTCTCACCCGCAAGGAAAGCAAACAGCGAACCGTCACAGCGTCAGCCCAGTGAACGCCATAGCTTCACCGTTGCCCGTGTAGATGGGGACGCCATGCGCTGTGCGCGTCCGTAGCGGTTAAGCGACCGCTTGGGCGGGCTCTGTTTTCGCGCGTCGTGTGCGCGCGTCCTGCCTGATGCAGCTGATCAGCAGCACCAGGGTGAGCATCCACAGGATGGCCTGGGTGGTGATTGTCACCGGCGACGGGCTCAGATCGTCTGCCGATCTCGAGCTGAGGTCCCCGCTGGAGACCCGCAACGCGAAGTCGGACAGCGCATGCAACGCCATCGCAACCCACAGCCGCCCTGTTGCTCTGAAGACCCCATAGAGCACGGCACCGGCCGCTGCCGCCACGCTCACCTGGAACGCCACGAACCCGATCGGGAGCCCTGCGAGCACGCTGCCCAGCGCGTGCGCGGCGCCGAACAGCAACGACGTGACGACAAGTGTCAGCGTCTCACCGTGGTGAGAGCGCAGGCTCGCCCGAAGGATGCCGCGGAAATAGAGCTCTTCGCCCACCCCGACCATGATGTTCACGACCAGAATCACCAGGAGCGCTCCGACGCTCCATCTGCCCCACGGAGTGCCCACGAGCAGGATGACCGATTGCGCGAGGAGCAGGATTGGGAACGCGAGCATCCACCAGCGCCGCGGCTGCGTCTCGAACGACGCCGGCGTACGCCACACGTCGTTCCTCCAGCCAGCACGCCAGACGAAGATCAGTCCGACAGCGATGAGCGGGATCAGAACCGGGAAATGGCTCAGAGCCAGTTCCGCGACGTCGTTCGTGGTCGGAAACCACTGATCCAAAAGGTTCCCAACACCTCCGGCCAGCGCCACGTAGACGATGACGGCAACAAGACCGATCCAGAACCGTTGGGGAACTCTCACCCGTTCACTTCCTTCCGCGCCGTCCCGCGCACATGCTTCGTATTGGGTTCGGCCGAGCCACAACCGTCGATGACGACCCTGTCAGACCAGGGCCGGGTCCGCAGCGAGTTCCTTGCGAGGAAAGGCGCGATCCTTCCCACCACTGAAGATGAGCACGATCAGCAGGATCAGACCGGCGGCGATCACCACCAGATTCCCGAACCCGGCGAAAAGAGCGAGGGGCGCTGTGGACGGGTAAGTGTTCTGTAGGAAGATGCTCGGATCGGTGCTGGCATGCAGCAGAATCGGCACGATCAACAACCCGGTGACTCGGTAGGCCAGGTACATCAGCAGACCGAAGAAGAACGTGTAGCCGACTTGGACGATCGTCGTGAACCCGGCCTGTCCCCCGAAGAAGTTACCGGCGTGCAAGATCGCAAACAAACCGGCAGACACCAAGGCGACCGCGATTTCGGGATGACCAGCCTTGCGCATCAAATTCACCACGAAACCACGCGTGAGCACCTCTTCCGCGAAACCGATGAACAGCCCCGTCAGTAGCCAGGACAAGATCACTGTGAACCGTCCCCGGTTTGATGCCGCTTCCTTTCGAGTGTGGAAGGAAGATAGAGATCATGCCGAAGAAGAT
>NZ_BPER01000016.1:0-49795 GCF_020521355.1 Leifsonia sp. LS1
GTGATCGTCCGTCGTACCGATGCGGAGCCGGAGGTCGCTGCGGAGGAGCTGGATGAGACGGTGATCGTCCGCCGCCCCGATGCGGAGCCCGTGGCGGCCACGGACGCGCTCGACGAGACGATCGTCGTGGATCGCCTGCCATCGGACGCGGTCGAACCGCCGCTGACCCCTCGACTCGCCGTGGCCGCGACAGTTTCCGTGGAGCCTCCCGCCGATGTGGAGCCGTCTTCGCTCGTGGAGTCCCCTCTCACGGCGGGATCGCCCCCGGCGCCCGCGGAACCCGCCTTGGATCCGGCGCCTCCGCGTGAGCCGGTGGTGCCCGTATCCGACGCGGAGCAGCCCGCCTCGAGCGACGAGTCCTCCAGCGGCGCCCTCGAGATCGACCTCGACGACACGGTCGTTCCTCCTCGCGCGGCCGCACCTCAGGAGCTTGAGACCGTCCCCATCCCGGGCGCCGATACCGACATCGATGACGACACCGTCGGCCGCGCCACGCTCGACGCCACCCGCGTCGTCCACCGTCACGACGGTCCGCTCGACGCCACCCGCGTCGTCCGACGCGACGACGAGGCTCACGATGATCCGTTCGATGCCACCCGCGTGGTGCGACGCGACGATGACGACGATGAAGACGAGCAGGAGTCCGACGACACCATCATCGCTCGGCGCCCCGTTGGGACCGTGTCCGGGGATATCGCCGGCTCGCCGGTACCGTCGGCCCCTGTGGCGTCCCCGACCGCGCGGGCGCAGCTCGCGCCCACCCGGCGTTCCCTGCGCGCCAAGCGCACGCCGATCGTCCTGCCGTCGGGCACCGCCGCGTCGGAGCGCGCTGCTGCAGCGCTCGGGGCGGACGCCGTGGTGCGCTATGAGCCGCGGCCCATCCCGGAGCCGCCCGCACCGGGGCCGGACCTCGGCAGCGGCCCGGAGGCGACCAGAGCCGCGACACCGTCCATGCGGTCGGTGCGGCGCGCGACCCGTTCCGCGGGCTGGATCGCCCTCGGAAGCATCGTGGGCGCCTGCGTCGTGTCGATCGTCGGGCTGATCGTCATCGTGACGACCGTCGTCGGCGGCTGAGCCGTCGGAGTCGCCCGCGCCGCGCAAGCCGGTACGCGCGTCCGGCCCGGTTACTCAGGCCGTCCCCTCCCTCCGTGCCCGCCTGCGGCGCGCCGCGAGGATGCCGACCGCAGCGATCGCCGCCAGAATGGTGAGCCCGATCACGGACACGACCACGGCGGCGGCGCTCTGCCTCGCCTGGCTGTCGTCGTTCGGCTGGACCGTCAGCGCAGGCGATTCGCTGGCCGCGGGCGCGTGGGTCGACGCGGTGAAGGGGTTCGTCGGCCCGGCCGTCTCCGCTCCGGGGACGAGGACGATCGCCTCGTAGGGCTGCACGACACCCCAGCCCGCGTCGTCGTCACGCGAGCCGGGATGCGCGCGGATGGCACTGGCCATCAGCCGGTAGGCCCACTCGGCGGGGGTCTCGTCGGGATGGGCGGAGGCGACGAGGGCGGCGGCGGCGGAGACGTAGGCCGTCGCGAAACTGGTCGCGGGGGCATCGGATGCATAGACGCAGTCGCCGCCGGTGCTCGCGGCGGTGAGCACGTCCTGGCCCGGGGCGCTGAGCGCCACGTGTGCGCCGTGGATGCTGTCGTCCGTCACCGCCCCACCCGTTCCGATCGCGGCGACGCCGAGGACGCCGGGGTAGCCGGCGGGGTACCGCACGCCGTCCTGCTGGTCCTTCTCCACGGCGAGCGAGGAGTCGCGGTTGCCGGAGGAGGCGACGATGAGGCTGCCGTGGGCGGTCGCGTAGGCGACCGCCTCCCGTAGCGCAGGGTCGTCGACGGCGGTCGAGAGCGAGACGTTGATGACCTGGGCATGGGCGTCGGCGGCGTAGCGGATGCCCGCGGCGAGCCGGGCGATGCTGGGGCCGCTGCCCGCAGCGACGGCCTGATCGTCGGTCCCCGCGAAGACCCGCACCGAGAGGATCCGAGCGTCCGGGGCGAGCCCCTCGACTCCGGAGCCGTCGACGGTCTGCGCGGCGATCTCCCCGGCGATCGCCGTCCCGTGGCCGTAGCCGTCTGCGTACCCGGCCGCACCGGCTCCGTCGCCGACCAGATCGGTCCCGCCGGCCAACACGGAGGCGAGGTGCGGGTTGGCTGCGTCGACCCCCGAGTCGACGACGGCGACCACGATTCCCGCGCCGCGGGACTGCTCCCAGGCCGTGGAGGCCTGCAACTGCGCGAGCGCGGGCGGACGCTGCGGGATGAGCGTGCCCGCGCCGGTGCAGCCAGTGGTGGCCTCGGCGAGCCGTGCCGTCGACGCGACGGCGCGAGGCGGTCCGGACGCGCCGGTCGTCGTGGCCGATGCCGGCGTCGCGACCAGTCCGAGCGCGGCGACGACGGCGGCGCCGGCGAGCAGCACCCGGGCGGCGGACCGGCCGTTCATCCGACGGATGCGCTCGACGTCGCGCCCGCCGCGGACGTGCTGAGCTCCGGTCCGCTGTGCAGGAGTGCGATCCAGGTCTGTTCGACGGTGCCCACCTCGTCCGGCGTGTAGCCCAGGCGCTTCACCGTCTCGTCGTCGGCGCCGGGGAGCGCGAACGCGGTTCCCGTGGCATCGACGAGGGTCAGCATCCCGGCACTGCCGGCTCCACGACCCGCGGCGTCGATCAGGGCGCCGTGCCCGGCCTGCACGGTGACGCCCGACGTCGCCTTCGCCGAGGCCGGCGCCGTCGCGAGCACGGTGGTGCCGCTCGCGCTGAGCAGGGCGCAGGCGCGATCGCTCGCGGTGAGGGAGGTGAAGCCCTCCGCCGGCCAGTCCGCCCCGCCCGCCGGTGCCTTCGCCGTGCGGAGACCGGCGACGGAGGCCGCCGACACCTCACGCACGGTCGACATCGTGCGCCCGGAGCCGAGCTGGTAGAGCTGCCAGGCCAGGGGGCTGAGGGTCGCGAGAGACCCGTCGCCCTGGACGACGAAACGCTGCTCGGCGGCACTGCCGGAGGTGTGGATGACCTCGCCCACCAGCAGGGGGCCGTCGCTCAGCGCCCCGCCCGGGACGGGCGAGCCGGCGTCGGTGATGACGAGCGGCTCCAGAGCGGCGCCGGGCGAGAAGAGGTTGAGCCAGTCGGAGGACACCCGCACAGGAGCCAAGGCGTCGATCCCGGCGGCGCGGAGCACGGCATCGGCGTTCTGCCCATCCACCCCGTAGCGCAGGCCGCCCGCGACGACCCAGCGCTCGCCGCCGTTCTCGACGACCACGGCACGGTCGGTCGCCGTCGCGGAGGGGCGGGTTCGGATCGATGTCGCGACACCGCCGTCGTCGGTCACACAGGCGGTCCAGCCGGTGTTCACGAGTGCGTCGGCGCTCGGGAGAGCGTCGGGTGCGCCGACGATCCCGACCGGGGAGCCGACCGCGATGCCCGAGAGCGCGTGCGAGTCGGTGGTGATGACGGCGAAGCTGGAGGACGGAATGAGGAGACGCGCGCTCGCGGTGTTGATCACCGGGTGGAGGACGCCTTTCACCGAGACGTACCGGGCGCCGGTGTCCTTCGCGATGAGCATGCGGCCGTTCTGCCAACCCTGGGGCAGCCCGGGCTGGATGAGCCCGTAGAACGCCCCGGCGAGCAGCACGGCGGCGGTGAGCACGATCGCGATCACGACGGCTCGCAGGGGCTTCGCGGGCTCGAGCTCCTTGCCGCCCGGCGCGCCGCTGACGAACGCGGTGAGGAGCCGTCGGCGCGAGAAGTTCTGGGCCTCGATGAGGTCGGTCTTGCTCGCCACGTGTCAGGCCAGCCCGGCGGCGATCACGCCGATCGGCAGGAGCAGGGCCAGCACCACGACCTCCGCGGTGTCGGCGAGGCGGCCGAGACGGACGCGCACGCGGGGGTCGAGGAGCGTGACGACGATCGTGATCACCGTCACGGCGCCGAGCACGACGAGAAGCGTGGGGATCAGTCCCGGTTGGGCGACAGCGACGGTCAGCCCGGTCGCGGCGACACCGGCGGTGCCGAGGGCCATCAGAGTGAGCACGTTGCTGCGCGAATAGCTCTGGCGCGCCGGGAACATGAGTCCGAGGAAGGCGAGCGCGCACAGCACGGCTCCGATCGGGGTGGATCCGGCGACGACCGGCGTCGCCGCGAGTACGGCGAGGCCGAGCGCGAGGCGCAGGGCGACGAGGGCGCGCTGTCCGGCGGCCGCCCGGCGGCGCACATCCTCCGCGTCGATCGGCGCGGGCGCGGCGAACACCTCGCTGTCGCTCTGCGGGCTGATGACCCGCAGGCGGGTCGAGCTGAGGGCGAGCCACGGGAGGGCGTTCGCGAGCGTCGCGACGATCGCGACCGTGAGCGAGTAGGCGGCCGTCTGCGCGCCGGGGAGCAGACCCGTGATGACGGCCGGGATACCGATCGCGGCCCCGGCGGCGACGGGGATGAGCTGCAGCTCCGGCCGGTAGGGGGTCAGAGCCAGGGCCGCCCCGCCGACCACGACCGCGCCGAGGCCCGCGGCCGCGAGCGGCCACCCCCAGAGGTCCCACGCGCCGGGGACGGCCAGGTAGCCGGCGACGGCGCCGAAGACCGCGGACGCGAGGCCCAGGCCGCATCCCGCCTCCGGCTGGCCGACACGCGAGAGCACGGCCGAGGTGGTGACCAGGAGGACCGCTCCGCAGATCGCGACGATGAGGCCGATCGCGAGCGCGTGCCCGGCGGCGACGAGCAGCACCGCGCACACGCCGAGCATCGTCAAGCTCACGGCGAGGGCGGTGCGGGTGTTGTCGGCAGGAGTCCAGGGACGGTGCTGCTCTGTCGTCGCGTCGAGCACGGCCTCGACGATGTCGTCGTACACGAGCGGCTCGGCGAGCAGCGCACCCCGGGCGAGCGTCAGCAGCTCGCCCTCCTGGAGGCCCTGGTCGAGGGCGCCGCGACTCGGGTCGACGGTGCTGCCGTCGGCGCGCTGCAGCGTGTAGCCGACATGGGTCATGGTCGGGTCGAGCACGCCCAGGCTGCGGGCGAAGCCCGGCATGAGCTCGATGAGCGGGAGGTGCGCCGGCACGCCGACGTCGAGGCGGCGTCCTTCGCTCTGGACCGAGATGCGCAGGAGCGCCCGTACTGTGCTGACGGATTGACTCACCCGGTCCGTGCCTCCCCCTGTGCGACTGGACGACCCTTGTGCTCGTGGACGCCGCTGCTGTGCTCGTGGACGCCGCTGCGTGCTCGGGCGGCGCGTCGTTCCACGCCCACCCATCTTACCCAAGCCGACACGCAGTGGCCCGCGCATGGGTGCTACCACTGATATCCGCACGGAGAGGTTGCGTCCACCCCCGAACGCCAATACCGTGGCGGGAGTCGACATGACCTCAATTGCGCTCTGCATGTCGGTGAGTTGGGGGGTCTTGCCGTGCGAACAAGCGATGGAATCAGGAATGGAGTGTCATGGCTGATGTGATCTCAGCAGAAGAGGGCGCGCTCAAGCGCGGAGCCCAGGCCGTCGGTACCGCGAAGTCGGGCATCGACCAGCAGGTCAAGTTCGTCCGCGGTGAGATCGAGCAGCTCCGCGGATTCTGGACCGGCGAGGCGGCGGGTGCGTTCACCCAGCTCATGTCCCGGTGGGACGAGGAGACGCGCAAGCTGAACGACGTGCTCATCACTCTCGAGGACGCCCTGAGCGGCACCGAGAAGGACCAGGTCCGCACGGAGGAGTCGCACCAGCAGACGATCTCCGGTCTCTCGTCGATGATGGGCTCCTGAGCCGAGAGGCCCAGGCAGCAGGAAAGGTTTTCAACATGCAGTCGATGTCGGTCGACCCCGGACAGCTCACCGCTCTCTCCGGCCAGATCCGTACCGGTGCCAATGGCATCAAGTCCCAGCTCGAGCAGCTCGAGTCCGAGGTCGGGAAGCTCCGCGCCTCCTGGGATGGTCAGGCGCAGACGGCGTACGACGACGCCCAGCGCAAGTGGACGCAGTCCCTCACCGCGCTGAACACGCTGCTCGAGCAGATCTCGAACAAGACGGACGAGATCTCGCAGCACTACGTGTCGTCGGACAAGTCGTCCGCCGGGCGCTTCTCGCTCTGAACGACGCCGCTCGCGGATCGTCCCCGGCCGTGTCCGGGGCCGGTCCGCGAGCGCATGCGCACCCGGTGCCGTAGAAGGGAGAACCCATGGCAGCATCCGGCAAGAAGGTCGGAGTCGACGGCGAGACCGTCCTCGACCACGCCAAGCGGATCGACGCGGCGACGGTGGCGGACGCCGCGAAACTGGTCCAGGAGTACCAGGTCGGCGGATCGAGTGGTGGTACCGCCGAGCCCGCCCTGTCGGGCTTCATCGCCCAGCTCGGCGACACGCTCGACACCATCGCGGCGAACGCCACGAAGCTCAACAAGACCGTCGCCTCGAACACGGACGCGCTGCGCGACGCGGTCAAGACGCTGAACGAGGCGGACGACCAGGCCAAGTCCGACGCGCAGACGTTGCAGGCGCTGATCGACGACCAGCCCCAGCCGAAGGGCAAGGTGCCGCCCGCGCCGGCTCCCGCGGCTCCTGCCGGCCCGGTCGCGCCGACGGGCTCGGGCACATCGTCGCCCGGCGACGTGTTCCAGAAGTCGGCGGGTAGCGACCGGCACTGAGGTCGCGCCACTCGTCGCAGACAGGCGGGAGGCCCCGCGGATCATGGATCCGCGGGGCCTTCCGCCTGTGACAGGAGATCAGCTCACGTTCTCGGTGAAGTCGATGTCCTTCGTCTCTTTGGAGAGCAGGAGGGCGCCGAGCGTGAGCAGACCGGCGAGCGACAGGTAGACGCCGACCCACACGGTGGAGCCGCCTCCGACGGTCCACAGCCACACGGCGATCGTGGGCGCGACGGCCGCACCGAGCACGCTCGACAGGTTGTAGGCGATCGCGGAGCCGGTGTAGCGCACGTTGGTCGGGAACAGCTCGGGCAGTTCGGCGCCCATCGGGCCGAACGTGAGCCCCATCAGGGTGAAGCCGACGATCAGGAGGGCCATCGTGCCGATCGTGCCGCCCGCGAAGAGGGGCACGAACAGCAGCCCGAACACGATGATCCCGATCGTCACCCAGATCAGCGTCCTGCGACGTCCGAACCGCTCGGCCAACGGTCCGGCGACGAGCGTGAACACGCCGAAGAACACGACCCCGATGATGAGCATGACGAGGAAGTCGTTGCGCGTGTATCCCAGGCCGGGGACGAACGTCGCCGGGTCGAACGTCTTGCCGGCCTTCTCGGCCGCGGCACGAGCGGCATCGGCGGAGCCGGCGGTGGTTCCGTACGTGAGCGTGAACGCGGTCATCAGGTAGAACAGCACGTAGGTCGCCAGCATGATGAAGGTGCCGAGGACGATCTGCCACCAGCTGGTCCTGAAGACGCGGGCGAGCGGGAGCTTCGCCACCTCACCCTCGTCGACGACCTTCTGGAAGGCCGGCGTCTCCACCAGCTTGAGGCGCACGTACAGGCCGACGATGACGAGCACGGCGCTGAGCAGGAACGGGACACGCCAGCCCCAGGCGGCGAAGGCGTCCGCGCTCATCGACAGGTTCAGGATGAGGAAGAGCACGTTGGCGACGATGAAGCCGATCGGTGCGCCCAGCTGCGGGAAGGTCCCATAGATCGCACGCTTGCCGGCCGGCGCGTTCTCGGTCGCCAGGAGGGCGGCGCCGCTCCATTCGCCGCCGAGGCCGAGGCCCTGGCAGAACCGCATCACGACCAGCAGGAACGGCGCCCAGAACTCCCAGCCCGGCGTCTGCGCGGTGGGGAGGCAGCCGATGAGCACGGTCGCGATTCCCATGGTGAGGAGCGAGCCGACCAGGGTGCCCTTGCGGCCGATCCGGTCGCCGAAATGGCCGAACAGGATGGACCCGACGGGGCGCGCGATGAAGGCGACGCCGAAGACGGCGAACGACGACAGCAGCGCGGCGGTCGGGTCCTCACTGGTGAAGAACAGCGACGGGAAGACCAGTACGGCCGCGGTCGCGTAGACGTAGAAGTCGTAGAACTCGATCGAGGTGCCGATGAGGCTGGCGAGGATGACGCGGCCGCGCGTGTTCGCGGGTGCGGGGGAGGGGGAGTTGACGGAGGCCGTCGTAGACATGCGTGGAGTACTTCCGAGACGGGAGGCGAGACCGCAAGGCGTGCCGGCGTCGATCGGGCGTCGGGAGCTGGTGAGGCGGGAGAGGGGACAGGGAAGCGCTTGTGGCGCATCCTCCAGCTTATGCGCGCCCCGCGGGACGCACGAATCCGGCGCATCGCTAGGCTGGGCGCATGGATACTCTGTTCAACGTCCTGCACGTGGTCTCGGCCGTCTTCATCGTCGGACCGATGGCCATCCTCCCGATGACGGCGATGCGCGCGGTGCGTGCGGGGAACGCCGGGCAGGTCCAGGTACTCGCCAAGTCGACCAACCTCACCGCGCTGCTGTCGCTGCTCGTGATCGTGTTCGGCTTCGGAGCGATGAGTCTGGCCGACAAGAAGTACGATCTCAGCATCGTCACCCCGTGGATCCTGTGGTCGATCATCCTCTATGTGGTGGCTCTCGGCCTCACGTTGTTCCTGGTCGTCCCGACGATGCGGCGCGCCGCCGAAGCCATCGAGGGCGGAACCGTCTCGAAGTACCCGGCCATCGCGGCCGGCTCCGGCGTGGCGACGCTGTTCCTGGTGGCGGTCGTGGTGCTGATGGTCTGGAAGCCGTAGCAGCCAGACCATCAGCGCGGAGCTCAGCCCCGCAATCCCCGAAGGACGAGCGCGGTGGCGAGTGCCGCGTGCGCCGCCTCCTCGCCCTTGTCCTCCTTGGAGCCGGGGAGGCCGGCGCGGTCGATGCCCTGGGCTTCGTCGTCGAGCGTCAGCACGCCGAACCCGACCGGCTTCCCGGTGTCGAGCGCGACGCGGGTGAGGCCGTCCGTCGCTGCCGCCGAGACGTACTCGAAGTGCGGGGTGCCGCCGCGGATGATGACGCCGAGCGCCACGACCGCGTCGGCGCCGGACTCGAGCGCCGCCTTGCTGACGACGGGGAGCTCGAAGCTTCCCGGCACACGGACGAGCGACCAGGTCGCCCCCGCGGCGTCGAGGGTGCGCTGGGCGCCCGCGATCAGGCCGTCCGTGATCTGCTCGTGCCAGGTGCCGGCGACGATCACGACGTTCAGGCCGCTTCCGTCGATCCGTCCAGTGGTCTCCGGGGCTCCCGCTCCGCTCATCGTGTGGTCCTCTCCGCTGCGATCGCAGCCGTGTCGTCCATCGGGGTCCGGTCGATGCTCCCGATCGCGTGACCCATGCGGTCCCGCTTGGTCTCCAGATAGCCCTCGTTGAAGGCGCCGACGCCGACGACGAGCGGCACACGCTCGGCGACGTCGATGCCGTGCTCCTCGAGCTGGCGCACCTTCTCCGGGTTGTTGGTCAGCAGGCGCACGGACTCGATGCCGAGGTCCTGCAGGATGGCCGTGGCCGCGCCGTAGTCGCGGGCGTCGATGGGCAGGCCGAGGGCGAGGTTGGCGTCGAGGGTGTCGAGGCCCTCCTCCTGCAGCTTGTAGGCACGCAGCTTGTTGATCAGGCCGATGCCGCGTCCCTCGTGGCCGCGCAGGTAGACGACGACCCCGCCGTCGCGCTGGATGGTGTCGAGCGCGGCGTCGAGCTGCGGCCCGCACTCGCATTTCAGTGAGCCGAAGGCCTCGCCGGTCAGGCACTCCGAGTGCACGCGCACCAGGGTGCCCGTGGCGGCGGGGTCGCCGGCGACGATGGCGACATGGTCGGCGCCGGTCATCCGGTCGCGGTACGCGCGCATCGTGAACGGGCCGTGGGTCGTCGGCACGGTGGTCTCGACCTCGAAGATGACGCGGGAGGTCTCGGGCACGGGGGTGACCGATTCCAGCTGCTGGTCGCAGTGGAACTCCTGCAGGTACGCGATCAGCGCCTCGATCGTGATGACGAGCACACCCTCGCGCTCGCCGAGCTCGATGAGGCCGGGCAGGCGCATCATCTCGCCGTCGTCCGCCACGATCTCGGCGATCGCGCCGACCGGCGTCATCCCCGCGAGCTTCAGCAGGTCGACCGCCGCCTCGGTGTGGCCGTCGCGCTCGCGTACGCCGCCCTCCACCGCACGGAGGGGGAGGATGTGGCCGGGCCGGTGCAGGCTGGTGGGCTGCGAGTCCCGATCGGCGAGCACGCGCAGGGTGTGCGCGCGGTCGGCGGCGCTGATGCCGGTGGAGAGGCGGTCCGCGGCGTCGACGCTCACCGTGTAGTTCGTCCCGCGGGCGTCCTCGTTCGTGGCGACCATCACCGGCAGTTCCAGGCGGTCGGCGATCTCGTTCGTCATCGGGGCGCAGATGAAACCGGACGAGTTCTTCACCGTCCACGCGATCCACTCCTGGCTCGCGAGCTCCGCGGCGAGGACGACGTCGCCCTCGTTCTCGCGGCTCTCGTTGTCCACGACGATGACCGGCCGGCCGGCGCGCAGCTCGGCGAGGGCCTCCGGGATCGATGCCAGACTCATGACGCACTCCGTTCGTCGCGCTCGCTCAGGGCGAGCATGCGTTCCACGTGACGGGCGAGGATGTCCGTCTCGATGTTGACGCGATCGCCCGGCACGCGGTCGCCGAGCGTGGTCGCCGACAGCGTCTCCGGGATCAGGGAAACCTCGAACCAGCCGTCCTCGCGTCCGCCGCCGACGGCGCTCACGGTCAGTGAGACGCCGTCAACGGCGATGGAGCCCTTGCGCACCACCAGGGGCGCGTGCTCCGGGTCGAGGCTGAGGCGCACGACGCGCCAGGCGCTCCCGTCGGTGACGGAGAGCACGGTCGCGGTGCCGTCGATGTGGCCCTGCACGATGTGTCCGCCGAGGCGATCGCCGACCTGCGCCGCGCGCTCGAGGTTGACCCGGCGGCCGGGCGCGACGTCGTCGAGAGTGCTCATCGCGAGTGTCTCGGCCATGACGTCGGCGGTGAACGTCTGCGCGTCCTGACCGATCACGGTGAGGCACACCCCGCTGACCGAGATGGAGTCTCCGTGCGCCGCGTCGCTCACGGCGAGCGGCCCGCGCACCGTGATCCGCGCCGCGTCGGCGACGCGGTCGACGGCGGTGATCTCGCCGAGCTCTTCGATGATTCCGGTGAACATGTCAGCCTTCCTGGGCGGGGTCGATGGAGCGGGCGGAGGACGGGATGGGCTCCGCCCGCACGTAGAGGTCGCCGCCGAGCTCTTCGACGCCGAGGATGCGCAGGCGGCGCTGCTCGCCGATGGTGTCGACGCCGATCTCGCCGAGCGCGAGGCGCGGACCGCCGAGGAGGGTCGGAGCGAGGTAGATCGCGTACTCGTCGACCAGGCCTGCGGCGACGAAGGCGCTCGCGAGCGTGGGGCCGCCTTCGACGTATACCCGGCGGAAGCCGCGCTGGTGCAGGTCGGCGATGACGGCGCGGAGGTCGTGGGTGCCCTCGAAGATCACCGGTCGCGGGTGGCGGAAGACGGCGGCGTCGTTCGGGACGGCGCGCGTGCCGACCACGACCGGCGTCGGCTGCTGCGGGAGAAGCTCGCCCGCATCGCCGCGCGCGGTCAGGCTCGGGTCGTCGGCGAGCACGGTGCCGGTGCCGACGACGATCGCGTCCGACGCCTCCCGCTGCTCGTGGACACGCTGGCGCGCGGCCGTGCCGGTGATCCACTTGCTGGTGCCGTCCACTGCGGCGGCGCGGCCGTCGAGACTGCTGGCCCACTTGACCGTGATGTGCGGGCGCCCGAGACGTGCGGCTGTCAGCCAGTCGCCGAGGAACGCCTCGATCTCGTCCGCGAGCACACCTCCGGTTACCACGACGCCGGCCTCGCGCAGGCGCTCGGCTCCGCCGCCGGAGCGGCGGCCCGGGTCGTCGACGCCGTAGATCACCTCGGCGACGCCGGCGGCGATGAGGGCCTCGGAGCAGGGCCCCGTGAGGCCCCAGTGGTTGCACGGCTCGAGCGTGACGACGGCCGTGGCTCCACGGGCGCCGCCCTCGGGCAGCTGGGAGAGGGCGTCCACCTCCGCGTGCGCCGTGCCGGCGCCGCGGTGCCAGCCCTGGGCGATCACGTCACCGTCGGGGCCGAGGATGACGCAGCCGACGCGCGGGTTGACGCCGGTCGCCGGGCCGTTGGCCGCCAGCTCGAGCGCGGTGCGCATCGCTGCTTCCCGGGTCATGGGATGGGTGTCCTGTCTTTCGAAGGCGGACGTATCCCGGGGTCGCGCGGGCGGCGGTCGTCGCCGACCACCGCTTCGTGCTGCCTCCCATCCGGACTGAGCGAGCGGGCTCACGCCTGCACGCATTACCGTCGGTACCGGAATTCCACCGGTTCAGCAGGAGGCGTTCGCACGCCGCCCGCTCGCGGACTCTGACCGCCGGTTCGGACTCTCACCGACCCCGGAGCACGTTGTTCTGTTGTCGAGTGTAGTCAACGTCCCCTGGGCCGGACTATTCCCCGCGCGACGTGGTGTCATCGTCGCGGGCCACGAGCGCCCGCGCGGTGCCCTCGTCGACGACGAGGTCGGTGATCAGCCCGGCCGCGAGAGCACCCCGCAGGCTGTGCACCTTCGACGGCCCCGACACGATGCAGACGCGACGCGGCACGCGCTTGATCAGGTCGATGTCCGGACCGCTGGCCCGCTGGTTCAGGGGGATGTCGTGGTGGCTGCCGTCTTCGCGGAAGAACACGGTGGCCACGTCGCCGACCACCCCGGACTCGTCGAGCGACGCGTAGTCGGCCTGGTCGAGGTAGCCGCCGGCGTAGACGTGCGAGCGCACCTCCGAGAACGGGGAGCCGAGTCCGAAGAGGGCGACGTCCATCCGCTCCTGGATGTCCAGGATGCGGCGCGTGCTGCGCTCGCGCCACATCGCGACCTTGGTCTGCGGGTCGTCGAAGAGAGCCGGCACCGGGAACTCCTGGATCGTGCCGGAGTAGGTGTCGCCGAAGCGGCGCAGGATCTCGGACGCGTACAGCACACCGGTCGTGTAGGTGTTGCCGGCCCCGTTGAGCTGCACGAACTCCACGTTGTGCAGCTCCTTGGGGATGAGGTGGCGGCTGAGCGCGCTCATGGTGGACCCCCACGCGACGCCGACCGTCTGATTCGAATCGATGAAGCGGTCGAGAATCCGTGCAGCGGAGATGGCGACGCGCTCGAGGCGGTCGACGTCACTGATGGCGCTCGGCATCGGGACGATGTGCGCGGCGATGCCGTACCGGTCGTGGATCTCCTGCTGGATGCGCGTGGCGCGCTCGTGCGGCTGCGCGATCTGGATGGTGACCAGACCGGACGTGCGCGCGTAGCTGAGAAGCCGGGAGACGCTGGAGCGCGACGTGTGCATCTCGTGCGCGATGGCCTCCATCGTGAGGTCCTGCATGTAGTAGAGGTGCCCGGCCTTGAGGGCGTCGCGCACCTTGTCGGGGAGGGTCTCGGTCTCGGGAGAGGTCATCGGGGTCGTCTTCTCGGCTCGGGAGGGGTCTGCACGTATGTGCAACCGGCTTGATCGAAGTTGTCGGGGCACCCAAGACTATAGCTGCCCCCTTCACCGATCGACAGAAGTACAGGAGTTCCCGTGACAGCGACGTCGAGCGTCCGCAGCGAGGTCAAGCGCCTCCAGGACCGTCCCACCGCCCAGGTCGTCATCATCGGCGGCGGCATCAACGGTCTCGGCACTTTCCGCGACCTCGCCCTCCAGGGCATCGACGTCGTCCTCGTCGAGCGCAACGACTTCGTCTCGGGAGCGTCGGCCGCCTCCAGCCACATGATCCACGGCGGGATCCGGTACCTGGAGAACGGCGAGTTCCGGCTCGTCAAGGAGTCGGTCACCGAGCGCAACGGCCTGCTCAAGATCGCGCCGCACTACGTCAAGCCGCTGCAGACGACCATCCCGATCTACTCGACGTTCTCGGGCATCCTCGCCGCTCCGCTCCGATTCCTCACCCACAAGCAGGGCAAGCCGAAGGAGCGCGGCGCGTTCCTCATCAAGACCGGCCTGACCATCTACGACGCCTTCTCGCGCGACGGCGGCAGCGTGCCGCGCCACAAGTTCCACGGTCGCACGAAGTCCCTCGAGACCCTCCCGGAGCTCAACCCGGGCCTCAAGTACACCGCCACCTACTTCGACGCCTCCGTGCACGACCCCGAGCGTCTGGCGCTCGACGTGCTCGCCGATGGCCTCGCCGCCGGGCCGCACGCCCGCGCGGTCAACTACGTCGAAGCGATCGGCACGAAGGACGGCGGCGTGCTCGTCCGCGACCGCGAGTCCGGCGAGGAGTTCGCCATCACCGCAGAGGTCGTCGTGAACGCCTCCGGCCCGTGGACCGACCTGACCAACGCGGCGCTCGGCCAGGGCACGACGTACATGGGCGGGACCAAAGGGTCGCACATCGTGCTGGACAACCCGCGTCTGCTCGAGGCCTGCCAGGGCCGTGAGATGTTCTTCGAGAACAACGACGGCCGCATCGTGCTCATCTACCCGCTCAAGGGCCGCGTGATGGTCGGCACGACGGACATCGACGCGGACATGAACGTGCCGGCCGTCTGCACCGAGGACGAGATCGACTACTTCATCGAGCTGGTCTCGCACGTTTTCCCAGCGATCCCCGTGACCCGCGACCAGATCGTCTACAGCTTCTCGGGCGTCCGTCCGCTCCCGCACCACGACGACACCGCCCCGGGGTTCGTCTCGCGCGACTACCGCATCGTTCCCGGCACGCTGGCCGGTCTCGGCGACACCACCGTGCTCAGCCTCGTCGGCGGAAAGTGGACCACCTTCCGCGCGCTCTCCGAGCACCTCGCGAACGAGACCCTGACGGTACTCGGCGCGACCCGACGGTTCTCCACGCTGGGCCTGCCGATCGGAGGCGGCGCCGGATTCCCGTCGACGCCGCAGGCCGAGCGCGACTGGATCGCCCGCTACGGGGCCGATGTCGGCGCGGATCGCGCCGCCCAGCTGCTGCACCGCTACGGCACCAAGGCGACCTTCGTGATCGACGCGATCGCGGGCGCGGACGGTGACGACGCAGCGCTCGCCGCGGCCCCCGACTACTCGCGCGCGGAGGTCGAATACCTGGTGCGCACCGAGCACGTCGCGCACCTGTCCGACGTCTTCCTGCGCCGCACCAGCCTCGCGTTCACCGGCTCCATCAGCGGCGCACTGGTCCGCGAGATCGGCGAAATCACCGCAAACGCGCTCGGATGGTCGCCAAACCGCCGCTCCGAGGAGGAAGATGCGTTCATAGCGGAACTGGCCGCCGCCCACCGGGTGCACCTCGAATCCGGGGACGGGAGCGAAGCCGCGGCGCTCCGATAATGCACGAACGTGCATAGCACGGTCCTTGTTACGGGTGGGTACGGCCAATAGCGTTCAAGTGCCCACCCTGACTTGGATCACACCTCATCGCACAACAGGGTGCGGGTCAACCGAACAACTGGAAGGTCAACGTGGACAATATCGGTGTAGATTTCCTGTCTGAGTTGGTGGGCACGGCAATGCTTGTCCTCCTCGGTACCGGTGTCGTGGCGAACGTCGCACTCATCAAGAACAAGGGCTTCAACGGCGGGTTCCTGATGGTGAACATCGGCTGGGGCATCGCGGTGTTCTCGGGCGTCGTCGTCGCCTACAACTCCGGCGCCCATCTGAACCCGGCTGTGACGCTCGGTCTGGTGGCCAACGGTGCGAAGACGTTCGGCGCAGGCAACGCCACCGTGGACGTGAACTTCGGGACGGTTGCGCTGTTCATCCTCGCCCAGCTGATCGGTGCGATCATCGGCGCGGTGTTCACGTGGCTCGCGTACAAGAAGCACTTCGACGAGGAGCCCGACCCGGCGAACAAGCTCGGCGTGTTCTCGACCGGCCCGGCCATCCGCAGCTACGGCTGGAACCTCGTCACCGAGATCATCGGCACGTTCGTGCTGGTGTTCGTGGTGATCGCGTTCGGCCACCAGCCCGGCCAGGCGGTCGGCCTCGCCGCCCTCGGCGCTCTGCCCGTCGCGCTCCTCGTGATCGGCATCGGCGCGAGCCTCGGTGGTCCGACCGGGTACGCCATCAACCCTGCCCGTGACCTCGGTCCGCGCATCGCCCACGCCATCCTCCCGATCAAGGGCAAGGGCAGCAGCGACTGGTCCTACTCGTGGGTCCCCGTCGTCGGGCCGGTCATCGGCGGTCTGCTCGCCGGCTGGCTCGCACTCGTCCTGCTCCCGATCATCAAGTAGCACTCCGGGGGCCGGCCCGGACTCCGGGTCGGCCCCCTTCTTCGCAGCACCACCCCTCCCCAAAGAACAAAGGAGTTACCTATGGCCGACTACGTCGTCGCTATCGACCAGGGCACGACCAGCACCCGCGCCATCATCTTCGACAAGTCCGGGTCGATCGTGTCGACCGGCCAGCTCGAGCACGAGCAGATCTTCCCGAAGGCGGGATGGGTCGAGCACAACCCGGTCGAGATCTGGAACAACACCCGCGAGGTCATCGGCCAGGCGCTCTCGAAAGCCGACCTGACCCGCCACGACATCGCCGCCGTGGGCATCACCAACCAGCGCGAGACCGCGGTGGTCTGGGACAAGAACACCGGCGAGCCGGTCTACAACGCCATCGTCTGGCAGGACACCCGCACCCAGCCCATCGTCGACCGCCTCGCGGCCGACGGCGGCGTCGAGCGCTTCAAGCCGATCGTCGGCCTCCCGCTGGCGACCTACTTCTCCGGCACCAAGATCGTCTGGATCCTCGAGAACGTGGAGGGCGCCCGCGAGCGCGCCGAGCGCGGCGACCTGCTCTTCGGCACCACCGACACCTGGGTCCTCTGGAACCTGACCGGCGGCGTCGACGGCGGCGTGCACGCGACGGACGTCACCAACGCCTCCCGCACCCTGTTCATGGACCTCGAGACCCTCAGCTGGCGCGACGACATCCTCGAGGCGTTCAACGTGCCCAAGTCGATGCTCCCGGAGATCAAGAGCTCCTCCGAGATCTACGGCACGGTGGAGCCGTCGAGCCTGCTCCGTGAGGTCCCCGTCGCGGGCATCCTTGGCGACCAGCAGGCCGCGACCTTCGGCCAGGCGGCGTTCGATCCGGGCGAGTCGAAGAACACGTACGGCACCGGCAACTTCCTCATCTTCAACACGGGTGAGGAGATCGTCCACTCGAAGAACGGCCTCCTGACGACGCTCGGCTACAAGCTGGGCGACGAGAAGCCGCACTACGCGCTGGAGGGCTCGATCGCGGTCACCGGTTCGCTCGTGCAGTGGCTGCGCGACAACCTGGGGATCATCTCGAGCGCCCCGGAGATCGAGGAGCTCGCAAAGACGGTCGAGGACAACGGCGGCGCGTACTTCGTGCCCGCCTTCTCGGGCCTCTTCGCGCCGTACTGGCGTGCGGACGCGCGGGGAGCCCTCGTCGGCCTGACCCGCTACGTGAACAAGGGCCACATCGCCCGTGCCGCGCTGGAGGCCACCGCCTTCCAGACCCGCGAGGTGCTGGACGCGGTCAACGCCGACTCCGGCGTCGACCTCACGGAGCTGAAGGTCGACGGCGGCATGATCGCCAACAACACCCTCATGCAGTTCCAGGCCGACATTCTGGGTGTCCCGGTCGTCCGCCCGGTGGTCGCCGAGACCACCGCGCTCGGTGCCGCGTACGCCGCGGGCCTCGCGGTCGGGTTCTGGTCCGACCTGGACGACCTGCGCAAGAACTGGCAGGAGGATTCCCGCTGGGAGCCGAAGATGGATGCCGCCGAGCGCGACCGCCAGCTCCGCCTCTGGAAGAAGGCCGTCACCAAGACCTTCGACTGGGTCGACGAGGACGTCCAGAACGCCTGATCGCCCGTGAGCACGAGAGGCGCCGCCCGGTCCGCCGGGCGGCGCTTCCGTCTTCCCGGCGGCACCCCGCCTCCGTGGTCACCCAGCCGCGCCTCTCGATTTCCTCATCGGGCCGCAAGCCCGTGCGCAGGTCAGGCGTCTAACGTCCTCGTGTGAGACATTCCTCGACCAACGTCGCCGTGCGGCACGGCCGCCTGCGTGTCCGGTCGGCTCGCGGGCCGATCGTCCGGCTCCTGTCGGCCGTGGTCGCCGTCGCCGTGGTGTCGGTCGGCGCGGTCACCGCCTACGCCGTCAACGACACCATCCACTCGCTGAAGCCGTCCATCCACCTCGTATCGGCGTCCGGCACGACGATCACACCGCCGACGGTCGGGGCGGAGTCCGGCGCGGTCAACATCCTCCTGGCGGGCACGGACACGCGCACCGGCCAGGGCGGGGCGTTCTCGACCGCCGACGAGCTGGCGGGCAGCTCGGGCGCCGGCAACAACGATGTGACGATGGTGCTCCACCTGTCGGCCGACCACCAGCACGCGACCGTCATCAGCATCCCGCGCGACCTCATGGCGCCGATCCCGTCCTGCCCGACGCCGAACGGGCCCAGCTCGGCGGAATCGAGTGCGCAGTTCAACACCACGCTGTCGATCGGCGGACTGTCGTGCACCGTGCTCACCGCCGAGGCGCTCACCGGTCTCACCATCCCCTACGCCGCGGAGATCTCCTTCGACGGGGTGATCGCGATGTCCAACGCCGTGGGCGGTGTGACGGTGTGCCTCGCGTCGGCCGTGACGGACCCGTACGTAGGCCTCGACCTGCCGGCGGGGGAGCAGACCTTGGTGGGCGCGCAGGCGCTGGCGTTCGTCCGCAGCAGGCACGGGGTCGGCGACGGCAGCGACCTCGGCCGCATCAGCGACCAGCAGCTGTTCCTGTCCGCCCTGCTGCGCAAGGCGACCAGCGCGGGTGTGCTGAGCAACCCCATCACGCTCTACGGGCTCGCGAAGGCCGCGACCTCGAACATCCAGCTCTCCGACTCGCTCGATTCTCCGACGACGCTCGTGTCGATCGCCCTGGCACTGAAGAACGTTCCCCTCTCCGACTTCGTGTTCCTGCAGTACCCGTCGATGACGGACCCGGACAACGACAACCGTGTCGTCCCGGAGCCGACCGGCGTCGCTGCGCTCCAGCAGGCCCTCGCGTCGGACACACCCGTCCAGCTGACGGGGACGACGGGATCCGCGACGGAGGCTGCGCCGGCGACGTCCGCCGCGAGTCCGTCTCCGACGTCCACTCCCGCGGCGACGACCGCTCCGGGAGGCTCCACGGCGGCTCCGACGGACCCGGGCACCCCCGCGCCGACCTCCACGGCCGTCGCACTGCCGTCGAACGTCACGGGTCAGACCGCGGCCGAGCAGACCTGTACGAAGGGCAACTGAGCCGGGTCAGCCGACGAGCACGCCCGCGAGCTCGTCGAGTCCGGTGATGCGACGCACACCGAGCGCGTTGGCATCCGCGGCGTCCTCGGGCGCAGGGGTCTGCCCGCGGCGATCCAGCCACACACCGGTCAGCCCGGCTGCCGCGGCACCGATCGCGTCGGTGCGGAGGCGGTCGCCGACGTAGACGGCGCGCTCGGGCGTGACGCCCGCACGCGCGCAGGCGTGGTGGAAGATCTGCGGGTCCGGCTTGGCCACGCCGACCTCGCCGGAGGCGACCAGCAGCGGGATGCGACGATCGAGTCCGACGGCCTCCACTTTGCGTCGCTGGAAGGAGAGGTCGCCGTTCGTGATGAGGCCGAAGCCCACGCCCGGCAGCTCGGCCTCCAGCACGTCCAGACAGGGCACGGCATCGTCGTGGAGGGTCCATGCCGCGACGTAGTGCTCGAAGTACGCGGCGAACCAGGCACGTGCCTCCCCGGGGCTCAGCGTCACCCCGTGATGGGCGGCGAAGTCGCGCGCCCGGGCCTGCCGCTGGCCCTCGAAGTCGAGGCGCCCGGCGAGATAGGAGTGGTAGTGCTCCTCCTCCAGGTCGTGCCAGCGGCCGCGTCCAACCGTCCGTACGGTTCGCCCAGCGAGGCGGTGTAGCGAAGGATGCCCGCCTCCACGGCCGCCCGGTGTGCGAAGAGGGTGTCGTCGAGGTCGAAGAGGACCAGCTCGGGAGGGTTCACCCCCACGTCTCCGCAGGCCAGCCGTCGGCCGGGGTCCGCGGATCGTCGGCGAGCAGGCCGGCCTGCCAGTCGTCGCGTCGGCGGCCGCGCTGGACGGCTCCCCGTCGGCTGACGCCCTCGAAGACGAAACCGGCTCGACGGGCGACGGCGGCGCTGGCATGGTTGCCGGCGTAGGCGTGCCAGACGACGCGCTCCAGCCCCACCCCGTCGGGCGCCGCGGCGAAGGCGAAGTCGAGGACGAGCCCCACGGCCTCGGTCATGATGCCGTGCCCGCGCGCCGCGGGAGCCAGCCAGAATCCGATCTCGGCGGCGGCGTCCGCGATCCCGTCGAGCCCGATCATCCCGACGAGCAGGCCGTCGACGCGGATGCCCCAGGTGCAGGAACGCCCGGTGATCCAGCCGTCCGCCACCGTCCCGGTCACGAACCCGACGGCGTGCTCACGCGTGTACGGTGACGGCACCGTCGTCCATTCGGCGACGGCCGGGTCGACGCACAGCTCGGCGATGCGGTCGACATCGGCCTCCACGGGGGCGGCGAGCACCACCCGCGCGCCCGTGAGAACCACGGGCGTGGCGGGCGGCGTGGTCATCAGCGGACCCGTCGCAGGAAGCCGACGCGGTCGTACACCTTGGCCAGCGTCGCCTCGGCGACCTCGTCGGCGCGTGCGGCGTTGTGGGCGAGGATGCGGTCGAGCTCCGCCGGATCGGACAGCAGCTCGAGCGCACGCTCCCGCACCGGGCCGAGCGTGCCGATCACGACCTCCGCGAGGCCCTTCTTGAAGTCGCCGTAACCCGCGCCCTCGTACTCCAGCTCGATCGACTCGATGGAGCGGCCGCTGAGGGCGCCGTAGATGCTGAGCAGGTTGGAGATGCCCGGCTTGCCCTCGCGGTCGAACGAGACGACGCCGTCGGTGTCGGTCACGGCCCGCATGATCTTCTTGCGGGTGACGTCCGGTTCGTCGAGCAGCCACACGATGCCCGCGCCGGAGTCGGCGGACTTGGACATCTTCGACGACGGGTTCTGCAGGTCGTAGATGCGCGCGCTCTCCGAGAGAGTGAGCGTCTGCGGAACGACGAACGTCTCGCCGAAGCGGCTGTTGAACCGTTCGGCGAGGTCGCGCGTCAGCTCGACGTGCTGACGCTGGTCGTCGCCGACCGGCACCACCTGGGCGTCGTAGAGGAGGATGTCGGCGGCCATCAGCACGGGATACGTGAAGAGGCCGACGGAGGTGGCCTCCGTGCCCTGCTTGGCCGACTTGTCCTTGAACTGCGTCATGCGCGCCGCCTCGCCGTAGCCGGTGAGGGTGGCGAGCACCCACTGCAGCTGCGCGTGGGCGGCGACGTGGGACTGCACGTAGAGGGTGGAGGCGGAGGGGTCGATGCCCGCGGCGATGTACTGCGCCGCGGTGCGGCGTGTCTTCTCGCGGAGCTCGGCCGGATCTTGCGCGACCGTGATCGCGTGCATGTCGACGACCGAGAAGAACGCGTCGTGCGTGCTCTGCAGGTCTTTCCACTGCAGGAGCGCGCCGATGTAGTTGCCGAGGTGCAGGGAGTCCGCTGAGGGCTGCATGCCCGAGTAGAGGCGGGGGAGAGAGGTCATGTCCGTGCTTTCGAATCGATGGATGCGGATGCTTCAGATGGCGTAGTCGACGACCACAGGCGTGTGGTCCGACCATCGCTCGTCGTAGGCGGCCGCACGGTCCACCGCGTAGTCCTTCACCCGCGCCGCGAGGGCAGGGGTGGCCAGCTGGTAGTCGATCCGCCAGCCGGTGTCATTGTCGAACGCCTGCCCGCGCCACGACCACCAGGTGTAGGGGCCGTCCACGTCGCCGGCGGCCTTGCGCCCGACGTCGACCCAGCCGAGGCCGGCGCCATCGTTGTATCCCGGCTCACCTTCGGCGCCGACGAAGCGGTCGAAGTACGCGCGCTCCTCGGGGAGGAAGCCGGCGCGCTTGACGTTGCCCTTCCAGTTCTTGATGTCGAGGGTGCGGTGGCCGACGTTGAGGTCGCCCACCACAACGGCGAGCTCGTTGTGCTTCTGCAGCTCGGGGAGACGCTTCTCCATCGCGTCGAGGAAGGTGTACTTGGCGACCTGCTTGTCGGTGCCGGCTTCGCCCGAGTGAACGTAGGCGCTGACCACGGTGACGACCGTGCCGTTCACCTCGTAGTCGGCCTCCAGCCAGCGGCCCGCGCTGTCGAAGTCGGCCGACCCGAGCTCCACGCGGTGGATGGCGGCGCGGTGCCGGCTCGCGATCGCCACGCCCGCGCGACCCTTCGCCGTGGCCGGGTCGTGGACGATGTCCCAGTCGGAGCCGAGCAGCTGTTCGAGGTCTTCCGTGGAGGCGCGGACCTCCTGGATGGCGAGGATGTCGACGTCGCGCGTGTCGAGCCAGCCGCCCATGCCCTTGCGGAACGCGGCGCGCACGCCGTTCGTGTTGATCGTCGCGATTCGCAGCGGTTTCGTGGGCATGGATCCAGCCTAGCGGGAGCGGCCGACGCTCCCGCTGTCGAGTAGATCGTTCAGCCGGTGCTCCGCCTTCTCCACGCTCCGCTGGGCCGTGAGGCGGCGGAAGAAGCGGGCTTCGGCCAGATCCCGGCGGGCGTTCGCGAGCTCCGCGCGGGCCACGAGCACGCGGGCCTCGTGTTCTGCGGCTGCGCGCTCGGCGGCCGCCTGCTCGGGCGTGACCATGCGGGGCGAGAGCCCTTGGTCGAACATCCCCACGGCGATCCAGGAGGCGGAGAGGAGGATGACCCGTGAGACGAGGTTGAACCAGAGCAGCAGACCGATGAAGACGGCGAACGTCGCCAGCAGCGGGTTCTTGGTCGCGCCGCCGAGGAGCACACCGCCGAGCACGCTGAGTCCGGCCAGGATCAAGGCGCCCAGGAGGACGCCGAAGAACAGGTTGCGCCAGGGGATCGCCACCCGGGCCATCACCCGGAACATCGCCCCCAGCGTGACGATGTTGAGGGCCACCGACACGATGAGGCTCGAGATGCGCGTGACGAGACCCGTCGCGACGGAGTCGGAGGGCAGGCCGATCAGGTCGAGGAAGAAGGTCAGCGCCTGCGTGCTGACGATCGTCAACGTCGCCGAGAAGACGAACACCAGGCCGAAGCCGAGGGCGAGGAACAGGTCGCGGATCTTCTGCAGGACGTAGTTCGTGGTGTCCCTGCTGAGTCCGAACACCGCGCGCACGGCCTGGCGCGTGTAGTAGAGCCAGCCGATCGCCGTCCACAGCAGACCCACCGCGGCGATCGCCCCGGCCCAGCCGAACGAGGTCGCCTGCTCCAGCTGCGAGGTGTCGACCACCCCCTGCGATGTCGGCGTCGCGATCAGGCCGGGGACGGCGCGATTGATGAGCGCGACGAGGGCCTCGTAGATGTCCGGGTTGCTCGTCAGCCACAGCCCCGCGACCGAGAAGCCGAGCCAGACTGCGGCGAAGATCGCGAACAGGGCTTGGAAGCCCATCCCCGCGGCCCGCAGGTTGCCGTCCGAGTGCGAATAGTTGATGTAGACGCGGTACGGCCGCAGAGCCTGTACCCACTTCGCGACCAGCGACACCCGCTCGACGGGCTTCTCGAGGCGTTCCTTGATCGGCTCCGTCGCACCCAGGAACCGCTCCTTCAGCGTCTCCTCGGGCTCGACCGTCCCTTCGGCGCGCTGCACCGACGGATCGGGGCGCGCCGCGGCACGCACGGGGCGGGTCTTCTTGGCCACCGGCTCAGGATATCGAGCCGGTAGGGTGTCGGGATGCCTTCCGCTTTGATCCTCGGCGGCACCGGCCTGCTCGGCCGTGCGACCGCGCTCCGTCTGGCGAACCACGGGTGGGAGGTGGCGGTCACCGGACGTGACCCGCGGCGGATGCCGGCCGAGCTCGCCGAGGCCGGTGTGGAGCACCGCGCCTCCGACCGCCGGGACCCGGACGCGCTGGCCGCGGCCGTGGGGGAGGGTGTCGACCTTCTCGTCGACGCCCTCTGCTTCACCGCGGAGGACGCCCGCTCCCTGCTTCCGCATCTCGGCGGGGTCGGGTCGACGGTGATGTTCTCCAGCAAGGCCGTCTACGTCGACGGGGAGGGGCGGCACATCAACTCGCCGGAGCGGCCGAACTTCGGCGGTCCGGTCGCCGAGGGCCAGGCGACCCTCGAGCCGGCCTGGGACGGGCGGTACCGGAGCCGCGAGGGCTACGGACGCAACAAGGTGGCGGCCGAGCGCGTGCTGCTCGACAGCGGGTATCCCGCGACCGTCCTGCGAGCGTCCAAGGTCCATGGCGTCGGGGCGGCGCTGCCGCGCGAATGGCACTTCGTCCGCCGTGTGCTCGACGGCCGCCCTGCCGTGCTCCTGGCCCACGGCGGACGCGGCTTCGACCATCCGACGGCAGCGGTGAATGCCGCGGCGCTCGTCGAGGCCGTCGCGGGGCTGCCGGGGAGCCGCATCCTCAACACCGCTGACCCTGACATCCCGACCGGACTCGACATCGCGCGGCTCGTCGCGAGGACGCTGGGGCACGCGTGGGAGGAGGTACCGGTCGAGGCGGCCGAGCCCGGCTGGCATCCCTGGGACGTCGTGCCCGGCATCCGGCTCGATCTGAGCGCGGCCACCGCGCTCGGCTACCGGCCGGAAGGCGACTATGCGGTGACCGTGCGTCCGGCGATCGAGTGGGCCGCATCCTTCGGCCCGACACCGCCGTGGGCCGCGGAGGTCGAGGAGTCGGACTTCGACTACGCCGCAGAGGACGCATACCTCGCGGGGCGCTGAGCCCGGTGCCCCCTGGCACGCGAAGAGCCCCGGACCCCGCAGGTGGAATGCGGTGCCCGGGGCTCTGACGCTTCCGGCTCAGTACGAGTAGCTGGAGTATCCCGCCGACGCCGCTGCGATGCCGGCCACGATCGCGAGGATCGTGAACAGCACGATCAGGGCGATGTAGACGTAGCCGATGATGAGGCCGGCGAGAGCCAGGCCGCGGCCGCTCTCGCCCGTGCGCTTGATCTGGCTGAGGGCGATGTGCCCGCAGATCACGCCGGCGAGCGGGATGATGAACGCGCCGACGAGGGCGATGATCGCCAACACGTTCGTGCCGCTCTTCTGCGCCGGGTAGGGCGTGTATCCGGCCGGCGCGGCGGGCGGGTAGGCGTTGGGGTTCTGGTCGGTCATGGTGAGGTGGCTCCGATCGGGATGCGGGGTCGGTGGTGAGGTGGTGCGGTGGTGCGGTGTTGCTTCTGTTACTTCTGCGAGACGCTGTCGGCCAGCACGCCGGCGGGGTGCAGGACGGCCGCGATCGCGTTGGCGGTCTCCTGGAACGCCGCGTCGGTCTTGGCGGCGCCGATCGCGCCGCCCTTCAGCGCGCCTCCGGCCATGTTGCGGTTGAGGCGCGCGACCAGGCGGCCCTGCTGGTCGACCATGAAGTCGACGAGGAAGGACACCTGGAAGTTCTTGCCGGCCCACGCGCCGAGCCAGAAGGTCGACGCGGCGCTGCCACGCTTGGCCAGCAGACCGCCGGTGGGTGTCGTGGTGACGACGAATCCCTCGGACTGGAGGGCGGAGACGACGAGCTGCCTGGCGGCCTCGTGGTCGCCGAGCAGGAAGAAATCGTGTGCGGAGGCCATGGGTTTCCTCGGGTACGTGGGCGGGTTCGAGTGCATCCGTGTGGACACGATTTGTCACTCTAGCGGGGGACACGCCCTCTTCGCATCCCGCTGGGCCAGCAATGTCGCCGTCCGCGGTCCGAACACGCCCCCCCACGAAGAGAGCGCCCCTCCGCCGTGCAGCGGAAGGGCGCTCTCGGTAGCCGGAATGCTACGGCTTGCCGCGCATGATGGCCTGCTTCACCTCGGCGATGGCCTGGGTGACCTGGATTCCGCGGGGGCACGCGTCGGTGCAGTTGAAGGTGGTGCGGCAGCGCCAGACGCCCTCCTTGTCGTTGAGGATGTCGAGACGCACCTGGGCGTTGTCGTCGCGCGAGTCGAAGATGAACCGGTGGGCGTTCACGATCGCGGCCGGTCCGAAGTACTGGCCGTCGGTCCAGAACACCGGGCAGGACGACGTGCACGCGGCGCAGAGGATGCACTTCGTGGTGTCGTCGAAGCGGGCGCGGTCGGCGACCGACTGGATGCGCTCCTTGCCCTTCTCCGGCTTGCTGTTCGCGACGAGGAACGGCTGTACCTCGCGGTAGCTCGCGAAGAACGGCTCCATGTCGACGATGAGGTCCTTCTCGAGCGGCAGGCCCTTGATCGCCTCGACGTAGATCGGCTTGGAGATGTCCAGGTCCTTGATCAGCGTCTTGCAGGCGAGCCGGTTACGGCCGTTGATGCGCATGGCGTCCGACCCGCAGATGCCGTGGGCGCAGGAGCGGCGGAAGGTCAGCGACCCGTCCTGCTCCCACTTGATCTTGTGCAGCGCGTCGAGGATGCGGTCCGTCGGGAACATCTCGACGTCGAAGTCTTGCCAGCGCGGCTCGCTGTCCACGTCCGGGTCGAAGCGACGGATGATCAGCGTCACGGTGAACGACTGGATCGGGGCTTCCGGAGCGGGCGGAGTCTCCAGTACGGCGTTCGACATCAGTACTTCCTCTCCATGGGCTCGTAGCGCGTCACGACGACCGGCTTCCAGTCGAGCGTGATGTGGTCCGCCGCGTCGGCGGAGTGCGGGTCGCCGGTCAGGTAGGCCATCGTGTGCTTCATGTAGTTCTCGTCGTCGCGCTTCGGGTAGTCGTCGCGCATGTGGCCGCCGCGCGACTCCTTGCGGTTGCGTGCGGAGTAGACGACCACCTCGGCAAGGTCGAGCAGGAAGCCGAGCTCGACGGCCTCCAGCAGGTCGGTGTTGAAGCGCTTGCCCTTGTCCTGCACGACCACGTTCTTGTACCGCTCGCGGAGCCGGTGGATGGTGCCGGTCACCTTCTCGAGCGACTCGTCGGTGCGGAACACCTGGGCGTTCTTGTCCATCTCGTCCTGCAGCTCCTTGCGGATCGCGGCGATCCGCTCGGTGCCGGTGCCGCCGCGCAGATCGTCGAGCATGCCGCGGACGAACGCCGCCGGGTCGGCGGGCAGCGGCACGGCGGTCGCGGTCTTGACGTACTCGACGGCGTTGGTGCCCGCGCGCTTGCCGAAGACGTTGATGTCGAGCAGCGAGTTGGTGCCCAGGCGGTTCGACCCGTGGACCGACACGCAGGCGCACTCGCCCGCGGCGTAGAGTCCGGGGACGACCGTGGTGTTGTCGCGCAGCACCTCGGCGTTGTTGTTCGTCGGGATCCCGCCCATCGCATAGTGCGCGGTCGGCATGACCGGCACGGGCTCCACGACGGGATCGACGCCGAGGTAGGTGCGGGCGAACTCGGTGATGTCGGGGAGCTTGGTCTCCAGCACCTCGGCGCCCAGGTGCGTGCAGTCGAGCAGCACATAGTCCTTGTGCGGTCCGGCGCCACGCCCCTCGGCGACCTCCTGGACCATGCAGCGGGCGACGATGTCGCGCGGAGCCAGGTCCTTGATGGTCGGGGCGTAGCGCTCCATGAACCGCTCGCCGGACGCGTTGCGGAGGATGGCGCCCTCGCCACGGGCTCCCTCGGTGAGGAGGATGCCCAGGCCGGCCAGACCGGTCGGGTGGAACTGGAAGAACTCCATGTCCTCCAGCGGCAGCTTCTTACGCCAGATGATGCCGACGCCGTCACCGGTGAGGGTGTGGGCGTTGGACGTCGTCTTGAAGATCTTGCCGAAGCCGCCGGTCGCGAAGATGATCGCCTTCGAGTGGAAGACGTGCAGCTCCCCGGTCGAGAGCTCGTAGGCCACGACGCCCGCGGGCTGGTCGACGCCGTCCACCTCGTTCATGATCACGTCGAGGACGTAGAACTCGTTGAAGAAGTTGATGCCGAGCTTGACACAGTTCTGGAACAGCGTCTGCAGGATCATGTGGCCCGTGCGGTCGGCCGCGTAGCAGGCCCGGCGGACCGGCGCCTTGCCGTGGTCACGGGTGTGCCCGCCGAAACGGCGCTGATCGATCTTGCCCTCGGGCGTGCGGTTGAACGGCAGGCCCATGTTCTCGAGGTCGATGACCGCGTCGATGGCCTCCTTGGCGAGGATCTCGGCCGCGTCCTGGTCGACGAGGTAGTCGCCGCCCTTGACGGTGTCGAACGTGTGCCACTCCCAGCTGTCCTCCTCGACGTTGGCGAGCGCCGCGGCCATGCCGCCCTGCGCCGCGCCGGTGTGGGAGCGGGTGGGGTAGAGCTTCGAGATCACGGCCGTCTTCGCGTGCGGGCCGGCCTCGATGGCAGCGCGCATCCCGGCACCGCCGGCGCCGACGATGACGATGTCGAACTCGTGGTAGTGGACGCCGTCGATGACGGTCGATTCAGAATCAGTCGTAGTCACTGGTGGGTTTTTCCGTTACTTGACCGGGCAGAAGGACGGCAGCTGGTCCGCTGCGGCGCCCACCGGGCAGGGGTCGAAGGTGAAGATCACGAGGGTGCCGAGCACGACCATCACGACCACCGCGGCGAGGATCGCCCAGCGGAGGATGCGGTTCACCGTCTTGTTGTGCGCGTAGTCGTTGACGAGGGTGCGCATGCCGTTGCCGCCGTGGATCATGGCGAGCCAGAGCATGAGCAGGTCCCAGACCTGCCAGAACGGGGTGGCGTACTTGCCGGCGACGAAGGCGAAGTCGATCTGCTTGACGCCGTCGCCGAGCACGATGTTCACCAGGAGGTGCCCGAAGATCAGGACGATCAGCACGAGACCCGAAAGCCGCATGTAGATCCAGCCCCATTTCTCCCAGTTGACGCCCTTGCGTGCCGGACGGGCGGGGGAGCGGGGTGCTTCGATGGTCGTCACGTCAGTTCACCTCCGCGAAGATGTGGATGAGCTGCACCGGGATGAAGCCGGCCATCAGCACGACCCAGAGGGCGATCACGATCCAGAACATCGCGCGTTGGTACTTGACGCCCTTGCTCCAGAAGTCGATCAGGATGACCCGGATGCCGTTGAAGGCGTGGAAGACGATGGCCGCCACGAGGGCGATCTCGCCGAGTCCCATGATGGGGTTCTTGTACGTCCCGATCACCGCGTTGTACGCCTCCGGGCTGACCCGGATGAGCGAGGTGTCGAGGATGTGCACGAGAAGGAAGAAGAAGATGGCGACGCCGGTGATGCGGTGAAGCACCCACGACCACATGCCCTCGCGGCCGCGGTACAGCGTGCCGCCCGGCCGGTTCTTCGTCGGCTGCAGAGTCCCTGCCGCTTGGTCTGGCACGAACAACCCTCCCTGGTTGCGTGGAGCTGAGTGAGGCGCGCTGAGCGCGCTGTCCAGTCTATGCCGCGGCCCTTCCCGCCGCTGCTTAGGGTGACCTCAGTTATCTCGACGTCGAGATAATCGTCGGTGGACGTTCCGAGTCCGTGAGAGCGCTGTGCATCCCTTGTGCGGGCCCCTCCTCGGCGTACGTTCCACCGCATGACTCAGGACGAACCCGTCATGGACGGGAGCAACGAAGCCGGTGCCGACGCCAAGGTCGCCGGGATCATCGACCAGGTACGTGCGGACATGCAGCTGCGGCCGCGGGAGGACAGCGAGAAGCTGCTGCGCCAGCGGCTGAGCGACGCCGGCATCCAGCTCGACGACGCGGAGATCTCGCGCATCGCAGGAGAGGTGCAGAGCGGCCCGTCCGTCGTCGACTAGCGGCCGACCGGCCTAGAGGACGTCCGTCGAGCCGGTGACCTTGAGGGCGTCGACGACCGACTTCACCCGCTGGGCGTGCTCGCTGGTCGTGACCAGGAGGGCATCGGGGGTGTCGACCACGACGATGTCCTTCACCCCGATCAGGCTGATGACCCGCTTGCTCTGGCTCACCACGATGCCGCTCGAGGAGTCGGCCAGAACGCGCGCGTTCTCGCCGAGGATGGCGAGGTCGGACTTGCGTCCGCCCGAGTTCAGCTTGGCGAGGGAGGCGAAATCGCCGACATCGTCCCAGTCGAAGTAGCCGGGAATGACGGCCAGACGGCCGGCGGCGGCGGCGGGTTCGGCGACGGTGTAGTCGATCGCGATCTTCTCGAGGCCGGGCCAGATGCGGTCGACCGCGGGGCCGCGGGTCGCCGGGTCGTCCCAGGCGGCGGCGAGTGCGAGCAAGCCGGCGAGGAGTTCCGGCTTGTTGCGGCCGATCTCCTCGAGCAAGAGGTCGGCGCGCGCGATGAACATGCCCGCGTTCCACAGGTAGGACCCGTCAGCCACGTAGATTTCCGCCGTAGGGAGGTCGGGTTTCTCGACGAAGGAGTCGACCAGCCGTGCCGATGGGGCGCCGGCTATCTCGGCGGACTCATCGGCGCAATGGATGTAGCCGAAGCCGACCGCCGGCTCGGTTGGCTGGATCCCGATCGTCGTGATGTACCCGGAGTCGGCGGAATGGACGGCTTCCCGCACGGCCTGACGGAAGCGGGTCTGATCGCGGATGACATGGTCGGCCGCGAACGACCCGACGATCACTCCGGGCTCACGGCGTTCCAGAATGGCGGCCGCGAGGCCGATGGCGGCGGTCGAATCCCTTCCCTCGCTCTCGAGCACGACGTTGGCGTCGATGAGGTCTGGAAGCTGCGCTTCGACGGCGGCGCGATGCGCGCGGCCGGTGACGACCATGATCCGCTGATCGCCGGAGAGAGGAGTGAGGCGATCCCAGGTGCTGCGGAGAAGCGTCTGGCCCGAGCCGGTCAGGTCATGGAGGAACTTGGGTGCGTCGGCGCGCGACAGCGGCCACAGCCGGGACCCCACGCCGCCGGCGGGGATCACGCTGTAGAAGCGGTCGAGTGGAGAGTTGCGGGTCATGCCGGACAGGATACCGATCGGCGCTGGACATCCTCCGTTCACTGGTGTGCAAGGGTGGGGCCACCCTCGCCGCCTACCGTGAAGGCCATGCGGGTAGCCGTCGTCAGCGAGAGCTTCCTCCCCACGGTCAACGGGGTCACCAACAGCGTGCTCCGCGTGCTGGACCATCTCGCGGAGTGGGGACACGAGGCGATCGTCATCTGCCCGGACGCGGGGGCGCCGGCCGAGTACGCCGGGTTCCGGATCCACCAGGTCCCGTCGATCGCGTACCGGCAGTTCCCGGTCGGGCTGCCGAGCCCGCAGCTGCAGCGCATCCTCGCCCGCTTCGCGCCCGACGTGCTGCACGCGGCCTCTCCCTTCTTCTTGGGCGCGCAGGCCATCGCTGCCGCCAACCGCCTAGGCGTCCCGTCGGTCGCGATCTACCAGACGGATGTCGCCGGCTTCGCACGCCGCAACGGGCTCGGCCTGACGTCGGCGATCGCCTGGAAGTACGTGCGCTGGGTGCACGAGGGAGCGGATCTGACGCTCGCGCCGTCCGCGGCCTCCGAGTACGACCTCCGGGAGGCCGGTGTTTCGCGCATCGGACGGTGGGGCCGCGGTGTCGACCTCGAGCGCTACCACCCCAACAAGCGCCGGACGAAGGCGGCGGCCGCTCTGCGCGAGCGTCTGTCGCCCGATGGCGAGGTGGTGGTCGGCTACGTCGGCCGCATCGCGCCGGAGAAGCAGGTCGAGCGTCTGCGCGCCCTGCGCGGCGTCCCCGGCCTGTCGGTCGCCATCGTCGGCGACGGGCCGGCCCGCGAGACCGTCGAACGCGAGCTGCGCGGCGTCCCCGTCACCTGGCTCGGCCGCCTCGGCGGGGAGGAGCTCGCCGCGGCGTACGCCGCGTTCGACCTATTCGTGCACACCGGCTCGGAGGAGACCTTCGGCCAGACCGTTCAGGAGGCGCACGCCTCCGGGTTGCCCGTCGTCGCCCCGCGCGCGGGCGGCCCGGTCGACCTCGTCGAGCACGGCGTCGACGGCCTCTTGTTCCGCCCGGGGGACGAGCGGGCGCTGCGGGCGGCGGTGTCGATGATCGTGCGCGACACCGGCCTCCGGCTCCGGATGGGGGAGGCCGGCCGCCGTGCCGTCCTCGGCCGCGGGTGGGACGTGCTGTGCGGGGAGCTGATCGGGCACTACGAGCGGCTCATCCTGAACGCCTGCGCAGAGCCGGAGGGGAGCGGCGTCCAGCCTGTCGGCAGGCAGCGCGCGTACAGTTAGGTGGCCGCTCGCGGCGGCCGTCCACCCTTCCGCACGCTCCCTGGAGGTGAACGATGGCGAACATCAACCGACGCGGCATTCCGATGCCGTTCGTGTCCCGGTCGCGGAGGACCGACCCTCCCAGTGCCGTCGTCTCCGCCGAGCCCGTGGAGGCGGGCGTCCGGTCGCGCAACAGCATGGTGGACAGCGCGGTGTACCGCGACGGCGTCCGCGTCGCCTCGCCGACCACGCTCGCCGAGACCTACCACGCGCTCGACAGCACCCCCGGGGGCGTCGCCTGGATCGGTCTCTACCGGCCGAGCGAGCGCGAGCTGATGTCGCTCGCGGAGGAGTTCAACCTCCACCCCCTGGCGATCGAGGATGCGATCGTCGCCCACCAGCGGCCCAAGCTGGAGCGCTACGACACCGTCTTGTTCGTCGTGCTCAAGGCGGCGAACTACCTCGACGTTCCCGAGGAGGTCGACTTCGGTGAGCTGCACCTCTTCGTCGGCCCGAACTTCGTGATCACCGTCCGCCACAGCGAGTCGCCCGACCTCTCCACCGTGCGCCACCGCATGGAGGCCGAGCCCGACCTCCTGGCCCTCGGGCCTCAGGCGGTGCTCTACGCGATCATCGACGCCGTCGTGGACGCGTACAGCCCGGTCGTCGCGGGTCTCGCCAACGACATCGACGAGATCGAGACCCAGGTGTTCGGCGGGGACGCCCTCGTCTCCCGACGCATCTACGAGCTGTCGCGGGAGGTCATCGACTTCCAGCGCGCCACCCATCCGCTCTCCGCGGTGATGGTCGCTCTCGAACGCGGCAGCGCCAAGTACGGCGTCACCCAGGAACTCGAACGCCGCCTCCGCGACGTGGCGGACCACCTCACCCAGGTGAACGAGCGCGTCGACGGCTTCCGCTACCTGCTGCGAGACATCCTCACGGTGAACTCCACCCTCGTCTCCGAACGCCAGAACGAGGAGATGACCCGCCTCGCCCTCTCCACCCACGAGCAGGGCGAGCAGGTCAAGAAGATCTCCTCCTGGGCGGCCATCCTCTTCGCCCCGTCCCTCATCGCCGGCGTCTACGGCATGAACTTCGAACACATGCCCGAACTGAGCTGGACCCTCGGCTACCCGCTCGCCCTCCTGGCGATGCTCGGGCTGAGCACGCTGCTGTACGTGCTGTTCAAGAAGCGCGGGTGGATGTAGGGCGTCCGTTCGACGCGCGGTTGGTGACTGCTCAAATGAGCAGTCGCCAACCGCGCGCGCGTTTGTAACGCTTGCATGAAGAAGCCGGATTTTCGGACGGAGCGGTCTGTCACATTCGGTAACGTCAATGCATACCCTGGCCGGCGGGCACCCACGCCGGTCACGCATCTTGGAGGACAACCTTGACAATCACAGCTCGTAAGGCCGGCCTCGTCGGTCTTGCGGCGACCGGCGTCATCGCGCTGCTCGCCGCGTGTTCCGCTGCACCGTCCGACAGCTCGTCGACCGGCGCCGCGAAGAGCGACTTCCTGCCCTGCATGGTCTCCGACTCGGGCGGGTTCGACGACCACTCGTTCAACCAGCTCGGCTACGAGGGTCTCACCGAGGCGGCCAAGTCGCTCAGCGTGGACTACAAGAAGGCCGAGTCGAAGAGCGAGAACGACTTCGCTCCGAACATCCAGAGCATGGTCGACGCGAACTGCAACCTCGTCGTGACCGTCGGCTTCCTGCTCGCCGACGCCACCAAGAAGGCCGCCGCGTCGAACCCCGACGTCGACTTCGCCATCATCGACGACAACTCGATCCAGGCCAAGAACGTCAAGCCGATCATCTTCGACACCGCCCAGGCGGCGTTCCTCGCCGGCTACGCGGCCGCGAGCTACTCGAAGACGGGCATCGTAGGCACCTTCGGCGGCATGCAGATCCCGACCGTCACCATCTTCATGGACGGTTTCGCGGACGGCGTGAAGTACTTCAACGACCAGAAGGGCAAGTCGGTCAAGGTCGTCGGTTGGGACGTCGACGCGCAGAACGGCTCGTTCACCGGTGGCTTCGACGCCAACGAGACCGCGAAGAACACGGCGCAGGGCATCATCGACCAGAACGCCGACGTGATCATGCCGGTCGGCGGCCCGATCTACCAGTCGGCCGCGCAGGCGATCAAGGACTCCGGCAAGTCGATCGCCATGGTCGGCGTCGACGCCGACGTCTACGAGTCGGACCCGAGCGTGAAGGACCTCCTCCTCACCTCGGTCATGAAGGGCATGAAGCCCGCCACCAACGACGTCGTCAAGCAGGCGGCGGACGGCAAGTTCGACAGCACGCCGTACGTGGGCACGCTGAAGAACGACGGCGTCGGCATCGCGCCATTCCACGACTTCGCCTCGAAGGTGGACTCGGGCCTGCAGGGCGAGCTCGACAAGATCAAGGCCGGCATCATCGACGGCTCGATCAAGGTCACCTCGCCTTCGTCCCCCAAGCAGTAACGACGGACAACACTCGACGGGGAGGTCAGCACGGCTGGCCTCCCCGTCGGCCGTTGTCACGCACGTGTCGGGATGCTCATCTGAGCAGAGACTGACATATGCGCAGAAGGTAGATTGATCTGGCGCGACGAGGCCACCAGCGTCGTCGCGCGCCACCTTTCACGTGTCTCTGTGCTCACCACGGGCGAGGAGAGAAGGAACCCACCCGAATGAAGCTCGAACTCCGCGGCATCACCAAACGGTTCGGTGCCCTGGTCGCGAACGACCACATCGACCTCACGGTCGAACCCGGCGAGATCCACTGCCTGCTCGGCGAGAACGGCGCAGGCAAGTCCACCCTGATGAACGTGCTCTACGGCCTCTACCAGGCCGAGGAGGGCGAGATCCTGCTGGACGATGTGGTCCAGCACTTCGCCGGCCCGGGCGACGCCATGAAGGCCGGCATCGGCATGGTGCACCAGCACTTCATGCTCATCCCCGTCTTCACCGTCGCCGAGAACGTCATGCTCGGCCACGAGCAGACGAAGTTCGGCGGTCGCCTCGACCTCGCCGCGGCCCGCGCGAAGGTGCGCGAGATCTCGGCCCGGTTCGGCTTCGACGTCGACCCTGACGCCCTGGTGGAGGACCTCCCCGTCGGCGTCCAGCAGCGCGTCGAGATCATCAAGGCTTTGTCGCAGAACGCGAAGGTGCTCGTCTTCGACGAGCCCACCGCCGTGCTGACGCCACAGGAGACCGACGAGCTGATGGGCATCATGCGCCAGCTCAAGGAGCAGGGCACCGCGATCATCTTCATCACCCACAAGCTGCGGGAGGTGCGCGAGGTCGCCGACCGCATCACGGTCATCCGCCTCGGCAAGGTCGTCGGCGAGGCGGAGCCGACCGCGACGAACGCCGAGATGGCGTCGATGATGGTCGGCCGCGCCGTCTCCCTCACCGTCCACAAGGACCCGGCCACCCCCGGTGACGCGGCGCTCGTCGTCCGCGACCTCTCGGTGATCGACCCGATCGGCCAGCTCGTCGTCAATCGCGTGAGCTTCGAGGTCCGCGCCGGGGAGATCCTCGCGATCGCGGGGGTGCAGGGCAACGGCCAGACCGAGCTCACCGAGGCGATCCTGGGTCTGCAGCCGCGCGTGGAGGGCACGATCGTGCTCGACGGCGCCGAGATCCAGCACTACAGCCCCCGCAAGGTGCTCGACGCCGGCGTCGGGTTCGTCCCGGAGGACCGCAACGAGGACGGCCTCGTCGGCGAGTTCACCATCCAGGAGAACCTGATGCTGGACCGCTCGACGGGGGAGCCGTTCGTCAAGGCCGGCAACATCCAGTTCTCGTACCTCAAGCAGTTCGCCGAGGACAAGGTGCGCGAGTTCGACGTGCGCACCCAGTCCATCGACACCGCCGTCGGACGCCTCTCCGGCGGCAACGCGCAGAAGGTCGTCCTCGCCCGCGAGCTGAGCCGTGAGCTGCGGCTCTTCGTCGCGGCGCAGCCGACCCGTGGTCTCGACGTGGGCTCGATCGAGTTCGTCCACAAGCGCATCGTCGAGACCCGCGACTCGGGAGTCCCGGTCATCGTGGTCTCGACCGAGCTGGACGAGGTCGCGGCGCTGGCCGACCGCATCGCGGTGATGTACCGCGGCGGGATCGTTGGAATCGTGCCGGGGGACACGTCACGTGACGTCCTCGGCCTCATGATGGCCGGCGAGTCGCCGGAGCAGGCAGGAGCAGCAGCATGACGGGGACCCCCACCCCCAGCCGGCCCGTGGCGCCCGCACAGCCGGGTCAGCCCGCCGGCAAGGCGGAGAACGACGACCGCTGGAACAAGGCGATCCGCGACATCATGGGCGGGCCCGTGGTCATCTCGATCCTGGCCGTCGTGCTGGCGCTCGTCGTCGGCGCGATCCTGATCGCCGCGACGGACCCCGAGGTGCAGAAGGCCGCCGGGTACTTCTTCGCGCGCCCGGGCGACACGTTCAAGGCCATCTGGGATTCGGTTTCGAGCGCCTATGTGTCGATGTTCCAGGGCGCGATCTACAACTTCCGCCGTCCGACGTTCGCGGCGGGCATCCGCCCGCTCACCGAGACCTTGACGTTCGCCACGCCGCTCATCGTCAGCGGTCTCGGCGTCGCCCTCGCCTTCCGCGTCGGCCTGTTCAACATCGGCGGCCAGGGACAGATCCTCATCGCCGCCGCCGCGTCTGCGTGGGTGGGCTTCTCCTGGAACCTGCCGCCGGTCATCCACCTGGTGCTCGCGGTCGTCGCGGGTATCGCGGGCGGCGCGATCTGGGCCGGCATCGTCGGCGTCCTGAAGGCGAGGACCGGTGCGCACGAGGTGATCGTGACCATCATGCTCAACTACATCGCCTTCTACCTCGTCGCCTACATGCTGCGCACGCAGGGCCTCCTGCAGGCGCCCGGCTCCAACAACCCGAAGGCCCCGCCGATCCACGCCAACGCGGTGTTCCCGCCGCTGTTCGGGGAGCAGTACAACCTGACCTGGGCCTTCGTCGTCGTCATCGCCGCGACGGTCTTCGTCTGGTGGCTGATCAACCGCTCGAGCCTCGGCTTCCGTTTCCGCGCAGTGGGCGAGAACCCGAACGCGGCGCGCGTCGCCGGCATCAACGTCAAGAACGTCTACGTCTACGCGATGCTCATCGCCGGTGGACTTATCGGCATCGCCGGCGCCAGCCAGGCTCTCGGCGTCTTCCCGCAGGGCATCAGCTCGGGCGTCGACGCGGGCATCGGCTTCGACGCGATCACCGTCGCGCTGCTCGGCCGGTCGCGTCCGTGGGGCGTCTTCGTCGCGGGCCTCCTCTTCGGCGCGCTCAAGGCCGGCGGGTTCACCATCCAGGCCGCCAACGACATCCCGATCGACATCGTCCTCGTGATGCAGTCCCTCATCGTCCTCTTCGTCGCGGCACCGCCGCTGGTGCGCGCGATCTTCCGCCTCCCGACGCCGGGCAGCACGCCCCGGAGACAGCGTCCGATCGTCACGAAGGAGGTGGCGGCCAAGTGAGCACCACGGCCCCCGTCGTCCCCGACTCCTCGCCCATCGTGCTGGAGAAGGCCGAGATCCGCTCCTGGAAGGCGCCCATCGCCTTCGCGGTGTTCGTGGTCATCAGCCTGGTCCTGTTCCTCGGCTTCTCCCGCCATGGCACGAGCACCTTCCGGTTCTCCGAGTCGTCCGACGCGATCAAGCTGCCGAATCTGGTGGTCGACACCTTCTCGACCACCATCGTCGTGATCGTGCTGCTGGCGATCGTCACCGCGTACAGCGCGTGGCTCTCCAGGAACGCGCGCAAGACGCCGATCTGGTTGGTCGTCGTGTTCGCGCTCGTGTTCATGTTCGGCTTCCTCGCCTGGGCCGGGTCGGGCGAACTACCCGTGCCCGTGACCGGCCTGCTGCTGGGCACGATCAGCCTCTCCGTCCCTCTCGTCTTCGGCGCCCTCGGCGGCGTGATCTCCGAGCGCGGCGGCGTCGTCAACGTCGCCATCGAGGGCCAGCTGCTCGCCGGCGCCTTCGTCTCGGCCATGACCGCGACGCTCACCGGCAGCTGGGTGGTCGGCCTGCTCGCCGCGATGGTCGCAGGCGTCCTCGTGTCCTTCGTGCTCGCCGCGTTCGCGATCAAGTACCTGGTCGATCAGGTGATCGTCGGCGTCGTGCTCAATGTGCTGGTCACCGGCCTGACGAGCTTCCTCTACTCCCAGGTGCTCGCGGCGGATCCGACGGTGCTCAACCACCCGCCCCGTCTGCCGGACTGGCCGATTCCGATCCTGAGCGACATCCCCATCATCGGCAACGTGCTCTTCAACCAGACGATCATCGAGTACCTGATGTACATCGCGATCTTCGTGGTCTGGTTCGGGCTGTTCAAGACCCGCTGGGGACTGCGCCTCCGCTCGGTCGGCGAGCACCCGGAGGCCGCGGACACCGTGGGCATCAAGGTCAACAGCACCCGCTTCTGGAACGTCTCCCTGGCGGGCGCCATCGCAGGCCTCGGCGGCGCGTACTTCACGCTCGGCTCGGTCGGCGCGTTCTCCAAGGAGATGACGGCGGGTCAGGGCTTCATCGCCCTCGCCGCCGTGATCTTCGGACGCTGGGATCCGATCCGGGCCACCCTCGCCGCACTGCTGTTCGGCTTCGCCTCGAACCTGCAGAACGTGCTCGGCATCATCGGCTCCCCGGTTCCGAGCGAGTTCATGCTCATGCTCCCGTACGTCGTCACGATCTTCGCCGTCGCCGGCCTGGTGGGGATGTCGCGCGCGCCGGCCGCCGACGGCAAGCCCTACATCAAGTCATGACCGACGTCACGACGCCCGGGATCGACTGGGCCGCCCTCCGCACGGCGGCGAACGCGGCCAAGGAGCACGCGTACGTCCCGTACTCGAAGTTCCCGGTCGGCGCCGCCGCCCTGGTGGACGACGGCCGCATCGTCAGCGGCTGCAACGTGGAGAACGCCAGCTACGGCGTCACACTGTGCGCCGAGTGCGGGCTCGTGTCGTCGCTGGCGATGACCGGCGGCGGCAAGCTCGTCGCCTTCACCTGCGTGAACGGCGACGGCGACACCCTCATGCCGTGCGGCCGCTGCCGCCAGCTGCTCTACGAGCACTCGGCCGAGGGGATGCTGCTGGAGACCGTGTCGGGCATCCGCACCATCGACGAGGTGCTGCCCGACGCGTTCGGCCCGCGCCAGCTCGACGAATACCGCAACAACGACTAGGACAGACACCCCGTGACCCAAACCGCAGGAACGGTCGAGGCGTTCGACGCCGTCGACCTGATCAGGACCAAGCGCGACAGCGGAGAGCTCAGCACTGCCGAGATCGACTGGCTGGTGGACGCGTACACGCGCGGCTACGTCGGCGACGAGCAGATGTCGGCGATGACGATGGCCATCTTCCTCAACGGGATGACGCGCCGCGAGATCAAGGACCTCACCCTCGCCATGATCGCCTCGGGCGAGCGGATGGACTTCTCGGGCCTCGGCAAGCCGACGACCGACAAGCACTCCACCGGCGGCGTCGGCGACAAGATCACGCTGCCGCTGATGCCGCTCGTGGCGACGTTCGGCGTGGCCGTCCCCCAGCTCTCGGGTCGCGGTCTCGGTCACACGGGCGGCACGCTCGACAAGCTGGAGAGCATCCCCGGGTGGCGCGCCAACCTCAGCAACGAGGAGATGTTCGCCCAGCTGCGCGACCAGGGAGGCGTGATCTGCGCCGCCGGTTCCGGCCTGGCTCCCGCGGACGGCAAGCTCTACGCGCTGCGCGACATCACCGGGACGGTGGAGGCCATCCCGCTGATCGCCTCCTCGATCATGTCCAAGAAGATCGCGGAGGGCACCGGCGCGCTGGTGCTCGACGTGAAGTTCGGCTCCGGCGCGTTCCTCAAAGACATCGAGAAGTCGCGCGAGCTGGCCCGCACGATGGTCGAGCTCGGGAAGGATGCGGGCGTCGCGACCTCCGCGCTCCTCACGGACATGAACGTGCCGCTCGGCCTCGCCATCGGCAACGCCAACGAGGTCCGCGAGTCCGTCGAGGTGCTCGCCGGAGGCGGCCCAGCCGACATCGTCGAGTTGACGGTCGCCCTCGCGCGCGAGATGCTCGCGCTGGCGGGCCGTCCGGACGAGGACGTGGAGGCAGCCTTGAAGGACGGCCGTGCGATGGACAAGTGGCGCGAGGTCATCCGCGCCCAGGGCGGCGACCCCGACGCCTCGCTGCCGGTCGCGAAGGAGACGCACACGGTGGTGGCGGAGTCCGACGGCATCCTCGTCGAGCAGGAGGCCCTGCCCTTCGGCATCGCCGCCTGGCGGCTCGGCGCCGGCCGGGCCCGCAAGCAGGACCCGGTGCAGCACGCCGCGGGCATCGACCTGCACGCCAAGCCGGGGGACACCGTCCGTGCCGGCGACCCGCTCTTCACGCTGTCCGCCGACGAGCCGGCCCGGTTCGAGCGTGCCCTGGAGGCCGTCGAGGGGGCGTACCGCATCGCCCCGATCGGAACGCCGTTCACCCGCGGTCCGCTGATCGCCGACCGCATCTCCTGAGCGGCCCCTCCTCCGCACCCGTTGCGACCGATAGATTGAAGGACATGAGCGAACAGAACGCCGGGTACACGCTGGCCGACGGCACCGACATCCGCGCCCTGCCGAAGGTGTCGCTGCACGACCACCTCGACGGCGGCCTGCGCCCCGCCACGGTGATCGAGCTGGGCGACGCGATCGGCCTGGAGCTGCCGACCACCGATCCCGTCGAGCTCGCGCGCTGGTTCGGCGAGAAGTCGAACTCCGGTTCGCTCGTCGAGTACCTCAAGACCTTCGACCTGACGACCGCGGTCATGCAGACCCGCGAGGGCCTGGTGCGCGTCGCACGCGAGTTCGTCCAGGATCTCGGCGCCGACGGCGTCGTCTACGGCGAGATCCGCTGGGCGCCGGAACAGCACCTGACCCGCGGGCTCAGCCTGGACGAGACCGTCGAGGCCGTCCAGGAGGGCATCGAGGCCGGTATCCAGGATGTGCGCGACAGCGGCAAGCGCATCCGCGTCGGGCAGCTCGTCTCGGCGATGCGTCACCTCGATCGCGGTCTGGAGATCGCCGAGCTGGCCGTCCGTCACCGCGACAACGGGGTGGTCGGCTTCGACATCGCCGGCCCGGAGGCGGGTTTCCCGCCCGCGAACCACCGTGCGGCGTTCGACTACCTGGCCGAGCAGTTCTTCCCCGCCACCGTCCACGCGGGAGAGGCCGACGGCCTCGACAGCATCCGCAGCGCCCTCCTCGACGGCCGCGCGCTGCGCCTCGGCCACGGCGTGCGCCTCGCGGAGGACATCGCGATCGAGCGTCAGGACGACGAGAACACCTACGTCACGCTCGGCACTCTGTCGCAGTGGGTCAAGGACCGCGAGATCGCGCTCGAGACCAGCCCCACCTCCAACCTCCAGACGGGCGCCATCGCCGCCTGGGGCAAGGACCTCCTCGACCACCCGTTCGACCTGCTGTACCAGCTGGGCTTCCGGGTGACCGTGAACACCGACAACCGCCTGATGAGCGGGACCACGCTGACCCGCGAGCTGAGCATCCTCGCCGACGCCTTCGCCTACGACCGCACCGACCTGGAGATCTTCCAGCTCAATGCGGCCGCGGGCGCGTTCCTCCCGCTGGAGGAACGTGAGGAGCTGGCCGACATCATCACAGCGGGTTTCGAGGGTTCCTGAGCCGGCGGCGGCTACGCTGAGATCATGCCGCTGCCACCGTTGCCCGAGTCCGCCGTCACCGTCGGGGCTCACGCCTCCGACTGGCGTGAGGCGGTGCGGCTCGCGGGAGCGGCGCTGACGCGGTCGGGAGCGACCGAACAGGGCTATGCCGACCGGATGATCCAGGTGATCGAGGAGTTCGGCGCGTACATCGTGATCGCGCCCGGTCTGGCTCTCGCGCACGCGCGCCCCGGCCCCGACGTGAACTTCGACGGGCTCTCGGTCGTGACGCTCGACGAGCCCGTCGTGTTCGGTCACCCGCACAACGACCCGGTCTCCGTCGTGCTCGGCCTCGCCGTGTCGACACCGGAGGCGCACGTGACGAGCGTCGCCGAGCTCGCGAACGTGTTCAACGACCCCGAGGCCATCCCGGCCCTCGCGGTGGCCCGCGACGTCGACGATGTGCGGCGCGTCATCGCCCGGTCGGAGGAGGGCGCCCGATGAAGATCGTCGCCATCTGCGGCGTCGGGCTCGGCACGTCCGGCATCCTCAAGGTGAACGCGGAGCGGGTGCTCGAGCGCCTGGGCATCGACGCCGACGTGACGGCCACGGACGTCGGCAGCCTGTCCACTGCCGCCGCCGATGCGCAGGTCATCTTGTCGTCGCCGGAGCTCGTGGAACGGATCGGCACGACCAACGCCGATGTCATCGTCATCGAGAACTATTTCGACCTCGACGAGCTGGAGCGCAAGCTCGACGAAGCCCTCGGCTGACCGCCGGCGTCGCTAGTCGCTCAGCAGGGCGGCGATCAGCCCCGGGAAGCGGGCGTCGAGCTCGGCGCGGCGCAGCTGGATGTCATGAGTGCGGCCGTTGACGATCGTGTTCGTGAGACCTGCCTCGCGCAGGGTCTTGAAGTGGTGCGCCATGGTGGATTTCTGCACGTCGCAGCCCCACTCGGTCAGGGCTTTGGGGTGCGGTTCGCCGTCGGCGAGGACGCGCACCATCTGCAGGCGGACCGGGTCGGCGACGGCACGGAGGAGGTCCACCAGCTCGACCTCGTCCATCGGCGGCGAGGGGTATTCGGTCATGCGGCGTCCAATTGTTTGACAATCATCGAACAATCGCCGTACGCTAACCGTATGACGATCATCGAACAATCATACCGCAGGACCACGCCGGCGCTCGTGGTCCTCGCGCTCGGCCTCTTCGTCGTCGGGACGAACGCCTTCGTCATCGCGGGCCTCCTGCCCCAGATCGCGACGACGCTGGGAACGAGCCCGGCGGCGGTCAGCGTGTCGATCACCACCTACTCGCTCGTCGTCGCGGTCGCCGCTCCGGCGGTCTCGATCCTCCTCCCGCGGGTGCCGCGGTCGGCCCTCATGGGCGTCGGTCTCGGTGTCTTCGCCATCGGCACGGCCGTCGCGGCCGTCGCGCCCGACCTCGGCTGGTTCATCGCCGGACGCACGTTCTCCGGCATCGGCGGCGCAGCCCTCGTCCCGACAGCCACGGCGGCCGCCGCCTCCCTGTCCGCGCCCGAGAAGCGAGGTCGCGCCCTCGCGCTCGTCGGCGCCGGGTTCACCCTCGCAACCGCCGTCGGCTCGCCGCTCGGGACGGCGCTCGGCGGCGTCGCCGGCTGGCGGTTCGCGCTCTGGTGCGTGGTGGGCCTCGGCGTCGTCCTCGCGGCGGCGATCCCGCTGCTCGTCCGCCGGGTGCCACTCGCCCCTCCGGCGACGCTGCGACGCCGCCTCGCCACCCTCGCCGATCTGCGGGTGCTCGCACTGCTCGCGACGACCGTGTTCATGATCGCGGGCTTCAACATCGTCTACATCTTCTCGGCGGCCGTCACCCATGCCTCCACCGGCGGGTCCGGTCCCCTGCTGGCGGCGCTGCTGCTCGCCTACGGGGCAGCGGGCGTGATCGGCAACAGCGTCGCCGGTCCGCTCACCGACCGCTTCGGGAGCCGCACGGTCGCGGCCGTCGCGCTGCTCGGGCAGGTCGTCGCGCTCATCGTGCTGCCGTTCGTCGAGGCATCGTTCGCGGCTTCGCTGGTGGTCTTCGCGCTCTGGGGTGTGACGGCGTTCGCCATCGCGATCCCCGTCCAGCACCGGCTCGTGCACGTGGATCCCGAGTCCTCCGCCCTCGCGCTCTCCTGGTACTCGACGGCGATGTACGTCGGAATCGCGATCGCCCCGCCCATCGGGTCTGTCGCGCTGGGTGCGGGCGGTGCGGAGGCCGTCCCGGTCGCGGGAGCGGCGGTGACCGTGGCGGCGCTGGCGGCGTTCCTGCTCAGCTACGCGGCCCGCGCCGCCACCCGGCCGGTCCCTATGCCGTGAGTGCCCGCATCGCCTCGCCGAGCGCGGCGACGCGCGCGGTGGCGGTGGCACGTCGCTCGGCGAGCGTGCCCTCGTCGCTCGAGGCGTCGATGTAGATCTTCAGCTTGGGCTCGGTGCCGCTCGGGCGCACCATGACGCGTGAGCCGTCCTCGAGCAGGATACGCAGAACGTCGCTCGGGGGGAGGCCTCCGAAGCCGTCGCGGAGGTCGTCGATGCGGTCGACCTTGACGTCGCCGAGAGTGCTCGGCGGGGTCGCGCGCAGGGCTGCCATGATCGCGTCGATCCGCGAGAGGTCCGTCACCCGCAGGGAGATCTGGTCGCTGGCGAAGTAGCCGAACCGCTCGGCGAACGCATCCAGTCGATCCGCGATGGTCAGGCCCTCCGCGGCGAGCGTCGAGGCCAGGTCGAGCAAGGCCGTCGCGGCGGAGATGCCGTCCTTGTCGCGCACCGTCCCGGGATTGACGAGGTAGCCGAGGGCCTCCTCGAAACCGAAGATCAGACCGGGTGCGCGGGAGACCCACTTGAATCCGGTGAGGGTGTCGGCGAAGTCGAGGTGGTATGCCTCCGCCACCGCCGCCAGCGCGGGCGAGGAGACGATCGAGCAGGCGAGCACGCCGTCGGCCGCTCCGTCGCCGGCGGCGGCCTCGGCCAGCTCGGCGGCGCGCCAGCCCAGGAGGGCTCCCACCTCGTTGCCACTCAGCCGGCGATAGCCGTCCGCGGACGACGGGTCCGGGATGGCGACGGCCAAGCGGTCGGCGTCGGGGTCGTTCGCGATCACCAGGTCGACACCGGTGGCCCGCGCGGTCTCGAACGCGAGATCCATCGCTCCCGGCTCCTCGGGGTTCGGGAACGACACCGTCGGGAAGGCCGGGTCGGGGTCGATCTGCGCGGCGACCACCTGAGGCTCGGCGAAGCCGGCGGCGGCGAACACCTCGCGCGCCGTGCGCCAGCCGACACCGTGCATCGCCGTGTACGCGAACGACACCGCGTCGCGAGGGGCACCGGTCGCCGCGACGCGCGCGGTCGCGTCGATGTAGGCCCGCTCCACGTCGTCGGATGCGATCTCGTACTGCTCGGAGCGGGGGAGGTCGCTGACGCTCCCCGAGGCGACCTCGATGATGTGGGCCGCGATCTCCGCGTCCGTCGGCGACACGATCTGCGAGCCGTGGTCCTCGCCGCCCAGATAGACCTTGTACCCGTTGTCATTCGGCGGGTTGTGGCTCGCGGTGACCATGACACCGGCACTCGCGTCGAGGTGGCGGACCGCGAACGCGAGGACGGGGGTCGGCAGCAGGCGGGGGAGGAGCACGGCGCGCACGCCGGCGCCGGCCATCAGCTCCGCCGTGTCCCGCGCGAAGACGTCGGAGTTCTTCCGGCCGTCGTAGCCGATCACGACCGACGGCGTGACGCCGCCGGCGTGTTCGAGCAGCCAGCGCGCGAATCCGGCGGCGGCCTGCGAGACCAGCACGCGGTTCATCCGGTTGGGGCCGGCCGCGATCTCCCCGCGCAGCCCGGCGGTGCCGAAGGCGAGGCGGGTGTCGAAGCGCGAGTGGAGGTCGGCGAGGGCATCCGCGGAGCCGTCGGCCGCAGCGGCGACCAGCGTCTCCAGCTCGGCGCGGGTCTCCGGGTCGGGGTCCTGGTCCTGCCAGGCGCGAGCGGCGGCCAGCAGGTCGGCGGTGGCGAGCGCGGGGCTCACAGGGCCGCCACGATCCGGGCGAGCAGCGCGCTGATCACCGGCTCGGCCGCCTGGCCCGCCTCGATGACCTCGGCGTGGCTCAGCGGGGTCTTCTGGATGCCCGCCGCCAGGTTGGTGATCAGGGACATGCCCAGGATCTCCATGCCGGCCTGGCGGGCGGCGATCGCCTCGAGGGCGGTCGACATGCCGACGATGTGGCCGCCGATGGCCTTCGCCATCTGCACCTCCGCCGGGGTCTCATAGTGCGGGCCGCGGAACTGCGTGTAGACGCCCTCGTCCAGCGACGGTTCGATCGTCTTCGCGAGCGCCCGCAGGCGGCCCGAGTAGAGGTCGGTCAGGTCGATGAAGGTGGCGCCCTCGAGCGGGGAGTCCGCCGTCAGGTTGATGTGGTCGCTGATCAGCACCGGGGTGCCGGGCTTCCAGTGCTCCTTGATACCGCCGGCGCCGTTGGTGAGGATCATGGTCGTCGCACCGGCCGCGGCCGCCGTGCGCACGCTGTGCACGACCCGGCGCACGCCGTGGCCTTCGTAGTAGTGCGTGCGCGCGCCGATCACGAGCGCGCGCTTGCCGCTCGGCAGCAGTACCGAGCGCAGGGTGCCGACGTGGCCCTCCAGCGCCGGCTTGCCGAAGCCCAGGATCTCGGTGGCCGGGATGGTCGCGGTGGTCTCGCCGATGAGGTCCGCCGCCTTGCCCCATCCGCTGCCCAGGGTGAGGGCGATGTCGTGCTTCTCGACGCCGGTCTTCTCGGCCAGCTGCTCCGCCGCCTGGCGGGCCACCTCGAACGGGTCGGCCTGCGGGTCGTCGAGCGGGTTCGTGTTCGTTTCGAGCATGAGCCAACTCTACTGAGCGCTCCCGGCGCGTCCAGGCGGCGCGGGATGCGCATCGGAGCGTGCGCGCCGGCGCGCACGCATGCGGAAGAATGGGGGCATGGCCTTTGAATTCGAGCGCAAGCAGCGCATCGCCGTGCTGGGCGGCGGACCGGGCGGCTACGAGGCGGCGATCGCGGGCGCGCAGCTGGGCGCCGACGTGACCCTGGTCGAGCGTTCCGGAGTCGGCGGTTCGGCCGTCATCACCGATGTCGTCCCGTCGAAGAGCCTCATCGCGACCGCCGAGGCCACCAACTCCATCGCCGAGGCGGCCGACCTCGGCGTGCAGTTCTTCACCCGCGGGAGCCACGGGAAGCCGGTGCGCCCCGAGCTCGCCGTCAACCTCGCCGCCGTCAACAAGCGGCTCATGGGCCTCGCGCGCCAGCAGTCCGAGGACATGCGCGCCGAGCTGGTGCGCTCGGGTGTGCGCATCGTGAACGGCGAGGGGCGCCTCGACGGCGACGACGCCGTGATCGTGTCGACGTCGCGCGGCGACCGCGGCACCGACTTCGACCGGGTGGAGGCCGACACGATCGTCATCGCCGTCGGCGCCAGCCCGCGCGTCCTCCCTACCGCCGTCCCGGACGGCGAGCGCATCCTGACCTGGACACAGCTCTACGATCTGGGGGCCGTGCCCGAGCACCTCATCGTGGTCGGCTCCGGCGTCACGGGCGCCGAGTTCGCCTCCGCCTACACGGCGCTCGGCTCCAAGGTGACCCTGATCTCCTCCCGCGACCAGGTGCTCCCGGGCGAGGACGCCGACGCCGCCCGCGTGATCGAGAACGTCTTCAAGCGCAACGGCATGCAGGTGCTCTCGAAGTCCCGTGCCGAGTCGGTCGTGCGCACCGAGAACGGCGTCGTCGCGACACTCGCCGACGGCCGCACCGTCGAGGGCAGCCACTGCCTCATGGCGGTCGGATCCATCCCGAACACCGCGGGCATCGGGCTCGAGGAGGCCGGGGTGCAGCTCACACCGTCCGGCCACATCCGCGTCAACCGCGTCGCCCGCACCTCCATCCCGAACATCTACGCCGCGGGCGACTGCTCGGACCTGCTGCCGCTCGCCTCCGTCGCCTCCATGCAGGGGCGCACCGCCGTGTTCCACGCGATGGGGGACGCGGTCAACCCGATCGAGCTGCGCAACGTGACGTCCAACATCTTCACGCAGCCCGAGATCGCGACGGTCGGCTGGAACCAGAAGCAGATCGAGGACGGCATCGCCCAGGGTGACATCTACAAGCTGCCGCTCAAGTCGAACCCGCGCGCGAAGATGCTCGGGCTGCGCGACGGCTTCGTCAAGCTCTTCGCCCGCACCGGGTCCGGCACCGTCATCGGCGGCGTCATCGTCGCCCCGCGGGCATCCGAACTCATCTTCCCGCTCGCGCTCGCCGTGGAGCACCGTCTCACGGTCGACCAGGTCGCCCGCGCGTTCACCGTCTACCCGTCGCTCTCCGGATCGATCTCCGACGCCGCACGCGCCATGCATATCGTCCTCTGAGGTAGGGTCCCGGCATGGAGATGGGAGTCCTCATCGGTGTGCTCGCCGTGCTGGCGATCGCCGCGGCAGCCACGATCGGCCCCCGGTTCGGCGTCGCCTCGCCGCTGATCCTGGTCGCCGTCGGCATCCTGGTGAGCCTCCTGCCGTTCGTCCCCGCCCTGCACATCGAGCCGGAGTGGATCCTGGCGGGCATCCTCCCGCCGTTGCTCTATTCGGCGTCCGTGTCGATGCCGTCGATGAACTTCCGGCGCGAGTTCGCCGCCATCGGCGGGCTCTCCGTCCTGCTCGTCGTGGTCAGCTCCGTCGTCCTCGGGCTGTTCTTCTCGTGGGCCATCCCCGGTCTGGACCTCGCCTGGGGCATCGCGCTCGGCGCGATCGTGAGCCCCACGGACGCCGTGGCCACCTCCATCGTGAAGCGCAGCGGCGTCTCGCCCCGCGTCGTCGCGATCCTGGAGGGCGAGAGCCTGCTCAACGACGCCACCGCCCTGGTGCTGCTGCGCGCCGCGATCGCCGCCGCCGCGGCCTCCTTCGCGGTCGGCACGGTGATCTGGACCTTCACCTACTCCGTCGTGGTCGCCGTCGCGCTCGGCTGGGCGGTCGGCCGCCTCAACCTCATCGTGCGCGCACGGGTGAAGGACGCCACCGTCAACACGGTGCTCTCGTTCACCGTGCCCTTCGTCGCCTCCCTCCCGGCGGAAGCGCTCGGCGCCTCCGGACTGGTCGCCGCCGTCGTCGCCGGCCTGGTCACGGGGAGCCGCGCGCCGCGCGTCCTCTCCCCGCAGCATCGGCTCTCCGACGCGCAGAACTGGAAGACGGTCGAGCTGGTGCTCGAAGGCCTCGTCTTCCTGACGATGGGTCTGCAGCTGTTCGGCATCCTGCAAGAGGTCGAGGAGGTGCACGAGGGCGTCGGGCCGGCGGCCCTCGTCGCCGCAGGGGCCCTGGTCCTGACCATCGTGGTCCGTGCCGGCTATGTCGCGCCGCTGCTGCGTTCGCTGGGCAGGCGGCACCGGCGCACCGCGGCGATGAAGCCGCGCCTCGAGACGATGCAGAAGCGGATCGCGGACGCCGACAACGATCCCACCGCTCTGGTGCGGCAAGGCGGCCCCGGCAAGGGTCGCGTGCCGTCGCAGCGCGACGTGGGCCGCTTCACGACGCGCATCCGCCGGACGCTGGCGGACATCGACTACTTCACAGGTGCCCCGCTCGGCTGGCGCGAGGGCGCGGTCGTCGTGTGGGCCGGGATGCGCGGCGCGGTCACGGTCGCGGCGGCGCAGACCCTGCCGACTGACACGCCGGGCCGCCCGGTGCTCGTGCTCATCGCGTTCCTCGTCGCCGCCGGTTCGCTGCTCATCCAGGGTGGGACGATCAGCTGGGTGCTGACGTGGCTCAAGCCCGCGCAGGTCGATCCGGAGACGGAGAACGCCGAGCGCAAGCGTGTGGCGTCGATGCTCCACGAGGCCGCCCGCCACATCCCGCTGCCCGAGTCCCGCGAGCGCACCCCCGAGAACATGGAAGTGATGAAGAAGTTCGCTCTCGACCGCCTCCACGCCCAGCGCGCCGCCCTCCTCGACGCGCGCGACGACGGCACCTTCGACGCTGACGTGCTCGACCGCGCGCTCACCAACCTCGACGCCGACGAGATCAGCATCTCTCTCAAGGGCTCGCCCCCCGAGAACTGACCCTGCTGCCACGCGCCCCTCCGCCCAGCCCCACCCCACCCCACCCGACCCCACCCCACCCCACCCCACCCGACTAAATCCGGAGATGAGCC
>NZ_BPER01000017.1:0-39697 GCF_020521355.1 Leifsonia sp. LS1
CTGACCTCAACACGCCATCCCAACCGGAGATGGCACCCGCATAGAAGCGGCACAGAACCGGGGACGGTTCATTGCGACATCAGCTTTCGCATAGTCGAGAGTGAGAAAGCGCAGCACGTTCGTGAACAGCACCACAGTGATCGCAATCCACATCCAGCCACGACCCCGGATCGCCTGCCGACCAAACAACTCCCGCAGCCACCCGATCGACCACGCAAAGACCAGCAACAGCACACCGCCGATCAGAATCGGCAAGCCAGTGCCGACGACGACGTACACGGCGCTGCCCGGCACAAGGCGCACTCCGGCGAAGATGAACGACACGAGGAGTGCAGCGAGTTGGTAAAGGCCGTAATACACCAGAACCAGGACCAAGGCTTTCCACCAGCCGCCCCGTTCCCAGAACCGCCTCCAGGGTGACATCGTGTCATGCTCGTGCATCGGATTCCCTCCAGAGGACAAGAGCCGCTCCAATCGCAACCCGGTATCGAGATCGTATTGGAACATTCATATCTCCAACAGACCAGCTTCGCCTACCACCACGCGCCACGGACTTGCCGGAATGGCAGCATCAGCCGCCCCAGGCCTCACGCTCTAGCGCTGCTCCACTGCGAACGCCACCGAGCAATCAAAAATCGCCGTCATACAGCGATCAACTCCACACGCTCAGTTCGGCGAGTCGTGTCTCATGACTCGTGTCGGCGATCTATGTAAAGCAGGCGGCGTTCGCGATACGCTGAGGCATGGCCACGATCGGTTACGCTCGCGTCTCGACCCGAGACCAGAATCCGGACGGCCAGACCGATGCACTCGACGCTGCAGGCTGCGACAAGATCTTCGTCGAGCACGCCTCCGGCACCCTGGCGAGAAGGCCGGCGCTGACGGAAGCCCTCGGGTATCTGCGAGAGGGCGACTCGCTTGTGGTGACGAAGCTTGACCGGCTCGGGCGGTCGGTACGAAACCTCAAACAGGTCGCAGATGAGCTGCAGCAGCGGGGGGTCGGGTTGAAGGCCCTGTCGCAGGGCATCGACACCACCACTCCGGGTGGCCGGCTGTTCTTCCACATGCTCGCTGCGATTGCGGAGTTCGAGCACGACCTAATCGTGGAGCGCACTCACGATGGCCTCGCTGCGGCTCGTGCACGGGGACGGAAGGGTGGCCCGAAGTTCAAGATGACGCCGACGAAGATTCGGCAGGCCCGGGCGATGTATGACGAGGGCGGCCATACCGTGCAGGAGATTGCCGACACTTTCGGGGTGTCCCGGCCCACGATTTATCGGCACTTGGCCGGGCACGTCGAGCGGGCCTGACGAGGCATCATGGCGCACCTCAGCGACCGGCAGAAGGCCGAGCTTGTGCGCCAACACCAGGACGGTGTGCCGTGGACGCGTCTTGCGGAGCACTCCGGCGTTGCGGTGCGGACTCTGCAACGCTGGGCAGCCCGGATGGAGACGGGTCAGCTCGCGAGAGCACCTCGCCGCGATAAGGGATCGACGCGCACTGCCGCCGAACTGGTCACAGCAATCGAGGCGCTTGCTGTGCGCCGGCCCGCGCCGACGATCGCGTATATCCACCGTCGCATAGGTGACATTGCTCGGGACCGCGGATTGCCGGCCCCGGGATACACCACGGTCCGCGAGATCGTTCGCGCGCTCGACCCGGGTCTGACGGCTCTCGCTGACGGCGGGGACGCCGCATACCGGGACAGGTTTGAGCTGGTCTACCGCCGCTCGACTTCTGCCCCGAACGAGCAGTGGCAGATGGATCACACCCTGCTCGATGTGATGATCCTCAACGATCGGCAGCAACCCGTCCGTCCATGGCTGACGATCGTGCTCGACGACTACTCGCGAGCGATCGCCGGCTACACGGTGGGCGTTTCAGTACCGACGGCTGAAAACTCCGCACTGGCGTTTCATCAGGCCGTCGCTCGGAAACGAAACCCGAAGTGGGTGGTATCGGGCCTTCCGGACATCCTCTATAGCGATCATGGGTCCGATTTCACCTCGACCAGGATCGAACACGTCTGCCTCGACCTGCACGTGCGTCTGATTCACTCTCGGGTCGGCGTTCCGCAGGGGCGCGGCAAGATCGAGCGGTTCTACCGAACGATCACGACCGAGCTGCTGCCGCATCTGCCCGGCTTCATCCCGCACGGCACCGGCGGGGCACCCGTCAGCGACCCCAGCCTGACGTTGCACCAACTCGATGACGTGCTCGAGCGATTCATCGTCGACGAGTACAACGAACGACCACATTCAGCGACTGGCGAGGCACCGCACGCACGATGGCGCAGCGACAGCTTCATCCCACGAATGCCCGCACACCCGGAAGACCTCGATTCGCTTCTACTGACTGCCTCGACAACACGACGGGTGCAACGCGACGGGATCCGTTTCGCTTCCACCCGATACATCTCACCGGTCCTCGCTGCATATGTTGGCGAAGACGTCACGGTGCGATACGACCCCCGCGACCTGGGCGAGGTGCGAATCTTCCACGACAACACGTTCCTATGCCGCGCTATCGCCCCCGAACGCTCTTCCGAGACCGTCTCTTTCACCGATCTGCAAACCGCGAGGAACAGGCAACGCCGCGCCCTGAAGCAGCAACTCCGGGAGCTCACCGCTCTCGCCGGCTCACTGCCCGAAGACACCCGCCACCGCCCCGAAGTCGCGCCGGTACCGGAGAGTGCACCCGACCGCGCAACGCCACCCCCGACGCGACACGGATTGAGGACCTATGTCAACGACTGAGCCAGACGACGGCAAACCCATCTCCGTGCTCTTCGAACCAGGGGACGACGGGCGCCGGTTCCTCAGCGGCCATTTCGACGAATTCAGAGAAGCACCACCACCTCACGCAGACACGCGGCCTGCGTTCGTGACCACGCGGGAGCACCGCCGGTTCACGGAGTTCGCCGACACCGTCCGCTCCCACCGCTACATCGGCCTCTGCTATGGACCACCCGGGATCGGCAAGACGCTCTCCGCCCGCCACTACGCCGGCACCGACGAATGGGAACAATGGCACCCGCTCTCGCGCACCGCAGGCACCCTGCCGCCCGTCCCCGAAGCGGTTCAACGAAGCAGAACCGCGTTCTTCACACCTACCATCGCCGCGACCATCAAGCAGATCGATCAAGGCCTACCCCGCGCCTGCCAGCACATCTCCTGGGCCATCGACTACGCCCAGCACGGCCACGTCGACCCCTACGTTCACGCCGAATCCCAGCACAGCGGGAACACCGAACTTCTCATCATCGATGAAGCCGACCGGCTCAAAACCGCCGGACTCGAACAAGTCCGCGACTTCTACGACCGTCACCGAATGGGCGTCATCCTCATCGGCATGCCCGGCATCGAGAAACGCCTCGCCCGCTACCCCCAGCTCTACAGCCGCATCGGCTTCGCCCACGAATACCGACCCCTCCGCAGCGACGAACTCACCGCCGTCGTCGCGCAGCGCCTCCCTGCTCCCGACCCGGACGACTCCGGTCTCGCCCACACGGCAGCTCTCGCCGCGATCGTCCGCGCGACCAACGGGAACTTTCGCCTCGCCGACCGGCTCGTCACCCAGGTCAACCGCATCCTCAACATCAACAAGCACGCCCACCTCACCCCCGAAGCCGTCGACGCCGCCCAGGAAGCCCTGCTCATTGGACGCTAAACGGCGCCGAAACCAGGACACCTACCGCCGCGATTCACATGCGCGCCCGAAATCTCGCGGAAGCGATGTTGCTCAAAACCCTTGCCGAAACCTAGTTCTGTTCAAAACCTTACCTAGGGGTTTTTGATCAGGCCTGATAGAATGGAGACGTCGAAAGGAGCAGCGATGGGCGTCAAGACCGCGAGTACTATCTCCGCCGCCGAGCGTGAGCTCCGCGAGCGTGTGGTGGCTGACGCCGCGCACAGCTCCGAGATGGAGGGGCTGACCTCTTCGAGCGAGTACCGTGCGGACGCGGCAGCGTTCGTTGAGGGGGAGTTCGACGCCGACGAGCTGGTGCGTCGCACCCGGGCCCGCTACGGCCTTGCCTGAGTTCGTCGACCCCTACCTCGACCCCGCCTCGGGCATTCTCCGCAACAACCTCGGCATCACCGATCAGCGCGCGCTCGACGTCGCTGAGGCCGACCTGGTGGAGGCGCGACGCGTCCAGATGATCCTTAGGCCGGTGACGGCCAGCGGGGATCTCCGACAACTGCAGGCGATCCACGGCCAGCTGTTCCAGGACGTTTACGACTGGGCTGGCGAGCTACGCACCGTCGATATCCGCAAAGGCACCGATCCGGCGGCGGAGTTCTTCATGCCGGTGTCCCGGCTCGAGTCCGGGGCAGTGTTCGCGTTCGCGGAGCTCGCGGAGGAAAAGCAGCTGCGCGGCCTGGACCGTGAGCGGTTTGTGAACCGCCTCGCGCACCACTACGACCAGGTGAACTACCTGCACCCGTTCCGCGAGGGCAACGGGCGCACGCAACGGATTTTCTGGACCCAGATCGCCGCTGGGGCCGGCTACGACCTGGACTGGAGCCAGGTGACCGGCGCGCAGAACGACCAGGCGTCCCGGGATGCGATGGAGCGTCATGATTTCGCCGGCCTGCGCACGATGTTTGATCGGATCGTGCACCCGTCGACGCCGGGCGGCCGGCTCACGCCGGAGCGTTTGGAGCAGCTGCGCGTGTTCGCCAGCATGGGAGGCCCGCCCACGCCGGGGCGTGGCATCTCGTCGACGGTGCGGCCGACGCGATCGCAGGCGCAGGGATACGACAACAATCGGGGGAGGGGACGATGACCGTCGTCGGATACGCGCGAGTCTCGAAGCGAGAGCAGAATCCGAAAGCGCAGGAGGCAGAGCTGAAAGCCGCCGGCGCCGAACGCGTGTTCATCGATCACGGCGACTCGAGCCGGGTCAAGGACCGGCCGCAGTGGGTCGCGTGTATGGACTACCTTCGCGCTGGGGATGTGCTGTTGGTGCGCCGGCTCGATCGCCTCGGCGGCACTGAACGGATACTGATCGAGACGCTGCACGAGCTCGAGGACAAGGGCGTCGATATCAAGAGCCTCACCGAGCCGGTGATCGACACCACAAGCCCGATGGGCCGCGCTCTGTTCGGGATCGTCGCCGTGTTCGCGCAACTGCGCGTCGACACCATCCGCGAGAACACTCGACTCGGGTTGGAGTACGCCCGCGCTCAAGGTCGTGTCGGCGGCCGCCCCACAGTGATGACGCCGGAGCGCATCGAGGTCGCCCGGCAGATGCGTGCGCAGACACCGCCGGCGACGTGGGAGACGATCGCCAGGACCCTTCGTGTTGGTTCCGCTACTGTCAGGCGCGCACTCGCGTCTGCTCCTGAGTAAGTTATCGAGATCCTCGGAGAGCAGCCGTTTCGTGGCGTGGCTACGCGCGGAAGATGTGAATCGCCTCGCGTACGGCGTAGAAGACGATGACGAGCCCGGCGATGGGGTCGGCCCACCACCAGCCGAACGTGTAATCCAGGAGGATCCCGAGCAGCACGCTGGCAGCCAGGATTCCGTCGACGAGCGTGACTCGACCCTCGGTGAGGAGAACAGGGTTGTTGAGGCGCTTGCCGACGACCCACTTCCCCCAGGCCAGTGCAAACATGACTACGGCCGTGAGAGCGGTCCAGGCGATTCCGCCGATCCGGGGAGTGGCGTGGTGACCAAGCCCTAATGCGACCACGCCCTGCACGAGAAGGTAGGCGGCTAGGAGGATGAACGCCCACCCGATCAAACGGAGGGCGACTTGCTGTCGGAGCTCGTTGGTGTCCGTCAGCTCCCATATCACCACCGTGCTCGCGCCGATCTCGATCAGGCTGTCCAGCCCGAACCCGAGTAGCGCCACGGACGATGACTGGTAGGCGAGCATCGCCAGCAGCACGACTCCGACCACGTTCCAGCCGAGGGTGATGATCTCCAGGCCTATGCCGGATCGGCGGAGCCTCAACGCCTCGTCGGTCACCCGATGAACCGTATCCGATCCGGCGTCACGGCGCATGGTCTAGCGGGCGTTGGTGTCGCGCTTGTTCAGTTTTTGGAGGCGCTGGTTGTAGGCGTTGAGGTCGGCGTCGCCGTCGCGGTCGGCTTGTCGGTCGAGGCGTTTGGCGGTGCGTTCGTCCGAACGGGTCCATTGGTAGGCGACGCCGAGTGCGACGAGGACCATGGGGATTTCGGATGCTCCCCAGGCGATGCCGCCGCCGACGTGTTGGTCGGCGAGGAGGGCGGCGTTGTCGGTTTGGCCGAGGGCATGCCACCAGTCGATGGCGAGGATGCTCTGGCTCTCCATCAGCGCGACGCCGAAGAAGGCGTGGAAGGCGAGCGTGGCCAGGAGCACGATGAACAGGATGGGGTAGGCGGGTCGGGCAGGTCCGGGGTCGATTCCGATGAATACCCAGAAGAACAGGTACCCGCTGAGCAGGAAGTGGATGCACATTGCCACGTGCCATTCGTGGGTGAATAGCGCGCCTTGGAAGGCGGGCGAGTAGTAGAACACGACGAGGCTGCCGGCGAAGAGGACGCCGGCGACGGCGGGCCGGGACAAGAATCGCAGGAAGCGGGAGTGGGTGAAGAGCAGCAGCCATTCGCGGATCCCGCGACTGCCGTCGTGTCGAGTTGGCAGGACGCGCAGGGCGAGGAGCACGGGTCCACCGAGGACGAACAGTGGTGGAGCGAACATCATCAGACCCATGTGTTGGATCATGTGGGTGCTGAAGTGCACGAGTCCGTATACGGCGGCACCGCCGCTGGTCACCCACACGAGCACTACGCAGCCGGCCAGCCAGCAGATGAGCCGGTAGACCGGCCACTTGTCGCCGCGCTTGCGCAGCCGGATGAATGCCCAGAGGTATAGGCCGGCGAGGACGGCGGCGAGCAGCAGCCAGACCCAGTCGATGTGAAACACGGTGAACATGCGGAGGAAGGTGACGGGCGGCGGGTAGGGGAAGCCGAGGAGGCCTTCCTGGAGGTCGTCGCCGGTGAGGGGTTGCTGCGACACAGGGGGCGCGCTTCGGGAGAGTCCGACCGAGATGCCGATGGCGACGGCCATGAATACGAGTTCGGTGACGGCGAACCGGGCGAACAATCGCCGTTCGGTGGGGGCTGCCTTGAGCTGGGGGATGACGCGGCGGCGTTGCAGCGCACCGGCAATGCCGAGGAGGATCAGGATGGTCGCTTTGGCGACGATGAGGAGCCCGTACGGTTGAAGCAGGTCGCTCCATGTTCCCAGCCGCAGTGACGAGTTGATGACTCCGGATGCGGCGACGCCGGCGAACGCCCAACCCGCGAGCGTCGAGTAGCGGGCGACCGCTGTGCCGTATCCGCCTTTGATCGTTTTCCGCATCAAAAGCAGCGCCAGGAGTCCGCCGACCCAGACGGTGACGCCGACCAGGTGCAACGCCAGGCTGTTGACCGCGTTGGCATGCTCGAACGAACCCGCGGCGTGCCCGGACAACGCCAACGGGAGGAGCGCGAAAATCGCGAACCCACACGCCACGCCGACCGAGGTCAGGCGTCTGGCGGTGAACGCGATGCTGGTTGCGATCAGGATGCTCACGGCAGACACGACGAGGGACTGGCCCAGTTCCACACCGAACAGGAACGTGCGCATGGTCGGGAAGAACAGCGGATCGCCCGGTGCGACACCGGAGATGTTCACCCCGGAGAGAACCAGCACGACCATGGCGGCAGCGAACCAGACCGAACCCGCCCAGGCGGCCCAGCGTGTGGCGCGGGTCTGCGACCAGCCGGCCTGACCCGGGCGCTTCGTCTGCCCCGGTGTGATGAACGCGGCGACGACGAGGAACCCGACCATGGTTGCGGCCGCCAGATCATGGATCGTGCGCGCAATCGGCAACCCATAGGTGACGACGTCGCCGGGATCGGACAGGGCACGGCCGGTGAGGAAAGCACCGGAGAACACCATCGCCAATAACGCGAACGCGACGGCGAGCGGGACGCACAAACCCAGTACGAGGGCGACCGGGCTGATCGGCGGGAGCCGGAGCTCCTGCTCTTCGAACTCGACCTGTCGGTCAGCGGAAGAAGGGGAAGTCACAGAGAATCACTACCTAGGGAACGAACGCTCCCGGTTCACACACCGTACGCAGTTGCGCGATGTGAGGCTGGCGGTCACGCCCGTGGGTGACCGCCAGCCGATTGGATGATGTTCAGTCGTCCGCGGGGGGCAGTTTCGACGAAGCGCGACCGCCACGACGCCCGGTCACGACGACAAGCGCCACCCCGACGACCGCGAGCACGGCAATTCCAATACCGATCCCGACCACCAGGCCGAGACCACCATCGTTCGCCGCGGCCGCGGCCGCGGGTGCAGCGGTCGGCGCGGTCGTCGGCGAGGATTTCTCCTCGCCACACTGCGGCCTTGCGGACCTGCCTTCGGCAGGTGTCGTGCCGGCGGCAGGGGCGTAGGTGAACGCGATCGAGTTCGACACCGTGTGACCGTCCGCTGAAACGATCTGCCAGGTCACCGTGTAGCTGCCACCGACCCCGAGCGCGACCGGCGCGGTGACCGTGCGATCCAGGATGGATGCGCATCCGGTTTCGAAGTGCTTCTCATCCGGTCCGACGACCTGCACGAGCGCCGACGAACCGTCGCCGGAAAGGTCAAGCACCCGGTCGTTGAACGTCAGCGACACCTGCTTCAGCGGGGCCGTCTGGGTCGAGTTCGCCGCCGGGGAACTTTCCACGAGGTAGTCGTGGGCGCTGGCACTGGCCGCAGGGGCCAATGCCAGCACGCCGACGATGAGAGCACCGAGTGCGGTGAGGACCGCACCATGACCCAGACGCGACGGACGAACCGACGCGAACATTGCTACTTCTTCGCGGTCGGTGCGACGCGGCCACGACGGGTGACCGCGAACACCGCGAGCACCAGAGCGATCGCACCAAGGGCCAGACCGCCGATGCCGAGGCCGATCGCGACGGCGTCACTCGCGCTCGAGGAAGACGAGGAAGGAGCCGCTGCCGGCGTCGCCGTCACGCTCGCAGTCGACCCTGCTCCGTCAGCGGCAGGCGGTGCGTCATTGATGTACACCGTCGGCGCCGGGTGCTCCGGCTCCTTACCGGAGGCCGGTGTCTTCTCATCCCAGTCCACAACAGAACCGTCCGAGTAGTACTGGTGAGCCGGCAGCAGAATGCTTCCCGTGTCCGGCATCGCGCCGGCCGAGATGACGAACTGCTGGAACTCGCCCGGGGCGACCTGAACACCAGAATCGGCCGTCCAGATGACTTTGGTCGGTGCCTCGGTCACGGTGCCATCATCGGTCTTGATCGGCTTGGCGAGCTTCTCCGTGACAACCTGCGTCTTCCAGCCGGCCAACGGCTGGTAAGACACCGAGCCGAGCGGGGTGTCGGTAGGCAGGTCGACTTCGAGCTTGACCGTGCCGGCGGTCGCCGACTCGGTCGGGACCTTGAAGGTGAGCGTGGCATAGCTGCCAGCAGCCGCCTGGTCCGGGTTGACGCGTACGTGAGCGCTGGCTGCCAGGGGGACGGCCAGGGCGAGAGCGATCGCGGCGGCCGAAGCAACGGTCGCGCGCGTCAGGAAACGCTTGTTCATGAGTGGTAATCCGATTCTCGGCCGCACACTGCGGCCGGGTAAGCAATGGGGAGGGTGCCCGCGCGCACAGAAAGCGGCGACAACGGGCGGAATACATGTGCCTGGTAGAAGCCGTACGGCTTAGACCGGGTACCCCATCACCGGAGGACCACGATGCCGCAGCTGCCCGATAAGTACGGCCGGATTCGGCAGTGTGACCGGCAACGACTCGACTCGTCCCCGCCGTACCAGGACGTCGACGGGACCGGGCATTGCCGCGGTGAACAATCGGCGGAGTTGGAAAGCGGTGAACTGGCACGCTGACTGGAACGCGCGTTCGCCATACCGCAGAAAAGCGACAGTGAGCAGCGCCGCCACAACGTGCGAGATCCACATGCTTGCAGTGCCGTCGTGATTCATCGGCATTGCCGAGGTTGTCTCGGCCGCCGGGACGAGCACGAGATGCGACCCGGCATGAACGTGCTCAGTGGCACCCGCGAACTGACCGGCGGGGCTCATGCTGAAAAGCGCGTGGAAAAGGAACTGACTGACTGCCACTGAACCGACGAGGCGCCACCATGCCGCCCGCTTTCCCGCAAGAGCAATACACGCCAGCCCGGAGAACGTCAGACTCAACGTCAGGGCCAGAGCGCTCGGAGGCAAACCACCGCCCGCTACGTGAAAAAGCGCAGCGACGAACGTCGCGATCCCGGCCGCAACCAGGCCACGAACCACACGAACGCCACGCGATGACATGCCACTCCAAGAAGCCAATGAATTGGCACCGAGTCTATCGGCCGTACGGGGCCAGCTTCCTCCGTCAACGGAACGGCGGCTCAGCGCCAGGGCGTAGATTGGCCCGCGTGCATACGGCATCATCGGTGAGACGCCCCAGGCAATGAGTACCTTCGTGGTCGTCTCAACCGCTGCTGCAATCACGGTTGCTCTCTTCATCTTCCTATCGAGCGCACCTGACCACCCCGCCGAACAGCCACGGAGGACCGGCGCAGACGAACTGCGCGATTTTGCGCGCCAGTTCATGCGCATCCGGCGTCGGCGCTGAGGAAACGTTACGCAGAACGATCACCTCTTCCGAAAGCGCTACCCAAAGCTTTGTGATCGTCGCCCGCTGCCGCTGCCGCTGGCCGCTGATCCTGATCGCCCGTTGTGTCGGGCTGCTTCCGCCGTCGTGACCGTGAAAAGCACCATTCGTCGACGTCGCTGCGGATGTAGCGGACGGTTCGTTTGCCGATGGTGACATAGGCCGGCCCTTCGCCGCGATCGCGCATGCGGCGCAGTTCGTGGAGCGTCAGACCGGTCGCTGCCGCGGCCTCGTCGGGTGTGTAGGAGCGCAGTTGGGCGGGCACGGCGATGCGGTGCCGGCGGAGGTATGCGGCGCTCACTACTGGCAGCTTTCGCAGTAGAGGGCGTCCATCGGATCGATGGGCACCTGGTAGACCTCGAGCGCCTGTTCGGTGGCGAGCCGTGCGATCAGGTCGGGCCGGTACCCGTTCCAGCTGGTCCCGTCGGCGACCGTGACCGGTGCTGTCGGGTAGGAGGTTCCCACCGCCTGCAGGGGGTAGTCGCTGGCGGTGACTGACACCAGCTCGTAGGCGATGCCGGCACCGTCCATTGCTGCTTTGGTTTGGTCGCTTGTTGCGGATCCGGACTCCACGTACAAGGTGACGTGCGTGTTCATGACGCGCTCCCTCTCTCATCTCAACCCATTTGCCTTTCGGCGCTCTTGCCGAAACAGCGCCGGGGGTGAATGAGCAAGAGACCGTGGAATACCGGAGGGAGCGCAGCGAGTGAGGATATGCCGCGAAAGCTCTTGCTCAGAGAGGAACGGTGCGTACCATCACCTAGCCGAAAGGCAACGGAGTTGCCCAACGAACAGGCCCCACCGAGCGACGCTCGGCGGGGCCTGTTCTACAAGCTGAGGAGCCGCAGGCTCACCCTTCAATGTTCTGGGCGGGTGGCGCAGCTGCAGCACGGCGCTTACGCGCACGCGGCGCGGACTGACCGGGGGCGCGGGCGCCAATCTCGCGCAGGTTCTTCTCTGTCCACCCGGCGGCAAGCGCAGCACTCCACGCCTTATCGTGCGCGGCGGCGGCATCCTTGACGGCCTGCTCCGCAGCGTCAAAGGCGTTGGTGGCAGAAACGAGTTCTTCCACCGAGCGCACGCGCTCGTTCTGCTCTGCTTCGATAATCGCTCGCGCCTTCCGGGCGGCTTCCTGTGGGTCCAGTTGTACGTCGCTCATAGCCACAGATTAACAGGACCGCAACCGCTCCACTAGGCGTAACGTTGCACCCTCCAGGTGCGGCCTCACCGATGCTCACGCACCGTTCGGGCGGAGCCCCAGACGGAGCAAGCTATACAGTTACTCGGGGTAACTGGCTTGCGGTGCTGGACCGTTGGGTCTGGCACCGGCATACTGGTCGTATGGTCCCCGCCAAGAGGTGGGTTCGCTGCGCTGGGCCGGAAGGACGGGGGAGGGGCGATGTCGGAGCAGAACGAGAGCCGGCTCTTCGGCCGCTCTCGACGTGCCAATGCGCCTAAGGGAGCGAAGCGCGATAAGCGCTACGAGGTGTACGTGACTCCTGAGGAGGACACGCAGCTGCGAGCCCGTGCCGCAGTTCGTAGCGTGACGGTGCCGCGGCTGTTGTTCGAGTCCGCGATGAGTGGGCACGTGCAGACCGACAGTGATCGCAAGGCTGCGATCGTGGAGATTTTCGCGGTGCGGCGGTTGCTTGCGAACCTGGCGAACAACGCCAATCAGCTGGCGAGGTACGCCAACAGTGAGGGCACCTTCCCGGCCGAGGCGGAAGCGATTGTGGCCGAGTATCGGACGCTCGTGCCGCGCCTGTCCGCCGCGATTGAAACGCTGGCCGACTCATGATGCCCAACATCACCCGGGGGAGCCGGATGGGTGGGTTGATGGTCTACCTCGCCGGTCCGGGTCGGTCGAACGAACACGAGGAACAGCACCTGGTTGCGGGCAACTCGGCCATCGTGACGATGCACGGTTACGGCGTGCTCGATCGTGAGACGGCGTTGGCGATCGCGACGGACCTCGACGAGCCGCGCGTCGCGCTCGGCGTCGAGGTGACGCGCACGCAGAGCATCACCGACCCCGAAACGGGTCAGGTTCACTCGACGACCACCCCGGCGGATGTGTGGCACTGTTCACTGTCTCTGCGCGCGGATGAGGGTCAACTGTCTGATGAGAAGTGGGGCGCGATCGCGCAAGACTTCGTGGACCGGATGGGATTCACCGGGGCCAGCGGCAAGGCCGAGTGCCGGTGGGTCGCCGTCCGTCACGGACTGTCCACGAACGGCAACGATCACATCCACATCGCGGTCTCGTTGGTGCGTGCGGACGGCACCAAGGCGAGCACCCACAATGACTTCAAGAAGGCCCAGGACACATGCCGCGACCTCGAACGCGAGTACGGGCTCCAGCAGCTTTCCAGCCGTGAGCACGGTCTGGGGGAGCGGGGTATCAAGCCCGCCGAACAGGAACGCGCCCGCCGGACCGGCGCGGTCGAAGTCGACGCGCACCGGCTCGAGCGGGCGGTCCGTGCGGCGGCGGCCGCGTCGGTCGACGAGGGCGAATTTGTGCGTCGCGTGCGCCGGGCCGGTGTCCTCATCCGGCCCCGCTTCGCCGCTGGCCGTGACGACGTGGTGGCCGGCTACTCGGTGGCGGTGCGCACCGAGCACGGCACCCCTCTGGTTTGGTACGGCGGGGGCAGGCTGGCACGTGACCTGACGCTTCCGCGGCTGCGCGAGGGATGGCCCGACAGCCCGCAGACGGCGCAGAGCGCGGTCGACGAGTGGAAGGCCACGAGTCGCAACCCGTGGCAGTACCGGCCCGTCACACCGGGCCGTGAAGAGCACGAACCGGCACCGGAGATGTGGCAGCAGTATTCGAACGAGGTTCGGCAGCTGCGCGACCAGCTGCGCAGCATCCCGGTCGAGGACCGGGCCGCGTGGGCGCACGTCGCGCGTGACGCGGCCGGCGCGTTCGCAGCCTGGTCGCAGCGCGTCGAGTCGACACCCGGACCGCTGGCTGCAACCTCTCGCGAGCTGGCACGATCCGCGCAGATCAAGGCGCACGCGTCCAAGCCAAAGACGGTCGGTGCGGGAACAGCCGGGGGAGTGGCCATGCTCCTGATGCAGGCCGCGAGTCAGGGCCAAGGAACGATGGCCGAGGCGATCCTGATGCGCCAGCTGGCACGGCTCACCGTGGCAATCATCGACATGCACAAGGCGATCGGGGACGAGGTTCGCGCGGCGGAAATCTCCCGCACCCTCAACACGCAGATGGCCACCGTCGCATCCCGGCTGCCCGAGGTTCCCCGGAAGGGTCAGAACGCCCCGCCTGTCGACGTCGACGAGCGCACGGCCGAGGCGGTACGCATCGCCCAGACCGGGCTCAGCGCGCCACGTCCAGGCTCGCCCGTGCCGACGAAGATCGAACCTGCCAAGCCCTACAAGCCCGCGACCGGACCCGAGCAAGACCGCGGCATCGGAAGATAACGGAAGGTGGCAGACCATGGCTGAGGACAACGACGGCATTGCAGACGCCCTGGACGGGCAACTGCGGATCGCGCTCACGGTCGCGGCCCAGATGGGCGCACAACTGGCACGGCTGCGCGAAGAACTCGCCCGCACCCGGCAGGCGCAGACCGAGCAGCAGAACCGCGAGCTGCAGGTGCGCTTCGACGCCGAACGCGCCGCCGCCCGGGCCGAGCTCGCGCCTGTCTACGAGCGCAGCTGGTGGGACTCCGCGAGCGTCGACCAAGTTGCCAACGTGCACGAGACGGCCACCGCCTGGCACGGCATCGGCCCGGAGGCCGACCGTACCAGCGAACGCATCGCAGAGGAAGTCCGAGAACGCTACGGCCTCGACGTCCACGACCTCAACGCCGACCCTGAAGCCGTACGCGAAGCACTCGCCCGTGCAGAGCGCACCCGCTCCGACGCGGCCGCCGAGCGCGGCGAGAGCGCCGTCGACGTTGCGGAGGCCGGCGCGTTCCTCGCGGCCGCCGAGACGTTGGATCGCGCAGCAGAGCAGCGACACGCGAACGAGCGAGCGGCAGAGCTTGAAGGGGCCGCCGACAACGAACGCATCACGAGTGACGAGCTGCGCAGCGGCTCCAGCGTCAATCGCACGGATGCAGCTGAGGCCTTCGACAGCACTGAGCGTCGGGAGCGCTTTGCCGCCTCACTTGAGGGCCTGGCAGATAGTGAAGTCATCGACGCCCGAATGACCGCTGCGGCGGACCAAGGCCGCCACCCACGCGAGGCGGTAACGGGTGCGCGACGGTGGGCGCCAAAGGCCCGCAAGACGCCAACCGGGCAGGGGCAGCAGCGAGAGCGCAGCCTCGGTCGGTAGAGAGGAAGAAGGACGAGTGGCCCCGACCAGAAGTGCGGGCCCCTCGTGAGTGGAGTCCGGGGCACCCAGCTGGTCGTCGGCTGTAGGTTCACCTGGAGGCGATGTCGCCTTCGCGCCGACCAGAAGGGCGCGACGTACTTGGCCCACCGTCAATTGCCCGAGCAGTGTCCCGCACGGCGCAGGTGCGAAGTACGCATCCGCGCGGGCGTCGCCCGCGCGAGAGCCCGAGGCGAGGTGGGTGTTCATCAGGCCCCGCTGACGTTCGGGTTGCAAGCGATCTATTTTCGCAGAGCCTGGTCAACGGCTATGACAAAATCTTTGGCCCATTCTTTGTAGATCTCTCCACGCCAGCGCGTGAGGCCGAGCTCATTGACCGAGCGGGACGGGTTGAAGGGCACAAAGACGGCGCTCGAGTGCTCGTTGCAGATCTTTCGGGTGACGTCGTTCAAGGTAACGGCATGCCTGGTTGCAATCATGGCTGGCAGTAAAGCGAAGTCCCAGACCATGCGCGCCGGCGGGATTTCGACGAACAGGATCGGCGTGTGATGGTCGCTGCACTGGACGATCAGCCCGATGAGGGCTCGCAGGTGGGCTTCCCAAGACTGAGCTGCGGTTAGACGCAACGAATCATTGATCCCCACCGTCACAAGCACGACGTCGACCTCTATTCGGCCAAGCCCCCCAACCCGGGGGACAAGCGAGCGAACTGTCATCCCAATGTCAGCGCACGCAGAGACCGCGGTACCGCGACCGGTTAGCGCGCTGAGCTGCCTACTAAGGGAGCCCACAATCCCGAGCTGATGGGTGACAACCCCGAACCCCGCTGCCGTGTGGCCGCCCAGGACGAGGATGCGATCGAGACCAGCGCCTTCGCTGAACGCGTACGGCGCATCCATGGCGTGAGCCACACTGTCCCAGTCCCGGCGGGCGGACGCGTGCCAAACCAGCATTAATGGCCGCAGAATGACCCGTAGGCCGGCCGGCAGTGGCCGGGAGGCTCGCTTCGTTCCGCGGCTCGTCCCCACCTCAGGCGACAACTCCGGAAAGACGTGAACCCTGCTCGGGCCCGACAGAAGCTTTAGTTCGCACAATGGCCGTCGCGGACTGGAGGGCTTATGCCCCAATGCGTGATCGAATTCATGAAATCAAATAGCGCGCGCTCAGCGTTCTCACGGTCAATCGTGGCGCACACGGTTGCGTCCAGCCGTCGCGGTGGCTCTGTGAAGGCTGCCTCCCTCTGTCTTTTCGCTGTCCGTAAGGCTTTCTGTGCAAGCTGGATGGGCTGGTCTCGCTCGTCGACTGTCAGCAAGCGCGTCCCCCCGAATTGGAAAATCGCTCGACTCTATTGAACCCGATATGGTCGGGGCGTTGGTGTCCGGTGTCTGGGTTCAAGGGCCGTGCCTTTCTTTTCGTGCCCTTAACTCGCTGCATTGGTTCCGAACTAGTTTGGGCCTTTGTGGTGTTGCGTCGATCCTCGCGACGCATACATGCATGTGTCATGGACGTCGCCACGGCGCTGCGCCTCTGAGGACAGGTGCATCAGTGGTGAGATCTGCGAAGAAATGCGCTGTGCTAGGCTAATGATTGTCGATTATCGACTGCATGGCTTTGGAAAAACAAGATTTCCACCGCGTGTTCAGGGAGGCTCAGTCGTGAGGGACATCAGTGCGGCCCGGCGTGTCGGCCGCGACTCGCTACCGCGCCCTGAGCTGGTGCCACCGGTACGGATCGTCCACCTCGGTCTGGGCGCCTTCCACCGCTCGCATCAGGCCTGGTACACAGCCCATGCTACGGACGCGGACTGCTGGGGTATCGCCGCATACACCGGACGGAGGCCGGATGCCGCAGAGGTTCTCAGTGATCAAGGCTGTGTCTACACACTTGTCCAGCGCGGCCCGGCAGAGGACCGCTTTGAGCTTGTCGGAAGCGTTGTAAAAGCGGTACCGGGTGACGAAGTAGGCGACTTCATCGAGACCGTCGCGTCTGCCGAGGTGGCCGTGCTGACCCTGACCATCACGGAGGCGGGTTACCGCCTGGATGCTCAGGGCGCCCTGGACCTCGACGACCCGGAGATCAGGTCCGACATCTCTAAGCTGCGGCGGCAAGTCGGGGGATGCCGAATTGCCTCGGAGGGCGCTCCGCGGACCGCGCTTGGCCGAATCTTGCTCGGTCTGAACGAGCGTCGGCTACGCGATCGGCCGGCAATCGCGATCGTACCGTGCGACAACCTGCCCGCGAATGGCAGCCTCGTCGCATCGGCGCTGGCAGTCTTCGCGGCGCAGGTGTCGGACGAACTCGCCAGCTGGCTGCCGGGCGGTGTTTCGTACGTCTCGACCTCGGTCGACCGGATCACCCCACGGCTGGAACCGGGCGACAGGGAGCTCGTGGCAATGGCGACCGGGTGGTCGGATGAGGCTCCCGTCATCGCCGAGCCGTTCACGGATTGGGTGCTGTCCGGGGACTTCCCGTCGGGCCGGCCTCAGTGGGAGTCAGCGGGCGCCCGCTTCGTGGACGACATTACGCCGTGGGAGACACGGAAGCTGTGGCTGCTCAACGGCGCCCACTCGCTACTTGCGTCGACCGGACGGCTTCGGGGACATGCGACCGTCGCTCAGGCATTTGCCGACGCGATGTGCCGCGCCAGCGTGGAGCAGCTATGGGACGAAGCCGCTCGCCACCTGCCCGGAGTCGAAACCGTGGACTACCGTCGCGCGCTCGCTGATCGGTTCGGAAACCCCCGGATCGTGCACCGCCTTGCGCAGATCGCGGATGGTGCGTCGACAAAGCTGCGGTTGCGCGTCGTCCCGGTTGCGCTGCTCGAGCGTTCGGCCGGCCGGCCGGCGGCCGGCTGCGCGACGGCGATCGCAGCCTGGGCGCTCTTCGACGGCCTCGACGCAGAGGCTGCGCTGCGCGACCTATCACCCGAGCTCGCCGACGACCGGATGTTCGCGAACTTGGTCCGCACGACGCTCACCACCCTGGCCGCCGAGTAAACGGAGAAGAGAGAACCCGAGCATGCGCATCAATAAGGCCGAGGTCATCGTCACCAGTCCCGACCGGAACTTCGTGACCCTGAAGCTCACCACGGATGACGGCCTGACCGGGCTCGGCGACGCGACCCTCAACGGTCGCGAGCAGGCGGTCGTCGCCTACCTCGCCGAGCACGTCGTCCCGCTGCTCATCGGACGCGACGCCTCCCGGATCGAGGACACCTGGCAGTTCCTGTACCGCAGCGCCTACTGGCGGCGCGGACCGGTGACGATGGCGTCGATCGCAGCAGTCGACATGGCGCTATGGGACATCAAGGGCAAGGCGGCGGGGATGCCGGTTTACCAGCTACTCGGCGGCGCCTGTCGAAACGGCTTGCTGGCATACGGTCACGCTTCCGGCCGTGACCTGCCCGAGCTGTTCGACAGCGTGCGCGAGCACCAGGAGAGGGGTTTCAAGGCGATCCGGATCCAGTCCGCGGTGCCGGGGTTGAAGTCCATCTACGGCATCGCGTCGAACGCCACCTACGAAGCTAACCAGGGTGTGCGCTACGACCACGAACCTGCCCAGCGCGGCGGCCTGCCGAACGAGGAGGACTGGGACACCCGCTCCTACCTCCGGCACATCCCGACTGTCTTCGAGGCCGTGCGGAACGAGTTCGGCCCCGAGCTGCCGCTGCTGCACGACGGGCACCACCGGATGACGCCCATCCAGGCGGCCCAGCTGGGCAAGTCACTGGAGCCGTACGACCTGTTCTGGCTGGAGGACTGCACTCCGGCCGAGAACCAGGAAGCGCTCCGGCTGGTCCGCCAGCACACCACGACGCCGCTGGCGATCGGCGAGATCTTCAACACCGTCTGGGACTACCAGCAGATCATCCGCGAGCAGCTGATCGACTACGTGCGGAGCGCTGTCACGCACACCGGCGGCATCACCCACCTCAAGAAGGTGCTCGACTACGCCTCCCAGTACCAGATCAAGTCCGGCATGCACGGACCGACCGACATCTCGCCGGTCGGTATGGCCGCGGCAATGCACCTGGGGCTCGCCATCCACAACTTCGGCATCCAGGAGTACATGCAGCACGGCGAGAAGACCGACGCGGTGTTCCAGCAGTCGTACACCTGGCAGGACGGCTTCCTGCACCCGAGTGAGAAGCCGGGCCTGGGCGTCGACCTCGACGTGGATGAGGCAGGCAAGTACCCCTACATCCGCGCCTACCTGCCCTACAACCGGCTCGCCGACGGCACTGTTCACGACTGGTAGCGCCGGTCCTCGTGGCGCACAGCAGGGAGCCGCCCAGTTGTGCTCGGGTGGTCATCAGCGCAGTTCACCGGGAGGCAAGCCGACGCGCTCACCTGGTCGAGGATTTTGCGCGCAGGGCAGCTGCGGCGAATGTCGCGTCGTGGCGCATAGGGAACAATTACCGAATCGCGCAGAATTGATGGGCCGCGGCAGAGGATGCCACAGCCTTTCGGTGCGGTCTTTGATCGGCCGTGGGCCGCCATCGAGGCGGGCGGGAACCGGGTCGGAGCGCGAGCCGGGGGTACAACAGGTGCTCGAAGCCCAGGGCTGGTGGCTTCGTCGCAGGTCAGCCTTTGAGGCCGCCAGCGGTCATGCCCGCGACGACATACCTCTGGACGAATAGGTAGAAGATGACTGCGGGCGCGGTGTACATGATTCCGACAGTCATCACGGTGTCCAACGGGGTGACATTCTCGCCGACGAAGCCGGCGAGGCCCACTGCAGCCGGCTGCTTCGTCGGATCGAAGAGGAAGGTGACCGCGAAGACGTACTCGTTCCAAGCACTGAAGAACGCAATGACGGCGGCCGCGGCAATGGAGGGTGCGGCCAACGGCAGGTTGATACGAAGCAATGTGGTGAGTGGTCGGCAGCCGTCAACGCGTGCTGCCTCATCGAGCTCCCGTGGAATGCCATCGAAAGCGCCCTTCAGCACCAGGGCGACAACGGGTAAGACGAAGGCAGTGTCGACCATGACGACACCGAAAAGGGAGTCCAGCAGGTTCGCCGTGTGCAGGATGCCGAAAAGTGGCACGACGAGAAGGGCTTCGGGCAAAGCTTGGGTCAGCAGCAGCAGAGCGCCGATAGCAGCCTTTCCACGGAAGGCAAAGCGGGAGAGTGCATATCCCAGTGGCACTCCCAGGAGCAGAGTCGCCCCGCATGTTCCGATGCTGAGCAGAAGGCTGTTCAACAGCCAAAGACTCACCCGGCTGTTGGCGAGCGTTTCTGCGTAGATACCGGCCCGAGAGAAATCCGGCCAGAACTGAACCTGACTTGCAAAGAGATTGGTAGTGCTGGTGAGTGAGGTAACGAGCATCCAGTAAAGCGGGAAGACCGCCACCCCGAGCACGATGAGGACGCCGAGGACACGAGCGGTAGTACTGAGTCGGTATCTCCAGATCATTGGTCTTCCGATCGGGTTCTGCGGGTGAGCAGGAGGCTTGCTGAGACGAGGAACAATGAAATGACGATCCCTACTACTCCGATAGCGGCGGCGCTGCCGAGCTGATGAAAAGTGAACGCCTGCGAATAGAGATTGATGACTAGTGTCGATGTCGCGTTATCAGGCCCACCTTGGGTCATGATCCAGATGATCTCGAAGATGCGGAGGGACCAAATCGCGCTCAGGACGGCTAAGAGCGTGACTGTTGGCTTGATGACGGGCCAGGTGGCCGCGCGAAAGGACCAGACGGGGCCGGCGCCGTCCATTTCGGCCGCCTCGACGACATCTTGGGACACCGATTGGAGGGCAGAGACAAGCACGACACAACAGAAAGGGAACAGCTGCCAGATCGTGATGATGAGAATCGCTGGGAATGCCAACGACGGGCTGTTCATGATATTGCCACCGGGCACGCCCAACCCAACGGCATCAAGCAGGCGGTTGACGATCCCGTACTGCGCGTTCAGCATCCAGGTCAGGATCAGGGCCACGGCCACTCCGGGTGCAGCCCACGGTATCGTTACCAAGGCCCGCGCTATGCCTCGGCCCGCAAATTTGCCGTTCAGTAGGAGCGCCGTAAGCAGGCCGATGCCGACTGGACCGACGACGCAGACGACTAGGTAGATGAGAGTGGTCGTGAGGACTTGGAAGAACGTGGGGTCGGATAACAGGGCGGTGTAGTTTTTGAGGCCGACCCAGATGTTTTTGTTCGGAGACAGGAGACTCGTCTGAGTGAAGCTCAGACGAATCTCCTGAAGCACCGGGGCTACCTGGAGGGCGAGCAGAACGAGCGCGGCTGGTGCGAGGAAAAGGTACGGCGTCCATCTGCTGCCGAGCGGACTCGCGCGTCGAGTGGTTCTCGCTCGCGCGACTCGCTCTGGGCGATTCACTTTCGCATCAATCATTTTGATAACGCCGTTCCTTTTGCGGAGGCTCAGCCGTTCGCGATGATCGTCGCGGCCTGCTGCTGAGCCTCATCCATCGCCTTCTGCATGTCCTCACCTTGGAGCGCTGCAATGACCTTTGTCACGATCGCCAGGCTGATAGCGTCGGTCTGGCCCTCGTATCCACGGATTACCTGCGGTTCAGCACTTTGACCCGCCTTGGCGAAGACGGAGGTGAGGGGCTTCGCCGCGAGTTCCGCGCTCGTCAACTTGACGTTTGTCGCGACGGACGTGCCTGTGCTGGACGCGTCGAGGATCATGTGCTGTGCGGCGGGAGTGAGCAGCCATTTGAGGAACGTCTCGGCGGCCTGCTTGTGCTTAGTGGTGCCGCTCACCGCGTCCATCGAGAGGATCTCGCCAACCTTCTTCACGGGGAATGGGATGGGTGCGCCGCCGAGAAGCACGGGTGGCTTTGCAGAGGCGGCATTGTCGGCGATGCCCCCGGCGTCTATCTCCATCGCGAGCTTTCCGGCGTACATCATCGATCGATACGTCGACGCGGTGGCGCCTTTGGGGATGACGCCTGCATCGACGACCTGCTTGTACGCGTTGAGACCTTTGATGACGTTGGCAGAGTTAATGGTGAGCTTGTGACCGTTGGACCAGTCTCCGCCGAATCCAAAGACGTAGTTACAGAGGTCCTGCCACATTCCAGGCGCTTGCGGAAGCGTGGTCCGAACCCCGAACCCGTACACCCCGTTCTTCGTGGCCGCTTTGGCGGTTGCGAGGAACTGCTCAAAGTTCGTGGGAGGTGTCTGGATGATGCTCTTGTTGTACAAGAGCATGTAAGGAGTCTCTCCTTCGACGACCCCGTAGCGAACCCCGTTCACGATGGTGTACTTATCAGGCGCTGGCCGAAGACCCAGTTTCTTCGCGTCGATCGTGTTGGTCAATGGTGTCAAGAGGCCGGCTTTGGCTGCTTGAAAGAACCCAGGGGTGTCCCAGCGGATCACATCAGGCCCGGCCCCACCGGCCAGCTGGGTGATTACCGTTTGGTCGAAGGTGGGGAAAGGGATGTTCGCTTCGCTGACGTGGATTGTCGGGTGCGATGAATTGAAGCTGTCGATCATTGCCTGCAACTTCGGTCCCTCCGTGGGGTCCCCGAAGTTAGTGTTCGCCCAGGTGATCTGCTCGATCGTCCCAGCGCCATTTCCCGGACTGCTTGTGTCGGTCGCCTTGGGGGTGGAAGTCGGGGAGCAGCCGCTCAATGCGAGGGTGGTTACCGCTACAACCGCTAATGTGCTGCATCCCAAGCTGCGTACTCGTGAACTTTTTCGCATCATCGCTCTCTCATGCTCACATCTGCGAGACGCTCCATTGCGGGCCTCACAGATTTGGTCGATTATCGATTATTAGGGATAATACACGTGGGCACTCCTTCGCGCTATGCCTTAACTGCCACGGGGACGACCGGGGCAGACCGTCGTGAACCGGCCGGTTTGCGTCAGCGATCTGATAGAAGGCTCTAATGGCGTCGCATTTTCTGGTTATTTTCGACTGTGACGGGGTTCTTATAGACAGCGAAGTGATCGATGTCCGGGTCGGTCGCCTGGTGCTGGCCCAACTCGGATTGAATCTGTCGAGAGAGGAATTCGTGAAGCGTTTCGTCGGCCAGACAGCAGCTCAATTCACTGCCAGCGTCGAGGCGGTTCTGGGCTACAGGCTGGAGGCGACGTGGCGCGACGCTTACGCCGCATGGTACGACTCTGCGTACGAGCGTGACCTGCAAGCGGTGCCTGGAATAGGGAAGGCGCTCGATGCGATCCGCGGCCCGATTTGCGTAGCATCCAATAGCACAAGGGAAAAGGTGAGACGTAACCTCGCCAGAACCGGGCTGCTCGAGCGATTTGAGCCACACATCTATAGCGCCGAGGATGTCCCACGCGGTAAGCCGTCTCCCGACCTTTTTCTGCACGCAGCTCGCGCCATGAATGTCGCTCCGCATCGGTGCATAGTGGTCGAAGACAGCCGATTCGGCGTACGGGCCGCTCGCGCTGCCGGAATGCGGGTGTTCGCATACGCAGGAGGCGTCACCCCCGCGGAATGGCTCCGCGGGCGCCGAACGACCGTCTTCTCCAAGATGATCGACCTGCCCGGCCTCATCGATGACGCGTTGTCGCAGCAAACCGAGACGCAGTCGCGTGAATGACCTCAGCAGCCATGGAGGTCTATTCACGTTGCGGCGGAGAGGAGCACGGATGAATGAAGTGAGCGGATCGGACGAGGTCGGCTCTTCGGCACGGACACCGCTGCCGGATTCGCTTCGCGTGTGTCCCGTAGTGCCAGTTCTGCGGGCCGCCGCCGCCGAGGGTTACGATCCCGTGATAGAGGTGCTGCTGGAGAATGGGCTCTCCACCGTGGAGCTGACCCTCAGCACGCCGGGTACCTGGGCGGCGCTGCCGGCCCTCGTCCGGCGGTGGGGAGCGGCAGTGGGAGTGGGAACCGTCACGACCGTCGAGGAGGCGGAGCGCGCGATCGAGGCGGGAGCCGGATTCCTCGTGACTCCGATAGCCAGGCGCGACATCGTCGCGGTCGCATCCCGGGAGGGGACGCCCGTGTTCCCCGGAGCGCTCACCCCCACGGAAGTGTTCACGGTCTGGGCGGCCGGCGCGACGGCGGTCAAGATCTTTCCCGCCGAGACGGTCGGCCCGCAGTACGGCAGCCATCTGAGGGGCCCGTTCCCCGAGCTGCAGTTTATCCCCTCCGGGGGAGTGTCTATCGAGGACATCCCGAGCTGGCTGGAAGCGGGTGCGTGCGCAGTGAGCCTGGGCGGTCCGCTGGTCGGCGACTCTCTGCGGGGCGGCTCGCGCTCATCTCTCCGCGATCGGGTCCGACGGACGCTGGAGAGCGTCGGTTCCGTGCGGGGTGCGTTGTGAAGCGTGTGGTGACGGTCGGCGAGACCATGGCACTGATGTCGGCCGAGCGCGTCGGGCCGTTGAAGCACAGCCCATCGCTGACTCTGGGGATTGGCGGCTCGGAGAGCAACGTGGCGATCGGGCTCGCCCGGCTCGGCGTCCCAGTCACGTGGATAGGCAAGGTCGGCTCCGATGCGCTCGGCGATCTCGTCATCGCGCAGATCGCGGCAGAGGGCGTGGAGCTGCGAGCGATCCGTGATCCCGACGCCCCGACCGGGCTGATGATCAAAGAGCGCCGGACCGGGACGCACACGCGCGTCTGGTATTACCGTCGAGGGTTCGCCGGCTCGCGACTGCGTTCCGACGAACTGGACATAGATGTACTCCAGAAAGCGGCGCTGCTGCACGTGAGCGGCATCTCCCTCGCCCTGTCCGCCGAGCTGGCCGAGGCCGTCACCGAGGCGATCCTTGTGGCGCGAGCCGGCGGAGCGCTGGTCTCGTTCGACCTCAACTTCCGGCGCAAGCTCTGGAGCGAAGAGGCGGCGGCTGCCGCCTATCGCGACATCATCCCGCTAGCCGACATCGTGTTCGCGGGCGAGGAGGAGGCGGCGATCGCGCTGTCCAGCGAACCTGCAGACGGCGTCGGTGCGGGGGAAGGCCATAGAGACGGCGTGGGCGACGCCAACCCGGCCCGGTCGGCTGCGGCGCTTGCCGACGGACTGGTGAAACTGGGGGCACACGAGGCGGTCGTCAAGCGGGGCGCGTCGGGTGCCGTCGCTTCCGTCGAGGGCCGGACTTTCGAGCAGGCGGCCGTGCCGATCGTCCCGGTCGACACCGTGGGCGCCGGCGATGCATTCGTGGCCGGGTACATTGCGGAGCTGCTGCACGGGGCGCCCGTTCCCCTCCGGCTGCGGACGGCGGTCGCCGCGGGCGCCTACGCCTGCTTGACGGACGGCGATTGGGAGGGGCTGCCGACGCGCGACGAGCTTGACGCGCTCTTCCAGATCGAGCCCGTCACACGCTGAGGTATAGATCGTTTTGAGTCGCCCGCCAGTCACTTCGTTTTGGGTCAGCGGGTGCCCACACCGAGTGCGCAGAGCATCGCGGCGAGGGCGCGAGCCGCCTGGCCGAACGCCGCAGGCCCGGAGAATCCGCCGAGTTCGAACGCTTCAGCGAGGTGTGGTTCAAGGGAAACGAAACCGGCATAGCCGTCGTCGCGGAGGGCGGTCAGCGTCTCGGACAGTTGCCCGTCGCCTTCACCGGCCGGGACCACCGTGCCGGTCGAGGCGATCGCGTCCTTGACCTGCAGGTAGTCGAGGTAAGGCCGTAACGGGGCGTAGGCGTCGGTGAACGGCCGCACGCCGACCTGGACGAAGTTGGCATTGTCCCAGGCGAGCCGGAGCGCCGGGGAGCCGACGGATTCCACCAGATCGAGGATGCGCTTGGGCACGTCGCCGTAGATCCCTTTCTCGTTCTCGTGCAGCAGGACCACGCTCTCGCTCTCTGCGAGATCCGCAAGCAGCCGCATCCGATAAAGGACGTCGTCGCGGATGCTTTCGACCGGGACCCCTTCTCCGCGGAAAAACGAGAAGATGCGGATGTTCGGCGTATCGAGAGCGTGTGCGACCCGGATGACCCGGCGCAGCCGTTCCGCCTCGAACTCGGGGTCGAGGGATATGTCCACCTTGCCGATGGGGGACGCGACCGCGGAGACCGACATCCCGGCTCCGGTAAGAAGGCTCGTCAACTCGGCGACGCGGTCGTCATCGAGCTCGACCACGTTGATGCCCCACGCGCTCCTGACCTCGATGTGGTGGGCGCCAAGAGCCTGAAGCACCGGGATATGCACGCGGGGATCCGGGTCGATCTCGTCGCCGAACCCGGAGAGCGTCCATGCGGTCGTCGAGTTCATCGCTGATTCCTTCGGTGTGTCTTTGTGTCTTATGGTCATGTCGGGCGCGGTTCTGCGCCTGCGAAGTCACAGCGCCGCACAGGAGCGTGGACGTTCGAGCGTCGCCTTCCGCCGCGCCGTCTAGAGATGCCACCTAGAAATTGTCACTTGCCCTGTGCGCAACCCCACAAAGCAACGGGCTATTTGTCTATCCCAAGAATTTTCGCCATCGTGCCGCCCATGATCATGGCGTATTCCTCGTCGGAAAGCGGCTTAGCGCGGTGCGGGGTCGGCAGCCGAAGGCTGTCGATTTTCGCGCGTTCGACGAGTGGGCTGTACATGAATCCGTCCGAGGCGAAGGTGACCTTGTCCGGGCCGGCCCACCGCACAGCCAGGTCCAGATCGTAATACTGGTCGGTGACGGAGGTGTCCAGATAGACGTTGTCGCGCTCGCGAGCGAGATCGCAGTACGCGCGGAGCGGTGCGTTCGGGACCATGTACTGGCCCATGTGTGGAAGGATCCATGCGATGTCCGGGAACTCGCGCGACAGCGTCTCGATGGTCTCGTATTCGTGGAGATGGATCTTGACCACGCGAAGGCCCGATTTCTGGGCCCGCCCGACGATTTCCCGTACGGTTCGAAGTGCGTTGCCCCCGGCGTACCAGAGTTCTCGTTGATGCAGCTTCAGCCCGGTCCATCCCAGTTCTTGCGTGATGCGATCGATCTCCTCTTCCCAGTTGTCGACCGGTCGGACGTGGCCGAAGGGGATGAACCGATCCGGATACCTCGTGAAAGCGTCGAGGGTGATGTCGTTGGAGCGACGGGACGCCATCCAGGTTGCGAGGATCACGCCCTTCTCGATACCGGCGGCGTCCCAATGCTCGATCACTTCGTCGACGAGCCCCTCCCAGTATTCGCCCATCACTTCGAGGTGCATCATTCCATCGATTATCATAGTGGCCCTTTCGTCGATTATCGATTCTAAGCGGATCGGCTCGTGACAGTCAATCTTTCAGTGGATCCATACTCTGGTAGAGTGTCGATAATCGACTATAAGCATTGAGGTGGCCCGAATGACCCTGAATCAGTTGGAGATGCAGAATCCTTCACCCCGCGTGCCGGTGGCGGAGCCGTCGTGGATCCGCGGGCTGTTGCCGGAGCGGATGAGTGGTGCGGTATCCAGCAGCAAGCTGATTTTGCAGGCACTTCGCGAGTCCATCGTCTCGGGCCGAATACCAGAAGGCGAGCAGCTCAAGCAGGAGGAGCTCAGTCGCTATTTCGACGTGAGTCCGGCCCCGGTGAGGGAAGCCCTCCGTCAGCTGGAGAGTGAAGGTCTCGTCGAGCACAGGCCGAATCGAGGCGTTTTCGTGACGGATCTGACTGGTGAGGAAGCGCTTGGCGTGCTTCTTCCGATTCGGCTTCTCTTGGAGAAGTATGCTCTCCTTCGCGTTAGCATCCCTTTGGACGCGGGTCTCCGCGAGGCTCTCCTGAGGGAGATCCAGCAGATGCAGGCCGGCGCGGACCGGGCAGATATCGCGATGATCAACGAAGCGGATGCACGTTTTCACGAGATCACGGTGAACGCGTCCGGCGCCCCGCACACGATCCAGCTGTGGCACAGCGTCCTCCCGCGGATTCGGCGTCAGCTGTACAACCTCACTCCACTTCACGCGGACCTTCACGCGGTGCCTCTGGAACACGAGGCACTCCTTGCCTCAATCGAGGCCGGGGACGCAGACCAGTTGGCCGCTGTGCTCGAGGAGCACATCATCGGCGCCGCCACAGCACTGATCAACGGCGCCCCACACCCCGACCAGTCGCCCCTGCAGACCATATAGCCCGGGGCGGACGCGATTAGGCGTCGCCGACAACGGTAGACACGATCGCTCTTCCGTCGATGAAAGGACAGCATGTCATCCACCTCTCCTGCCCGGCGCCTTCGTGTGGCGGTTGCCGGCCCTTTGACGCAGTCCAATAGAGAAGAGGTCGAGGCTGCTGCGCCTGATGCGGAATTCAGCTTCGCAGAGAGGACGGCGGATCTCGGCGCGAGTCTTGCCGAAGCGGATGTGCTCGCGAGTCCACCGGCCGAGTTCACGCCGGACATAGTGAGGGCGGCCACGCGGGCGAAGCTGATCCATCTCTTCTCCGCGGGGGTCGATGAGGCGCTCAGTCCGGAGCTGGTTGCGCACCCGGCAGTGCTGACGTGCTCGAAGGGAAACGGCGCTGTTCCGCTGGCCGAGCACGCGATGATGATGATGCTCATGCTGAACCGGAACGCGACACAGTGGGTCAAAGCGCAGGATGAAGGTCGTTGGCTTCCGCACCGGCATGGAGAGCTGAACGGACTGACAGTCGGTTTGGTGGGCCTGGGGAACTCCGGGCGGGACCTCGCGGCGAAGGCGAAAGCGTTCCACATGGAGGTGCTGGGCGTACACCGCTCGAGCAGCGCGGTCCCCATGGTGGACGAAGTCCTGCCGATGTCAGCATTGCATGAACTGCTTTCCCGAAGTGACTTCGTGGTGGTCTCTGTGCCCAGGACTCCGCAGACGATCGGCATGTTCGGCGATGCTGAATTCCGCGCGATGAAAGACACCGGACATTTCATCTGCTACTCCCGTGGGGGAATAGCTGATGACGCCTCCCTTTTGCGCGCACTGCGTGAAGGATGGATAGCGGGCGCCGGGATCGACGCGCACTCGGAGGAACCGCTTCCCCCCAGCAGCCCGTTTTGGACGGCTCCGCGAACCATCCTCACGCCCCACGACGGGGCGAACACCCACGCGACCTGGCAGAGGGGGGTCGACTACTTCGTTGAGAACCTGGTCAAGTTCGGTTCCGGCCGGGAACTGGTGAACGTCGTTGACAAAGCCCTCGGGTACTAGTGAGTTCTGCCAACCTCACGAGGCCATCGATTTGACTCGGCGCTCAACATCCACCAGCGAGACCGACCCGTGCGTCCCCGACCAGCCTGGCCCTACGCCATGGCGACGGGCTATCATGCATCCGCGAAGCCGGGGTTTGTGCCCCAGCGCTCGATGCCTTCCCGGTTGAGTTTCAACCCCAGGCCGGGCTGGTCGGGGATGCGCAGGTGACCGTTTTCGTTTAGCCGCCACCCGCCGGCGGAGAGTCCGTCGATGTACGCCGACCCGATCTTGTACTCGACCATTTCGGTGTCCTGGAGGGCAGAGGCGAGTTGAAGGTCTGCGGCCAGTCCCACCGCGGTGTTCCATCCGTGGGGCACCAGCTTTGCGCCGTAGTCGCTGGCCATCCATCCGATCCTCCGGGACTCGCTCAGTCCTCCGCCCTTCGTCGTATCGGGCTGCACGATGTCGAAGGCGCCTGCTTGCAGGTATGGCAGGAATGATTGGCGCCGGGTGAAGACTTCACCCCCGCTGATGGGTACGCGTGCATGGCGTCGTAGTGTGACGAAGTCGTCCAGCGAGTCGGGGGGGAGTGGTTCTTCGAACCAGGCGACGTTGTACGCGTCGAGCATGTGGGAGGTGCGAAGTGCCCACTTCAGCCGTCCCGGGAAATGCGCTTCAGAGCCGCCGGCGTCCACCGCGAGCAGGCAGTCGTCTCCTACCGCTGCTCGAGCGTTCGCGACGATTCGCTCGTCCGTCTTCTCATCGATGCGACCGAATGTGCCCCACCCGATCTTGAATGCTCGGAAGCCCTGCCCGGTCAGCTCTTGAAGCTGGTCTGTCATGGCTCCCGTCTCGTCGATCAGCAAGGACGCGTAGGGCAGGACGGTGTCGCGGTAACGCCCACCGAGTAGGCGGCCCACCGGCTGTCCCAGCGCTTGTCCTTGAAGGTCCCACAACGCGATGTCGACTGCACTGATCGTGTGGGTGATGGAACCGCCTCGGCCCATCCAGAACGAGTTTTGGTGCAGTTTCTCCACGACGCGCTCCGGTTCGAGTGCGGTTTCGCCGATAAGCAGAGGACAGAGCACGTCTAGGGCCGCCTTGACGAGGCCCTCGCTCGTGAAAGCGCTGCCGATACCGACCTGGCCGTCGTCGGTGTGCACGGCGACCAGCGTGTGCACGATGTCGTCGGGTCTGATCTCGTGTGACCAGCCTCCTTCCGGTGTGGCCCCCTTCAACCCTGACGTGCGAACCTCGGTGATTCTCATTGGATTCGCCCTTTCTTTACGCGGTTGGTCACGAGCGTCGCCGCAGCACTCGTCCGGCTCGAGGATGTGAACGGGGATGGCCGCCGTCTACCGCGATGGCACCGTTGACCACGACGAGCCTCACGCCTTCCGGGTACGCAGCCGGGTGCTCGAAGGTGGAGTCGCTTCGGAGGCGGTCGTAGTCGAACACCACCAGATCGGCGAAGTACCGATGACGGATGAGGCCCCGTCCGTGGAGGTCGAACCGTGCAGCAGGCATCGACGTCATTTTTCGCACTGCTTCTTCCAGTGGGAGGGTTCCGCGCTCCCGCACGTGGTGCGTCAGGTAGTGGATGTGTCCCGAGTATGGCAGCGGGCTCGAGGAGACGGCCGCGAGAGGGCCGTGGATCGTGCTCGTGAAGGCGTCGACCCCGAGGTTGAACAACGGGTGCGAGATAGTCTGGGAGAGGTGCTCTTCGGTGAAGAGGTCTCCGACCAGTGTCAGATTGTCCATGCCTTCCCCGGCCGCCATCAGGACGTCGAAGTACGCGTCCCACGGATCCGACCGGCGACGACTGGCGATCTCCGTGAGCGTCAAGCCGTTCAGCTCGGGCAGCTGCAGACTGTTCTGCAGCCGGGCCCGATCCCATTGCCCGCGCGTCAAGAAGCGCCAATACCGGTCGCAGTCCGACTTCAGCCTCTCCCGCACGGAGGGGTCAGCGAGAGCGTGCGCGGTCGCAGCTGGACCGCCCTCCCGCACCCAGCCGGGCAGCACGCCTGTCATGATGCCGAGGCCCTGGCGGAAGGGCGTCGCGTCGGCTTGGACGTCGAACCCTCGTGCTCTCGCCTGCATCATGAGGTCGACCGCGCGCTCCCAGCCCCGCTCCGGCGCGCCCGTGTTGTCGCGGACGTTGAGGTGCGAGATCTGTCCAGCAGCGTTCCCGGCCCTCATCACTGCCAGGAACTCCTCGATGGAGTTCAGGATCGCAGCGTCCCGATTGCGCACATGGCTCGCGTAGATCCCGCCGTACCGCCCCACCGTGCGCGCGAGCTGTTCCAGCTCTGCCTGCGTTGCCGAAGCGCCGAAGCTGTACTCCAAGCCTGAGGACATGCCCAGTGCCCCGGCTTCGAGCGCCTCGCACAGGAGCTCGTCCATCGCGGACAGTTCCGCCTCTGAAGGGACGCCGGCACCGACGCCCGCCGCCTCACGCAGCGTGCTGTGACCCACGAAGAACGCCAAATTCTGAGCGGTGGGCAGGCTCTCCACGTCGGCCAAGTACTCGCCGAAGCTGCGCCATCCGACCGGGCCGTCGTACGCGTACGAGTGCATTCGGGCCTGTACCGCTGCAGCAGAAGCGTCCGTCACTGGCGCGTTCGTGAGGCCGCAGTTGCCGACGATCTCGGTCGTCACCCCCTGCCGGATGGTGCTGTCGGCGCCCGGGTTGCTGTGGATCGTCCAGTCGGAGTGGCTGTGCGGGTCCACGAAGCCTGGCGCGACGATGAGACCAGTAGCGTCGATGTCGATATCAGCGTGCCCCACTCGTCCGACCTGGACGATGCGGTCACCGGCGATGCCGACGTCGGCGATCCGTCTCGGGTCGCCTGAGCCATCTACCAGCCAGCCGTTCCTGATGGCGAGGTCAAGGCTCATCGGGTGACCCCCGGTCGGTCGCCGCCCAGTGGGAAGGCGGTGCCGCTCTCAGCTGACGCATATGACCCGTAGATCAGCTCCAGGACGTCTCGGCCGAGCGAGCCATCGGACAGCGCCGGCCTGCCGGACGACACCGCGTCGACGAAGTCGCCCAGTTCGCGGCTGTAGCCCTGGAGCATGTCGTCTCCCACGGCGGGGTAGCTCCAGCCGGCGTTCGTTTCGAGCTTCTCCGCCAGCTCCACGCCCCGGAAGACGTCCTCGCTGGGAGCATACGCCTGCAGCATCGAGTTGTTGGAGAGGTTGCAATGCACCCGCATGTTTGTCGCGTAGATCTCGAGCGTGTCCCGCATCCCTCCCACGCAGTTGTACGACGCCGTGACGACTGCTCGCGCGCCGTCCTCGAAGGTGATCACCGAGAGACACCAGTTTTCGACGTCCTCCCACGCTTTGAGGACATATGAGTCCGCCGCGTCGAAAGCGGCGACGTCGGTCAAGTCGGCGGTCTGCGCCAGCACGGACCGGGCGCGTATCGGGCGCCCGTTCCGCCGCAGGCCCTCCTCGCGTTTGAGTCGCAGGAGCGCGCCAAGGGGATGGGCGCCGAGCATCATCATCGAGCCTCCGCCGCTGTCCTTCCAACGTCGGGCGGCCGCTGAATGTGAGCCGTGATGGCTCTCCTCAGCCCTCATCTCGAGGATGACGCCTCCGCTCGCGGCCACCAGCTCGGCCGCACGGTCGATGGCGGGCATGTAGGCCCAGTTCTCCGCGTACATCAGTTGGACGCCGTTGCTTGTGCAGGCATCCATCATCCGGTCGGCGCTCGCAAGCGCGGCTGAGAGCATCTGTTTCTTGGTGAGCGGCTTGCCATCCGTGTCGGTCATTTCGAAGCACCCGGTGAGCGGCTTCTCGCAGATGACGTGTTTGCCTGCTCGAGCTGCGGCGATCGTCAGCGCCTCGTGGGAGGCATTGGGCACGCACACGTCGATTACATCGACGTCTTCTCTCCTCAGAAGTTCGTCAACGCCCACGACATCGGGAATGTCGAACCGCGCGGCGAACGAGGCCGCCGAGTCGTGGGACCGCGAGGAGACTGCGACCAGCTCCACATTCGCGCGGCCTATTGAGCGATATGCCCGCGCGTGAATCTCGGAGACGAAACCGGCTCCGACGATCCCCACCCGTACCTGTTTCATGCGTTCCTCCGCTGGCTCAGGTTCAGTCGTCGAGGGAGCGCATGAATTCGACGTATTGAGGAAGGGCAACTTCGGGTTCGGCGAGTTCGGGATGCCATTTCTTCTCCCACTCGTATGAGAGCCACATGTCCTGCATTCCCTGCTCGGCCAGCCAGCCGAGGATGTCCTGGATGGGGATGGCGCCCGACCCGGCGGCGACGTAGGTCGATGACCCGTCAGCGTACGTGAGCATGTCCTTGGTGTGGCAGTAGAGCAGCCGGCTCCGGACTTTCTCCCACGTGACCTGGGATTGCTCACCTTCGAGGAAGGTGTTGCCCCAGTCCCACAGAATGCCTCCTGCCTCCTCGCCTATTCCTTCGAGGATCTGCATCGCGACCTGGCTGGAGGTAGGCCTCTCGCTGTCAGCTGCTGAACCCGGCGCGTCGTGGAGCTCCAAGGCCAACCGGACACCGGACGCCTGCACGTCGTCGCTGAGCGCCTGGATGTTGGCGGTCGCCCATCCGTTGGCGACTTCGCGCGGAACGCCGTCCGGGCAGTCCCCAGGAAAGACGCGAAGGTATTCGGCGCCCAGGGCCGCTGCAACCTTCAGCATCGCGCGTGCTTCCGTGAGCATCCCCTCGCGCTCGGAGCCTGGCGGAAGGATCAGCTTGACGTCGCGAACGCCCGTGTCGGCGGCGCACGTGGTCAGCCCAGCCGCCCGGGTCGCGTCGCCGAGCTTGGCTGCCGCGCCCAGAGGCATCGACGAGTTGAGGATCTCGCCATCCACGAGACGCCATTCGATGCCGTCGTAACCGTAGTCGACTGCTGCCTGGATCGCTTGCGCAGATGACCAGGTCGGGCATGCCAGCGTGCTGAAGGAAAGCTTCACGCGGCCACCTCGACGATCTGGCCGGCAACCGCACGGGTCTTCTCGATGATCTCGAGTTGACGGAGAACGCTCTTAGGCGAGACAGGGGCAGCGGCACCATTCCGGAGCGAGTCGTGGATCGCACCGTAGAGCCGCCGGTGGCTCATCGTGTACGTCTCCGTCGAGACATCGAAGGTCTCCTCGACCCACGGGAGGTCTTCTTTGCCGTATCCACGATCGGATGTGGGATCAGGAGATACCTCTCGGTGTTGAAGAAGGTCCGGATCGATGTACTTGGCTCGATACTTCCCGTGGCCGCCGGCGAGCGACCCTCTCGTGCCTGCGACGAGCCACTGATCGCCGGGATAAGCACAAGCACTTGAGAACTCGAGGTCGACCACGGGCGCTTCGGGGCCGCTCAGAATGATTTTCGCGTAGTCTTCCGCATCGCCGAGGGAGAGGGGAGTGTGCGCCAACCTGCTGAACACCGGCTCCACCTCTTCATCGATCAGTAGGAGCACCTGATCGATGACGTGCGTACCGTCATTGCCGAGCGCTCCGCCGCCCAGCTTTCGCAGGGTCTGCCAGTCCCATCGTCGCCGGAAGTTCTGCCACGCAACCCGGATCTGCACGATTTCGCCGAGGCGTCCCGATTCCACCAGTTCCTTGATCCGCAGGAATCCTGCTTCGAAGCGCATGTTCTGGCTCGCGATGAGGAGCCGGTCAGCCTGAGTTGAGGCCTCGAACATCGCCGCCGCCTGCTCGAAGCTCGTGGCAAATGGCTTCTCCACGAGGACGTGCTTGCCAGCCGCGAGTGCCTCGGTAGCCTGCTCCGCGTGGGCGTGCGACGGCACAGCCACGACGACAAGCTCTACCTCGTCGTCGGCGACGAGTTCCGCGAATGTCGAATAAGCGCGAGCGCCGAGCTCGGTAGTGGCCTGCTCCCGACGGTCCGCCAGTCCGTCGCATACTGCGGCGATTCTAAACCGGTCTGTCATTTCACGCAGGGTGCGGGCGTGCAGGTCCCAGCCCGCGCGGCCGAGGCCGGAGATCCCGACCGAAATCGGTCGGTCGGATGTTTCGTTTGCCATTCGTGGAACTTCCTTCTCTAGAGTTGGTTTGGGTTCTGTCCTCGTTGCCTGTATCGCTGCCAGCTATCCAGCGGCTTCACGTTGAGGGTGTATCAGCCGTACAGTTGGCCGACCTCAACTCGGACCGGGCACGATTCGGCATCGAGGTGCATGGTCACACGCCGGTGGGTTCGGAGAGCGGTCCCCGGATACGCGCCGCCAATGGGGCGCGTGAGGGCTTCCTCCACCGCCTGTCGCTTCTGTCGACCGGGGACGGAGGCTATCACCACCTCGGCATTGAGAAGACGGGGAATCGTGACAGTGATAGCCCGGCGCGGCACGTCCGCAGCAGTTGCAAAGTGACCCTCGTCGCTCTGCTGACGACGGCTCGTCTCATCGAGGTCCACGACGCGGGCGCCTCGAGGGTCATGCAGGTCGGCCGGCGGATCGTTGAAAGCGAGGTGCCCATTGACTCCGAGCCCCAACAGGACGACGTCGAACGGGCGGGACCCCATGACCGATTCGTAGCTGGTCGCGCAAAGGTTCGGGTCGCCCGTCGACCCGATCCGGTGGAACGCCGCCACAGGGGGGACGTGATCGAAGAAAGTCGTCTGGAGCCAGTTGCCGAAGAGCTGGGGCACGCTGGCCGGAAGCCCGATGTATTCGTCCATGTGGAAGCACTCGATGCCGCTCCAGTCGACGCCTGGAGCGGCAGCCAAGGTGGTTAGCGTGCTCTGCTGGCTTGGTGCCGCAGCAAGCATAAGCCGGGCATGCCCCCGCCGGGCGATCGCGAGCCTCAGACTCTCTGCCGCCTCGGCTCCTGCGGCATGCCCGAGCTCCTCACGGGACTCGTGGACGCACACCCGCGGCGAGTACTCCTGCGCGACTGGCCCCTGGCCCGACATCGCCTCCGTCATGGCTGCTACCTCAATCCTTGAACGCCTCGCGTCAGCAGGTGTTCATGTTGTTTCGACAGAACGCATCCGGGTGGAAACTCAGCCGAATCGCCATTCATTGGAAGCGCCGGCTGGGGCCAACGCACCGAAAGAAAACCATTCCGTCGATAATCGATTCTTACCAGGACCGTAGCACATGGGGATTCTCATCGCCAAGCGCTTGTGCGACCCCATTTCTTCACCGCGGCACTCCAACAGCGATGGGATTGGGCATGCCACAATCCTCGGGACGTCAGGGGAGTGTCCGGGAAGTCATCGATTTGTTGGGCGTGCCCTGGCCGCCATGTAGTGGAGACGAGGCGGGGATGATTCACCGCTTCTACGACTACGAGGAGGACTGGTCGGAGCTAACGCGGTCCACGCGATTGCCAAACTGCTCACCGGTGGAAGTGATGCGGCCAACCCGAACGTGCCCGGTTCCGCGCCGCGAGTTGGTTCATGGACGCGTCAAATTAAGCGAAACCGCCTGCGTCGATCGCTTCTGCAGCTCAACAGCAACCCTCGGCTAACGAGCCCCATCGCACTCCGCCCTAGCGCCGGGAAAGAGCGAACGTGCGAAGCGGTATGAGGTGTCGGTCGCTCCTGAGAAGGACACGCAGCTGCGGGCCCGTGCAGCGGTTCGTGGTGTGACTGTTCCGCGGCTGTTGTTCGAGTCGGCGATGAGTGGGCATGTGCAGACGGACACGGATCGGAAGGCTGCGATCGTGGAGATTTTCGCCGTGCGCCGGTTGCTTGCGAATGTGGCGAACAATGCGAATCAGCTCGCGAAGTACACGAACAGTGAGGGCATTTTCCCGGCTGAGGCGGAGGCGATCGTGGCCGAGTATCGGTAGCCTTACTCCCTGCGGAGCCACCGCGCCCGTTGTAGGAACCGCGGGGAGTCAAAAGATCTCTACGGTGGGAGCATGCTCAACCGGATTCCCGTCTCAATCCGATATCTGACGATGAGGCAGCTGCGTGCTCGTGTGACCGCCGATGCCGTCGGGGCGGCCGCGCAGAAGCATATCCACAACGATCTAACGAGGATGCACGTCAAGGTGGTGGCCTTCGGGAAGGCCACGCCTCTGGTGCAACAGCGAGTGTTCGCTGAGCTCGAGTTTCGTGCGGAGCAGGCGGCCCCCGGATCCAGCTCCACCGCGCGTGCGACGTTCCTCACCGTGCTTGCGACGACGGTGACGGTCTTTGCCGCGATCTTCGCAGCGCTAACCGGCGGTTTCTATACTGCGGCGGCTCCGCTGCAGGACTCCACCGGACACCTCCACATCGCGGGCGCGGCAGAAGCGATGCACTCGATCAATGAGCTCATGTTCTATCTTTTCGTGGTTGCGGCCGCAGTCAGCACCTGCGCGGGCCTCGCATGGGGCCTTGCCATGCGACGCGACCACAAGCGTGCTCTACATCGCACGTGGGCGCGAGTGTTCCGCGAGTCAGTCGCGTCCCCTAATTGACGCGGGACCGGGAGGGGATCCATCATCCAATCGGAGCACGTCACGGTCAATCCGGCGTGTTCCTTCCGCCGTCGCCGGGCTCCTCGTCGAGTTTGTGCATGGGGGCACCGATGTCGCGCAGCGCGTACGGCCATTCGTTGAGCCACTGTTCCGCAGTTCGGGTGATCGCCATCAGTGCGTGGTCGGCAACGGAGATCGCGTCTTCAGCGGGGATGGGCTTCAATGTGGCGCGGGTGCCAACGGTGAGCATATAGCTTCCGGCACCGTTGTCTTGCCACGGATTTCCCGGGTTGACTCCGCCCGGGACGCTTTGCGGACGCCACTGATGAAAGTCGCGGTGCCGGGTCTCCACAAGCGCCTTCCACGCAAGGTCGCTAACCAGGTCGCTGAGGATCTCGGCCAGGATAAGCGCATGGCCGCCGCCAGCAACTCGGGCCCATGTGCGTAACGAGCGTAGAGAGCCGCTTTCAAGAGAGATCCACGCCCGGCGATCCTGAGTGAACGGGTCGGCGAGGGTATCAGCCGCCACCCCTGCTTTCTCACGTGCGGCAGGGTTGAGCATCAGCGTGCGAAGCGTCGCATTCGCTAAACCGTGACCAGCAGAAATCATGAAATAGCCCGCCGTCTCGGCGAGAGCCCGTCCTGCCATCGGCGCCGAGCTGGGGTCGACGTCGGGCGCCAGCCAACGGCGGGCATCAGCTAATGCTGTCCCTGCGATCGCCAACTGCTCACCGGTGGAAGTGATCCGACCAACGAGAGCGTGGCCGGTTCCGCGCGGGAGTTTCTTCATGGACGCGTTGAACTCGACAAAAGCCGCCTGCGTCGATAGCTTCTGCAGCTCGACAGCAACCCTCGGCCAGGAGCGAGCTCCATCGCGCTCGACGCCAGCGCCGGGAAAGAGCGAACCAAGCTGAAGCGCGACGATCGGGCCCTGCGGCTCCCCGTCGATGGCCTCCTCGCTCATGCCAGCGGGATCCCGTGTCGGGTGGCGACGGCGACCAGGTCCGGGTCGTCCAGCGTGATCCGATAATGACCCACGACCCGAACCTCGGTCCCGTCGAAGATCGCCCAATTCTCATAGTCTCCGAGCTTCGAGACATAGCGAATGCCGCCATACAGCGGTGCTCCCTCAGAATCTCGTGCCTGGTAGAGCCAGGTGGCGAGTCCGCGGGTGAGCAGCCGGGAAGGTCCTCGCACAGCCGCGACGTCCAGGTGCGAAACGCCGAGGGCGAGGAGGACGGCGCGCGCCTGAGAGGTGAGGTAGGTGTGAGTGACGGGATCCTCAATATCGACAAAGGGGAGGGCGTCCCGGGTCTCCAACAACCGAAGTACGCGCTGAGCTCGCCATTCTGGGCCGAGCACCGGAATAGCCAGCTCGTTCGGACCTGCGCCGGCGTGCGCCATCGTCTCCAGCAGCGATGCGCTCACGCGGAACGACGCGCTCGTTTCAGCAAGGGCCCCTTGGGTGTGGCTCGCCGCGTATAAGACCCCGGCGCCGGCAATGTCGAACCTGTTGCCAACGTTGTCGAGCGCTGTGTCTTCAGCGCTAATTTGGGAGTAGCGCAGCGGCGGCTCCGGCCGCTCAACGCGGAACAGAACCGAAGGCGGCTCAACGAGCGCCGGCCCGTCAGCCACGCGACCGCCTCACGCTGAAGACCGGTCGGCCTCTGGACGTGCGGGCCGGGGCCCGGGATAGGACGCTTCCTCTCATAGAGACGACTCTATCAGCAAACACCCAGGTTACTTAAAGAATCGGTCAGTCGCCGACATACGCGCGCGCGGCCGCCATGACCTCGCGGACGCGGCCCGCGGCGAGAAGTTCCGCCGGGCTGTCATCATCCAGTTGTGGGTTCATGCCCATGAACCAGGCGCGTACAACCGTCGGGGAGTCGCCCGAGAGCAGCAGCTCGAGGATCTGCAGAGTATCGATGACGCGCTTCTGCTCATCGTCGCCGTGCGGGCCGCTTCCTGCAACCCATCGGCTGATGGTCCTGGCATCCCGCCCGACGATTACCGCGACCACGCCTTTGCCCAATGTCTCGACCAGAGACTTGACGGCGGGCGTGATTTCGGATTCGATCGCGCGAACGTATGCCTGCTGACGCTTCCGAGGGGTTGGTGCTTCCAAAACGCTCGACATGTCGATCCACCTCCTGCATCAAGGATAGACCAGCGTTACCGGAAGTTGGCACCAGCATGTCAAAGAAATGTCTCGACGTTGACCGCTGATAATATTCCTTATGTCAGACTAAAGATGGCCTGTTCCCATTGGATGTGAATACGACACTCGGTACGACTCCCCTCGTTTGTGCCGGAAGTA
>NZ_BPER01000018.1:0-7699 GCF_020521355.1 Leifsonia sp. LS1
CCCTCGAGGTTCACGTCGTTGCGCCTTCGACGCCCGAATGAGCGCAACGACGTGAACCTCGACGGCCTTGCTCAGCGTTGGTCGTGGTCCTCGAACACCAGCGACGTCTTGGTGTCGCGCACCGAGGGGATGCTGGTGAGCTCCTCCAGGATCACGCGCCGCAGGTCCTCGTTGTCGCGCGCCCGCACCAGCAGGATCACGTCGAAGTCGCCGCCGACGAGGGCGAAGTGCTCCACCTCCGGGATGCCGCGGAGGGTGTCGCGCAGCTCGTGCCACTCCGCCTGGTCGACCCGCATGGTGACGTAGGCGGACGACGCGCGGCCCGACTTGCGCGGGTCCACCTTCGCCGTGAAGCCGGTGATGACCCCCTCGTCCACCAGCCGCGCCACGCGGGCGTAGGCGTTGGCCCGCGACACGTGCGCGCTCTCGGCGACCGCCGTGATGGAGGCGCGGCCGTCGCTGCGCAGAGCGTCCAGGATGCGTACGTCGATGTCGTCCATGGTGGGAGACATCCTGCCACGAGAGCGACCGCGGCGACACCGTTCGTCTCGATAGCGGGGGATCGGTGGCGTAGTGGGTCCAGTGAAGTCATCCTGAGAGGGAGCGACGTCTTTCGAAGGAGAAACGATGCACTCGGACGAGCTGCTGCCCGGCGACACCCCGCTGAGCCTGATCGACGAGGAGGGCTCGGGCCACCCGCACGAGCACCACCCGTTCCCGTCTGCCGATCGCCTGCTCACGGGCTATCGGCAGCTCGTGCTGGGCCGGCGGCTCAACGAGCAGGCCGACGCGCTGGTCCGTCAGGGCAAGCTGGCGGTGTACCCCTCGTCGCACGGGCAGGAGGCGGCGGAGGTCGCTGCAGGTCTCGTGCTCGGCGAGCAGGACTGGCTGTTCCCGACGTACCGCGACACCGTCGCCGTCGTCACCCGTGGCGTCGACCCGTTCGAGGCCCTGCTGATGCTCCGCGGCGATTGGCACTCCGGGTACGACCCGCACCGGTACAACGTCGCGCCGCAGGCCACGCCGCTCGCGACGCAGCTTCTGCACGCCGTCGGATTCGCGCACGCCGCCCGCCTCCGCGGCGAGGACACCGTGGTGCTGGCGATGTGCGGCGACGGCGCGACCAGCGAGGGCGACTTCCACGAGGCCCTGAACTTCGCGGCGGTGTTCCACCTGCCGGTCGTCTTCCTCGTGCAGAACAACGGCTACGCGATCTCGGTCCCGCTCCGCAGGCAGACCGCCGCGCCCAGCCTCGCCCACAAGGGCATCGGGTACGGGATGCGCGGCCGCCTGGTCGACGGCAACGACCTCGCCGCCCTCCTCGTCACGCTCGACGACGCGGTGCACGAGGCACGCGACGGCGGAGGCCCGACGCTCGTCGAGGCCGTCACCTACCGCGTCAAGCCGCACACCAACGCCGACGACGCCACCCGGTACCGCACCCCCGGCGAAGTGGAGCCCTGGCTCGCCCGCGACCCGCTCCTCCGGCTGCGCACCTGGCTGCGCGACCAGGGCGCCCTCACGGAGGGCGACGACGCGGAGGCCCACGCGCACGCGGAGAGCATCGCCGCGCGGGTCCGCGCCCAGCTCGTCGAGGAGGCCGAACCGCATCCCGAGGACCTCTTCGCGTACGTCTACGCCACGCCCACCCCGCAGCTGCGCGAGCAGGCGCAGCAGCTCGCCGCCGAGGAGGCCGCCCGATGACGCTCACGCACGACGCTCCCGCCGACCACTCCGCCGAGGGGGCCCTGCGGCCCGCCGTGGCTCCGTCCTCCCTGACCCTGGCGCAGGCGCTCAACCGCGCGCTCGCCGACGAGCTCGCCGCCGACCCGGCCGTGCTCGTCTTCGGGGAGGACGTCGGCCCCCTCGGCGGAGTCTTCCGCATCACGGACGGGCTGACGGCGCGGTTCGGGGAGGACCGTTGCTTCGACACCCCGCTCGCCGAAGCCGGAATCGTCGGCACCGCCGTCGGCATGGCCATGAACGGGATGCGCCCGGTGGTGGAGATGCAGTTCGACGCGTTCGCGTATCCCGCGTTCGAGCAGATCGTCGACCACGTCGCCAAGATGGGCAACCGCACCCGAGGCCTCGTCCGGCTGCCGCTCGTGATCCGCATCCCGTACGCCGGAGGTATCGGGGGCGTCGAGCACCACTCCGACTCGTCGGAAGCGTACTACGCCCACACGCCTGGCCTCACCGTGGTCTCGCCGGCGACGCCGCAGGACGCCTACGGGCTCCTGCGCGCCGCCATCCGGCACCCCGACCCGGTCGTCTTCCTCGAACCCAAGAGGCTCTACTGGGCGACCGGCGATGTGGACACGGAGGCGCCCCTGCCCGAGATCGGCCGCGCCCGCGTCGCGCGCGACGGCACGGACGCGACGCTCATCGCCTACGGCCCATCGGTCCCCGTCGCGCTCGCCGCGGCGGAGGCCGCCGCCGATCAGGGCCGCAGCGTCGGCGTCCTCGACCTGCGCAGCCTCGTGCCCTTCGACGACGAGACGGTCTGCGCGGCCGTGCGCGCGACCGGCAGGGCGGTCGTGATCGCGGAAGCACCCGGCTTCGCGAGCATGGCCAGCGAGATCGCCGCGCGCGTGTCGGAGCGCTGCTTCCACCACCTGCTGGCGCCGGTGCGCCGCGTCACCGGGTTCGACACCCCCTTCGCCCCGCCGAAGCTCGAGCGCTTCTACCTGCCCGGCGTGGACCGGGTGCTCGACGCGATCGACACCCTCCAGTGGGAGGACGCGTGACCGCCCGGGTGTTCGAGCTCCCCGATCTGGGTGAGGGGCTGACCGACGCCGAGCTGGTGCACTGGCTGGTCGCACGCGGGGACACCGTCGCCGTCGACCAGCCGATCGCCGAGGTCGAGACGGCCAAATCCGTCGTGGAGGTGCCGTCGCCCTTCGCGGGCGTGGTGGCCGCGCTGCACGGCGAGGAGGGCGAGACCATCCTGGTCGGTGCCCCTCTGCTGGAAGTGGAGGAGGCCGGCACGGCCACCGGGGCCGAGGTCACCGGGCCGTCCGGGGCCTCGGGTCAGGTGCTCGTCGGCTACGGGACCACAGACATGACCTCGGGTGCGCGACGTGCCCGCGTCTCGGCGGCGGCGGGCGGCGCCCCGCGCGCCACCTCCGCCCGCGCCTCCTCCCCGATCGTCCCCGTCGTCTCCCCGGTGGTGCGGGCGCTGGCGCGCAGCCACGGCGTCGACCTCGCGAGCCTCCGCCCCTCCGGGGCCGACGGGGTCGTCACCCGCGCGGATGTCGAAGCCGCCGTCACCTCGGCCACTCCGGCACCCGCACCTGCGCCGAGCGCGACACCGGTCGCCGCCGACGCAGCCGCCGACCCCCGCACCGGCCTCACCGTGCGCGCGACCGACCCGTTCTCCCGCTTCCGCCGCACGGTGGCCGAGACCATGTCGCGCAGCCGCTCCGAGATCCCGGAGGCCACGGTCTGGGTCGACGTCGACGCGACCGACCTCTGGAACGGCCGCCGCCGCCTCGTGGTCGACGGCCGGGCTCCGTCCCTCCTGTCGTTCGTCGCCCGGTTCGCCCTCGCCGCGCTCGCCCGCCGTCCCGAGCTGGCCGGACGCGTCACGGCCGACGGTGGCGGCCTCGAGACCTTCGAGGGCGTCAACCTCGGCGTCGCGGTCGACACCCCGCGCGGGCTCGTCGTCCCCGTCGTCCGCCGTGCCGACCTCCTCTCGGTGCGGCAGCTCGACACCGAGCTCGCCCGGCTGGCGCAGGCCGCTCGCGCCGGCTCGCTCGGCCCGGCGGAGCTGACCGGCTCCACCTTCACGATCAACAACTACGGCAGCCTCGGCGTCGATGGGAGCGCCGCTATCATCAACCACCCCGAGGTCGCCATCCTCGGGGTCGGCCGCATCCTCGAACGGCCGTGGGTGGTCGACGGCACGATCGTGCCCCGCCGCATCGCCCAGCTGTCGCTCGTGTTCGACCACCGCGTGACGGACGGCGGTGTCGCGGCCGGGTTCCTGCGCGAGATCGCCGAGGCCGTCGAGTCGCCGCTCGCCGTCCTGGCCGACGCGCCGCCGTCCGCCCCGCTGCCCTCGACGGCTCCCGCCCCGGGAATAGGGTGAGGGCATGACCGACGACAAGAAGCAGACCGACGACATCGAGAACAGCGAGGACTACGACCTCTCGGAGGAGAAGCTCGTCGCCCCGGAGGAGAACATCCCGTGGCTCCCGCACCCGAGCCCGACGGACGGTGAAGCCCCCGCCCCCTGAGCCGCGCCGACGCGCAGCTAGTGTTGGGGGAGTGACTCCCCGTACCTTCCCCCTGTGGCTGGCGCTCGTCATCGCGATGATCTGCGGTGCCGGCGTGGCCCTCCAGTCCCGCATCAACGGGGAGCTCGGCCGCCGTCTCGACGACGGCTTCACCGCCGCCGCGATCTCGTTCGGCTCGGGCCTGATCATCCTGCTCGTCGCGCTGGCCGTCGCCCCTGCAGGCCGGCGCGGGCTCGGCCGCGTGCGTGCCGCGCTGCGCGACGGCGAGCTGCGCTGGTGGTACGTGTGCGGCGGTGCGGCCGGTGCGTTCCTGGTCCTCTCCCAAGGGCTGGCCGCAGCGATGCTGGGCGTCGCGCTGTTCACCGTCTCGGTCGTCGCCGGTCAGACGGTCAGCGGCCTGGTGCTCGACCGCGTCGGTCTCGGCCCCGGCGGCCGCCGCCCGCTCACCCCGGCCCGGATCGCGGGCGCCGTCATCGCGCTGCTCGCGGTCACCTGGGCCGTCTCCGCCCAGTTCGGTGGCAGCGTCCCGGTCTGGATGATGCTCCTGCCGCTCATCGCCGGTCTCGGGATGGGATGGCAGCAGGCCGTGAACGGTCAGGTGCGTGTGGTCGCCGAGAGCGCCCTGACCGCGACCTTCATCAACTTCCTGGTCGGCACCATCGTGCTCGTCGTGCTGATGCTCGTGCACTGGGCGCTCGCGGGACTGCCGGAGCCGCTCCCGACCGAGCCGTGGTTGTACATCGGCGGCGCCATCGGCTGCGTCTTCATCGCCGGAGCCGCGCTGCTCGTCCGGATCACCGGCGTGCTGCTGCTGGGCCTCGCGACGGTGGCCGGCCAGTTGCTGACCGCCCTGCTGCTCGACCTGCTGGCGCCGACCTCGCGCGCCCCGGTGGCGTTCTCGACGATCGGCGGCACGCTGCTCGCCATCGTCGCCGTGGGTGTGGCGAGCATCCGCTGGGGCTCGCGTCGCGCCGCCGAGTGAGCGGGCACGACGCGAGCGGCGTCGTCAGTCGAGGACGCTGAGGTAGCGCTCGGCCGAGAGGGGCTTGCGGTGCCCCTCCTTGCTCCCCTCGGGGATGCCTCCCACGTAGAGCCAGCCCAGCAGGCGCTCGTTCTTGTCGAGGCCGTGCATTTTGTGCACCGCCGTGGCGCGGGTCTGGTGGCCGGTGCGCCAGATGACGCCCCAGCCGGCGTCGTGCAGCAGCAGACTGAGGATGTGCGCGACGCCCGAGGCGACCGCGTCCTGCTCCCACCCCGGCACCTTGCTGCTCTTCTTGCGGCTGGCCACGATCGCCAGGAGAAGAGGAGCGCGCAGCGGCTTGGTGGCGAGCTTCTCGGCCTCGTGGCCGTGGGCCTTCGCGTCTTTGGCGAACGCCTTGCCGAGCCGGAGCCGGGCGTCCCCGCGCAGTTCGATCACGCGCCACGGGTGCAGAGCGCTGTGGTCGGCGACCCGTCCCGCCGCGGCGACGAGCGTCAGCAGCTCCTCGTGCGTGGGAGCCGCGTCCGTGACGCGGGAGTAGGAGCGCCGCGCGCCGACGCGGGCGGGGAGGTCGCTCACGCGTCGTCCGCGGTGAAGTTCAGCGAGAGGGAGTTCATGCAGTAGCGGTCGCCGGTCGGCGTGCCGAACCCGTCGGGGAAGACGTGGCCGAGGTGCGATCCGCAGCTGGCGCAGCGGACCTCGGTGCGGACCATCCCGAGACTGTCGTCCTCGAGGAGCTGCACCGCCTCCGGCCGCACCGACTCGTAGAAGCTCGGCCAGCCGCAGCCGCTGTCGAACTTGGTGCCCGACTTGAACAGCTCCGCACCGCACGCGGCGCAGGTGTAGAGCCCGGCCCGGCTCTCGTCGAGCAGCTCACCGGTCCACGGGCGCTCGGTGCCGGCTTCGCGCAGCACCGAGTACTGCTCGGCGCTGAGCTCCTCGCGCCACTGGTCGTCGGTCTTCGAGACCTGGTAATCCATTGCGGTGCCTCCATGCGGGGTCGGGTGGTCTGACTACACCCTAAACGGGTGCGGGGCCGCGCCTGTTCCCTGTTTCAGACGCGACGTGCCGGGCCCAAACGGCCAACACACAGGACCGCCCGCCTAGGATGAGCGGCGACCGTTCATCGGAAGGCGACGGATCGAGGAAGGCGGCACGCACGTGGCCGAGGCGGCAGGGCACCACGGGTCGGAGCCCGAGCGCTCCGGGCTCGGTGAGCGCGACGCGGCCATCCTCGCCTTCGAACGCCAGTGGTGGCGGCACGCCGGCGCCAAAGAGCAGGCCATCCGCGAGGAGTTCGGTCTCTCGGCGGCGCGGTACTATCAGCTCCTCGGAGCGCTGATCGACCGTCCGGCCGCCCTCACGCACGATCCGATGCTCGTCAAGCGACTGCTCCGGCTCCGCGAGACGAGGCAGGCCGCCCGCCGGACCAGGGCCCTCCCGTCCGACGACTGACCCCCGAGGAACCCACCCCACGATGGCAGACAAGCACCCCCGCGACCGTTTCGACGAGATCCCGGACGACATCCAGCGCGTCGGCGCGCACCGTGCCCCTCGTCCCCGTGGCCGCGGCTGGATCGCCTTCGGCTGGGCGGCGCTCGCCACGGTCGTGCTCGTCGGCGCCGGCATCTTCGGACTCTCGCTCGTGAACGGCGCCATCTCGTTCAACGGCTCCACGCCGAGCGGCTCGGCGACGGCCTCCGCGACCGCGACCTCCGCTCCGACCCCGACGGTGGTGCCGACGGTCGATCCGTCGCTCTCCGTCAACGTGCTGAACGGCACCGCCACCAGCGGCCTCGGTGCGAAGGTCCGCGACGTGCTCACCGCGGCGGGCTGGAAGGTCGGAGCGGTCGCGAACGCCGACATGACGAACCTCACGCAGACCGTCGTCTACTACGCCGACCCGACCAAGGAGGGCGCGGCCCTCGGCGTCGCGCAGTCGCTCCCCGGAGCGACCGTCCAGAACACTCAGGACTTCGCAGACACCGGCGCCGATCTGACGGTCGTGGTCGGCTCCGACTACACCGGCTGACCTCCGAGGGGCGTCATCCGGGTGCGACGCCCCCGGCGGATCCCTTTGTTTCCGGCGTGTTTAACTTTCGGCCGAATTCGTAACGGTTTCACAAAGAAGCTGGCAATTACCCGTATTCCCGGCATTAGTATCGGTCCAACGCGCGGCGCTGGACCGCGCTTGCGACACAGCAATGGGAGTAATGCATGGCGAACGGAACCGTGAAGTGGTTCAACGCTGAAAAGGGCTACGGATTCATCACCGTCGAAGGTGGGGGACAGGACGTTTTCGTTCATTACTCCGCAATTGACATGTCCGGGTACAAGGTCCTCGAGGAAGGCCAGCAGGTCGTCTTCGAGGTCGGTTCGGGGAACAAGGGTCCCCAGGCCGAGTCTGTGCGCCTGGCCTAGAACCCAGCGATTCGACGAGTGGAGGGCCCCCCCCCCGGGGGGGGGGCCCCCGTGGGGGGGG
>NZ_BPER01000019.1:0-3190 GCF_020521355.1 Leifsonia sp. LS1
TAAAGATGGCCTGTTCCCATTGGATGTGAATACGACACTCGGTACGACTCCCCTCGTTTGTGCCGGAAGTAGCGCGCGCACAGCCCGCTCATCGCTGGCGATTGGGCGCTAACGAGCCGGCGCCGAGCGCTGATGATTGGCTTCTGATCAGCAGTTTTGTTGACCGGGTTGCGAAGGATTCGCAATTAATGCGACACTTTCGCATATTATGCGAGTGTTTGATGAGCCGGTTGCTGGGGCCGTTCCCGTTTATCTGCGGTCGGGTTCCGCGGTTCTGAACGAGTCCGAGAACGTCTTCCTCGCAATGCTCGACGGATGGCGGGCTCAGCAGTATGCGCGAAACTTGGCGCCGTCGACGGTCGATGCGCGCCGGTCGATCGTGCTGCGTTTCCGCGGGTTCGCGGAGTCATATCCGTGGTCGTGGAGTGTCGCAACGGTCGACGAGTTCTTTCTGGAGATGCGCGCCATTCGCGGCGCTTCGCGCTCGACGGTGCTCGGATACCAGAACGCCTTACGAATGTTCCTGGAATATTTGACCGATCCGGCCTACGGGTGGAGCGAGCAATGTTGGGAGCGATTTGGGGACCATCCAGCGCAGGTATTCCACGAGTGGAACACGGCCAGGCATGCGGCTGAGGCGATCGCCGAGCCCGGGAAGCGCCCCTACACCCGGGATGAGCTCGAGGATCTCTTCGACTGCGCTGATGAGCGGGTGCTGCGGATCCGCCGCTCTGGGGTGAAGGGCTGGCTGCCGGCGTTCCGGATCGCGACGCTGATGAAGGTTGCCTACGCCTGGGGTCTGCGCCGCAACGAGGTGCGCCAGCTCGATCTGGTCGATCTCGCCTACAACCCGCGCGCCCGACAGTTCGGTGATGCCGGGATCATATACGTCCGATTCGGGAAGGCGATGAAGGGCTCTCCCCCGAAACGACGGACCGTGTTAACGATGCCGGAATTCGGTTGGGCGGTCGACTGCCTGCAGCAATGGCGCGATGAAATCCGGCCGCTCTATGCCCCACCGGGCTCAACCAGCCTCTGGCCCAGCGAACGCGGCAACCAGATCATCACCGCCGGCCAGATCAGTCGTTCCTTCGCCGAGGTCAAACGCGAAGCTGGCCTGACCGACGACCTGGACTTCCACTCGCTTCGACGCTCCTACGTCACCCACCTGGTCGAGGAAGGCTACGACGCGTTCTTCATCCAGCAGCAAGTCGGCCACGAACACGCCTCCACCACCTCCATCTACACCGGCCTCTCCCCCGACTACCGGGCACGTGTCGTCGACGACGCGATCGCCCGCATGGCCACCGAAGCCCTCGCCGCAAAGGACTGATATTTCATGATTCGACGCGTTGAACACGACTGGCGACTGCGCGAGCTGATGGCCGCCCGCGGCATGACCACCATCTCTGACCTCATCCCGCATCTGGCCGACCGCGGCATCAAACTCTCCGACTCGCAGCTCTATCGCCTCCTCGGCAGCACACCTGAGCGCATTAACCTCACTCTGCTCGGCGCGATTCTGGACACCCTCGACTGCACGTTCGAGGAGCTCGTCCCGATCACCGTCACTGCCGCCGACTCGCGAACGCGCGCCACAGGAACCGCCGACGCGGCCGCCCTGGCACGCACTGACGGCATCCGTCCAGCACGGGCACGGATCCACCGCCCACAATGAGCCGGCCCCGCAACACCACTGCCTGCGCCCGCTGCCAACAATCCGACGTCCGATTTGCCACTACCTGGCCCGAAGGACGCATCTGCCGACGCTGCTATCAACGCGCCACCCGCATCCACGGCACCTGCCCCATCTGCAACACCGACCGGCTCCTGCCTGGCCTGATCGGCGGCGCACCGGCTTGCGGCGACTGCGCCGGGATTCCGAAGGACTTCCACTGCAGCCGCTGCGGTCGAGAGGACGAACCCGTCCGGGCTGGCCTCTGCGCCCACTGCTGCCTCGCCGACGATCTCACCAATCTCTTCGACACAGGCGACGGCGAGGTCGCCCCGCACCTGCAGTCGTTGCTGCAGGCCCTGACGAGTCAGAAACACGCGCGCAGCGCCAAGATCTGGTTGATCACCAACCCAGAGGCCACCGGTCTGGTCCGCAGTCTCGCTCGCGGTGAAGTCCCACTCGAACACACCACTTTCACCGAACACCCTCGCCCGAGCAAAGTTGCGTTCCTGCGCGAGCTCTGCATCGAGCACGGACTCCTGGATCACGTTCACCTCGACATCGAACGCTTCCAGAGCTGGCTGCAAACCAAGACCGCCAGCGCCGATCCCGCCGATGGGCGCCTGATCACTCAATACGCTCGCTGGGTCCACCTCAACCGCATGCGCCACCTGGCCGAGACCGGACAACTGAAGAAGGGCACGTTCCTCTCCGCCAAACAATCCACCACCGTCGCGATCGACTTCCTCGCCCACCTCCGCCAGAGCGACACTGCCCCAGCCGACTGCACCCAAGCCCACATCGACAGCTGGCTCACCGGCGGCCCGACCACCCGCAGCCTCGCACGCGGGTTCATCCGATGGGCCATGAAGCACGGCCACCTCCCCGCACTTGAGATCCCCTATCGGGTCGCGAAAACCGCACCGATCATCACCCAACAGCAACGCGTCGACCACATCCGGCGACTCGTGGACCCAACCACACCATTGCGGCCGCTCGAGCGCACTGCGGCTTTGCTGCTCCTGCTCTATGGGCAGCCGCTTACCCGGATCGCTTCCATGCGGCTCAACCAGATCCATGCAACCGACACCACTATCGGGATCCGCTTCAAGAGCGACCACCTGCACATCCCGGAACCCTTCGCCGCAATTGTTCGTGCCCACCTCCATCAACTGCCGAATCTGAACACCTCAGCCCACCGCGACAACATCTGGCTCTTTCCGGGCGGCCAACCCGGTCAACATATCCACCAGAGCACGCTCATGAACCTGCTCCGCGACGCCGGCATCGACCTGAGAGGGGCGAAGAACGCCTCCCTCAGAGAACTCGTCCTACAAATGCCCGCACCAATTGTCGCGGACTCGTTCAACTACAGCTACACCGTCACCGAGCAACACCGTCGCAACGCTGGCGCCCAATTCATCGACTACCTCAGCAAACGGCTCTAACAGACGACAGCCGACCGATCCGAATGGCACAATCCCGACATGGAATCCTTTCCGCCACCATTCAACT
>NZ_BPER01000020.1:0-1340 GCF_020521355.1 Leifsonia sp. LS1
TGAACCGTCCCCGGTTTGATGCCGCTTCCTTTCGAGTGTGGAAGGAAGATAGAGATCATGCCGAAGAAGATTCCGGAGGAGACCAAGCAGCGGGCGACGCGGCTGGTTCTGGATCACTTGGATGAGTATCCGAACCTGACGGCCGCGTGCGAGACGGTCTCGTCGCGGTTGGGGATCGGTGCGGAGTCGCTGCGCCGCTGGGTGCGGCAGGCGCAGGTGGATGCCGGCGACCGGGCAGGGGTGACCTCGTCCGAGTCCGAGCGGATCCGCCGGCTCGAGCGGGAGAACCGTGAGCTGCGTGAGGCGAACGCGATCCTGAAGGACGCGGCGGTTTTCTTCGCCGGGGAACTCGACCCCCGACGCCGTTGATCCTCGCGTTCATCGAGGAGCAGCGGGTGAAAGGCCGCGCGGTCGGGTCGGTCTGCACTGTTCTGCGATCGCAGGGCGTGCGGGTCGCCGCGCGGACATATCGGGCCTGGAAGCATGCCGGTGCCAGCGCCCGGGACCACGCGGATGCGGTGGTGATCGATGCGCTGCTGGCAACGGCCGGAACCCCGGAGAGCATGTATGGGCGACGGAAGATGACGGCGCTGCTGCGCCGCCGCGGCCTGGCCGTCTCGGCGCGCCGAGTGGATCGGCTGATGCGAGAACTGGGCATGCGCGGGCGCACCCGGGGCCGGGGCGTGCGCACCACGATCCCGGATAAGAACGCGACCCGGGCGCCGGACCTGCTGGATCGGGACTTCACCGCTGCGGCGCCGAACCTGCGCTGGGTGGCGGACTTCACCTATGTGCGCACCTGGGCCGGGTTCTGTTACGTGTCGTTCGTGATCGACTGCTACTCCCGGGCGATCGTCGGCTGGCACGCCGCGACGACCAAGACCACCCCGCTGGTGACCACCGCACTGCGGATGGGATTATGGCGTCGCGACCGCGCCGGCCGACCAGCCGGTGAGGGCCTGATCCATCATTCGGACGCGGGCAGCCAATTCACCTCGGTCAGCTTCGCCGAGACACTCGCGTTGGAGGGCATCGCCGCCTCGATCGGGTCAATCGGCGACGCTTACGACAACGCACTGGCCGAGTCCACGATTGGGCTGTTCAAGAACGAAGCCATCCGAGAGGACAGCCCGTTCCGCAACGGCCCCCTGCGCACCGTCACCGACGTGGAATGGGTCACCGCCGAATGGGTCGACTGGTACAACAGCAGACGCCTGCACAGCACCCTCGGCGACGTCCCGCCCGACGAGTTCGAGGCCAGCTACTACGCTGACCTCAACACGCCATCCCAACCGGAGATGGCACCCGCATAGAAGCGGCACAGAACCGGGGACGGTTCA
>NZ_BPER01000021.1:0-738 GCF_020521355.1 Leifsonia sp. LS1
TTCAACTGCTACCCCCTGCGGAAGGGGGCCGCCACTCGCCAATCAGCCTCAACGGCACCTACCGGCCGCACATCAAGGCCAACACCGGGCCTTACCTAGGAGTCGTGATTCGCAGCGAGACCGCAGCAACACTCAATCCCGGTGAGAAGGCGCCCGTCCTCCTCGATCTTCCCTACGACATCGACTACAGCGCACTCACAAGTGGCACCACATTCACCATCCTGGAAGGACCCCACACCGTCGGATCAGGCAAGATTAGCTAACGATCCGCGACGACTACGCCGTCCCCGAATACGCAATCACACCACTCAAAGACGACTTACTTCATGCGGGCCCACCAGTTGCCCCCGAAGTCGCGATCGACCGTCTCTTCCGATTCGACAGTTGCTCGGGCGCGTGCAACATTTTCATCGCTGAAACCAGCTCCACGGAACGATGTCCGGGCTTGTTCCAGCAACCAAAGTGCGTCAGCGAGCAACTCGTCTCGCTCGCGATCAGAGCCCACGACCAGCCAAAAGGAGCCCCCTGGAAATCGAGGCATCCCGGTCACTGTCATCACGGAAGTGACCCCACGCCCACTTGTCGCACTCAACATGCGAGCCTCCGCGTCGCGCAATCGCTTCGCGAAGACGGAAGTCTTAGACCGAAACCACACCATCGCCACAGCCTACTGAGGCCCTCGCCGCCGGCTTCGATTACGACGAATACGCCGGTCGGGAATACGCAGGGTCACCACTA